>DATBFU010000108.1:0-36369 GCA_036558325.1 Thermoanaerobaculia bacterium | reverse complement strand
CCGCGCCGCGCGGCGAGGCGCTGGGAGACGGGGTTCGAAGCATTCCAGCGCGGCTCGAGCCCGCGGGCGATCGCTTCGAGGAGCAGCCGGGCGCTCGCGGCGGCGGCGAAACCGCGCCCGCGGAAGGCGGCGCGAGTCGCGATGGCCACGTCGACGCCGCCGCCGCCGACGGCGTAGGACGCGGCCGCCCGCGTCGAGCGGGCGGAGCCTGGCGTCCGCTCGGGAAGACGCCTCGCCGGACACCAGGCGCGCCCCACGCTTCCCTCGAGCACGGCCGCGAGGACCGCGCGCAGAGGCGGCGGATGGAATCCGAAGAGGGGAGCGAGCTCCCGGCGCCGCTCCGGCGCGACCTCGCGAAGCATGGAGACTCGCTAGAGCCCGTACTTCTCCATCCGCCGGTAGAGCGAGCTCCGGGAGAGCCCGAGGGCCTCGGCGGCGCGGCTCACGTTGCCGCCGAAGCGCGCGAGCGCTTTGCGGATGAGCACGCCTTCGACTTCTTCGAGGCTCATCTCCTCCAGGGGCGGCTCGGCGCCGTCGCGCATCGGTCGAAGACCCAGGTCCGCCGGCCGCACGCGCGGCCCCGACGCGAGGAGCGCCGCCCGTTCGACGGCGTGATCCAGCTCCCGGACGTTGCCGGGCCACGGATGGTCGAGGAGCGTCTGGAGCGCCGCGGGCTCGAAGGCGGCGACGTCCTTGCGGTACCGCCGCGCGTGCAGGCCGAGGAAGTGCTGGGCGAGCAGCGGAATGTCCTCGCGCCGGTCGCGCAGCGGCGGCACGGCGATCTCAATGGTGTTGATTCGGAAGCGCAGGTCCTGCCGGAAGCGGCCCGCCGCCACCTCGGCGGCGAGGTCCGCGTTGGTCGCCGATAGGATGCGGACGTCGACCTTCCGCGTGCGCGAGGAGCCGAGGCGCTCGAACTCGCCCGTCTCGACGACGCGCAGGAGCTTGCCCTGCTGGCTCGCCGGGACGTTCGCGATCTCGTCGAGGAAGAGCGTGCCGCCGTCGGCGAGCTCGAAGCGCCCCACGCGATCGGCGCGCGCGTCCGTGAACGCGCCCTTCACGTGCCCGAAAAGCTCACTTTCGAAAACGCCCTCCGACACGCCCCCCGCGTTCAGCGTCACGAGCGGCCGGCTGCGCCGCGTCGAGGCGGCATGGATCGCGCGCGCGACGACGCCCTTGCCCGAGCCGTTCTCGCCGACGATCAGGACGTTCGCGTCCGACGGCGCCACGCGCGATATGAGCTCGAGCACGGGCCGCATCGCCGCGGATTCGCCCAGGATCGAGGGATCCGGCTCGGGCCGGAGGATGCGGTTCTCGGCCTCGAGGCGCGCGCCGCGCCGGAGCGCCCGTCCGAGAGCCATCTGCGTGCGGAGGGTGGCGAGCAGGCGGGCGTTCTCCCAGGGTTTCTGCACGAAGTCGCGCGCGCCGCGGCGCATCGCCTCGACGGCCAGATCGACGCTTCCCCAGGCCGTCATGACGACGACCGGCAGGCTCGCGTCGAGCTCCTGGAGCCGGGCGAGAAGGTCGAGGCCTTCCTGCCCGGACGTCGTGTCGCGGGCGTAGTTCAGGTCGATCAGAGCGACGTCGAAGTCGCGCGCCGACACCGCGCCGAGCACGGCCGACGGAGACGAGACCGTCTCGGCCTCGAGCCCCTCGGACTTGAGGAGAAGGCGCAGGGCCTCCAGGACGTCCTTCTGGTCGTCGGCGACGAGGATCCGGCTGGACGGCGGGGCCACGGGCGGGAGCTTATCGGAGGCGTCACTCGCTTCGCATCGACGTCAGCGGATCCACGCGGAGCGCGCGGCGCAGCGGCAGGGCGCCCGCGATCAACGTCAGCGCGGCGAGAAGGACGCAAACGGCGGCGATCGTCGCGAGGTCCACCCGAAGACCACCGAAGAACAGACCTTGGAGCACGCGCAGAGCGGCGAAGGCCGCGAGGAGACCCGTGCCGAGCCCCGCGAGCGCCATGCGCATTCCCTCGCCGAGCACGAGGCCCGACAGGGAGGCGCGGCTCGCGCCGAGCGCCATCCGCACGCCGATCTCCTGCCGGCGCCGCTCGACCGCATGCGCGAGCACTCCCGAGATGCCGATGCCCGCGAGCATCAGCCCGCAGGCTGCGGCGAACAAGATCCCGACGACGTTGCGCCGGATCGGGTCGAGCGTCTCGCGGTAGATGGCATCTCGCGTCGAGAGGAACGGCAGGGCGTCGGGAGAGGCCTGGCGCAGCGTCCTCCGGACGTCGCCGACCAGGGCCGGCGAGGCCGGACCCCGCGCGCGAAGGAAGAGCTCGATCGTGTCGCCGAGCCCTTCGGCGAGCGGGACGAAGACCGCCGGACGCGGGTCCTCGAGGACCGAGATCGGATCGGGCTCGAGCGAGTTCTCGACGACGCCGACGACAGTCGCCCATGGCGCCGGATCCCCCGGGCGTCCGAACTTCAGCCGCCTGCCGATCGGGTCTTCCCCGGGCCACCACGTCTTCGCGGCCAGCTCGCTGACGATCGCCGCGCCGGCGCCCGGCGCGTCTTCGGCCGCGCCAAAATTCCGGCCGCGGACGAACCGGATGCCGTTCGCCTCGAAGAACGGGGAATCGACGGCGAAGGCTCCGACGCTCGCGCTCACCTCGGCGGAGCCCGCCGCGCGCGTCACGGTCACGCCGGACGGCTCGCCGCCGATCCGTTGGCGGGACGCGAGCTCGCGGAACTGAGCGCCCACGACCGCGATTCCCGGCAGCTCGCGCAGACGTTCCCGCAGCGCGGCGGAGGCCTGCGACGACGTCTCGCCCGGCCGGCCCCGCGGGATCTCGACGTGCGAGTAAATGATCTGACTGCCGTCGCCTCCGGCGCTGCGCGCTTCGAACTCCCGGTACCGGCGCGCCGCCGCCCCTCCGACGCTGATGAGGACCACGGCGCCGGCGATCTGGAGGGCCACGAAGAGATGCTGCGCCCGGCGTCTCGAGGCCCGGCTCTCCTGCGCGACGCCGGCCCCTCGCAGGAATCGCTGCGGAGCGGCGCGCGCGAAGCGAGACGCCGGAGCGACGCTGACGAGGAGCGCCACCGCAGCGGTCACGGCGATCGACACGGCCGTCGAAGGGGAGCCGAGGCGGCTCTCGAGGGCCGTCGGAAGGATCCCGAGCGACGATTGCAACGTCGCGGACACGGCGGCGCTCCAGCGCGACGCGAAACAGCCGGCGGCGCCCCCGAGAGCGGCGATGGCGAGACTCTCGGCGGCGAGCTGCGAGGCCAGCCTCCGCGGCGAGGCTCCCAGGGCGCTCCGCACCGCGAACTCGCGGCGCCGGCCAATCGCTCGGACGAGCAGGAGGCCGGCGAGATTCGCGCAGGCGATCAGCAGCACCGCGAGCGCGACGGCGCCGAACGCGAGGTCGTACGAGCGCCAGTACTTTAGAGCGTCCTGGCGGAGCGGACGCAGCGCGGCTCTCCACGGAGGCTGGCCCGCGGGCGGGGGCGGCACGGCCGCGGCGATCTCGGCCCGCGCCTCTCCGAGCGCGACGCCCGGCGCGAGTCGCCCGAGCAGGCGAACCGGAGTGTTCCCCGGGTCGGCGAGCCCCTCCGCCGCGGCCAGGCGCGGGAGATAGGGCTCGAGCGGGATCCAGAAGTCGCTCCGGTACTCGAAGCGCATGCCGGCGGGCATCACACCGATCACGGTGTACGTCACGCCCGAGATCCGAACCGCGCGGCCGAGCAAGGCCGGCGACGCCCGGAATCGCGACCTCCAGAGGCGGTCGCTCAAGAGCACGACGGGATCGGCGCCCGGGCGGTTGTCTTCCGGCGTGAAGGACCGCCCCAGGGCCGGCACGGTCCCCAGCAGCTCGAACAGGTTTGTCGAGACGGCCTCGCCGGCCAGGTCGAGGGCGTCTCCTTCGCCCTCCGGCGTCAGATATCCGCCGACGATGACGTGCGCCGCGAGCGGACGAACGGTTCGCAGCCGTTCTTGCCAGAGACGATAGGTCGCGAGCCGGGCCGTGAAGATCTCGTCCGACGGCCGGCGGGACGAGGCCTCCGCCGGAACGACGAGGCGATCGGCATGGGGATACGGAAGGGCGCGCCATCGAACGGCCGCGATGAGGCTGAAGGCCACGCTCGTCGCGCCGACGCCGAGCCCGAGGGACAGGATGGCGATCGCCGAGATTCCGGGACTCCTTCGAAGCATCCGGAGGGCCTGACGCACGTCCGCTGGAAGGCGCATCTTCGTCACTCCGCGCGCAGCGCGCGCGCCGGATCGACGCGCGATGCCCGCCGCGCCGGCACGTAGCTCGCCGCGAGCGCGATCGCGGCGACGAGCGCGACGATCGCGCCGAGCACGGCCGGGTCCGCGGGCTTCACCGAGAAGAGAACCGTCGCCAGGAGCCTCCCGAGCGCGAGCGTCGCGGCGAGGCCGGCCGCCACGCCGCCGAGCGCGAGCGACATCCAGCGGCGCAGGACCCCGGCGAGCACCTGCCGCCCGTCGGCGCCGAGGGCCATGCGGATTCCGATCTCGCGGCGGCTCTGCCCGACGGCGAGGCTCACGACCGCGTAGAGACCCATCGACGCCAGCACCGCCGCGGCCGCGGCGAACGCCGCGGTCAGCCAGGCGAGGAGGCTCTCCGAGCTCGTGTCGTCGTCCACGAACCGCTGCATCGTCTCGACGTTGGAGACGGCCTGCTCGGGTCGGAGGGCCCGGATCTCGCGCCGCGCGGCCGCGGCCAGATCGGGCGGATCCGACGGCGCGTCGAGGACGACGTGCACGCTCGTCTCCGGCGCCTGGGCGAGCGGAAAATACATTTCGGGGCGGATCGGCGCCGCGAGCCCGCGATGCCGCACGTCGGCCGAAACGCCCACGACCTCGATCCAGCGGGATTCCGCGGTCGGCCGACCGGGTCCGAAGCGCTTGCCGATCGGATCCTGCCCGGGCCAGTACCGCCGCGCCATCTCCTGGCTCACGACCGCGACGCGCCCGACCGATTCGTCGTCGGAGGCGCGGAACGCCCGGCCGCGGATTATCGGAATTCCCATGGCCCGGAAGTAGTCGGGCGAGACGACGAGGCGGCCGACGCGAGGCTCCTGGCCCGGCGGCGGCGGCGCCTGTCCCTCGGGCCTCACGAAGGTCCAGGAGTTGTCGCCGCTCATCGGGAGCGTCGTGACGGCGGCGGCGGCGCGCACGCCCGGGAGAGCGGCGAGGCGCTCGAGGAGAGGGCGATAGAAGGCGCGCATCCGGTCGTCGCTCGAGAACTCGCGGTCGGGCAGGTCGAGCCGCAGCGTGAGGACGTGCTGAGCCCGGAAACCCGGATCGACCCGGCGCAGGAGCGCGAGACTCTTCACGACCAGTCCGGCCCCCGAGAGGAGAACGAGCGCGAGCGCGACCTCCGACGCGACGAGCCAGCTCTGCAGCCGCGCCCGGCGCCCGCCGCCCGCGGTCCGCGTGGACGCGGAGCGCAGCGCGTCCGCGAAGCCGGCGCGGGCGACGGAGACCGCCGGCACGAGTCCGAAGGCCGTGGCGGTTCCGAGCGAGAGAAGGAGACCGAAGCCGAGGACGCGGCCGTCGAGTGCGATCTCGGGCAGGCGAGCCGTGTACGGCGGCAGGACATGGACGAGCGTTTGCACGCCCCAGAGCGCGCCGACGAGGCCGACCGCTCCGCCGGCGAGCGCGAGGAGCGCCGACTCGATCAGCATCTGCGCCACGACCCGGCCGCGCGAGGCGCCGAGGGCGGCGCGTACGGCGATCTCCCTTTCCCGCGCGGCGCCGCGCGCGAGCAGAAGTTGCGCAATGTTCGCGCACGCGATCGCGAGGAGGAGCCCGACGGCGCCGAGCAGGGTATAGAGGCCGGCGCGGAACTTGGGACCGAAGAGGTCCTGCTCGAGCGGGACGACGTTGACCTCGAAGCCGGCGTTCGACTTCGGGTAGGCGGCGGCGAGACGGGCCGAGATCGCGTCGAGCTCGCTGCGGCACTCGGCCGGCGTGACGCCTTTGCGGAGCCTCCCGGCGGCCAGATAGCTTCGGTCCCCGCGCTCGGGCTTGCCGAGGCTCGGTCCGAGAGCGGACCAGAGCTGCGTCGTCTCGAGGCCGGGAATCGGGCGGGGCGACAGCACGCCCACGACCGTGACGGGGTCGCCGTCGAGCGTGAGCGTCGCGCCGACGATGTGCGGGTCGGCGCCGAAGCGCTGGCGCCAGACGGTCCACGGCAGAACGGCCGCGCGGGGAGCGTCGGGGCGGTCGTCGGCCGGTTCGATCAGGCGTCCGAGCGCCGCGCGGGCGCCGATCAAGCGGAAGAAGTCGCCGGTCACGAACGTGACGTCGAGCGGCGCCGGCTCGCCGCGACCCGTCATGGTCTGCGTCGCCGGGAACAAGGCGGCCAGGCTCTCGAAGCTCTTGGCCTCGCGGCGCCAGTCCTCGAAGTCGCGGTAGGACACGTTCGAATGATCGAAACCGGCGGCCTTGTTGCTGCCCCAGAGCGTCATGATGCGGTCGGGCTCGGGCAGCGGCAGAGCGCGCAGGAAGAGGGCGTCCACCCCCGCGAAAATGGTGGCGGCCGCGCCGATCGCGAGGCCCAGGGTCAGGACGACCGAGGCGGTGAAGCCCGGCCGTCGCGCCAGCGTACGAATCGCGTAACGAGCGTCCGGTACGAGCGAGCTCACGGCGTTCCTCCTCCCGATCGGCGATCGGTCTCCCGCATCATTCGCTCCGCAGCGCGTCGAGCGCGTTCGTGCGCGCGGCGCGCCTCGCGGGGGGATAGGCGGCCGCGAGCGCGACGGCCGCGAGCAGAACGACGCCGCCCGCGTAGGTCGCGACGTCCGCCGCCGGGACGCCGAAGAGTATGGACCGGACGGCACGGCCGACGGCGATCGCGACCGGGAGACCGACGAGGCCGCCGATCGCGAGGAGGCGGCCAACCTCCGAGAGGACGAGCCGCCGCACGACCGCGGGCGTCGCTCCGAGCGCGATGCGGACGCCGATCTCGCGGCGGCGCTGGGCCACGCCGAAGGCCAGGACGCCGTAGATTCCGAGGGCCGCAAGCAGCGCCGCGAGGGCGCCGAAGGCCGTGGACAGAATCATGACCAGCCGCCGCGAAAGAAGGGATTCGTGGAGCTGCGTCGTCAGCGTCTTGAGATCGAAGAGCGGCAGGTCCGGATCCAGGCGGCGCACCTCGGCGCGCAGCGACGCGCTGACCGCCGCAGGGTCGCCTTCCGCGCGCGCGTAAAACGTGAGCTCGCCGAGCTTCGAGTCCTGCTGGATCGGCAGGTAGACGAAAGGCTCCGCCTTCTCGTCGACGGTCGCTCCCTTGCTGTCCCGCACGACGCCCACGATCTCGATGTCGGTCTCTTTACCGGCGCCCATTCCGATTCGCGCGCCGAGGGCGCCTCGCTCCGCGAAGAATTTCTTCGCCAGCGACTCGTTCACGACGGCCACCTTTGGAGTGGCCGCGCCGTCGCTCCAGGCGATCCCGCGCCCCTGGAGACGCGGGATGCCGAGCGTCGAAAAGTAGTCCGGTGCGACGGCGTTGTACCGGACGTGGATCGACTCGCCGGGCGTCTCCGGCCGGCCCTCGATCGTCAGGTTGCTGCCCGAGGTGTCGTTGGTGAAGGTGGGGAGCACGGCGGCGGTCGCGGACCGGACGCCCGGAAGAGCCTTCATGTTCTCGATGAGCTGGCGCCCGAAGAGCGCGGTCCGCCCGGCCGAGTAACCGTTCAGCTCCGGCGAAACCGTGAACCCGATGACGTGCTCGGGTTTCAGACCGAGGTCCACGTGTCCCAGGTTGCGGATCGACCGCGTGAAGAGGCCGGCCGCGACGAGGAGGACGAGCGTGAGGGCGATCTGCGCCGTGACGAGCAAGCGCCGGAATCGCAGGGCCTCGCGCGTCGCGGGCGAGCCGCCGCGGCCCGCGCCCCGGAGGGTTGAAGCCGGATCGAGCCGCGCCGCCCGGAGCGTGGGAGTCACGCCGAAGAAGAGCGCCGAGAGAATCGAGAGGCCCGCGACGAAGACGACGATCCGGGGATCCATCTGGACCGCGATCAGGCGGAGGTCGCTGTCGGGGGGATAGGCCGACAGGAGCGCGCGGAGCGTCCATGAAGCGACACCGAGCCCGAGCGTTCCGCCCAGGGCGGAGAAGAGGAGGCATTCGATCACGGATTGGCGCAGCAACTGGCCGCGGCTCGCGCCGATCGCCAGGCGAATGCCGTACTCCTTCTGCCGCGCCGCGCCCCGCGCGGCGAGCAGCCCCGCGAGGTTCGAGCAAGCGATGAGAAGAACGAGCGTCACCATTCCCATGAGCGAGAGAAGCGGCGTCCCGATGCCGTTCCGCATGACCCGGCGTCCGTGACCGCCCGGCAGGAGCTCGAGCTTCTTCTCGACAAACTTCCGCCGGCTGTTCTCGGTCCAGCCGGAGACATACACGGCGGCCTCCTGCAGCAGCGCGCGATACGTGCCGGCGACCTCCCGCTCCGCCTCGGAGCGCGTCCGTCCGGGCTTCAGGCGGCCGAAAATCTGGACCCAGTAGTCCTTGGGGTCGTCGAGGCCGTTGCGAAACGGCGTCACCTGCGCCTTCTCCATCATCGGGACGAACACGTCCGCGGGCCGGCCGGGCTGGACCCCGGTGAAGCCTTCCCGCGCGACGCCCACGACGGCATAGGGGTGCCCGTTGATCACCATCGTTCGATCGAGGATGGCCGGGTCGGCGCCGAAGCGCCGCGTCCAGTACGCATGGGAGAGGACCGCCACCGCGTGGGCGCCCGGTACGCGGTCGTCGCCGGGCGTCAGAGGGCGGCCGAGCGCGGACGTCACACCGAGCACGTCGAAAGCGTTGCCGCTGACGAGCTCGCCGTTCGCGCGCTCGGTCTGTCCGCCCGCGGCCAGGCTCGCCGCGAACGGGTATTCCGCGACGAGCCCCGCGAAAACGGTGCTCCGGTCGCGAAGGCCCCGGTACATCGGGTAGGTGAAGGAGGACGCGACGTCGTCGTCGCTCCAGGCGTGGCCCGAAATCGGCCCCTCCGAGCGCAGCAGGACGAGCTCATCCGGGTTTCGGACTGGCAGCGACGTCAGGAGCACGCGGTTGACGAGCGCGAACATGGCCGCGTTGGCACCGATGCCGAGCGCGAGGATCGCGATGGCGACGATTGCGAACCCCGGACTCTTGACGAGAGTTCGCAGCGCATATCGGAAGTCCTGCAAGAGTGTCGTCATGGAATCCGTCTCCCTTCGCCTTTCAATTCCGCTACACGCTTCGCAGAGTCGCGAGAGGATCCAGGCGAGCGGCCCGGCGCGCCGGGATCGCACTCGAACCGAGCGCCACGGCCGCCATGAGAAGCGCCGCGGCCGCGAAGCTGACCGGATCCGCCGCCCGCACGCCGTAGAGTTGTCCCGCGAGCAGACGCGTGAGCGCCAGCGCACCGACGAGCCCGGCGGCGATTCCGATCCGCGACAGGCGGAACGCTTCCCACACGACGAGCCGCAGAATGTCGCGCGGATTGGCCCCGATGGCGAGCCGGATGGCAATCTCGCGCCGGCGCTGCGCGAACGAGTACACGAGCACGCTCGAAAGACCGAGCGCGGCCAGACCGACGGCGAGCCCGCCGAAGAGGCCGAGGAGCCGCGTGAACTGGCGCCGGGGCTGGACGCCGTCCTCGGCGATCTGTCTCAGCGGCGTCAGATGGGACACGGGCAGCTCGGCGTCGAGCGCGCGGACCGTCCGACGGATCGGTTCCAGGAGCCGATCCGGATCGTCGGTCGTCCGCACCACGAACCACGACGTCGGCAGAGGATGCTGGAAGTAGGGGAGATACGTCTCCGCGACGGGACCATCGTCCAGCTGCCGGTCGCGAACGTCGGCCACGACGCCGACGATCTCCCGCCACGCGTCATCGCCGCCCCACCGGATCCGGATCCGCTGCCCGATCGGATCCTCCGAGGGGAAGAAGCGCCGAACCATCGTCTCGTTGATCAACGCGACGGAGAGAGCGCCTTCGCGATCGGATTCCGCGAACCCTCGGCCGCGTCGGATCGGGATCTGGGTTGCGGCGAAGTACGCCGGCGTGACGACGCGGTAGTAGGTGATCGGCGACTGTCCCGGAGCGAAGACGGGACGTCCCGCGATCTCGAAGTCGCCGTTTGTGCTCGTGCCGCTCAGAGGGAGGCTGTTGATCGCCGCGGCCGCGGCGACGCCGGGGGCCGATCCCAGGCGCGCCAGCACCTCCCGGGTGAACGCGCGTTGCGCTTCGGCCGTCGGATATCGAATCGCCGGCAATGAAAGTTGAAACGTGGCGGCGCCGTTGAGAGGGAAACCGAGATCGGCGCCCTCGAGGGCGAAGAGGGTGCGCAACATGAGACCCGCGCCCGCGAGAAGGACGAGCGCCAGCGCGATCTCGGAGACGACGAGAAGGTTCCGCAGCCGGCCGCGGCCCGGGCCATCCGATCCGACACGACCCCCGCCGTCCATTCGCGCCGCGACGTCGGGCCGGGCCGCCGAGAGCGCCGGCGCGAGCCCGAACAGCATTCCCGTGAGCACGGAAATTCCCAGGGTGAAGGCGAGCACGTTCGCGTCGATCGCGACGGGAGTCGCCTCGGAAACCTGCAAGGGAAGAAGCTTTTTCATCACGTCGAGACACCAGAACGCCAGCGCGAGCCCGATCAGACCGCCGCCGACCGCGAGCAACAGGCTCTCGGTGAGGAGCTGCTGGACGAGGCGGCCGCGACTCGCGCCGAGCGCGACGCGCACGGCCATCTCCCGCCGGCGCGCAACGGTGCGCGCGAGGAAGAGATTCGCGACGTTCGCGCAGGCGATCAGGAGAACGAACCCGACGGCGCCGAAGAGCGTCCAGAGGGCCGGACGCGCCTCGTCCGACATTTGACGGCCGAGGTCGAGCAGGCGGACGTCGTGCCCGACGTCGGTGTCGGGGAAAGCGGAGCGCAGACGCATCGCGATTGCGTGGAGATCTTGCTGCGCCGCCGACAGAGGAATGCCGGCTTTCAGCCGGCCCACCACCTGGTAGGTGTGCGTGGTGCGATCGAGGCGCTCGGCGGGGGTGAGCGCGAGAGCCGTCCAGAGGTCGGCTCCGTCGGGATAGTTGAAACGGCGCGGCATGACGCCGACGATCGTGTAGTTCTCTCCGTCGAGGCGGACGGTGCGTCCGAGCACGTCCGGGCGCTCGCCGAAGCGGCGGCGCCAGAGCCCCTGGCTCAAGACCACTTCGCGCGAGCCGCCGCTGCCCGGCGGCGTCGAAAGCAAGCGCCCAAACGCGGGCGCGAGCCCGAGGGTCGAGAAGAATCCGGGCGATACGGCGGCGGCGAGGATTCGCTCCGGGTCCCCGATTCCGGCGACCGCGTACCAGCGATAGTCCGAGTACGCGATCGCTTCGAAGCTCCGGCTCTGGGCCTGCCAGTCCGCGATCTGGCCCGCGGCGCCCGGGGCGAAGGGAACTTCGGGCTGGACGTCCCAGATGCCGACGAGGCGGTCGGGGTCGCGGAACGGAAGGGGCTTGAGCAGCACCGCGCGAACGGCGCTGAAGATGGCCGCGTTGGCTCCGATCCCGAGCGCCAGCGTGACGACGGCGGCCGCCGTGAAGCCCCGGCTCGCGCGCAACCCGCGGATGGCCGATCGAAGGTCCTGCCAGAGATGCGTCAAGACTTCCTCGCTTCCTTCACTCCGCCCGAAGAGTCCCGACGGGATCGACGCGGGCGGCCCGGCGCGCGGGCAGCCAGCAGGCCGTCAGCGCGACGCCGGACAGGAGGAGCGTGAGGACGGCGAAGGTCGCCGGGTCGCGGGGCGAGACGCCGAACAACAGCGCCGCGAGCCCGCGCGTCGCCGCCGCCGCGCCGAGCAGGCCGAGGACGACGCCCGCTGCGACGAGGATCGCGCCCTGCCGCAGGAAGAGGCGTCGCACGTCGGCCGGGCGCGCGCCGAGGGCCACGCGGATTCCGATCTCCGACCTCCGCTGCGCCACGCTGTAGGCGAGGAGCCCGTAAACGCCGACGGCGGACAGCACCAGCGCGAGCGCCGCGAACAGGCCGAGCAGCAGCATCGCGAAGCGGCGCGCCCGGACCGTCGCCGAGAGCGCGCTCTCCATCGCCCGAACGCCGTAGACCGGCACCTCGGGATCGATTCCCGCCAGATCTCTCTCGATCGAAGGCGCGAGCGCCGAGGGCGCCGCGTCGCCCCGAA
The DNA here is from genome assembly GCA_036558325.1 of Thermoanaerobaculia bacterium. Classification (GTDB taxonomy): domain Bacteria; phylum Acidobacteriota; class Thermoanaerobaculia; order UBA5066; family Gp7-AA6; genus DATBFU01. The sequence continues at coordinate 24,224 of DATBFU010000108.1, read as the reverse complement.
GGACGAGCGTCAAGGACAGGTTGGAGGCCTGCGCCATCGGCCGGTAGAGCAGAGGCCTCTCCGAAACGTCGAGCGCTTGCGTCTTGACGTCGCGGACGATGCCGACGATGCGGAGCCACGGACCTTGTCCCGTGCGCGTCGCGAGCCGGACTCGCCGTCCGATTGGGTCCTCGTCCGCGAAATAGCGCCGCGCGAGCGAGGCGCTCGCGATCGCGATCGGCTCCGAGGCCTCGGCGTCCTGGGGCGTGAAGGCGCGGCCCCTCTCGAGGGGAATTCCCATCGTGTCGAAATAGCCGACCGTGACGCTCGAAAGCTCGGCCGATCCGGTTCCCGAGCGATCGGGATCGCGGCCCTCGATCGTGAAGGAACCGACGAAGCGGTTGGCGCCGAACGGAACCGCCGTCGCGAGGGCGGCCGACTCGACCCCGGGCAGCCGCGCCGCGCGATCCAGGATCCGGTCGCAGAGCTCGACGCGGGCGGCATTCTTGAAGTACCGCCCGGTTTCCCGGATGTTCGGCTGCGGAAGCCAGAGCGTCGCCGTCGTGACGCGGCGCGGGTCGAAGCCGGGGTCCACGCGCTGGAGGCGTCCGAGCGTCCGCACGAGAAGCCCGGCCGCCACGAGGAGCATCAGGGCGAGGGCGAACTCCGCCACGACGAGGATGCCGCGGACGCGGTGCCCGCGGCGGGACGTCGTCCCTCGGGCTTCGGGGCGCAGCCCGATCTCGCGGCCCGCGCCGGAAAGCGAGAGCGCCGGGGCGGCCCCGAACACGAGGCCCGTTCCGATCGAAAGCGCGAGCGCGAAGAGGAGCACGCGTGCGTCGACGCCGATCGGATCCGGCCGGAGGACTCCCGGTGGAGCGACGCGCGCCAGAAAGCCCGTGCCCCAGGAGGCGACGGCGAGGCCGAGACCGCCCCCCGCCACGGCGAGGACCACGCTTTCGGTCAGGAGCTGACGGATGAGGCGCCATCGCCCCGCGCCGAGCGCCCGCCGCACGGCGATCTCGCGCTGCCGCGACGCCGCGCGCGCCAGGAGGAGGTTGGCGACGTTGGCGCAGGCGATCAAGAGGACGAGGCCGACGGCGGCCGTCAGGACGAGGAGCGCGGGCCGGACGTTGCCGACGAGGTCCTGCTGCAGCGGCACGACCCGCGGCGCCCAGCCGTCGGTGGCCGGATAGTCCGAGCCGTACTCGCGCCGGAGCGTCGCGGCGAGACGGTCGAGCGAGGCCTGCGCCGCCGCGGCCGTCACGCCGGGCTTCAGCCGGGCGAGCGCCCCGCGGAGGAAATAGGAGCGTCGGTTGGGCGCCGGAAACGGCGACGCGCTCCATCCGGCCGGCGACCACACGTCCACCTCGGTCTCGATGCCCCGCCCGGGATGGCGAAAGCCCGCGGGCGCCACGCCGATGACCGTGTAGAGGTCGTCATCGAGCCGGAAGCGGCGCCCGACGATTTCCGGATCCGCGCCGTGGCGGCGCCACCAGCCGTCGGAAACGACCGCGACCTCGGCGATGCCGGGCCGAAAGTCTTCGGGGGTGAAGGTCCGGCCCAGTCGCGCGCGCACTCCGAGCAAGTCGAAGTAGCCGGTGTCCACGAGAAGCACCTCGGCGCGCTCGGGCCGGCCGACGCCGACGATGTTCGCGTTGATCGGGAAGAGGCCGGAGACCGCGGCGAACGCGCCGGCGCGGTCGCGGTAGTCGAAGAGCTCCGGCGCCGACAGCCCCGCGTCCTGAAGGTCCTGTCCCTTGAGGTCCGCCGTGATCCGCACGAGCTCGCCGGCGGCCGGGAAGGGAAGCGGCCGGAGCAGGACGGCGTTGACGACGCTAAAGATCGCCGCGTTGGCGCCCGTGCCGAGCGCCAGCGTGATCACCGCGGCCGCGGCGAACCCCCGGCTTCGGGCGAGCACCCGCGCGGCGTAGCGGACGTCGCGGAGAACGGAGCTCACGCCCGCCTACCGCGACGCGCCGGCGGGCTGACCCATCCGCTCGGTCACGGTCTCCACTCCGGCGATCCAGCCGTCGGCCAGCCGCACGATCCGCTGGCCGTACCGCGCGTTCTCCTCGGAGTGCGTCACCTGAACGATCGTCGTCCCTTCGTCGTTCAGCTTCTGGAAGAGACGCATGATCTCGCGCCCCTGGTCCGAGTGCAGGTTTCCGGTGGGCTCGTCCGCGAGGAGGAGCTTCGGCCGCGCGATGAGCGCGCGCGCGACGCCGACCAGCTGCTGCTGTCCTCCGGAGAGCTGGCTGGGAAAGAGGTCCTTCTTGCCCACGATCTGGAATCGGTCGAGCGTGTCCGCGACGAGCGACGCGCGCTCGGACCCCTTGATGTTGCGATAGGAGAGCGGGATGTCGAGGTTTTCGGCGACGGTCAGGTCGTCGAGCAGGTGGTATTGCTGGAAAACGAACCCGACGTTCTTCTTGTTCAGGTCGATCCGGTCGCGGGGCTTCATCTCGTGGACGGCCTCGCCCAGGAATCGGTACTCGCCGGTCCACGAGTGGTCGAGCATTCCGAGGATCGAGAGCAGCGTCGTCTTGCCCGCGCCCGACGGGCCCATGATCGTGACGAACTCGCCTTCGTTGATCGTGAGGTCGATGCGCCGGAGGACGAAGGTCTTCCCGGCCCGGGTCTCGAACGCTTTTTCGATGTTGCGAAGCTCGATCATGGTTCCTCTCTCACTCGCTTCGGAGCGCTTCGATGGGGTCGATGCGGGAGGCGCGCCGCGCGGGCAGATAGCATGCTCCGATCGCCGCCGCCGCGAGCAGCAGCGAGACCGCGGCGTAGGTCGCGGGGTCGATCGGGTGAACGGCGTAGAGCAGTTGGGTCAGCGCGCGGCTCGCGGCGAGCGCCCCGGCGAGGCCGATCCCGATGCCGGCCGCCGCGATCCGGGCGCCCTCGCCGATCACTTCCCTCCGGACGCGTGCCGGATCGGCTCCGAGCGCGATGCGCACGCCGATCTCCCGCGTGCGCCGGGCAACGAGGTTGCCCAGCACGCCGACCACGCCGAGCGTGGCGAGAAGCAGGGCCGCGCCCGCGAAGGCACCGAGCAGCCCGGCGAGGAAGCGCGGGCGCTCGAGAGAGGTCGAGACGACGTCTTCGTACAGTCGGATGCTCTTCACGGGGAGCAGGGGATCCGCCTCGCGGATTTTCGCGCGCAAGAGCTCCGCGAGAGCCGGCGTTCCCTCTGGCGAGCGCACGACCACGTCCGCCCACCGCTTCCAGTTCAGGCCGAACTGGGCGTAGGGCGTGTAGACCGCCGGGAGGTCTCCCGTCGAGAGCCCGAAGTGCCGGACGTCGGAAACGAGGCCGACGATCTCGATCCATTGAGGAGGTCCGGAGTCTCTCGCCCAGCGGAACCGGGCGCCGATCGGGCTTCCCCCCGGAAAGTAGAGGCGGGCCATGCTCTCGTTGACGACGGCGACGAGGGGAGCGTCCTCGCGATCGGCGTCGCTCAACTTTCGCCCGCCGAGCAGGCGCATGCCCATCGTCCCGAAGTAGTCGCCCATCACGCTTCGCGAATAGAGCCGCGGCTCCTGCCCGGTCGGGATGGCCGGCCGACCCTCGATGACGAACTGGTGGTTGAGATCCGAGCCGCCGAGCGGGAGCTCGCTCACCATCGCGGCGCGCAGCCGCGCCGCGGTGAGAAGGTCGAGCAGCCGTCGTCGAAACTGGAGCTGCGAGGGCAGGCGCTTGTAGCGGGACTCCGGAAGGTCGAGATGCGCCGTGACGAGCCCTTCGGCCGGGAAACCGGGGTCGATCGAGCGCAGGCGCCAGAGGGTATTGGCCAGAAGGCCCGCTCCCACGAGAAGCACCAGGGCGAGGGCCACCTGGGAAACCGCGAAGGCCGCGCCGAGGCGCCGGTCTTCGGCGCCGGCCGTCGTCCGAGCACCGCGCAGCCCCGCGGCGGGCGCGCGGCGGCCGGCGCGCATTGCGGGAACGAGCCCGAAGAGCAGGCCCGTCGCGATCGAGACGACGAGCGTGAAGATGAGGACGCCGCGGTCCGTCGATACGGAGGCGAGGCGCGGCAGCGAATCCGGGAGGCGCGTCGCGAAAAGCCGCGTCGCCCGGTCGGCCAGCGCCAACCCCGCGGCTCCTCCGGCGAGACCGAGCACGCTGCTCTCCGCCAGGACCTGCCGGGCGAGGCGCGCCCGGCTCGAGCCGAGCGCCGAGCGGATCGCAAGCTCCTTCGCGCGGGCGCGCGTCCGGGCGACGAGAAGGCTTGCGATGTTCGAGCAGGCGATGAGCAGGACCAGGCCGACGGCGCCCGACAGAGCCACGAGCGCCGACCGGCTGTCGCCGACGATCCGCTCGTGGATCGAAACGAGCCCGGCGTCGAGGCCGGTGTCCGAATCCGGATAGGCCGCCGCGAACCGGCGGAAGGTGGCCGCAACCTCCGCGCGGGCGGTCTCGATCGAGACGCCCCGCCGCAGACGCAGGACCGGGCGGACGTAATGAACGTCTCGGTCCCGGGCGTCGGACGGATAGGCGACCCGCGCGGGCAGGAAGAGCTCGACCCGATGCTCGGGGAGCGCGAAGCCGGCGGGCATCACGCCCACGATCGTGTAGGGCTGGCCGCCCACTGTCACGGAACGGCCGACGAGCGCCGGATCCGCGCCCCAGTGCCGGAGCCAGAGACCGTGCGTCACGACGGCGACGTGCTCGCCGCCTTCGCGGTCGTCCGAGGGTGAGAGCGTTCGTCCGAGGGCCGCCCGCGTCCCGAGGGCCTCGAACAAGTCGCCGGTGACGAGCGCGCCGGTGATCTGCAGTGGGTCGCCGTCGCCCGTCAGATCGAGCGGCTGCAGCGCCGAGCCGCCGACGGCGTCGAAAGAGCGCGCGGTCGCCCGCAGGTCGGAGAGCTCCGGCGTCGAGATGTTGTCGGGCAGCGTCACCAGCCGCTCCGAGTCCGCGTAGGGCAGCGGACGCAGCAGAACGGCCCGCACGACCGAAAAGATCGCGGCGTTCGCGCCGATCCCGAGCGCGAGCGTTGCGACGGCGATGGCCGTGAAGCCGGGACTTCTCGAGAGTCTGCGGATCGCGTGACGCACGTCGTGAAGAAATCCGCTCATGGTTACTCCGTTCTCAGCGCGTGGACCGGATCGAGCCTTGCGGCGCGTCTCGCGGGCAGGAGCGCCGAGATGACGGCCGCGACGGCGAGCGTCCCGAACACGCCGGACAGCACCACAGGATCCGCGGGCTGCACGCCGTACAGCAGGCTCGCAAGCGCGCGCGCCGCCACGAGGGAGGCCGCCCCTCCGACGGCGAGACCCGCGGCGCAGCGGACGAGACTTTCGCGGACGATCATCCCCGCGAGATCCGACCGCCGCGCTCCGAGCGCCGCCCGGATGCCGATCTCCCGCGTCCGGCGCTCGACGGAGTAGGCGAGCAGCGCGTAGAGACCGAGCGTCGAGAGGAGAAGCGCCGCGAGCCCGAAGAGACAGAGGATCGCCGTCTCGAATCGCGTCCCGCCGAGCGACTCGTCCACGAGCTCGGGAGCCGTGTGGATCTGAAAGAGTGCGACGTCGGGCTCGGCGGCCGCGACGGCCGCGCGGACGGCCGGAACCAGGGCTGCCGGATCTCCCGGCGTGCGCACGAGCACGAAGATGTCGGACATCGGAATCTGGAGGAGGGACGGATAGACCGCGGGGACGCTCTCGCGCTCGAGACCGCGGAATCGTTCGTCGCCCGCGATCCCGACGATCTCGCGCGGACGTCCCCAGAAGGTCACCGAGCGTCCGAGCGGGTCCCGGTCGGGGAAGTACCGCCGAGCGAACGCCTCGTTGATCACGACGACGGGCGCGGCGCCCTGACGGTCGCGCGCGTCGATCGGACGGCCGCGCAGAACGGGAGTGCCCGCCGTGCGGAAATAGTCGGGCGAGACGGGGCGAATGGCCGTCTCGTCCCGTGCGCCCCGCGGCTGAACGAGGCCTTCGACCTCGATCTGTGACGTCCAGCCCGAGCGCAGCGGGTGATTCGACGCGACGGCCGCGCCCGACACGCCGGGGAGAGCGAGGAGGCGCGGGAGGACGTCGTCGTAGAAGCGCAGAACCTCCGGCCAGCGGTAGAAGTCGTCGCGCCTCGGCTCCGGATACTTCGAGCGCGGCAGCTGAACCCGCGCGGTCAGGAGGCCCTCCGCGCGAAATCCGGGATCGACGCGCCGCAGATTGTGGAGGCTCTTCAGGAGAAGTCCCGCGCCGGTCGTCAGGACGCAGGCGAGCGCGATCTGCGCGGCGACGAGGACGCCTCGCACGGCCGCGCGCGGGGCAGTCCGGGAGTCGCCGGAGCGGAGCGTTCTTTCGAGGGCGCGGGCGCCGCCGAACGCCGGGGCGAGTCCCGCAAGCAGACCGCAGGCCGCGGACAACCCGAGCGAGAAGAGGAGCACGGGCAGGTGCAGGCCCGCCTCCGCGGCGCGCGGCAGCGTGTGCGGCGAGAGCGTCACGAGAGCGTCGCGGCCCCAGGAGGCGAAGAGCAGTCCGGCGCCGCATCCAACGAGCGCGAGGAGCAGGCTCTCGGAGAGCAGCTGCCGCACGATGCGCCCGCGTCCCGCGCCGAGCGCGCGGCGGATCGCGAGCTCTCGCGCGCGCGACGTCGCGCGGGCGATGAGAAGGCCGGAGACGTTCGCGCAGGAGATGAGCGCCACGAGCGCGGCGGCGCCGAGCAGCACGAGGAGCGAAGGACGCTCGTCGGCGGCGACGGCCTCCGGCACGGGCACGACGCGGGTCGAGCGGCCCGCGTTGTCGTCCGGATATTGCCGGGCCAGGCGTGCGGCGATCGAAGCCATTTCGGCGTTGGCGCCTTCGATCGAGACGCCGTCCTTGAGCCGGCCGAAGACGCCGAGGTTGTGCACGCCGCGGGCATCCGAGAGCGGGCCGAGGGCCGGCGTGAGCGCGATCCAGGCCTGCGTCTCTTCCGGGAAGTCGAGCCCGGCCGGCGCGACGCCGACGATCGTGTAGGGCGCGCCGTCGAGGAAGAGGGTGCGGCCGACGGCCGACGCCGAGGCCGCATAACGCGACCGCCAGAGCGCGTCGGACAGGACGACGACTCCCGGAGCGCCGGCGCGGTCGTCGGCGGCGTCGACCCCGCGTCCGAGCGCGGGTCTGACGCCGAGAAGGTCGAAGAATCCCCCCGAGACGGCGTTCGTGGAGATCCGCTCCGGCTCCCGCCGTTCCTCGGTCAGATTGAGCCACAGTCCGCGCGACGCGGCGAGGCGGGAGAACGACTTCGCCTGCGCGCGAAAATCGCCGAAGTCGGGCGCGGACGCGCCCTCCTCGAAGCTCCGGTTGTGGGCGTCGGTTTCCCAGATGACCGAGAGCCGCTCCGGAGCGTGGAAGGGGAGCGGGTTCCACAGCACCGCGTGCACGACCGAGAAGATCGCCGTCGTCGCGCCGATGCCGAGCGCCATCGTGAGAACTGCGACCGCCGTAAAGCCGGGGCTTCTCGAGAGGTTGCGGGCCGCGTGTCGCAAGTCCTGGAGAAGTCCGCTCATGTCGACTCCGTTCGAAGGGCCTGCACCGGATCGAGCCGCGCGGCGCGCCGCGCGGGAAGCAGGGCCGCGATCGTCACGACGAACAGAATCGTCGCGGCGCCCGCCAGAAGCACGCCCGGATCGCCCGCGCCGACCGCGAAGAGCTGGCTGCGCAGCCACCGTCCAAGGAGAAGTCCCGCCGGAAAGCCGAAGGCGATTCCGGCGACGGCCAGACGGATCGTTTCCATGGAGACCATTCGCAGAATCGTGCCGCGCCCGGCGCCGAGGGCGAGTCGGATTCCGATCTCGCGCGTGCGCCGCCCGACGTGCCCGGCGACCACTCCGAAGATGCCGACGGCGGCGAGCAACAAGGCCATGACGGCGAAGGCGGCCAGCAGATTCCGGAAGAACCGGCGCGTCGCCATCCCGGTATCGATCACGCGGCTCATGGTGGCGAGCGACGTCACGAGTTGCGTGGGGTCCACCGACCGGATGGCTGCCCGGGCCGCGGCGGCCAGCGCGCCGGGGTCTCCCGGCGTTTGAAGGACGAGGGTCATTCCGGAAGAGACGAACTGCGCGTGCGGCAAGTAGACCTGACTCGTGCGCGGCGCGTCGAGCGATGCGTGGCGGACGTCGCCGACGACGCCGACGACGGTTCGCCACGGTTCCTCGGTTCCCCCGACCTTGATCCGCTTGCCGAGGGGATCCTCGCGGCCCCAGACCCGTTTTGCGAGGGTTTCGTTGACGAGGGCGACGGGGAGCGAATCGGACCGGTCGGTTTCGAGGATGCCGCGACCCCGGACGATCGGGATCCCCATCGTCGACAGGTATCCGGGGGTGGCCGCGTAGCGATCCGCTTCCGGGTCCTCCGCCGGATTGGCGCCCGGAAGGCCTTCGGCATGAATGCCGCACTGGTCGAAATCTCCGCCGAGCGGAAGCTGGCTCACGAAGCCGACCGATGCGACGCCGGGCAGTCGCTCGACCGCAGAATGGACGCGGTCGTAGAACGCGAGGACGGCGGGGTCCTTCTCGAAGCCGGTGCCGGAGACCTCCACCTGCATCGTGAGGAGGCCCGCGCGGCGAAAGCCGGGGTCGTTGCGCATCAGACGGGATGTGCTCTTGACCAGAAGCCCCGCGCCGAACAGGAGGGCGAGCGCGAGCGCGACGTCGAACGCCACCAGCATCCGTTCCATCCGCGGGGTCCTTCCCGAGGTCCCGCGTCCTTCTCCGTCGCGGAGCGCGGGCGCCGGTTCCAGGCGCGAGAAGGAGAGCGCCGGAAGAGCACCGAAGAGGAGGCCGGTCGCCAGAGAAGCACCGAGGGCGAAGAGCAGCACCGAGCCGTCGATGCGGGTCGCCGCGAGGCGCGTGAGCTGCGGCGCCGAGTTCTTCAGCGTCGAAAGCAGCCAGCTCGTCGCCACGAGGCCCAGGAACCCGCCCGCCGCCGAGAGTGCCAGCGCCTCCGCGAGAACGAGGCGTGCGAGTCGGCCGCGCGAGGCTCCGAGGGCGCGCCGCACCGCGATCTCGCCCCGGCGTTCCGCGGCGCGGCTGAGGAGCAACGTCGCGACGTTGGCGCATCCGATCAGCAGGACGAGGCCGACCGCCGCGCCGAGGGTCCAGAGCGCGGAACGCGAGCCGGCGGTGAGTTTCTCGGCGAGGGGAGTCACCAGGACGCCCGCCGCCGCGTAGGATCTCGGATACTCCCGAACAAGCGCGCGCGAGATCGCGTCCATTTCGGCGCGCGCGGACTCCCGGGAGACGCCCGGCGCGATGCGCCCGAGCGCCCGAAGGTGGCGGCAGTCCCGGCAGGCCCATGGCTCGGAAGCGCCGTAGGCGAGCGGAGCCCAGATCTCCGTCGTTCGCCCGGCGGACGGGGAGAAGACGGACTCGAAGTCGGCGGGAAGGATTCCGACGACGAGAGAGGGGGCGCCCGAGATGGCGATCGACCGGCCGACGATCGCCGGATCGCCCCCGAAGCGCCGCAGCCACAGTCCGTGCCCGAGAAGGACGACCCGATGATTTCCCCGCCGTTGCTCGGACGTCAGGAAGTCCCGGCCGAGCGCGGGGCGAACCCCGAGCATTCGAAAGAAGCCGTCGGTGACCCGGAGACCTTCGAGTCTCTCGGCATCGCGGTCGCCGCCGCCGGAGAGGGTCGGGCCCCAGTAGGCCATCGCGGCGATCTCTTCGAAGGAGCGGCTGCGCGCCCGCCAATCGACGTACGTCGCGAAGGAAGTGTTCGACGGAGAGCCGTCCTTCTCCCGCTCCTCGAGCGTGACGAGGCGGTCGGGCTGCGGGAAGCCGAGGGGATTCAAGAGCACGGCCCGCACGACGGAATAGATCGCCGTCGTTCCGCCGATGCCGAGGGCCATCGTCAGGACGGCAACGGCCGCGAAGCCGGGACTCCGGGAGAGCCGCCGCGCCGCCTGCCGCAGGTCCTGGAGGACTCCGCTCATCGCTAGTCCGGCCTCAGGGCGGCCACCGGGTCCGTGCGCGCCGCGCGCCGCGCGGGAACGTCGGAAGAGAACGCCGCCGCCGCGAGGAGGCAGGCGGTCACGACGCCGCACAGGACCGGACGGCCTTCGAACTCCGGGATGGCGGACGAAAGGATGCTCGCCGCGGCGAGCGAGAGGGGGAAACCGATCGCGCAGCCGAGGAGCGCCAGGGCGAGCCCCTGCCGCGCGACGAGGCTACGGATCTGTCCTGGGCTCGCGCCGAGGGCGATCCGCACTCCGATCTCGTTTCGCCGGTGGCCCGTCACGAAGGAGACCGCGCCGAAGACGCCGAGCACCGCGAGCAACAGACCGAAGGCGGCAAAGCCGGCGAGCAGCGACGTCCCCACGCGGCTCTGCGCGTTGGAGGCGGCGTAGAGGTCGCCGAGGAAGACGACCTCGGCGGCGCCGATGCCCGGATCGGTTCGGCCGACGGCGCGCACCGCCTCGCGGGCCCAGCCCCGGGCGGCCGCGTCGCCGCGCACCATGAGATACACGCTCTTCGCCGCGTCGTGGGCCGCGAGCTGCGCGTACGGCAGGTAGATCGTGTCGCGCAGGTCGCCCGAGTCGCGGACGTCGTCGGCCACTCCGACGACCGTCATGCGGACGAGGCGCCCGTCCGGGAGGCGCCGCACGACGCGCTGGCCGAGTGCGCTCCCGCGGCCCCAAAGACGCCTTGCGAGATGACGGCTCACGACGGCGACCGGAAGGCCATCCGGGCGGTCGGCTTCCGCGATGTCGCGGCCCGCGAGAAGCCGCGTGCCGAAGACGCGGAAGAGCCCCGGGCTCGCGATGCGGAGATTGACGGTCAGCAGATCCGCCGCCGGATCGCGACTCCGATCGGGGGCGAGGGGGAGTCCCCAGCGGCGATCGGAGAAGGGGTTGGCGGTCGAGGCGGCCACCGACGACACGCCCGGGACCCGCGAGACGTTCTCGAGCAGCCGTTCGACGAGCGCGCGCCTCCGTTCGGGAGTGTCGGCGGCGTTCTCGATCGGCACCTCGATCGAGAGCACGGCGTCGGGATCCAGGCCGAGCGGGCGATGCTCCCGCGTCCACGAGTCGGACAGCATGAGGGCGCCCCCGGCGAGGAGCAGCGTCGCCAGGGCCACCTCCGCGACGACGAACGCGGACAGGAGCCGCCGCGTGCTCCGCGACGAGGTGACCGAGCGGCCGCCGGCGAGAAGCGACGCGGGGTCGACCCGTGCTCCGCGCCAGGCCGGCAGCAGGCCGCAGACGGCGCCGGTCAGGAGCGAGACGGCGAGCGCGAAGAGAGCGATGCCGGCCGCGAGTCCCGGCGGCTGCGGGAGATCCTCGGCGAGCGTGTGCGGCAGCAGCACCTCGAGAGAGCGTCCCGCCGCGCCCGAGAGGGCGAGGCCGAGCGCGCCTCCGGCGGCCGCGATCAAGAGGCTCTCCGCGAGACTCGCGCGGAGGCGGCGTCCGGCGCTCGCGCCGAGGGCGGCGCGAATTCCCATTTCTCGCTGGCGCGCGACCGAGCGCGAAAGGAGGAGCGCCGCGACGTTGACGCAGGCGAGCAGCAGCAGGAACCCGACGGAGCCCATGAGAACGAGCGGCACCCGGTCCTCGCCCTGGAGGAGGTCTTCGCGCAGCGGCGTGACGTCGAAGCCGTGGCCTCGCAGACCGACGGGCCCCGTGGCCTGCTCGCGCGCCGCGATTGCCGTCAGCTCGGCCGTCGCCTGCGGGATCGTGACGCCCGGCGCGAGCCGGCCCACCACGAAGAGGTCCGTCGGATCGGACGCCTCGATCGAGAGCGGCCGCCAGACGTCGCTCGTGTACGGGAAGCGGAACCCTTCCGGAAGCACGCCGACGATCGTGGCCCTTCCGTCGGCCAGCCGCAGCGGCGCGCCGAGGACGTCCGCTCGCTGTCCGAGCGCCGTCTTCCAGAAATGCGACGAGATGAGCGCCGCCGTGCTTCGCGCGCCCTGGCGCTCCTCTTCTTGCGTGAAGAGCCGGCCGAGGCGGGGACGCACTCCGAGGAGATCGAAGGCTCCGGGGGAAATGCGGCCGCCTTCGAAGGAGAACTTCGGGTCCCCGCCGACGAAAGTGAGCCGCTCCGGCAGGTCCGCGAGGAAGGCGTCGAAGCCGTGCGTGCCGCGGGAGATCGCCGTCCAGTGCCAGGCGATCACGAGCGGCTTGTAGACCTGTCCGCCGGGCGCCTGGACGGTGTCGCGGAGGCGCACGAGGCGTCCGGGCTCGGGAAAGGGGAGCCTCCGGAAGGCGATGCGGTCCACGATCGAGAAGAGCGCCGCATTGCCGCCGATGCCGAGCGCGAGCGTGCCGATCGCGAGCGCCGCGAATCCGGGCGTCCGCGCCAGCCGTCGCGCCGCTTGCCGGAAGTCCCGGAGAAGCGCGCCCATGATTCAGTCGGCCCGGAGCGCCGCCACGGGGTCGGCGCGCAGCGCGCGGATCGCCGGGACGAGATTCGCGAGCACCGTCGCGGCCGCGAGGACGAGTGAGACGGCCGTGAAGCTCTGCGGATCGGCCGCCGAGACGCCGAAGAGGAGCCCCGCCGTCAGGCGGGCGGCCGGAAGCGTCAGGAGGAGGCCCGCGAGCCACCCGATCGCCGCCGTGCGCGCACCCTCGCCGACGAAGAGCCCGAGGACGTCGCCGGAGCCGGCCCCGAGAGCGACGCGAATCCCGATCTCGCGCCGTCGTTCCGCGGCGGACCGCGAGGCGACGCCGTACATTCCGATGGTCGCGATCGTCAGCGCGAGAATCGCGAAGAGAGCGAGGAGCGTGAGGAGGAAGCGCCGTTCGGCGAGCGCGCGCCCGACCTGCTCCGAGAGCGGCGCGAGCGTGTCGAGCGGCAGCTCCGGATCGAGCGCGCGGATCTGCTCCCGCACCTCCGGGGCGATCGCCTCGGGATCTCCCTTGGTGCGGATGATCACGGCGGCCTCGCTCCAGGGCTTCTGCGCCAAGGGGATGTAGATGTTGGCGTCGGGCGGAGACGTCGGGCTTTCTTCGCGCACGTCGCCGACCACGCCGATGATCCGCCGCGGGGCGGGTGTCCGGTCGCCGGGATTGATGAGGCGACCGATCGGATCCTCGCCCGGGAAGCAGCGGCGCGCCGCGGTCTCGGAGATCACCGCGACCAGCGGGGCTCCCTGCCGGTCCACGGCGCTGAAGACGCGGCCCCGGCGGAGCGGGATGCCCGCGGCGGCGAAGAAGTCGCCTCCGACGACGCGATACAGCAGCGAGATCTCCTCGGATTCGGGCCGGGGATGATCGGGGATCTTGACGGAGTAGGACTGCCAGATTCCTCCGGGCATCGGCGCAACGATCGAGGTCCCCACCGCCGATACCGACGGCAGCCGCCGCAGGCGAGCCATCAACGCCTCGTAGAAGGCGAGGGCCCGCTCGTCGCCCGGGTACCGCGATTCGGGAAGCGACAGCTCGGCGACGAGCGCGCCGTCCGGGCGGAACCCGGGATCCACGGAGAGCGCCGCGCGCATGCTCCGGAGGAGAAGCGCCGCGCCGACGAGCAGCACGAGGGCGAGCGCGAGCTGTGCGGAGAGGAGAGCCCGGCGGAGCGTCGCGGCGCGCCGCCCCGAAGTGGCGCGGCCGGGGGACTCCCGGAGAGCCTCGCAGTCGATCGACCCGGACGCCGAGAGCGCGGGGAGAAGGCCCGCGAGCGCCGCGGCCACGAGACCCGCGGCGAGCGCGAAGAGAAGCGACCTCGCGTCCACCGAGATCTCGGCGCTTCGGGGAAGAGCGTCGCCGCCCAGCCGGACGAGGGCCGCGGTGAGCCAGACGGCGCCGACCGTGCCGAGGGCGCCGCCCGAGAGCGCCAGGACGAAGGTCTCCGCCAGGAACTGGCGGACGATCCTCCCGCGCGAAGCGCCGATCGCCGTCCGGATCGCCACCTCGCGGCGGCGTGCCAGGCCGCGCGCCAGCAGAAGGTTCGAGACGTTCACGCACGCCAGAAGAAGGACGAATGCGACCGCGACGACGAGCAGCCGCAGCGGCTTTCGCGAGTCGCCCGAGACCGCCTCGGACAACGGAACGATTTCCTGCCTCCAGCCCGAATTCTTCTCCGGATACGCGGCGGCGAGACGCGCGCCGATCGCGTCGAAATCGGCCTGCGCGGCCGCGACCGGAACTCCGGGCTTGAGCCGCCCGAGCGCCCCCAGCCAGTGCTGCCCGCGGTTTGCCAGGTTCTGCTCGGTCAGCACGAGCGGGAACCACAGGTCGGCGGACCGGCTCGGGAACCGGAAGTCGCGCGGCATGACGCCGACGACGAGGCGCCGCGCGTCCTCGAAGCGCAGCGTGCGGCCGACGATCGCGGGATCGCCCCCGAATCGCCGCTGCCAAAGGGACCAGGAGAGGACGGCGACGCTCGCCCCGCCCGGTTTTTCGTCACCGGGATCGAACGTCCGACCGAGGAGCGGCGGCACGCCGAGCACGGGGAAGAGCGCGGGAGAGACCTCCTCCGCGCGCAGGCGCTCGGGCTCGCGGCCCTCGAGGAGTGTCGCGTCGTCTCCTGAGAAGGCGGCCATTCCCGAGAGCGTCGCGTTCTGCTCGCGCCAGTCCGCGAAGTTGCGGGGCGAGACGCTGAATCGCCCGATCTCCTTGGACGGGTTCCGGTCGAAGATGCGCACGAGCTCGGCGGGACGCGCGTATGCGAGCGGGCGCAGGAGAACGGCATCCACGACGGAGAAGACCGCCGTGTTGAATCCGATTCCGAGCGCGAGGGTTCCGATGGCGACGGCCGCGAAGCCGGGAGCGTTCGCGAGCGAACGCAGGGCGTGCCGGAAGTCGGAGAGCATCGATTCTTCCTCCTAGTCCGAGCGCAGCGCCTCAGCCGGGTCGAGGGTGGCCGCGCGGCGCGCCGGCAGCCAGGACGCGAGGAGTGCCGCCCCGCCCAGCAGGAACGCGGCGCCGGCGAAGACCGCCGGATCCCCGGGCCTCACGTCGATCAACAGCCCGCCGAGAAAGCGCGTGAGCGCGGCGGCGCCGGCGAGCCCGGCGACCAGCCCGGCCGCCGTGAGGCGCATGCCTTCGCGGACGAACATCCGGCGCACCTCGGCCGGCCGCGCGCCGAGCGCCACCCGGATTCCGATCTCGCGGCGCCGTCGCGAGACCGAGTACGCGGCGACGCCGTAGACGCCGATCGCGGAGATGGCGAGCACGAGCGCCCCGAGCGCGCCGAGAAATCGCGCGCCGAGCGACTGCGGGAGCACCGCCGTTTTCGTCGCGTCGGAGAGCCTCACCCCGAGGGTCGCCACGCGCGGGTCGAGGGCGGCCACTTCCGAGCGGATGCGCGCCAACAGCGGCGCGGTCGCCATCCCCGGAGCCGTGCGCACGTGGAGGGCCGTGCCCGACGGCAGGATCTGGAGCTGGGGAAGATAGACGAAGGGGCGCGGCGCCTCGGTCAGCGTCCGGTACTTCGCGGTCCGGACGAGACCGATGACGACGGTCTCGTCGCCGCCGATGCGCAGCTTCGCGCCGACCGCGCTCCGCCCCTTCAGATAGCGCCCGGCAAAGGCCTCGTTGACGATCGCCACCGGAGCCGAGTTCGCGTCGTCGTGCTCGTCGAAGTCGCGTCCCCGATCGAGCGGGATTCGCATGAGCGCGAAGTAACCGGGCCACGTCAGCGTGACGTCGATCTTCATGTTCTCGTCGGGCCCGGGCGTGTAGCCGTCCACGCCGATCTCCTCCCAGTCGCCGCCCTCGATCCAGAGGGGCGGATGGTTGCCGTAGCTCGCCGCGACGACGCCCGGGATCCGCGCGACGCGATCGCGGAGGCTCCGATAGAAGGGCACGGCCGCCGCGCGGTCGAGCGAGGCGGGGAAATCGAAGCCGACCAGGAGCACGCCGGACGCGTCGAACCCGGGGTCGATCTTCGCCGCGTTGCGCAGGCTTGCGAGGAAGAGTCCCGTGACCGCGAGGAGGATCACCGCGAGCGCGAGCTGCGCGGCGACGAGCACCCGGCGCAGCCGCTGGCGCGGACCGGAGGTCCCGGCGCCGGCGCCCGCGCTGGCTTCGTTGAGCGCCGCGCGGATCTCCGGGCGCGACGCGTGGAGCGCCGGCGCGATCCCGAAGATCAGACCGGTGAGCGCGGAGAGCCCGAAGGCGAACGCGAAGAGGACGGCGTCGAACGGCGGGTCGAGGTCGAGCGGGAGCGGAATTCCTGCGGGAAAGATGCCCGCGATGAGCGCGTTGACCTGCGGAACGAGCAGCAGACCGACGGCGCCCCCGGCGAACGAGAGGACGAGGCTCTCGGTCACGAGCTGACGCATCAGGCGCGCGCGCGTCGCGCCGAGCGCCACGCGCAGGGCGATCTCGCCGCGGCGGGCCGTGGCGCGCACGAGAAGGAGGCTCGCGACGTTGGCGCAGGCGACGAGGAGCGCCAGGCCGACGGCGGCGAAGAGGGCCACGATCACCGTCCCGAAGCGCGACGAAGCGCCGTAGGTGGCGGCGTCGATCGGCTCGGCGACGAAACCGATCCCGCGGTTCGAATCGGCGTACGCCGCGGCGAGCCGGGCGCCGGCCGTCGCGAGCTCCGCCTGCGCCCGGCGGAGGTTCGATCCCGGCGCGAGCCGCCCCATCATCGCGAGCCAGCGCGTGGTGCGGTTGCCCTCGAGGAGCGCGCGGCTTCCGCCGACCTCGCCGCCGATCCGTCCGGCCGCGGCGACGGGCACGTACACCTCGAAGTTGAGGCCGTTGATCGTCCCCTTGAAGTCGCGCGGCAGGACGCCGACGACCGTCAGCGGTTGATCGTTGATCCGAACCGCGCGGCCCACGACCTTCGGGTCGGCGCGGAAGTGCTGCCGCCAGAAACCGTAGCCGATGACGGCCACGGGAGCGCCTCCGGGGACCCTTCCCTCGTCCGGGAGAAAGGTCCGCCCGAGCTCCGGGCGCACGCCCAGGACGTCGAAGTAGTTGCCCGAGACGAAGAGCGCGTAGAGGCGGCGCGCGCGCTCGCCCTCCTGAAGCGTGACGTGGCGCTGCTGGAACGCGACCAGGCCCGAGAAACTGCGCGCTTCGCGCGCGAGATCGGAGTAATCGGCCCAGGACGAGTCGATCCGCGTGCCCGCCGGCGTCCGCGTCTCGACGGCGACGATCTCGTTCGCGTGCGGGACGCCCGGCAGCGGATCGAGCAGGAGCGCCCGAATCCATCCGAAGAGGGCGGTGTTGGCCCCGATCCCGAGGGCGAGCGTCGCGACGGCGACGGCCGTGAAACCGCGGCTCCTCCAGAGCGTCCGGACCGCGTAACGGAGGTCGTTCCGGAACGCCCCCATCAGCTCACCCGGTACCCGCTCTCCTTCAGCTCTTCCTCGGAGTGCATCCGCTCTTCGCCCTTCTCGTCCTCGACGACGCGCCCGTCGAAGAGGTGGATGGTGCGCTCGGCGTGCTGCGCGAAGCGCGGATCGTGGGTAACCATGCAGATCGTCGAGCCCTCGCGATGCAGGTCACGGAGCAGGCCCATGACGGCCTCGCCGTTTGCCGAGTCGAGGTTGCCGGTGGGCTCGTCGGCGAGGAGAACGAGGGGCTTGCCGCCGATCGCTCGGGCGACGGCGACGCGCTGCTGCTGGCCGCCGGAGAGCTGCGACGGGAAGTGCTTCATGCGGTGAGCCATCCCGACCTTCTCGAGCGCTTCCTGGACGCGCTTCTTCCGGTCGGAGGCCGGCATGCCGCGATAAGTGAGGGGGAGCTCGACGTTCTCGTACACCGACAGGTCGCCGATGAGGTTGAAGCTCTGGAAGATGAACCCGATCTCGCGGTTGCGGATCCGCGCGCGCTCGGAGAGGGTCAGCGACTCCGCCGGCTTCCCGTTCAACGAGTAGCGGCCGGAGGTCGGCGTGTCGAGGAGGCCCAGGATCGAGAGCAGCGTCGACTTCCCGCAGCCCGAGGGCCCGGCGATCGAGACGTACTCCCCGCTCGCGATCGAGAGATGGATTCCCGACAGCGCGTGCGTCTCGACCTCGTCCGTGTAGAAAACCTTCGTCACTTCCTCCAGGGAGATCACGGGATGCCCGTTGGAACTCATCTCTCCTCCCAAAAAAAGCTCTACTTGAGCCTCACGCGGTCATACGAATCCCAGGCGCTCATGTCCGAGAGGATCACGTGGTCGCCGGGCCTCAAGCCCTCGAGCACCTGCACCGTGGACACCGAGCTCTTGCCGAGGCGCACCTTCACGCGCGTGGCCTCGTCGCCGTCGCCGTTGACGCGGAAGAGGCTGACCTGGCTTTGCTCCTGGCCGAACGCCGGCCGTCCGACGTACACGACGTTGGCCAGCCGGTCGAGCTCGACCGTGCCGTCGACCGAGAGATCGGGACGCGCGCCTTTCGGCAGCGCGCCGTCGAGCGCCACGTCCACCGTCACCGTGCCGTTCTGCGCGGCGGGATCGACGCGCGACACCTTGCCTTCCACGATCCCGTTGCGCGTGTCGATCGAAGCGCTCTGTCCCACCTCGATGTCCTTCGCTTGCGTCTCCGCGATCCGGAGCTGCGCTTTGAGCTTGTCGGGCTGCACGACCTTCGCGAGCGTCGTGCCCGGCGTGACGCGCTGGCCGACCTGCAGCGGCAGCTCCTGCAGCACGCCGTCGATGCCCGCGCGGACGCGCAGCGCGTCGACCTGCGAGCGCTTGAGGTTGGCGAGCGCGCGCAGCTGCTCGACGTGGGCCTCCTGGACGTCGCTCTGCGCCTTGGCCGACTCGGCGTAGACGGCGATGCGCTTCGCCTCGATCTCGTTACGGGTCTTCAGCTCCTCGGCCCGCACTTCCGAGAGCTTGAGCGTCAGGTCGGCGACGAGCCCCTCCTTGAAGAGCTGCTCGTTCGTCTGCGCCTGGAGCTCCGCCTGGTGGAAGTCGGACTCGATCGTCTTGGCCGAGGCCTGCTGATCCATGAGCTCGCGCTGGAGGCGCACCTTGACGTTCGTGGCCTCCGCCTGGGCAGCCTTGAGCTGCCAGTCGGCGTCGGTGGCGTCGCGGAGGAGCTCGGGGTTCGACATTTCGAGTAGCACCGTGTCCGGCTTGACGATGGCGCCGGGCTGCACGAGGAGACGCTCGACGCGGCCATCGGTATTGGCCGAGAGCCAGCGAATTCCTTCGGCTTCCGGAACGAGCGACCCGGGTCCCCGCACCTGGCGCAGCATCGGTCCCTGTTTGACGGTGTCGACCCAGACGGTGCTCTTCTCGACCGTGGGAGCCGCCGGCTTGAGCCTCGAGAGGCCGAGCGTGACGAGGAGCGCCGCGACGACTCCGGCGACGGCGAGCAGGAGGCGGCGCCGGCGCTTTGCTTCGACGATTCCTTCGCGGGCGATATCCATGGCTGCAGAGATTCATGAAGGCGAAGAGCGTGCCAGGCCGCGCCCGCCGTAAATCGCACACGGCAAGAGCTTTCGGGTCGGCCGCCGCTTCGCCCCTGCCCGGCTGCGGGACGGGACCGTCCGATTCCGGACATCGGAGGCGGCATTGCAATCGCCCGCGACGATTCCGTAGCGTCCCCGCCCCCGAAGAGTCCATCGCACGCAATGCGGGGAACGACCGGGCCCTCCGATCTCAGATCGTCGCGGGAGCGGCGCACTCGTGGAGTCGGCATGGAACTCCTTCCACGACAACGGGACGCCCGGATTTCACTTCACGCAGGACGGCTATTTCGGCCGCGGCACCTACGCGGGCGGCGCGGACAAAGCGTCCCACTTCGTCGACTCGCACATCGCGGCGCGCGCGATGACGACGTTTTACGGGCTCATCGGGATGTCGCCGTCCGCGTCCCGGCTGCTCGGGAGGGGTGTCGCGACGCTCGCCAGCATCGTCACGGAGATCGGCGACGGAACGACGAAGTTCGGATTCTCCTGGGAGGACGCGCTCGGCGCCGGCGCGGCGCTCGGGCTGGGAGCGAGCGGCTGGGACGACACGATCGGTTTCCGACTCGGATGAATCGATCAGACTCCCGTCGCCGCGGGATCCGCCGTGGACGCCAACTACGGCCGGGACTACTCCGGCGAGATGTACACCGCCGACCTGAGGATCGCGGGCCTCGCGCGGCGCGCCGGCGTCCGGCCCGGCCTCGCGCGGTACATCCTCGTCACCTACGGCACGAGCGGCTATCGCTTCGCGCCGTCCGAGATGCGGCAGAGGCTCGTTGGACTCGAGCTCGGCCTGACCTCTCGGAGATCCTGCGCACCGTCGGCGTTCCGAGCGGACCTGGTGGGGCGAGGTCGCCTATCTCGTGACCGATTCGATCCGCTTTCCGTACACGGCGAGCGGGGTGAGCCACGACATCAACCACGGTAGGTGGCACGGCCCGACGGCGGGGCGGCCGGCGTTTCTATAACCTAACTAAATAACGATCTCTTAGAGAAATTCCTTATTTTATTCGGCGATTCCTGGCGGCCGCCAGCGTGTTCTTCATGAGCATTGCCACCGTCAAAGGGCCGACGCCGCCTGGCACCGGGGTGATCCGCGCGGCCACCGGCGCGACCGCGTCGAACTCCACGTCGCCGACGAGGGCGCGGCCCCGGGACTCGAGGGCGCGCCGGATCCGATCCGAAGACCGCAGCGAAGCCGGAGCGTCGGCGAGCGAGGTCAGCCGGTTGACACCCACGTCCACGACGACCGCTCCCGGCCGGACGAAGTCCGCGGTGACGAATGCGGGCCGCCCGATCGCGACGACGAGGATCTCGGCTTCCCGGCAGAGCGCCGGGAGATCGCGCGTGCGGGAGTGAGCCATGGTGACCGTCGCGTCGCGCGCGGTCAGGAGCGCCGCCATGGGCTTGCCGACGATGTCGCTTCGTCCGAGCATGACCGCGCGCCGCCCGGCGAGGGTGACGTCGTGGGCGTCGAGGAGCGCGAGGATTCCGGCCGGCGTGCACGGAACGAAGCGCGGCCGTCCCTGATGAAGGAGCCCGACGTTCTCCGGATGGAAGCCGTCCACGTCCTTGCGTGGATCGACGGCGTCGAGCACGCGGCGCACGTCGTGTCCCGCCGGCAGGGGCAGCTGCACGAGGATGCCGTCGACGTCCTCGTCGCGATTGGCGGCGGCAATGCGATCGAGCAGCTCTCCGGGGGGCGCGTCCTTCGCCAGGCGAACGGTCTCGGCCCGTAATCCCGTCTCGGCGGCGGCCCTCGTCTTCGCGCCAACGTACGCGAGCGAGGCTTCGTCGTCTCCGGCGAGGAAGACGACCAGGCGCGGGGCCCGGCCCGCCGTGGCGAGCGCCCGAGCTTCCGCCGCGACCTGGGAGCGCACCGTACGCGCGAGCGCCGCGCCGTCCAGGAGATTTGCCGCCGGCGCCGAATCGTGCGACATTGAAGAGCGAAGGATAGACGAGAAATGGCAATCGACCGGTCCGGACTCGGATCGACTCCTCGAGAACGGCTCCGGACGATTTTGGTTTTCCTATTTTTTCTCGCCGGATTGGCGTTCGCACAGGACTTCTACGAAGCCCAGCTCCGAGTCGGCGAGTCCTCGCTCGCCGCCGGACACTTCCGGGACGCCTCCGACGATCTTCGGATCGCGGCCTTCGGTCTTCTGGATCGGCCCGCGCTGCTGTGCGAGGCCCTGGCAAATCTGGCTCTCGCGGATCAGGGCGCGGGACGACAGGACGCCGTGGACGTGAGTCTCCGGAGGATGGTCGCGATCGCGCGCCTATTCCCGGAGTGCCGGCAGGCGCACCTGGACCCCGGACGGCGCCAGGAGTTCGAAGCCCTGGCCCGGCGGCGGCTCGGAGCGCCCGTGGCGGATTCGCTCGTCGCCCGGGCTCCGGAGTCGACGGCGCTCGCCGCACCGACGACCGTCGCCACGCCTCGTGCGGCGGTTCCCACGCCGACGCCGCCTTCTCCGACGGCCGCGCCGCCGCCGCCGCCACCAACCCCGATTCCGACAGCGGCCGCGCCCGTTTCGGTGACGGCCCGGCCGGTCGCGTCGGAAGGCGTGGCGGACCTGGATCGTGAGCCGCAACTCAAGTCCACGACGAAACCGGTCTATCCGCCGACGGCGGAGAGCGCCGGCGTCCGGGGGATCGTCCTTCTAAAGGTCCTCGTCTCGCCGAAAGGACAACCCCTGAGGGTCGAGGTCGCGCGCGGCGTGCGTTCCGATCTCGACGACGCCGCCGTCGCCGCCGTGCGGCAGTGGACGTTCGAACCCGGGAGCAAGGCCGGCACTCCGGTCCCCGCGTGGATGACCGTGGCGGTCCCGTTCGAACCGGTTCGGCGTTAGGGCCCCTGAGAAAGTCGGGGCGCGGGGGCGAGCTCCGTTCGACCGGGCGACCGGATCTCGAGCAGCGCCGTCTGCCCCGGGGCGAGGTCGATCGTCACGAGAAGCTGCGCACCCTCCCACGCCGAATCGATTCGACGTCCGTCCACGCGCTCCTGAACGAGAATGGGCCGCGACGGAGAGAGACCGAGCGGAGCCCCTTCGATGGCGATTCGTATCGGGCCGGACGTCTGCCCGTTGTTCTGCGCGGAGATGAAGAAGCGTTCCGACTTCTCGTCGTCGAATCGCTCCAGGAAGACGTCCGGACGGGACGCCGTCGCGTAATTGACGGGCCGCCAGCCGGCCTTCACCGCCTCCCGGATGAGGGGAACGTACTTGCGGAACATCGGGCGATCGCGCTCCACGGCGGACGAATCGCCCCAATAGCGTCCGTCGAAGCCCGGGAAGTACCCGAGCAGTAGCCCCTGGCGGAGATAGGCCTCGACCGTCGCCTGTCCGCCCGATCCCGATCCCGAGCCCGACACCAGCAGGTTGCTGAAGCCCTTGCCGTAGGAAAGCGTCCGACGCAGATACGCTCGGTCCGGTGTTTCTGCGCCGCGAACCTCTCCTCCGAACGCGTCCAGGTACTTCGCGAACCAGACGGTCGCTCCGGGATTCGGGCTCCCAAAGAGGAGCAGCCTCTTCTCTCGAGCAAAGCGGCTCAGGCCCTGGCTGAACTCGAACATCGAAGAGCCGTCGTACAGCACGACTTTGCCCGAACGGTAGGAGAAGGAGAGCGGAAGATCGCTATAGACCCAGAGGGATCGGCGGTGGTTTTCCACTGCGGCGAACGGGTCGGACATGTCGTCGAGGAAAAAGCCGTCGAGCCGCTCGCCGCTCGCGGCCGCCTTCGCCAGCGGGCGGTCGATCCAGGCCTTCTTGACGACGCTCCACATGCTCGGAGCCGGGATGTCGGGGTCGGCGGAGACGGGGTAGATCTGAAGGCGATTCGCGTACCAGAAGTAGCCGTTGGCCCGCAGCTGGTACCGCCCCGATTCGTCGTAGGGGGAGCATTGGATGACCGCCTGCGCCCACTCCCGAGTCGGCGCGCCGTTGTTCTCGGTCGTCGCCGAGGCGGCGTCGCGCAGGAGGGCCGTGACGAGTTCCTCGTCGCTCGGCGGGTTGGGCTGCTTGGGAAACGAACGAAACCACCCGCTGGCGTCGACGTATCGGAGGGTCATCACGCCGTGTCGGTTGTCCCAGGCGAGGTCCGAAGAAGCTTCGTTGTACCCGAAACCGAAATCGCCCGGCTCCCGGATCTGAGAGATCGTCTTGCCGCCCCCGATCGTGATCCAGGCGCCGCGAGGCTCGAACGGCGTGCGGAAGGACTCCGCGTCGAGGGCGTAGAACTTCTCGGCCGCCGACCGCAGACCCCACCGCGGGTTCTGAGAGTAAATCCAGAACGTCCGGTCGGCGCGGGACCGTGTCTTTGAAGCCGCCGCCGAAAGGCCGAGATCCCAGACGACGGCGAAACCCGAACGGGTGTCGTAGGAGAACCGCTGCATCGCCGGGCCCATGGGAGCCGCGAGAGACATCGACGCCGTGTCCGTTCGGACCGCGGCGAAAGGATAGGCCGAATGTGTGTGCGATCCGAATGACTCGTCCAGGACCTCGTAGCGCACGTTGGGTTCGACGGGCTTCGAGGAGACGAAACTCTCTTCGAAGCGTCCACCCGTGAGGTCGAGCGGCAGAGCGAAGCTCAACTCGACGGCGCGGTCCTTTCCCGTCTGATCCGACAGCGACGTATCGACGCGAATCGCGGGACCGGCATTGGTGAAACGCGCCTTGAGGCGCAGTCCCGCCGCGTCTCCTTCGAAGGTCAGGCCTCCGCCGTCTTCGGTGACTTGCCCGCCCAGGCGTACCGCGGGGGAGCCGAACGGAGAGGCGAGTCGAAAGTCGTCCAACCAGGCGGAGCCCGAGCCCCGGTATTGCTCGATCTTGAAGGATGCGTCGGCGGCGTCGGGCCCGCTCGTGAAGCTCACGCTCCAGACCGACCAGTCCGTCGTTCCGGTCCGGCTCGGCCGGCCGCGCTGGACGCTCTTTCCGGATTTCGAGCGCTCGATGACGTAG
>DATBFU010000107.1:0-27283 GCA_036558325.1 Thermoanaerobaculia bacterium | reverse complement strand
GGCGAGAAGGTCAACGTGCTCTCGCGGGACGTCTTCGCCGAGCTCTCCGAGATGCTCGCCCGGATGTCCCGCGAGCCGCGTCTGCGGGGTCTCCTCGTGCGCAGCGGGAAGCCCGACGTCTTCGTCGCGGGCGCGGACCTGAAGGAATTCACCCGCCTCGGGACGGAGGACCTGCGCCCGCTCGTCGAGCGCGGCCAGGCGATCTTCGAGCAGATCGCGACGCTGCCGTGGCCCACGGTGGCGGCGATCGGCGGCGTCTGCGTCGGCGGCGGAACGGAGCTCGCGCTCGCCTGCGACTACCGCCTGATGTCGGACGCTCCGAGGTCGCGGATCGGCCTGCCCGAGGTGCGCCTCGGCATCTATCCGGCCTGGGGCGGCTGCACGCGGCTCCCGAAGCTGGTCGGCCTGCAGGCCGCGCTCGACCTGATCCTGACCGGAAAGCAGATCGACGCCCGGCGCGCGCGGCGCATTGGCCTGGTGGACGAAGCGGTGCCCGCCGCGATCTTCGAGTCCTTCGCGCGGAAGTTCGCGCAGGGGAAGCTCGGCGGCGGGAAGCGACGCCGCCGTCGTCCGACCTCGTTCGCATCGCTCGCTCTCGAAGCGAATCCCCTCGGCCGACGCATCGTCTTCGCGAAGGCGCGCGAGAAGGTCCTCGAGGAGACGAAGGGGCATTACCCGGCCCCGCTCGAGGCGCTCGCGGTCGTCGAGGAAGGCTACGGCAAGGCCGTGGCGGTCGGCCTGGAGGCGGAGGCGCGCCGGCTCGGCCATGTTTTCGGCGGACCGGTGCAGCGGAATCTTCTCTGGCTCTTCTTTCAGACGGAGGAGGTCCGGCGGGAGACGGGCGTGCCCGGCGGCGTCCGGCCGCGTCCCGTCGCGCGGGTCGGCGTTCTCGGCGCGGGCGTCATGGGAGGCGGCATCGCGCAGCTCGCGGCCGACAAGGGGATTCCCGCCCGGATGAAGGACATCGAGCCGGAGGCGCTCGCGCACGGATTCGCCGCGGCCGCGGCGATCTGGAAGAAGGCGATCGTGCGCGGGCGTCTGAAGCCGCGGGACCTGGACGCGAAGATGGCGCTCCTCTCGGGCACGCTCGACTTCTCGGGATTCGCGCAGGCCGACGTCACGATCGAGGCCGTCGTCGAGAAGCTCGCGGTCAAGCGCGCCGTTCTGAAAGACTGGGAGGACGTCGTGCCCCGCGAGGCGATCTTCGCGTCGAACACGTCGACGCTCCCGATCCGGGAGATCGCCGCGGGCGCGATCGCCGCGGACCGCGTCGCCGGAATGCACTTCTTCAACCCCGTCGACCGCATGCCGCTCGTCGAGGTCATCCGCGGCGAGCGCACGGCCGACGAGACCGTCGCGACGGTCTTCGATCTGGCCAAGCGCCTGGGCAAGACGCCGGTCGTCGTGAAGGACTCTCCGGGGTTTCTCGTCAACCGCATCCTGGCGCCGTACCTCTCGGAGGCCGTCCGCCTGGTGCAGGAGGGCTGCCGCATCGAGGACGTGGACCGCGTGATGACGGACTTCGGCATGCCCGTCGGGCCGATCGCTCTGCTCGACGACGTCGGGCTCGACGTGGCGGTGAAGGCGGCCGAGACCCTGCGGGCGGCGTTTCCGGACCGCATGAAGGGGTCCGGACAGGAGGCCCTGGTCGCGGCGGGGCGCATCGGGCGCAAGGCGGGCAAGGGCTTCTACGAGTACGAAGGGAGCAAACGGCGGGGCCCGTCGCGGGACGCGTATCGCGCGCTCGGCGCCGAGCCGAAGGACCCGGCTCCCGTCAACACCGAGTCGATCGAGGCGCGGCTCGTGCTGCCGATGGTCAACGAGGCGGTCTTTTGTCTCGAGGAGGGCGTCGTCTCGACGCCGGCGAAGCTCGATCTCGCGATGATCTTCGGGACAGGCTTCCCGCCCTTCCGCGGCGGCCTGCTGCGCCACGCCGACGCCGTGGGGCTCGATCACGTCGTTGCATGGCTGAAGGAGCTCGCGGACAAGTACGGCGCGCGGTTCGTCCCGGCGGAGTCGCTGCGCGAGCTGGCCGAGTCGAACGGCCGCTTCTATCCGGACCGGCCGGAGGTGACGTTCTGAGCGATCCGCAAGTCCTGCTCCAGTCGCCGATTCGTTCGCTCTTCACCGGACGGGTTCCGGAGGATCTCGTCTTTCCGTTCCCGGAGGTCTCCGCCGACGAGCGGGAGACCGTTTCGACCTTCCTCGACTCCTTCCGTTCGTTCGCGAAGGCCCGCATCGACTCTCGCGAGGTCGAGCGCGCGCACGGGTTCTCGCCCGAAGCCGTCCGCGGGCTCGCCGAGCTCGGCGCATTCGGCATGACCGTGCCCGAGGAGTACGGCGGTTATGGATTCTCGACCTCCGCCTACTGCCGTGTCATGGAGGAGGTCGGGGCCACCGACGCCTCCCTCGGGATCCTGCTCGGCGGGCACCAGTCGATCGGGATGAAAGGCCTCGTCCTCTTCGGAACGAACGAGCAGAAGAAGAAGTGGCTCCCGGCGCTCGCGTCGGGCGAGATGATCGCGGCCTTCGCGCTGACGGAGCCCGAGGCCGGATCCGACGCGGCCTCGATCAAGACGGCCGCGGACTACGACGCGGCGACCGACACGTTCGTCCTGAACGGGACCAAGCACTGGATCTCGAACGGCGGGTTCGCGACGTTCTTCACCGTGTTCGCGCGGGACACGGGGCTCGGCGCGGCCGACGCCCACCGCGGCATTACCGCCTTCGCCGTCACGAAGGATCTCGGCGGCGTCGAGGCGGGGCCCGAGGAGCGCAAGCTCGGGTTGAAGGGCTCGTCCACCGTTCCGATCACCCTCACGAACGTGCGTGTACCCGCCTTCAACGTTCTCGGGGCTCGCGGCCAGGGATTCAAGATCGCGGTCGAGATCCTCAACACCGGGCGCACGTCGCTCGGCGCGGGGTGTATCGGCGGGTCGAAGGCCATGATTCGCGCGGCCGCCGAGCACGCGACGCAACGCCGGCAATTCGCGACGCGCATCGCGGATTTCGAGATGATCCGCGCCAAGTTCGCGCGGATGGTCGTGAACACGTATGCGCTGGAGTCGATGGTGTACCTGACCTCGGGCCTCGTCGACCGCGGGTTGCCCGACTACTCGCTCGAAGGCGCCTGCTGCAAGATCTTCGGCACCGAGAGCGCCTGGCGCACCATCAACGACGCGCTCCAGATTGCCGGGGGCAACGGGTTCATGGAGGAGTATCCGTACGAGCGGGCGCTGCGCGACTCCCGGATCAACATGATCTTCGAGGGAACCAACGAGATTCTCCGCGCGCTCGTCACGCTCTCGGGCATGCGCGATGCCGGACAGGACCTGCAGGAGGTGGCGCGGGCGCTCAAGGCGCCGCTCACGTCGCTCGGGGTGCTCTCGGACTACGCGGTTCGGAAGATCCGGGGCTACGTCGCGCCGGGCCGGCTCGAGAGGGCCGCGCCGGAGCTCCAGGACGAGGGCGAGGCCGTCTGCAGGTACGCGGCGTCGGCCGCGGGGGCCGTCGAGACACTGCTCCGCAAGTACGGCAAGGCCGTCGTCGGCAAGGAATACCACCAGGAGAGGCTGGCCGAGGTCGCGATCGATCTCTACGCGAGCCTCGCGGTGATCTCGCGCGCGACGTCCGCCGTCTCGACGAAGGGCGGCGAAAAGGCGGCGGAGGAGGTCCGGCTCGCACGCTCGTTCGTCCGGGGCGCCCGGCACCGGATGGTCGGCCATCTCAAGGAAATGGACAGCAATCGGGACGCGGAGCTGACCGCCATCGCCGACACGGCGTACGGCTCGCGGCGGTATCCCGCCGACTACTGGGCCTGACGGAGCGGCTGGGGTGAGCATCCGCATCCTCGTCACGGGCGGGACGTTCGACAAGGAGTACGACGAGCTCTCGGGCCGGCTCTTCTTCCAGGAGACCCATGTGCCCGAGATGCTGCGCCTCGGGCGGTCCCGCGTCGACGTCGCGCTCCAGACGGTCCTGATGGTCGACAGCCTCGAGATGACCGACGCCGGCCGCCAGGCGATCCTCGCCGAGTGCCGGCAGGCGCCCGAGAGCCGCATCGTGGTGACGCACGGAACCGACACGATGGTGGAGACGGGACGGGTGCTCGCGGAAGAGAAGACGGGCAAGACGATCGTCCTGACCGGAGCGATGGTGCCTTACGCGTTCGGCAGCTCCGACGGGCTCTTCAACCTCGGGAGCGCGCTCTCGTTCGTGCAGGTTTTGCCGCCCGGGGTCTACATCGCGATGAACGGGCGCTGCCTCGACGCCGGCCGGGCGCGGAAGAACAAGGCGACCGGCGTCTTCGAGGCGATTCCGGGCTAGGCTCGACCGAGCGGTCTTTCCGGCGGGAAGTGGCCCGGTATCCCGAACCCGCCGCCCGGAAAGCGTCCCCGCTCGAGCCCGGCGCGCAGATACGCGATCGCGCGCTCGACGGCGACCTCCAGGGATCGGCCGAGCGCGAGATTGGCCGCGATCGCGGAGGCGAGCGTACAGCCCGTGCCGTGCGTGGCGCGGGTCTTCAGGCGCGGCGCCGCGAAGACGGTGAAGGCCTCGCCGTCGAAGAGCAGATCGCGCACCTCGCGCCCGCGGCCGTGGCCATCCTTGATGAGGACGGCCCGGGCGCCGAGGTCGGCGAGGATTCCCGCGGCGAGACGCCGGTCGAGCTCGTCGCGGACGCGCAGTCCTGTGAGCGCCTCCGCTTCGGGCAGGTTCGGCGTCACGAGATCGCAGAGGGGAAGCAGACGCTTCTTGAGCTCGACGGCGCCCGCCCGGGACAGGAGGCGGGCACCGGACTTCGAAACGAGGACCGGGTCGAGGACGACGGGCCGGGCCTTCCAGCGTTTCAGAGCCGCGGCCACGGCGCGGATGCGCGCGGCGTCGTAAAGCATTCCGATCTTGACGGCGCGCGGCGCGAGGTCCGAGAACACGGCGTCGATCTGACGGGCGAGAAAGCGGGGAGAAAAGGGCTCGACGGCGGCGACGCGCCGCGTGTTCTGCGCGGTCCCCGCGACGATCGCCGTCGCGCCGTGCACGCCGTGCGCCGCGAACGTGAGCAGATCCGCCTGGATCCCGGCGCCGCCGCCCGAGTCCGAGCTCGCGATCGACAGGACCGTGACGGGATCGCGCGCGCGGCCGGCCATACAATGGAGATCCTATGGCCTCCGCGCCGCTCTCGATCACGCCGCGCGCGGCGGAGCGCCTGCGGGCCGAATCCGACTTCACGCGAAGACGCCTGACGGTGCGGCATCTGCTCGGTTGCGGCGGCACCGGTTTCCGTGTGTCCGTCGAAGAAAACCCTCCCGACGAGGGACACGCCTTCGAGGCGGAGGGAATCCCCGTCGTCATGGACGACGAATCGTTCCATCGGCTGTCGGGGGCCGTGCTCGACGTGGATCCCGATCCCGCGGGCGAAGGCTATCGCCTCGAGCACCCGAACGCGGTGATGACCACGTTCTGCTGAGAGAAAGCCCGTCCGGCGTCTAGGGGCGCGCCACCGGACGCAGCCGCAGCAGCTCGTTCCAGAGGAAGACCGGTCCCACGAAGAGGTGGACGAGGTTCTTGAAAAACGCCGGCTTGTTCTTCTCGAATCGCGCGTGCCCGACCGCCTGGAAGACCCATCCGAGGACGAAGGCGACGGCGCCGATGCGCCAATCGTCCACGGCGCGCGCGAGGAGGTCGAAAAGCGTGAGCTCGGCCAGCATCGTCAGCGCGAGCGCCGCGTTCAACCGGAGATAGAAGAGAACGAGGGCGACGATCGCGACTTCCGCGCCGGTCCACCGGCCGACGGGGATCGGGATCAAGCAGAGGAACGAGACGACGCCGTAGAGGATCAGCGTGATCCCGAACGCGTGGCAGACGAGATTGCCGCGCGTCCGGTGATGCGAGCCGTAGTCGGAAAGGAGCTCGTCGAGCCGGGCCATCGCGGTCTCCCAGAATAAGTCAGAATCGACCCGTGCGTGCAATGTCGCTCGCGACGCCGGCCAGGGCCGAGGATCGGCCGCTCGCGCTCGTGGAGGTTCCGAGCCCGCGTCCGGGACCGGGAGAGATCGCGATCGCGGTCGAGGCCTGCGGCGTCTGCCGGACGGATCTTCACATCCTGGAGGGCGAGGTGCCGGCGCGGCTGCCGATCGTGCCGGGACACCAGGCGGCGGGTCGCGTCGCCGCCGTCGGACCGGACGTCCGGGACTTTTCTGCCGGCGACGCCGTCGGCGTGGGCTGGATCGCTTCCACGTGCGGCCGTTGCCGTTTCTGCCGGTCCGGCCGCGAGAACCTGTGCCCGAACGCGACTTTCACGGGCCGCGATCGCGACGGCGGTTACGCCGAGACCCTGACGGCCGACGCGCGCTGGGTGTACCGCCTGCCGGATGGCTTCTCGGCGGTAGAGGCCGCGCCGCTCCTCTGCGCGGGCATCATCGGCTATCGCTCCCTGCGCCTCTCGGGCATCGCGCCGGGCGGCCGCCTCGGCCTCTTCGGCTTCGGCGCGTCGGCTCACCTCGCCATCCAGGTGGCGCGCGATCGCGGCTGCCAGGTGTACGCCTTCACCCGCGAGGCGCCGCACCGGGAGCTGGCTCTCCGCATGGGAGCCGCCTGGGCCGGCGACACCTTCGACGATCCCGGCGTTCCTCTCGACGGCGCGGTGACCTTCGCCCCGGCCGGCGACGTCGTCCTGGCGGCGCTCTCGCGGCTCGACCGCGGTGCGGCGGTGGCCGTCAACGCCATCCACATGGATCCGCTGCCGCCGATCCCGTACGAGACGCTCTACGGCGAGCGCGTCGTCCGGAGCGTCATGAACTATACCCGCCGGGACGCGGACGAGTTCCTCGGGCTCGCGGCGCGGATTCCCGTGCGGGCGGAGACGGAGGTCTTCCCGCTCGCGCAGGCGGGGGAGGCGCTGCTCGCCGTGAAGAAGGGCGGGATCCGGGGCGCCGCGGTGCTCGCGACGGGAGGAGACGTCTCGGAGCGTCGCTCCTGAGCTCTAGGCGTCGTTCTTCGAGCGACGGAGGAGATCCTCGATCGCGCCGGGGCGGACCGGCTTGAGGACATGGTGATCGATGCCGGCCTCGGCGCTGCGCCGGCGGTCCTGCTCCTGCCCGAAGCCGGTCAGCGCCACGATCCACAGGTCGGGACCGAGCTGCTCGCGGATGCGCCGGCCGACTTCGTAGCCGTCCATCCCCGGAAGCCCGATGTCGAGGAGGACCATCTCGGGACGAAAGTCGGCGCAAAGCGCCAGAGCCGACGGACCATCCGAGGCGACCGCGACCGCGTGCCCGGAGAGGCGAAGCAGTTCGGCGAGACTCTCCGCGGAGTCTTCGTGATCCTCGACCACCAGGATCCGGCGCGTGCGCGGCGTCTCGTCGGCCGCGTTCCCTCGCGGCACGACGGGGAGAACCTCCGGCCGGGGCAGAAGCGGCAGCGAGACGAAGAACGCGCTGCCGCAGCCCACGCCGGCGCTCTCGGCGCGCACGTCGCCGCCGTGCAGCTCGACGAGCTTGCGGACGAGGGTGAGTCCGATGCCGAGCCCGCGTTCCGAGGGCGCCGGGGGGCGATCGATCTGCGTGTAGAGGTCGAAGATGCGCTCGAGGTTCTCGGGCGGAATCCCGATCCCGTCGTCGCGAACGGAGAGCACGGCCATCTGTCCGCGGCGAATCAACTCGACGTCGATGCGGCCGTTTTCCCGGGTGAACTTCTCGGCGTTCGAGAGGAGATTGACTACGACTTGAGAGAGCCGCGTCGGATCGCCGAAGATGGACACGGCCTCGTCGGGCAGCGAAAGCCGCATCGATCGCTCCGGCCCCGCGGCGAGGCGGCACGTTTCGAAAGCCCGGGAGACGAGGGGGCCGAGGTCGATCGATTCCCGGCGGAGCGCGATCTTCCCGCTGGCGATGCGCGAGACGTCGAGCAGATCGTCGACCAGGCGCGCCAGGTGGTGGACCTGGCGATCGACGACCTCGGTGGCGCGCCGGACCCGCGCGTCCTCCGACACGAGCCGCTTCAGGATCTCGCTCGCAATTCCGATCGCCGCGAGGGGATTGCGCAGCTCGTGGCTCAAGACGGCGAGAAACTCGTCCTTGCGGCGATTGGCTTCCCGCCAGGTCTCCTCGGCGGCGGCCGTCGCGGTCTGCCGCTTCTGCTCCGTCAGATCGGTCGCGACGAGACACGAGGCCGCCAGCCCTTCGTCCCGCACCGGGCTGATCGAGGCCTGAACGGGGAAGAGCCGTCCGACGGCGTCGCGGAAGGTGATCTCGCCGCGCCCTCCTCGTGAGAGCATTTCCGCGAAGCGCTCCGAGTCTTCGGCCGGCAGAAAGTCCTGGAGGGAGCTTCCCCGCAGGAGCTCCGCGGCTCGGCCGAGCATCCGGGCCAGCTGCGCGTTCGCGTAAAGAATCGTTCCGCGCTCGTCGAGCGTGGCGGCGCCCTCTCGCATTTCTTCGACCATGACCCGAAAGGGAGGATCGGCGCTGCGCAGAGCGTAGACGCGTTCGCCGGCCGCCTCCGACACGACGAAGGCGTCCACCTCGCCGTCCCGAATCGCCGTCAGGGTGGCCTCGGGCTCGATGAGCCGGCTGCGCAGGGCTTCGATCTCGGCCAGGAGGAGCTCTTCGCGGTTCTTTTCGGACTCCATGGGGCCTCCGTGGGAAACGGTCCGTGATTGTGGCTACGCCCGAGGCCGAAGATCCAGGCCGACGAGCACGCGCTCCGTGTTCGAGAGATCGCCGATGATCTTGCGCATCGGAACCGGGAGCTTCCGAACGAGCGTCGGGATCGCGAGGATCTGATCGCCCCGCGCCAGCTGCGGTTTCTCCACCAGATCGATGACCTCGATCGAGTAGCGCTCCGGTAGGTATTCCTCGCAGAAACGCTTCAGGTTCGTCAACGCCGCGAGCGATCGCGGCGTCTGCCCGGCCACGTAGAGGCGAAGCGTCCAGGGCTCGCGATCGGCGGCCGGACCGCCCTCGCGCCGCGCCGGCGCGATCTTCGAATCCCTCATGGCCGTCTCCGGCCTTTCGCCGTTTTGGGCCCTCGCGCGCCCGACCGCGAACGGGCGATGGGAGCGCGTCCGGCCGAGTCGCGCTGACGGAACATCGTTTCACGCCCCGATCGGAGGATCGCTTCCCGTCCTTCCGCCTCCGCGATGACGTGCCGCGTCTCTTCCGTGTCCGCCTCGAACGCCCGCCGTTTGGAGGCGATTTCCGCGTCGAGGTCGGCCTTGCGGCGCTCGAGCTCGCGTCGTTTCCGACCGATCTCCTGTCGGCGAAGCGCCACGTGGGCCTCCTCCCGGGCCTCCTGAGCCAGTCGGGCCGAGCCGGCGAGGATGCCTTCGGGTCCCGCGTAGATGCTCGTCAGGCGGATCCCTTCGTCCGTCAGGAGGAACTCCCGAACCTGGTTCGAGTGTCTCATTCCGCGAGACTTCAGAATGTAGATCGCCCGGTTGCGTTCTCCATTCGCCTCGAGGTTCCGGAGGTGGATCCAGGTGTCCATCAAGGAAGAGACTCCGGCGGCGGATCCCTCGAACGAAGCGTCGCGCCGGTTCAGGCTCGTGAGCACCAGTGTGATCTGACGTGCCTTGAAGAAGTCGATCAGCCGGGTGAGCATGCCCCGCGCCAGCGACTCTCCGCCCGAGGACGAGAGGTTCGTGATGGGGTCCAGGACGACGAGAGATGGAGCGAAGCCCCGGAACGCCTGATAAATTCTCGTCAGGTGCGCTTCCAGGCCCAGCATGACCGGGCGCGCCGCTTCGAAGCGAAGCCGGCCCTTCTTTTTCCAGGCGGAGAGGTCGAGCCCGATCGAATGCATGTTGCGCACGATCTGGTCGGCCGATTCTTCGAACGCGAAGTAGAGGCAGCGCTCGTCCCGGCGGCAGGCGGCGTCCACCAGGCTGGCAGCCAGACTCGTCTTCCCCGTGCCGGCCGTTCCCGAGAGCAGGATGGTCGAGCCGCGGTAGACACCCTCGCCGCCGAGCATTTCGTCGAGGGAGGGGACGCCGGTCGAGATTCGCTCCTCGGAAACCCCGTACTCGAGAGCGGAGGAGGTGATCGGCAGGACCTCGATGCCGCGCTCGTCGATCAGGAACGGGTACTCGTTCGTGCCGTGGTGGGAGCCGCGGTACTTCACGACCCGAAGTCTCCGCGTCGCGATCTGATCCGAGATACGGTGATCGAGGAAGATCACGCAGTCGGACACGTACTCCTCCAGGCCGTGGCGCGTCAGCGTTCCATCGCCGCGCTCCGCCGTGATGACCGCCGTGACGCCGCGGTCCTTCAGCCAGCGGAAGAGGCGCCGCAGCTCGCCGCGAAGGATTCGCTCGTTTCGGAAGCTCGAAAAGAGCGTTTCGAGCGTGTCGATCGCGACGCGCCTGGCGCCGACGGCGTCGATCGCCGAGCCGAGACGGATGAAGAGTCCTTCCAGGTCGTAATCGCCGGTCTCCTCGATGTCGTTCGGTTCGATCTCGACGTGGTCGATGAGGAGCTTGCCGTCCGCGACGAGACGCTCCACATCGAAGCCGAGCGACCGAACGTTCCGGTCGAGCTCTTGGGGTGTCTCCTCGAAAGCCAGGAAAACTCCCGGCTCGCCGAACTCCGAGGCGCCCCGGGCCAGAAACTCCATCGCGAACAAGGTCTTCCCGCATCCGGCGGACCCGCACACGATGGTCGGTCGCCCGCGCGGGAGACCCCCGCCCGTGATGTCGTCGAAGCCCGGAATGCCGCTCGGAGCCTTGGGCAGCTCGGTTCGTTCCGCCGCCGGCGATTCCAACACTCGCCTCAACGAGATCTCCTTGGGCGTTCCGGGCCCGCGATCGTCGGATCGCGGGCAGAGTCTATCCCGCGGGCGGCGCGCGCGTCCGCGGGCCGAGCGCGCGGGCGTCTCACCGCGCGAACACCTCCGCGGCGGGGGTGATCGTGACGGCGTCCGGCGAGATGCCGAGTTTGCGCGCCCCGATGATCTTGTCCTCTTCGAGGAGGTCGGCGGGCTTCTCTCCGTCGTACTTGATCGGCGAGAAGGCGTCGGAGACGAGTTTCTCCTTCAACCCCGCGGCGTCCTTGGTGATGATCACGACCTGAAGGTTCTTCGCCGACAGGTTCTCGCGGACGACCCGGTTGACGTCCTCCCGCGTGAGCTTCGACAGACGGTCGCGCATCGTCGACGTGAACTCGCCGATGCCGTACCACTTCGAGTCGAGGGCATAGCCGATCTGCTGGTTCTGGGTCGCCGTCATCACGTAGACGTTCTTCATCAGATAGTCGCGCGTGCGCTGAAAGTCTTCCTCCGAGAGGCCCTTGGTCACGAGCTTGTCGAGCTCGGCCACGGCGATACGAAGCGCCATGTGGGCGTTCTCGGGCACGACGGGACGGATCCAGATCTCGAAGATCTGCGCCTGGCGCGCGATGTTGGGGTCCGGGAAGAACTGGAACATGCCGCGCGGAAACGCCTCGATGTAGGCGTAGTCGCCGTAGTTCATGCCGCGGACTTCCCGGATGCGCTGGTAGAGGTGCGACAACGACGCGCGGTGCTCGCCGAGCCAGGTGCGCGCGAGCCAGAGCGCGGCGAAGTCGGGCGAGGAGCGCGTGATCGCGATCGGATGGCCGAGCGAGATGGCCGTCGCGCGGGTGTCCTTCTCGATGATGTCGACGTGCATGCCGGACGGCTTGCGCGCGACGACGCCGGCCGGCCGCGGCAGGGCGGGTCCATCGGGAAGCCGGGAGAGGTCCGCCCGCAGCCGGTCGAGGAGCTCCGGGGGCGCGTCGCCCGCGACGCCGACCGTGAGCGCCTTGCGCGTGTACGCGGTCCGCACGAAGTCCTTCACGTCCTGGAGCGTGATCGCCTCGATGCCGGCGACGGTGCCCAGAACCGGGTGGCCGTAGGGCGTCCCGGCGAAGAGGTCCGTCTGGAGGCGTTCCTTGCCGAGCTCTTCCTCGTTGTTGGCGCGGAGATCCTCGACGAGGGCGTTCTTCTGCTGATCCCGGAGGCGGTCGAAATCCTCCGGCCGGAAGCCGGGATCGAGAAGCTGGGGCAGCACCGTGTCGAGGCACGCCTTCGCGTTGTCGCGGTGGATCGACACCGTGAAGGTCGTCATCTCCTTGTCGACCTGGTCCCGGTAGACGCCGGCCAGCGGGTAGAGCGCGCGGTTGATCTCGTCGATGCGCATGTCCTTCGAGCCGGCCTCGGCGATCATCGAGGCGGCGAGCGCGGCGAGTCCCTCTTTGCCCTTCGGGTCGTGCGCCGAGCCGGCCGCGAAGAGCAGCTTGATGTTCAACTGGGGGAGCGTCGTCTTCTGGATCACGAAGTCGATGTCGGCCGTCGGGGCGGCCGCTTTCGGCGCGACGGCCGCGAGCGCGGGAGGCGTCGTCATCGCGTCGGGGAAGGCGTCCTTCGACAGGGTCGCGACGACGAGATTCGAGTCGGTGAAATAGGTCTTCGCGGCGGCCTGCAGGTCTTCCGGCGTCAGCGAGTCGTAGACGCGCTGCAGCCGGTTGATCGTGCCGTAGGAGCGGGAATACCTCACGAACCGCGCGAGGATCGCGGCGATCGTCTCGGTGTTGTCGAGTCGCCGCGCGAAGCTGTAGCGCGCGTTCGATTTCGCCTCGGCGAGGCGCTTGGCGTCCGGCGGACCGGCGAGCGCCGCGGCGTACGTCGCGAGGATCTGGTCGCGGACGGGGACGGCGTCCTCGATCTTCTTGACGCGCGCGTACACGGTGACCAGGGACGGGTCCTGATTGCCGCCGCTGTCCGCGAAGAGCTGGTCGACCTTCTGCTCCGTCTCGACGAGCTTCTTGTACAGGTCGGAGGTCTCGCCGAACTCGAGATCGAGAAGGATGTCGAGCGCCGCATAGTCCTTCTTCGCGTCCGAGAAGGCCGGCCCGTGAAACGCGACGCTCACCCAGGGAAGCGTCGGCGACGGCCACGCGACGTGAGCGTAGACGGGACCCTTCGCGGGCGGTTCCTGCGGAATGACGGCCTCGTAGCTGCCCGGCTTCCAGGAGCCCCAGTACTTCTCGACGAGCGGGATGACCTTTTCGGCCGTAACGTCGCCCGCCACGATCACCGTGGTGTGCTCGGGCCGGTACCAGCGGTCGAAGAACTCCCGCGAGTACGCGTACTGGTTCGGCATGTTCTCGATGTCCTTGATGAAGCCCATCGTCGTGTGCTTGTACGTGTGCGTCGTGTACGCCTTTTCGCGCTGCGCTTCGTCGAGCTTCACGATCGGATTCGCGCTGTTCTTGTTGTACTCGCCGAGAACGGCGCGGGCCTCGGTCTTGAAGGCCGCCTCGTCGTAGGCGAGGTGCTGGAACCGGTCGGCCTCGACCTTGAGCATGAGCTCCAGGTCGTCCTTCGAGAACGTCGTGTGGTAGTTCGTGAAGTCGTCCGTCGTGTACGCGTTCTGGCGGGCGCCGACCTGCGTGAGGATCTGCTGGTAGCGGTCCGGCGGATATTCCTTCGTTCCCCGGAACATCATGTGCTCGAAGAAGTGGGCGAATCCGGATTTGCCCGGCTCGACCTCGTTGCGGGACCCGGTCTGCACCGGGATCTGGAGCGACACGATGTTCGGGAAGCCCGTCGGGACCACGATGACCTTGAGGCCGTTCGGGAGCAGCTTCTCCGTCGCGGGGAAGGTCAGGAGGTCGGGCAAGGCGCCGGTCTTCTTCGCCGGGGAGCGCTTCGTCGCTGCGGCGGCGGGAAGGAGCAGGGAAAGGATTGCGAGGGCGGCCGGAATTCGCATCATGAGAGAAAACTCCTCTCGGCAGGCGGCGCTGCCGGCCGCCTAGACTAGTGCAATTCCTTCAGGGATCGGAGCTTGGAATACCCCGGGCGCCGAAGCCCGCGACTCCCGGCCCGATTTGTGATTCAATCTTGCCGGTTTCGAATACTTCGGTAGGTACGCTCGGCCCGGCCGAGCCGTTGGCGAAAGGAGACGATCATGACTTCTTCCACCACCCCCGCCCGGATGCCGGAGCGTCAGCCCGAGACCCGCACGGCACGGCCCGACAAGAAGACGACTCGCTTCGTCATCAAGGTCGGCACGATCATCCCGAGCTAAGTCTCTCAGGCACAGGACATTCGAAGGCGGGCTCGGCGCGCGGCCTTTGACGCCGCCGCGGACGTAGTGTAGCCTTCGGAAAAGCTCCGAGAGCGTAAACCCCTGTGCCGCACACATCTCCAGCCCGGGACGACGAGGCGCGCGAAGTCTTCCTGCGTCTTCAGGGTGTCATTCGTTCGACACTCGTCTCCTACTACCTCCTGACGCCCGAGGAAGCCGACGGGGCCGAGGAAGATCTGCTGCCCTGGTTCCTCCGCCTCGCGCGGCGCAGCGGCAACTCTCCGATGGCTCCCAAGGCGCTCCGTGTGGCTCTCCTCTCGGCCGCCTGTCAGTACGGGCGCTCGCTCCAGATGTGGAAGCTCGGCGGCCGGCGATCGACCGACCCGCGACTGGACGACATTCTCTCGCGCGAGCCGGAAGAGCTGGCCGTGGATCTTCAGATGCGCCTCGACGAGGAGCTTCCATGAACGGAGGCCGAGTCCTCCGCTTCCCGCCGCGCGCGATGCCGCCCGAGGAGATCGAGAATTCGGCCGACCGGATTCTCTCGATGCCCCGCGAAGCGCGCGTCGAGGGCGCCGACGCCGTCCGGCTCGAGCAGCCCGACCTCCTGCTGTCGGTCTGCGCCCGGCTGCACGATCGCCTCGACAGCGAGCCCGCCGAGGTCCGCGACGACGCGGAGCACCTCTATGAGTTCCTGCGCGTTCCGGCGCGGCCCATCGGGCTCTTCGACGAGCGAGAGTATTTCCTGGGCGAGCTGGCCTTGATCGCCGGCACCGCCTGCCGTCATCTCTCGCGCCGCGACGAGGCCCGGCTCTGGTTCGACCGGGCCGAGGGTCCGTTCCTCCACACCGTCAGCGCGACGGCCGACCTCTCGCGGCTGACCTACCAGCGGCTGGCTCTGCGGGCCGAAGAGCGCCAGGTCGACGCCGTGCTCGAGATGGCGAC
This sequence comes from Thermoanaerobaculia bacterium, assembly GCA_036558325.1. Lineage (GTDB taxonomy): Bacteria > Acidobacteriota > Thermoanaerobaculia > UBA5066 > Gp7-AA6 > DATBFU01. The sequence continues at coordinate 12,303 of DATBFU010000107.1, read as the reverse complement.
GCCGCTGCGCGAGAGCTTCGAGAAGCTGTCGATGCCCGTGGACGCGCTCAAGGTGGGATTCCTCGAGGGCGTCGCGCTGACGGAGGGCGGACGCCTGCAGGAAGCCGCCGAGCTCTATCGTCGGATCGGCGCCCAGGCCGAATCCCTCGGTGCCGAGCGGCTCGCCGCGGCGGCCCTCGGCAATCTGACGCACCTGTATGGAATGCAAGGAGACGCCGCGCGCGCGATCGAGGCGTCGCGACAGGCGATTCCGGTCCTGAAGCGTCTCGACGACCGGATCGCGCTCGCGAAAGTGCAGTGGGGCCTCGCCGGCATGTTGCGTGAGACCGGGCAGGTCGCGGCGGCGATCGAGTCGTATCGCGCGGCGCAGGAGCAGTTCGAGCAGATCGGGATGCGCGCCGACGTGGCCGCGCTGCACCTCGTCATCGCCGATCTGTTGCTGGAGCTCGGAGAGGAAGCCGCCGCCCGGCAATCCGTCCTCGAAGCGCTGCCGGTGATCCAGGACCTCCAGATGGTGCCCGAAGGCATGGCGGCGCTGCAGCTCCTGCGACAGTCGCTGCGCGAGGAGCGCATCGACCGCCCGGCGCTGCGCGAGCTCCACGGCTTCTTCCCGGATTCGCCTTAGGCGGCCGGTCTCGGCGCCCTCCGTCCGTTCGTCCCAGACCGCCGCGCTCCGGTTGGCGGAAACCGCCCGAGAGGCTTACCATTCGGCGGTCGGAGGAGATCGCCGCGCCATGGAAGCCGCCGCCCGCACCGCTCCCGCCCGGATCGTTTCGAGTGCCTGTCCGCTCGACTGCCCGGACGCCTGCAGCCTCGACGTTCATGTCGAAGGGGATCGCGTGGTCGCGGTCGGGGGCAGCCGCGTCAACCCGCTGACCGATGGCTACATCTGCGCGAAGGTCCGGCGGTACCCCGAGCACGTGCACGGCCCGCGGCGCGTCTTCCATCCGCGCATCCGCGAGGGGCGCAAGGGCGAAGGCCGGTTCCGGCGCGCCGGCTGGGACGAGGCGCTCGATCTCGTCGCCGGGAAACTCTCGGAGCTCGCGGGGCGCGGCGCCGGCGAAGCGATCCTGCCGCTCTCCTACGGCGGTTCGAACGGTTATCTGTCGCAGGACACGACCGACGCGCGTCTCTTCGGCCGCCTGGGCGCTTCGCGTCTCCTGCGCACGGTCTGCGCCGCGCCGTCCGGCCGCGCCGCCAAGGGCCTCTACGGGAAGATGGCCGGGATCGCGATTCCGGACTACCGGCTCGCGCGGCTGATCGTCCTCTGGGGCGTCAACCCGGCGGTGTCGGGCATCCATCTTCTGCCGCACATCCAGGCGGCGCAGAAGGCGGGCGGGAAGCTGGTCGTCGTGGACCCCCGGCGGACGCGCCTCGCCGAGCAGGCCGATCTCCATCTGCAGATCGCGCCCGGCGGAGACCTCCCGCTCGCGCTCGCGATGATTCGCTGGCTCTTCGCCGGCGGACGCGCGGACGCGGCGTTCCTCGCGGCGCATGCAACGGGCGTCGAGGAGCTGCGCCGGCGCGCCGAGCCGTGGACCGTGGATCGCGCCGCGTCGGCGTCGGGTCTCGCCGCCGGAGACATCGAGGCGTTCGCGCGGCTCTACGCGGACTCCTCGCCGGCGGCGCTGCGATGCGGCTGGGGTCTGGAGCGCAACCGGAACGGCGGTTCCGCGGTCGCGGCGGTGCTCGCGCTGCCGGCCGTGGCCGGGAAGTTCGGCGTGCGGGGCGGCGGATACACGATGTCCAACTCGGCGATCTGGGATCTCGAGTCTTCGGCCGCCGCGCGCGAGGGCCCCGCGTCGACGCGCGAGATCAACATGAATCTCGTCGGAGAAACGCTCCTTTCGGGTCGGCCGCCCGTCGAGCTGCTGTTCGTCTACAACGCGAACCCGCTCATGACGCTGCCCGAGCAGGAGAAAGTCCGAAGGGGTCTCCTCCGCCAAGACCTCTTCACCGTGGTCTTCGATCCCGTGATGACCGACACCGCGGCCTACGCCGACGTCGTCCTGCCCGCGACGACGTTTCTCGAGCGGCGCGAGGTCTCGCGCGGCTACGGCGCGTACGTGCTTCAGGACTCCCTGCCGGCGATCCCGCCGGTCGGCGAGTCGCGGTCCAACCACGAGGTCTTCGCGGATCTCTGTCGGCGGACGGGCGTGGCGCGGCGCGGCGATCCGGAGACGACGGAGGAAATCGCGGCGGCCGTCTACGGCTCGAGCCGGCGCTCCGAAGCGCTCCGCGAGGCCGTCTCGCGCGACGGGGTCGCGAATCCCGAGTTCGGGCCGAGCCCCGTCCAGTTCGTGGACGTCTTTCCGCGCACGCCGGACCGAAAAGTGCACCTCGCGCCCGAGGACCTCGATCGCGAAGCGCCGCTCGGCCTCTACGGATTCCGCGAAGAGGCGGCCTCGCCCGAATTTCCCCTCGCGCTCATCTCGCCCGCGAGCGACCGCACCATCAGCTCGACGCTCGGCGAGCTCCGGCCGGAGACGGTGGCGCTCGCCATGCATCCCGAGGACGCTGCGGCGCGCGGGGTTACGGACGGCGGGACGGTCCGGGTCTTCAATTCGCGCGGCGAGGTGCGCTGTCGCGCGCGCGTGGACGGCGAGATGCGGCGGGGCGTCGTGTTCCTGCCAAAGGGACTCTGGAGCCACAACACCGAGAACGGCGCGACGGCCTCGGCGCTCGCCCCGGACACACTGACGGATCTGGGCGGGGGCGCCTGCTTCAACGACGCGCGCGTCGAGGTGAAGCCGTCCGCGCCGGCGGTCGCGCGAACGTCTCCCGGACCCGCCTGATGCCGGAGGTCGCGCGCCAGGCGGCGAAAAGCCACTCGCACGCGCATGCCCACGGCCCGGATCCGGGCGCGGGGAGCGACCGGAAGACCTGGCGCCGGCACCTCCGCACGGTCCTCTGCCTCACCGGCGGCGTTCTGCTCCTCGAGGTCGTCGGCGGAATCCTGTCCCGAAGCCTCGCGCTCCTCGCCGACGCCGCGCACATGTTCGCGGACATCGCGGCCTTGACCCTCGCCTACGCCGCGATGCGCCTGGCCGGCCGCGCGCCGACGGGACGCCACAGCTTCGGCTTCTATCGCGCCGAGATCCTCGCCGCGTTCGTCAACGCCCAGCTTCTTCTCGTGATGGCGGGCTGGATTTTCTTCGAGGCGCTCGGGCGATTCCGCGAGCCGGTCGCGGTGCGCGGCGGCGTCATGCTCGCCGTCGCCGCCGTCGGTCTCGCGGCCAACTTCATCGCCCTGCAGCTGCTCGCGCGCGGGCGGCGGGAGAGCCTGAACATGAAGGCGGCGCACCTCGAGGTGCTGACCGACCTGATCGGGTCCGCGGCCGTCGTCGCCGCCGCGATCCTCATCCCGAGGACGGGATGGACCTGGCTCGATCCGGCGGTCTCCGTGGGCGTCGCGGCGTTCATCGTGCCGCGGTCCGTTTCGCTTCTGCACCAATCCGCGCACATCCTTCTCGAGGGGACGCCGGGCGAGATCGACTTGCCGGGTCTCCGCCAGAAGATTCTCGAGATCCGCGGCGTCGAGGCGATCCACGACCTGCATTTCTGGACGCTGACGTCGGGCCTCCACTCCGCGAGCGTGCACATTCGCGCGGCCTCGGAGAGCCGGCGGGGAGAGGTTCTGGAGGCCGTCCAGCGGCTGCTTCGCGAGGACGCCGGCGTGCATCACGCGACGATCCAGGTCGAGCGCGGCGCCGAGACGACCTGCCACGCCTCGAATCGGGAGCACGCATGAAGTGGCTGGGCGGGATGCTGCTCGGGTTCGTGCTGCTCGTCGTGGCGGCGTGCCTCGTTCTCTGGCTGGGTCTCTTCGAGGTCGCGGCGACGAAGCCGCCGGGGAAGCTCGAGGAGGGGCTGGCGCGATTCGCTCTCAACCGCGCCGTCGCGCGGCGCGCTTCAAAAGCGTCCAACCCGCTGCCCGCGTCCGCCGAAACCTGGGGCGAGGGGCTCGCACACTACCGCGAGAACTGCGCGGAGTGCCACGGCGGGCCCGGAATCGAGGCGTCCGAGGCGGGCCAGGGGCTGAACCCGCCCGCGCCCGATCTGACGTTGCCCCGCGTGCAGAAGCGGCCCGACGGCGAGCTCTACTGGATCGTCGCCAACGGAATCCGCATGACGGGAATGCCGGCGTTCGGTCCGACGCACAAGGAGAAGGAAATCTGGGAGATCGTCGCGTTCCTGCGCCATCTCGACGCGCTCTCGGCCGAGGAGGAGAAGGCGCTGGAGCGCGCGGGCGGGACGTCGCACCACGCGGACGAGCCGCCCGCGGCCGCGACGCCGGCGCCGAAGGACGGCGCGCGACCGGAATGAGGATGCGGTCGTCCGAATTTTCGGGATGCCTCTCCGCGGCGCTCGCGATCGCTTTCGCGGTCGCGCAGGCTCCCGCGGCCGCGCTCCGCTGTCGGTCCGAGTGCGATGCGGCGGCGGCGCGCGTATCGGCGGCGGCGCCGGCTTGTCACGGGGACGCGGCCGGTGCGCCGTCCGCTCCGGCTTCCAGACATTCCTGCCGCGGCCATCTGGCGCCCTGCGTGCTCGGCGCGGCGTCCGCTCTTCCGTCGTCGCCGGCGCCGACCACCGGTGACCCGGTATTCGCGCCGCCGCCGGCCGCCGGCCGCGTCGCGCGGGACGCCCCGGGCCGGCGGGAACCCCGGCGACCGCCCGGCCACGGGAGTCCGCGCACTTCCGCCTCCGCGTCCGTGTTGCGTCTCTAGACGCGACGCGAGCGGCTTGCGGCCGCGGCCCGGGAATCGGAAGGGATTCGAACAGAAGGAGAGATTCCGTCTTGCATCGCACGCGTCGACTCGTGCTCGCGGCCTGCGGATGGGCTCTGGCGGCGGGCGCGCTCGCCCAGCACGGGGGCCACGACATGCAAGAGATGGAGGACGCGTCGGGGCCGCCGCGCCTCTTTCAGTCCGACATGATTCTCATGAACGGCATGATCCCGGACGATCCGGACGCCGGCATGGCGATGCCCGGCTGGCATCTCATGGACCTCGGGATCGCGCGGCTCGCGTTCAACGGACAAGGGGGACCTTCGGGCCGCAAGGGCGTCGAGTCGAGCAACTGGAACATGTTCCACGCGACGCACGGCCTCTGGGGCGGCCGGTTGTCGCTCATGGCGATGAACTCGCTCGAGCCCGCGACGTTCCCGGCCGCCGGATCGCAGGAGCTTTTTCAGACCGGCGAGGAGTACCGCGGCAAACCGCTCGTGGACCGCCAGCACCCGCACGATTTCTTCATGAACCTCTCCGCGACGTGGCGGCGGCAGATCGCGGACCGATCCGCCGTGTGGGTGCAGATCGCGCCGGTCGGGGAGCCGGCCCTCGGCCCGACCGCCTTCATGCACCGCGCGTCCGCGGGGGAGAACCCGACGGCGCCGCTCGGGCATCACTGGCAGGACTCGACGCATATCGCCTTCGACGTGATCACGGCCGGGTGGGGCTGGAAGGCGCTCTCGCTCGAGGGCTCGGCCTTCCACGGCGCCGAGCCCGACGAGCACCGATGGAACATCGAAGCGGGAACGCTCGACTCGGTCTCGGGCCGCGCGCGGCTGAGGCTCGGCGGCGGATGGTCGGGGCAGATCTCCTTCGGATTCCTGAAGAAGCCCGAGCCCTCCGAGCCGGGCGACGTGCATCGATTGACCGCGTCGCTGCACTACGGGGCCGACGGCGACGGGCCTTTCGCGGCGAGCCTCGTCTGGGGCCGCAACGTGGAGGCGCACGGGAACAGTGCGGCCTGGCTCCTCGAGGCCGCGTGGCAGATGACCTCGGCCGACCAGGTCTTCGGGCGCGCGGAGTACGTGCAGAAGGACGACGACCTCCTGGCGTTCAAAGGCGAGCCGCACGTGTCGCCTCCGGACGAGCCGCGCCTGGCGAACATCTTCGCGTTCACCGCCGGCTATCTCCGGGATTTCGCTCTCGTGTCCGGGCTCGCCACCGGCCTCGGCGCCGACGTGACCGTATATTCCTTTCCTTCGACCCTCGAGCCCGCCTACGGCCACTTCCCGCTGTCCGGCCACTTCTTCCTGCGCGTCCGGTGGGGCGCCGCGCACGGCGCGGGGCACGCGATTGACGAATGAAAGGCGGGATGTGCGGCATGATCGGGCCGTCATGACGGGCCCGGTAGCTGTCGACCCCGTCTGCGGCATGACCGTCGATCCTGCGACGTCCCTGTCCGCGGACCGCGGCGGGCAGCGGCACTCCTTCTGCCGCGAGGAGTGCCGGCGCCGGTTCCTGGAGGACGGGACCGCGGCCGCCCCGGCGCCGCACGCCGCGCCGGAAGGCAGATCCGAATGGGTCTGCCCGATGCACCCGCAGATCGAGCGGGACGCGCCGGGAAGCTGTCCCCTCTGCGGGATGGCGCTCGAGCCGCGCACGATCTCGCTCGAGGAACCCGAGAACCCCGAGCTCTCCGACATGCGGCGGCGCTTCGTAGTGTCGGCGACCCTGACGGCGCCGCTCGTCGCCCTGGCGATGCTCCGGATGCTGCCGGGCGGCGGTCCCGTCGCGCGCTGGGAGGTCGCTCCATGGAGTCCCTGGATCGAGGCGCTCCTCGCCACCCCCGTCGTCCTCTGGGGCGGCTGGCCGTTCTTCGTCCGCGCCCGGGATTCCATCATTCACCGCAGCCCGAACATGTTCACGCTGATCGGCCTCGGCACCGGCGTGGCGTACCTGTACAGCCTCGTCGCGACGGTCGTGCCCGGGCTCTTCCCCGCCTCTTTGCGCGACCACTCGGGACGCGTCGGGGTGTATTTCGAGGCCGCCGCCGTCATCGTGACGCTCGTCCTGCTCGGCCAGGTGCTCGAGCTCCAGGCGCGAAGCCGCACGGGCGCCGCCGTCCGGGCGCTGCTGGGCCTCACCCCCCGGACGGCGCGGCGGGTCGGGCCGGACGGGTCCGAGGGAGACGTGTCTCTCGGAGACGTGCGCGCCGGGGACCTCCTGCGCGTGCGGCCCGGCGAGAAGGTGCCGGTGGACGGCGCGGTCGTCGAAGGAGGCAGCTTCGTCGACGAGTCGATGGTGACCGGCGAGCCGCTCGCCGTCGAGAAAGCGGCGGGCGCACGGGTCATCGCGGGCACCGTCAACGGCAACGGATCGTTCGTGATGCGGGCGGAGCGCGTCGGCGCGGAGACGCTGCTGGCGCAGATCGTTCGCATGGTGGGAGAGGCGCAGCGCACCCGCGCGCCCATCCAGAACCTCGCCGACCGGGTGTCGGGCGTGTTCGTTCCGGCCGTCGTCGTCGCCGCCGGCGGCGCGTTCGCCGCGTGGGCGATCTTCGGCCCCGCGCCTCGCCTGGCGTACGCCGTCGTCAACGCCGTGGCCGTCCTGATCATCGCCTGCCCGTGCGCGCTCGGGCTCGCGACGCCGATGTCCGTGATGGTCGCGTCCGGAAGGGGCGCGACCGCCGGCGTCCTCTTCCGCAATGCCGAGGCGATCGAGCGCCTGCGCGACGTGGACACGCTCGTCCTGGACAAGACGGGGACGCTGACGGAGGGACGGCCGCGCCTCGTCTCGGTCGCGACAACGGGAGGCCTCTCGGAGATCGAGCTGCTGGGCCTGGCCGGCTCGCTCGAGCGCGGGAGCGAGCACCCCCTCGCCGCGGCGGTCGTGGCGGGGGCCGGCGAGCGCGGCGCGAGGGTCGCGGCGCCGGAGGTGTTCGAGTCGCGGCCCGGCAAGGGCGTCGTGGGCCGCGCCGGGGGCCGAGCCGTGGCGGTCGGAAACTCGGCGCTCCTCGAAGACCTCGGCGTGGACGCCTCGCGTCTGGCGACGTCCGCCGACTCCATCGCGGGCGAGGGTCAGACGGTCCTCCTCGCGGCCGTGGATGGAAGGGCTGCCGGGGTGCTCGGCGTGGCCGACCCGATCAAGGCGACGGCGCAAGAGGCGGTTGGTCTCCTGCGGCGGGAGGACCTCCGCCTCGTGATCGTGACCGGCGATCGGCGCGCGACGGCCGAGGCCGTCGCGAAGCGGCTCGGGATCGAGGAGATGGAGGCCGAGGTCCTGCCCGACCGCAAGGCCGAGGTCGTGGCGCGGCTTCAGTCGGCCGGGCGGATCGTCGCGATGGCCGGCGACGGGATCAACGACGCGCCGGCGCTCGCGAAGGCGGATGTCGGGATCGCGATGGGCACGGGGACGGACGTCGCGATGCAGAGCGCCGACGTGACGCTCGTGCGTGGAGATCTGCTCGGAATCGTGCGCGCCCGGCGCCTCTCGCGCGCCGCGATGCGCAACATCCGCCAGAACCTGTTCTTCGCCTTCGCCTACAACGCGCTCGGGGTGCCGATCGCGGCGGGCGTCCTCTATCCGGCATTCGGGATCCTGCTCTCTCCGATGATCGCCGCCGCGGCGATGAGCTTCAGCTCCGTCTCCGTCATCGGCAACGCGCTGCGCCTGCGGCGCGTGGAGCTCGGCTAGCCCACCGCCTTGCGGAGGAAGCGCGAGATTCCGTACCAGAGGAAGAAAGCGTCGAAGGCCGCGAGCGCGGCGAAGATCGCGATGACCGGGAGATGCGGCAGTTGCGGGGCGAGCGCGGCGCGCAGACCCTCGCTCGCGTAGACGAACGGGTTCACGAGCACGACGCGCTTCAAGATCGGGAAGCTCGCGAGGGCGCTCCAGGGGTAGTAAGCGCAGCCGAAGAAGATCATCGGGGCCACCACGAGCGAGAACATCAGGCCGATCTGCGTCTGCCCGATCGCGCAGCCGAGCGTCAGCCCGATCGTCGAGGAGAGCAGCGCGACGAGCAGGACGATCGCGAAGAACTCGGCCGGGCGGCCGAGCCGCAGCTCCACGCCTTTGCCGATCAGGAGCCACGCGGACGGCAGCACGACGAGCCCCGCGACGAGCGCCTGAACCATTCCGGCAAAGACCTTTTCGATGGCGACCCACTGGTTCTCGATCGGCGCGAGCAGGCGGTCTTCGATCTCCTTCGTGAACTGGAACTCGGAGATGAGCGGCATCGCGACGGCCTGGATGCCCGCCAGCAGCATCGAGAGGGCGATGATTCCGGGAAGCAGCATGCTCTTGTACTGGACGGGCATCATCCCGCTCGTCGTGAGGACGCGGCCGAGAACGAAGACGAGGAGCATCGGCTGCAGGAGCGTCTGGAGGAGCAGCGGGAAGAAGTTGCGCCGCGCGACGTGCGCGTCGCGGCCGAGAAGGGCGAGGAAGGTCTTCCGATTCACGGTCAGGCTTTCCCTCAGTCCCGCAGGCTGCGCCCCGTGTGGTGCAGGAACAGGTTCTCGAGCGACGGCTCCGCGATGTGGACGTCGCGGATCTCGACGCGTGCGAGGAGCGCGAGGTTCACGACCTCGGGGACGAGCGGGCCGCCGCGGTCGGCATAAAGGTCCACGCGCTGCTCGCCGACCGGTCGGACCTCGGTCACGCCCTCGAGCCGCTCGAGCTGTCGCAGGAGGGCGGGCGGCCGGGGCGCCACGACGAGGCGAATGATGTGGCCGCCGGGCACCGAGCGCTTGAGATCCGCCGGCGTTCCGAGGGCGATCACCTTGCCGTGGTCCACGATCGCGACGCGCTCGCACAGGGCGTCCGCCTCCTCCATGTTGTGCGTCGTCAGGACGATCGTGCGCCCGCGGCGGTGGTATTCGCGGACGATCTCCCAGAGGACGAGGCGCGTCTGCGGGTCGAGCCCGGCCGACGGTTCGTCCAGGAAGAGGACCTCGGGGTCGTGCACCATCGCACGCGCGATCGAGAGGCGCTGCAGCATGCCGCCCGAGAAACCGATGCAGAGCTGATCGGCGCGGTCGGTGAGCTGGAAGCGCTCGAGGAGCTCGCCGGCCCGCGCGTTGCGGGCCGTCGTCGGCATTCCGAAGTAGGCGCCGTGAAACGTCAGGATCTCCCGCGCGGTGAGCGAGAAGTCGAGGTTGGGCCGCTGCGGAACGACGCCGATCCGCCGCTTCACCGCGACACGCTCTTTCCAGACGTCGTGGTCGCCGATGAACGCGCGGCCGCCGGTCGGACGGATGCGCGTCGTCAGGACGCCGACCGTCGTGGACTTGCCGGCCCCGTTCGGGCCGAGCAGGCCGAAGAGCTCGCCGGCCCGCACGTCGAGTGAGAGGTCGTCGAGCGCCAGAACCTCGATCTTTCGCTGGCGGCGCTCACGGGACGCGCGAAAGGAGAGCGAAATGCCGCGGCCGGCCCCCGCGACGGGCGGCGCGCTCGTGTACAGCTTGCGCAGCGCCTGGGTGCGAACGGCGAGCGGCATGGGACGGGCGAACGATACCGCGTCCGTCAAGCGAGCGGCGCGAGCGCGTTGCGCACGACGTCGCCGACCGAGATTCCGCCGCGGTAGTTGCCGAGGAGATGGAGCCCGGGCAGGCGCCGCTCGGCGCGGGCGAGAGCCTCCAGCCGCGCCGCGTGCCCGGCCGTGTACTGGGGAATCGCGCGCGCGTGCCGCGTGACCCGGAGGAGCCGCGGGAGGCCGCCCGGCTTCGTCCCCAAGGACGCCGCGAGCTCGCGGCCCGCGATCTCGAGGAGGTCTCCGTCGGAGAGGCCGGCGGCGTCGGGATCGCGCGCGCCTCCGGCGAACGCCGTCAGGAGCACCTGCCCCTCGGGAGCGCGGCCCGGGAAGAGGCAGGAGCTCCACACGGCGCCGAGAATTCGTCGGTCTTTCGCCGGCACGACGAGGTGTCCGAAGCCCTCCAGAGGCGCCGGAAAGGAAGCCGCCGGATACGCGAGGTGAAGCACCGCGAGCGGCGGCTGGGGAATCTCCGCGAGCGCGCGCGAGGCTTCGCGATCGACGGGCTCGAGGAGCGTCGCGGCCGCGGACGCCGAAGTCGCGACGACGACGCGGTCGGACGCGATGGGGCCGGCGGAGGTCTCGATGCGCCATCCGTCCGCCGCGGGGGAGAGCGCGGTGGCCGCCACACCGAGCGAGAGGCTCGCCCCCAGGCGTTCGGCGATCGCGCGCGGCAGCGTCTCGAGACCCTCGCGGAAGGAAAGAAGGCCCCGGGGGAGCGGCTCGCCGGGCCTGCCTCGCTTGCGCGCCGCGAGAGCGCCGCGCAAGAGGCTGCCGCGATCGCGCTCCCAGGAGGTGAGCACCGGAAAGGCCGCCGCGGCCGAGAGCGCTTCCGCGTCCCCCGCCCAGATCCCCGACACGAACGGCGCGACGACCCGCTCGGCGACTTCCGGCCCGAGGCGACGCGCGAAGAAGGCGGCGGCCGACTCTCCGGAATCGGCGCCGCGCGCCACGAACGGCTCGCGAAGCAGGCGGAGCTTCCCGGGCCAGGTGAGGAGCCGCGTCGTGAGGAGGGCGGCGGGACCGGGCGCGAGCGCGTGGAGCCGGCCCGCGAAGTCGATGTATCGCGGAAGACGCGGCGAGGCGAAGAGCGCGCTCGGGGCGAGGCCGAGGGCGCCCAGGAGGTCCCGGATCTCGGCCGTCGGGCGCACGGTGTTCGGTCCGAGCTCGAGGAGGAATCCCTCTTCGCGCTCCGTGCGCACGACGCCGCCCGCGCGCGGCGAGGCTTCCAGCACGCGAACCGTTTCGCCCCGACGGGCGAGCGAGAACGCGGCGACGAGGCCCGAGAGGCCGCCGCCGACGACGGTCGTCCGCGTCACGGCGCCCAGAACCCCGTCTGTGCTTCGACGATCTCGACGAGGGCGCGCAGAAACGTCGGGTGATCGTTCAGTCCCGGCGTCCGGCGGAAAACCGCGATCCCGGCGCGGCGCGCCTCGTCGCCGAAGAGCTGGTCGATCTCGTAGAGCGTCTCGACGTGGTCGGTCACGAAGGCGATCGGCACCGCGAGGACCTGCTTCTGCCCGCCGTGCCCGAGCGCGCGAATCTCCTCGAGCGTGGGCGGGCCGAGCCAGGCGACGGGGCCGAGCTTCGACTGGTAGGCGAGCGACGCCGGCGAGCGGTTTCCGAGACGTTCCCGGATGGCCGCGACGGAGGCCTCGACCTCCTTCGGGTAGGGGTCGCCCTCCTGGGTCACGAGCTTCGCGGGAATCGAGTGCGCGGAGAAGAGCAGGTGCACCGCTTCGGGCCGCGGGTCGGGGAATCCGGCGATCGCTGCCGCGATGAGCTCCGCGTGCGCCTGGACGAAGGACGGGTGCGTCGGCCACGAGCCCGTCTCGGTCAGACGCGTCCCCGGAATTTGCACGACGGCCTCGCGCGCGCGGTCGAGTGCGCCTTTGGTCGTCGTGAGCGAGTACTGCGGGTAGAGGGGCAGAGCGAGGAACCGGCGGACGCCGTCGCGCGCCAGCTCCGCGACGACGTCTTCCACGAGCGGCGCGGAGCAGTTCATCGCGGCGCGCACACGAACCGCGCGCCCGGAGGCGTTGA
>DATBFU010000106.1:0-21883 GCA_036558325.1 Thermoanaerobaculia bacterium | reverse complement strand
GGATCGTGCCCGTGGACAGCAAGTTTCCTCTCGAGAACTTCCGCCGGGCGCGCGAGGGCGCCGAGGAGGCAGAGCGGCGGCGCGCGCAGCGGGATTTCGGCGCGGACGTGCGCCGGCACGTCGACGCCATCCGCACGCGATACATCCGGCCGGAAGCCGGCACGACGGACTTCGCTCTGATGTACGTTCCCGCCGAGGCCGTCTACAGCGAGATCGCGGGCGAGACCGTCGCCGGCGACGGGCCGTCGCTCGCCGATTACGCGGTCGAGCGCCGCGTCATCCCGGTCTCGCCGCGCCTCCTCTACGCCTATCTCGCGACGGTGGCGATGGGGCTGCGCGGTCTCGAGCTCCAGCAGAGCGCGCGCGAGATCGGCGAGAAGCTCGGAGAGCTCGCGCGCCTCTGGGACCGCGTCGACGAGCCGTTCGGCAAGCTCGGATCGCATCTGCAGAACACGCAGAAGCAGTACGAGCTCGCCGCCCGCGCCCTCGATCGGTTCGCCGCGCGCCTCGAAGGAATCGGCGAGCGCGCGGAAGGAGAGCTCGCGGCGCCCGACGCCGCGCTCCCGCTGCTTCCGCCTTCCTGACGCGGCCCGCGGGTCCGCCTCGCCGCGCCGGGATCGCCGGGGCCCCTCTGGTAGAATGCCCCGTTTTTCGCGGGTATGAGCCTTCACGTCACCTCCGAGATCGGCAAGCTGAAGTCGGTCCTGGTGCATCTGCCGGGCCCCGAGATCGATCGAATGGTGCCGTCCATGATGGAAGAGCTCCTCTTCGACGACATCCTCTACGGCAGCCGCGCCCGCGAGGAGCATCGCCGGTTCCAGCAGGTGCTGAGCTTCATCGCCGACGAGGTCCTCGACATCCAGCAGCTCCTCGAGGAGGTCCTCGCGGTTCCCGAGCAGCGCTCCGCGATCCTCGGCGACCTGGGGCGGGCGCTCTCCTGGGGGCCCGACATGGACTATCGCCTCCAGGACCTGACGCCCGAGGCGCTCGCCGCGACCCTCATCACGGGCATCGAGCGGCCCGCGCAGGAGATCGCGCAGACCTCGGAGGAGCTCTATTACCTGGCGCCCGTCCCGAACTACTTCTTCCAGCGTGATCCGCTGGTCGTCGTGGGGGATCGCGCGATCCGCGGATCGATGGCCACGCCGGCGCGCCTTCGCGAGCCGCTCCTCTCGGGATACGTCTTCCAGTTCCACCCGCGCTTCGAGAGCGACGGCGGCCGGTTCTGGTTCCAGGAGTTCTCGGCGGACTATCGCCGGCCGTCCTCGTACGCGCGCATGCGGCCCACGCTCGAGGGCGGCGACATCCTCGTGCTGCGCGACGACATCCTCGCGATCGGCTATTCGGAGCGCACCGAGAAGACGACCATCGAGCGCCTGGCGGAGTCCTTCAAGAGCCGTCGCTCTCCGGTCAAGCGCATTTTCGTCATCGCGATTCCCCCCGCCCGGTCGTTCATGCACCTCGACACGGTCTTCACCGTCATCTCGCGCGAGGAGTGTCTCGTGTACGGCCCGATGATCCTTCCCGACGGAGCGGAAGAGGCCGACGTGTACGAGTGCGATCTGACCAAGCGGGAGATCACGTGGACGACGGAGAAGGACCTGCTCTCGGCCCTGCGCGCGCAGAAGATGGATCTGAAACCGATCCTTTGCGGAGGCAACGATCCGATCTCCGAGCGCCGCGAGCAGTGGACCGACGGCGCCAACGCCTTCGCGATGGCCCCGGGCGTGGTGCTCACGTACGACCGCAACGAGCGCACGGCGGAGGAGCTGGCGCGCCACGGATACGCCGTCGTCGACGAGGCCGACCTGCTTCTCGGCCGGGCCGAGCTCCAGACGCGCAAGAAGAAGAAATACGTGATCCGCCTGGCCGCCCACGAGCTCTCCCGCGCCCGCGGAGGGCCGCGCTGTATGGCGATGCCTCTCGTCCGCGAAGATCTGCCGGCCTGACGCGGCGACATGATCAATCGGACGCCGTTTTTCTCCTTCGTCCGACCTCTCGCCGTCGTGGCGTTCGGAGGGAACGCGCTCCTGCGGCCGGAGGACTCCGGCACGACCGAGGCGCAGCTCGAGCGGGCCCGCGAAGCCGTACGCAAGCTCCTGCCGATTCTCGGCCGCGGGTATGAGCTCGTCGTCGTGCACGGCAACGGGCCGCAGGTCGGCAACGTCCTCATCCAGGCGGAGGCCGCGGCGGACCGGGTTCCCCGCCAATCGCTCGATTTCTGCGTCGCGGCCACCGAAGGCTCGATCGGATTCCTCCTCGAGCTCGCCTTCGGCAACGAGCTTTCCCGGGCCGGCTTCCGAAAGGAGGTCGTGACCGTCGTGACGCAGGTCCAGGTGGATGCCGCCGATCCGGCCTTCGGAAAGCCGACGAAGCCCATCGGCCCCTTCTTCCCGAAGGAAAAGGCGGACGAGTTGATGAAACGGCTGGGCTGGGTGATGGTGGAAGACTCGGGCCGCGGGTGGCGGAAGGTCGTGGCTTCGCCGCGCCCGGTGGCGATCCGCGGCGTCGAGGTCACGGCCGCCCTCGTCAATCGGGGCCACATCGTCATCGCGGCGGGCGGCGGCGGAGTGCCGGTCGTGGTCACGGAGGACGGTGACGTGCGCGGCGTCGAGGCGGTCATCGATAAGGACTATGCGGCTTCGATGCTCGCGGCCTCCCTGCAGGCGGATCTCTTCATCGTTCTGACCGGCGTCGAACGCGTTTCGCGAGACTTCGGCAAGCCGACGCAGCGCGAGCTGCCCGAGATGTCGGCGCGCGCGGCGAGGATGCTGCTCGGCGAAGGACAGTTTCCGCCGGGCAGCATGGGACCCAAGATCGACGCGTCGATCAAGTACATCGAGGCCGGCGGACGCGAGGTGCTGATCACGCGGGCGGAGTCGCTCGCGGAGGCCCTCGACGGAAAGACGGGCACGCGGATCCGGGAGGCGACGGCATGAAGCGGGACTACGTCAACGAGAACGAATGGAAGGGCGCCGAGATCGAGGCGATCCTGGATCTGGCCGCGCGCGTCAAGAAGGACCCGCGCGGGCATCGCGGCGCCCTGGCCGGCCGCACGCTCGCGATGATCTTCGAGAAATCCTCGACGCGCACGCGCGTGTCCTTCGAGGCCGGGATGTTTCAGCTCGGCGGGATCGGCATGTTCCTGTCGTCGCGCGACCTCCAGCTCGGGCGCGGCGAACCGGTCTCCGACACGGCGCGCGTCCTCTCGCGCTACGTGGACGCGATCATGGCGCGTGTCTATGCCCAGTCCACGGTGGACGGGCTCGCGCAGCACGCGTCCGTGCCGGTCATCAACGGCCTTTCCGACCTGCTCCATCCCTGTCAGGCGCTCGCGGACTTCCAGACGGTGCGGGAGCGTTTCGGAAGCGTGAAGGGATTTCCGCTTTGCTACGTCGGCGACGGCAACAACGTGGCGCACAGCCTTCTCGTGACGGGCGCCAAGCTCGGGGCCCGCGTGACCGTCGTGACGCCGACGGGATTCGAGCCCCGGGCCGAGGTCGTCGGGTGGGCCCGGGCGGCCGCGTCGGCGAGCGGCGGCGCCGTCCGGGTGACGACGTCGCTCGAGGAAGGCCTCGCCGGCGCGCGGGCGGTCTACACGGACGTCTGGGCCTCGATGGGTCAGGAGGAAGAGGCGGCGGCGCGCGTCAAAGCGTTCCGCGACTACGCGGTCACCTCGCGCGTCTTCGGCATCGCGGCGCCGGACGCGATCTTCCTGCACTGCCTGCCCGCCCATCGCGGCGAGGAGGTGGAGGCGGCGGTGATCGATGGGCCGGCGTCCGCGGTGCTCGATCAGGCCGAGAACCGCCTGCACGCGCAGAAGGCGCTCCTGCTGACGTTGCTCGGAGCCGCGTGAGCGAGGCGCCCGCGCGACGGGCCCGGCCCCGCTTGTCGCGGCGGACGGTGTTGATCGCGTCCCTCGCGATCCTCGCCATCTCGATCGCGGCGCTCGCGCTCCTCTTCCGGCCCCGCGCGGCGCCCCGGGCCGCCGCGCCTCCCCGGATCACGGCGACCGTCACCACGGACGACGCCGAGGTCAGGAGCGAGCCGTCACCGAAGGCCCGGACCGTCGGCAAGCTGTCGCGCGGAACGCGCGTCGAGATCCGCCGAGAGGCGGGCCTCTGGGTCGAGGTGGAATCGAAGTCCGGCCACGGGTATCTGCCGGCCGAGTCCCTGGAGCGCGACGCGGATCGCGACGCCCGGAAGCGCCGCGCGGCGACGGTCTTCTCGTTTCCCGCGGTCCCGGGGGTCGTCGCGGAGGACGCCGAGCTTCGGGCCGCGCCGTTCCCGGTGGCGGCGCAGTCGGGGAGCCTTCCCAAGGGGACGGTGGTCTCGGTCTACGCCGTGGATCACGATTACTACGCGCTGCGCGGGGAGGACGGCGGCCTCGCGTTCATCGAGTCCTCGAAGGTCGACCTGATTCCGGCCGACCCGCGCCAGCCCGCCGTGACGCCGGCGCACGAGCGCGTCCTGAAGAACCTCGAGGTGACCGAGCTCGCGCAACCGCTGCCTCTGGCGGCGACGGGCGAGGGCGCGGGGAGCGAGCCAGCGCCGCCCGCCGTGGTTCCGCTCGCTCCCGCGGGCGGCGGCGCCGTCGAGCCCGCGGAGCTCCGATCGAAAGTGGAGCCACCCTACCCCGACGCCGCCCGGCGCGCCGGCATTTCGGGCACGGTCGTCCTCGCGGCGACGATCGACGCGGACGGGCGCGTCACGGCGGTGGACGTCGTGCGCGGCCTGCCCCTGGGTCTCACCGAGGCCGCGGTCGGCGCGGTGCGGCGCTGGCAATACCGGCCGGCCCGCAGCCGCGAGGGTCCGGTCGCGTCCCGCAAGGAAATCCGCATCGAGTTCCGCCTGCGGTAGCGCCCGGCCTCTTCCGCCGCGGCGCGTTCTATACTTTTCCGATCCGATGCTGCAGGTCCTCTACGAGGCGGACGGCAGGCCCCAGGCCTTCAATCTCACGAGCGATCAGGCCACGATCGGTCGTGCGACCGACAACGACATCGTGCTGAACGATTTCTCGGTGTCGCGGCGGCACGCCTACATCCGCAAGGAGAACGGGGTCTGGATGCTGCGTGACAACCACTCGACCAACGGCGTCCGGGTCAAGGACCGGCCCGTGCCCGAGTGGGCGGTCTCGGACGGCGACGAGATCGTCATCGGCACCTTCCGCCTCGTGTTCCGCGAGGTCGAGGGGGCCGAGGCGCCCGCGGCGGCGGCGGCTCTCGATTCGACCTCCACGTGCATCCGGCCGATCTCCGAGTTCAACCTGGACTTCGGCCTCGAGAAAGACGCACCGCGCGTCGAGTCCACGGAGAACCGAAAGCGCGTCGTCCTCGACGTCGCGTACAAGAACAAGGTCTTCGAGATCCTGGTCCAGGTCGCCAAGACGCTCATCTCGGCCGACGACATCGAAATGGTTCTCGAGAAGGTCATGGACCTGATCTTCGAGTACCTGCCCGTGGACCGCGGATTCCTGCTCCTCGAGGAGGAAGGCCAGCTCCACCTGCGCGTCAATCGGCTCAAGGAACGGCCGCGCGCGACGTCCGACGGCTCGGCGCCCTATTCCCGCACCATCGTCGACATGGTCATGCAGAAGAAGGTGGCCGTGCTCACGTCCGACGCGCAAGTGGACGAGCGGTTCGGCGCCGGCATGTCGATCCGCATGCAGCAGATCCGGTCGGCGATGTGCGCCCCGCTCTGGTACCGGGACACGGTGATCGGCGTGATCCACGTCGACTCGCCCTTGCACGTCGGGACATTCACGGAGCGAGACCTCGACCTCCTGACGGCGCTCGCCAACTTCGCCGCCGTGGCGATCGAGCGAGCGCGGCTGAACGAGCGCGTCGCGGAGGAAAAGCGGATCCGCGGCCGGCTCGAGCGCTACCACTCGCCGCAGGTCGTCGAAGAGATCATCGCGGACGTGGAGGCCACGGGCGACCACGAGGTCGCGCGGACGAAGACGGTGACGATCCTCTTCGCCGATCTCGTGGGCTTCACGACCTGGTCCGAGAAGATGGCGGCGGAGGCGCTCGCGGCGCTGCTCAACCGTTTCTTCACCCTCTGCTCGGACGCGATCTTCTCGCAGGACGGCACGATCGATAAGTTCATCGGCGACGCCGCGATGGCGTTCTTCGGCGCGCCGATCGACCAGCCGGACCACGCGGCGCGCGCCGTCGAGGCCGCGCTCCGGCTGCGCGACGGCGTCGAAGCGTGGAACCAGGAGCGCGCCGCGGCGGGCGAGCCGCGGATCGAGGTGCGCATCGCGCTGAACACCGGCGAAGCGATCGTGGGTGAGCTGGGCTCGAAACGGCGCGTCGACTACACGGTCGTCGGCAATGCGGTGAACGTGGCGGCCCGCATGGAAGAGTTCGTCGCGACCGCCGGCGACATCGTGATCGGGCCGGCCACCTACGAGGCCGTACGCGATCTCTTCAAGGTCGCGCGGCTCGGGCACTACTCGCTCAAGGGACTCTCCGCGTCCGTTCCGATGTACAAGGTCCTCGGACCCGCCTCGCCGGAAGAGACGATGGACCGCTCGTCGACCGCCGCGCGCCCGCGCGAGGGCGCCGTCTAGAACCTCGTTCCGATTCAGTGCTCGTTCGCCGGCAAGTCGGCGAATCGGCGATCGAGCGCCGGATCGGCCGCGGCGAAGTCGAGCTCCCGATACGCGGCGTAGAAGCGCGCCGCGACGCGGGGCCTTCCACGGTCCAGCTCGCGAAGGGCCAGATCGCGAAGATCCCCGGGAAGCTTCTGACGCAGCTCGGCGGTCAGCGGGTCGTCGGGAAAGACTTTGACGAACCGGTTGGCGGAGCGGGCGAGCGGCCGCGCCTCGAAGGACTGGCGCTCGGGCGGCAGGCCGCGCCACGCGGCGAGGAAATCGCGAAAACGTTTCGCGCCGCGCTCGTCCATTTTCACGGCCGGCTCCGATGCTTCTTCGGCGGATTCCGAGGGCGACGCGGCCTCGGCGGTCGGCCGCGGCGGCGCGGCGGGATGCGGCGCCTCGGATCGTCCGGCCTCCGAGGGGTCGGCCACGTTGCGGCTGGACGATCGCGCGCGCTGCGGGGCGGCCGGCGGCGACGCCGCGGCGACCACGGAGTCGAACGGGGTCGGCGGGGCGATCGGCGTGGGCTCGGGCGCCGCCGTCGGCAGGACCGGCGGCGCGGCGGACTGCGGCGCGCGGGTTCCGTGGATCACGGCGTAGACGGCGATCGCCCCGGCGAGCACGATCAGCCCCGCGGCCGCGGCGAAGGAAAACGGTCGGCGCGCCGGGCGGCTCGTCGGCTCGGGAATCGCGAGCGTCTTCTGCGCTTCCGGCTCGAGCTCCTCGAGCGCGCGGCGGAACTCCTCGGCGTTTCGAAATCGGCGGGTGCGATCCTTCTCGAGCGCCCGGCGGATGATCGCGGCGAGCCGCGGTCCGACGGTCGCGGGCAGCCGCCGCGTGTCGAGTGGGGGCGGCGTCGCGTGGAGGTGCTGGCCGAGATAGGCCTCCGGCGTCTGCGCTTCGAACGGCGGCTTTCCCGCGACCATCTCGTAGAGCACGATTCCGAAGGAGTAGAGGTCGCTGCGGCCGTCGAGCGTCTCGCCGCGGGGAAGAGCGCCCGCCTGTTCGGGCGAGCAGTACTTCAGCTTTCCCAGAAAGAGACCGGTTCCGGTGCGATCGAGAGAATCGGTCGCGACGCGCTTCGCGATGCCGAGATCGATGATCTTGGCCTGGAGTCGGCCGTCGGCGCTTTCGCGCAGGAGGATGTTGTCGGGGGAAAGGTCGCGGTGGACGATGCCCTGCGCGTGAATCTCGCCGAGGCCCGACAGGATCTGACGCGCGACCTCGAGCGCCCGCGCCGCCGGCAGCGGGCCGTGCCGGCGAATCCACTCCTCGAGCGTGATGCCGTCGATGAACTCCCAGACCATGTAGAAGGAGCCGTCCGGCAGGCGCGAGAAGTCGTACAGCGCGGCGACGTTGGGATGGCGGACCAGCGTCGCGAGACGCGCCTCGGCCTGGAAGCGGCGCGGCTCGAAGGCTTCGCCGGAGGCGGGTTTGGTCACCTTGATGATGCGAATCTCGTCGAGGTGAAGGTGTCGCGCGCGATACACCTCGCCCATTCCGCCCTCGGCGAGCTTGTCGAGAATCTCGTACTTGCCGTCGAGCACCTGGCCGGGCGTCAGCCGCGTCGAGGCGAGCCCGCAAGCCGGACAAAAGCGCGCGTCCGCGGGCAGGGCCGCGCCGCATCGCGGGCAGCGAGACGCCCCGTCGCTGTCGGCCATCGTCTTTCATTCTAGCGGCGAGCGCCCCGCGGGGAGGGAGGCTCCGAACGCCGAGGGCATGTCAGAATCGCGCGATGCCGGGAGCTCTCCTTCTCGTGACGACGCGGGCGGAGAAGGCGGAGGAGGCGCGGCGCCTCGGATTCGACGTTTCACAGCGCGCGATGGAGCTGCCCGAGCCGCAGGCGCTCGACCCGGGCGACATCGTCGAGTCGAAGGCGCGCGCCGCTTTCGCGCGCGTGGGCCGCCCGGTTCTCGTCGAGGATTCGGGCCTCGCGATCGCCGCCTGGCGCGGATTTCCGGGCGCCCTCGTCAAGTGGATGGAGACGTCGGCCGGCCTCGACGGAATCGCCCGAATGCTTGACCCGTTCGCGGACCGGAGCGCCACCGCCGTGTGCGTCGTGGGGTGCTTCGACGGGTCCAATCTGGAGATCGGACGGGGCGAGCTCCGGGGCGCGATCGCGGCGGCGCCCCGGGGTTCCGGCGGTTTCGGCTGGGATCGACTCTTCGTGCCGGAGGGCGAAACGCGCACCTTCGCGGAGATGTCGGGAGAGGAAAAGGATCGGATCTCCCACCGCCGGCGCGCCTGGGAGGCGCTCGCGCGGCGCCGGCCCGATCTGCGTCGGGGCGTTTAGTCCGAATTTATTACGGCGCTTTACATAAGTTCTCTTACCAAATTCGGTCTAGAATAGAAGTATCTTGAGGATGTTCGGGAGACGGCCGGTCCGAGGCGGCCGCGCTTCGATCGTGCCGGCGTCATGGAGCTAGCCGAAGTCGTCGGCCAGCTGGTCGCCCTGCGGCGTTTTCCCGTCGTCGGTTTCTCGGGAGAGACGCCCAACGAGGTCGCCGTGCGGTCCGACGGCGCCGTCGGCGACCGCGCTTTCGAGATCGTGGAGGAAGCCTCCGGCCGGACGCTCACGTCCCGGGACACGCCGGAGCTGCTCGCTTTCTCGGCGCGATTTCTCGAGGACCTCGTCGTCGAGGATCTCGAGTCGTGGACGCGCGTGAAGACACCCGACGGGCGGGAGTTTCCGCTTTCGGATGCCGAATGGCTCGCGGAGCTCTCGCGCCGGCTCGGCCGTCCGGTCCGGTGGCGCCGCGTCGCCGAGGGAACGCCCGAGCGCGGCGTGCTGCATCTGATGTCGCGGCCCACGCTTCGATTCGTCGAGCGCGTGTACGGCGCGACGCTCGAGCCGCGGTTCCTGCGAGCCAATTTCCTGATCGATCTCTCCGAGGGCAAGGCCTTCGAGGAGGACGAGTGGGTCGGCCGGCAGATCCGCATCGGCGACACGCTCTGCGAGTTGCTGGCTCCGAGTGCGGATTGCCTCGCCGTGACCGATCGCCTCGACAAGCCCGCCGGAGACCTCTCGATGGTGGCCGGTCTTCTGAAGGTGCGCGGCGGGTCGCTCGGTCTGCGCGCTCGCGCGACCAAGGGCCAGCGCATCCGGGTCGCCGATCCCGTCTCGCTCGTGGATTGATACACTGCGCCCGATGGCGAGGCCGATCCGGGTCCTGATCGCCAAGCCCGGGCTGGACGGGCACGACCGGGGCGCCAAGGTGATCGCGCGCGCCTTGCGGGATGCCGGCATGGAGGTCATCTACTCGGGCCTGCGCCAGACCCCCGCGCAGATCGCCGCCGCCGCCGTTCAGGAGGACGTGGACGTCGTCGGCCTTTCGATCCTTTCGGGCGCGCACAACGTCCTCTTTCCCGAGATCCTGCGCGAGCTCAAAGAGCGCGGAGGCCAGGACATCGTGGTGCTGGCGGGCGGGATCATTCCCGATAAGGACATCCCCGGCCTGAAATCTCTCGGCGTCCGCGAGATCTTCCTTCCGGGAACGCCCACGCAGGAGCTCGTCGACTACATCCAGAGGGAGGCCGGCGAGCGCGCGGCCGGCTGACCGCCGCCGCAGACCCGCCGCCTCCATGGAGAAGCTCGAGAGCCGCGTCGATCCGGGCTCGGAGGAGTTCCGCGCCCGCCGGGAATCGATGGAGGCCCTCGTCGCGACGCTCCGCGAGGAGACGGCGCGGGCGCGCGGCGGCGGCGCCGGACGAAATCGGCACGCCGAGCAGAAGAAGATGTTCGTTCGAGACCGCGTGGACGCGTTGCTCGACCCCGGTTC
Source organism: Thermoanaerobaculia bacterium (assembly GCA_036558325.1). Lineage (GTDB taxonomy): Bacteria > Acidobacteriota > Thermoanaerobaculia > UBA5066 > Gp7-AA6 > DATBFU01. Next base: position 11,503 of record DATBFU010000106.1, on the reverse strand, counting down.
TCCCTTCCTCGAGCTCTCGGCGCTCGCGGCGCACGGGATGTATGACGGCGAGGCGCCGGGCGCCGGGCTCGTGACCGGCATCGGACGGGTGGCGGGACGCGAGGTCATGGTCATCGCCAACGACGCGACGGTCAAGGGCGGAACGTACTATCCGATGACCGTCAAGAAGCACCTGCGCGCGCAGGAGGTCGCCGAGCAGAACCGCCTGCCGTGCGTCTATCTCGTGGACTCGGGCGGCGCGTTTCTGCCGCTCCAGGCCGAGGTGTTTCCCGACCGCGAGCATTTCGGACGGATCTTCTACAACCAGGCCCGGATGTCCGCGAGGCGCATTCCGCAGATCGCCGTGGTGATGGGCTCCTGCACCGCGGGCGGCGCCTACGTTCCGGCCATGTCGGACGAGGCGATCATCGTCAAAGGGACCGGGACGATCTTCCTGGCCGGACCGCCGCTCGTCAAAGCGGCCACGGGAGAAGAGGTCACGGCGGAGGAGCTCGGCGGCGGCGACGTGCACACGCGGCTGTCCGGCGTCGCCGATCACCTGGCCGAGGACGACGCCCACGCGCTCGAGATCGCACGCTCGCTCGTGGGGAGCCTGCACGGCGGCAAGTCGCTGCCGTCCGACCGCACGGAGCCCGAGGATCCGGCCTACGACGCCAGGGAGATCTACGGCATCCTGCCGCGCGATCTTCGCAAGCCCTACGACGTGCGCGAGGTCATCGCCCGGCTCGTGGACGGCTCGCGGTTCCAGGAGTTCAAGTCGCGATATGGGACGACGCTCGTCTGCGGCTTCGCCCGCATCTCGGGGTTCCTCGTCGGGATCCTGGCCAACAACGGCGTCCTCTTCTCGGAATCGGCGCTCAAGGCGACGCACTTCATCGAGCTGTGCTCGCGGCGGAACATCCCGCTCGTGTTCCTCCAGAACATCACCGGTTTCATGGTCGGGCGGCAGTACGAGCAGGGCGGGATCGCGAAGGACGGAGCCAAGATGGTCCACGCCGTCGCCAACGCGATGGTTCCGAAGTTCACGGTGATCACCGGCGGCTCCTTCGGCGCCGGCAACTACGGCATGTGCGGACGCGCCTACGGTCCGCGGTTGCTCTGGATGTGGCCGAACGCTCGCATCTCGGTCATGGGCGGCGAGCAGGCGGCCTCCGTGCTCTCGACGGTCAAGCAGGAGCAGCTCGAGCGCGGAGGGAAGCCGCGGATGACCCCCGATGAGGTCGCGGAGTTCGAGCGCCCGACGCGCGAGAAGTACGAAGCGGAGGGGAGCCCGTACTTCTCGACGGCGCGGCTCTGGGACGACGGCGTGCTCGATCCCGCGGAGACCCGCGCCGCTCTGGCGCTCGCGATCTCGGCGTCCTACAACGCGCCCATCGCGGAGACGCGGTTCGGCGTCTTTCGCATGTGAGGACCGGCCGCCCGTTCGCGGACCCCTTCGGTTAACATCGCCGGGTGGGCGTCCTCCTCTGCCTTCTCCTCTTCCTCACCGCGACCGCGCCGCCCGTGCCCGTGCCCGTGCCCGTGGACGTCGCGATCCGGCCGGGCCAGGGGGACACGTTCACGGCGGTGATCGAAGGGCCGGAGCCGGGGACGGAGTCCGGGGCCTTCGCGGGCGCCCTCGCGTTGAACGGCTCGGCGGCCGAGCTCAAAGTGTCGGGGACGGCGGAGCGCGCGGGAGGCCGCCTGCGGATTCCCCTCACCCTTCGGTACGACGCGATCCCGGCGGACTGGGCGGAGCGCTTCCGTCTCGACACGTTCGAGCTGCATCTGCGGGGCAGCCTGTCGGGCCGGGAACCGCTCGATTGGAAGTCGACGCTCGCATGGAGCGCGGTGTCCGTCGAAGGGGACCGCGACACGGCCGCGCGGTTCCTGAAGCTCGGAAATGTCGAGCTGACGAGCTTCTCTCTTCTGGAAAGCGAGGCCGCCGCCCACGTGGCCGTCCGCAATCCGTTCGCGTTTCCGCTGAAAGTAGCGAGCGCGACCTATCGGCTTTTCGCGAACGGGCGGGAGGTCGGCTCCGGGGAGACACGCGGGCTCCTCCTCCATCCGAAGCAGGAGAACGCGCTCGATTTTCCCGTCGAGATCGATCATGCAGCGCTCCTCGGCGCGGCCGGCGGAGCGCTCGCGTCGGGAGGCGAGATCGAGGGACGCCTGAACGGCGCCCTCGTCGTGCGTCTGCCCGGCGGCGATCTGCCGGTGCCTCTCGACCTGTCCGGCCGCTTCGCGCTGCTGTCGCAATGACCGCCGCGAGCCCGACGCGGCTCCGCCTGGTGCGCGAGCGTCCGGTGTGCCGCGTCGTTCTGTCGCGCCCCGAGGTCCGGAATGCCTTCGACGACGCGCTCATCCGCGAGCTGACGGAGGCCTTCGCGGCGTTCGAGGGGGACGCGGCGACGCGCGTCGTCGTGCTGCAGGGCGACGGGCCGTCGTTCTGCGCCGGGGCGGACGTCGGGTGGATGCGGAAGGCCGGGACCTACTCGCGCGCCGAGAACGAGGCGGATGCCCGCCGGATGGCGGAGATGCTTCGCGCGATCGACGCCTGCCCGAAGCCCGTGGTCGCGCTCGTCCAGGGGCACGCGATCGGCGGAGGCGTCGGGCTCGTGGCCGCCTCGGACATCGCGATCGCGGCGGAGAAGACGGTCTTCTCGCTCGCCGAGGTCAAGCTCGGAATCCTGCCCTCGGTGATCTCGCCCTACGTTCTCCGGGCGATCGGCGCCCGGCAGGCGCGCGACGTCTTCCTGACCGGCGAGCGCTTCGACGCGGACGAAGCCTTCCGGATCGGGCTCGTGCACCAGGTCGTCCCGGTCGAAGAGCTCGAGGCCGCGGGCCGCCGCAAGATCGACGCGCTCCTGACATCCGGCCCCGAAGCCGTCGGCGCGGCGAAGCGTCTCATCGGCCGCGTCGCCGGGCTCACGCCCGCGCAGGCGATGGAGCTGACCGTCGAGACGATCGCGGAGCGGCGCGCCTCGGACGAAGCGAAGGAAGGGCTGTCGGCGTTTCTCGAGAAGCGCGCCCCGCGCTGGGTCAGGAAGCCGGGGTCGTAGGCGCGGGCTCGGGCGCGGCGGGAGCCGGTTCCGGCGCCGCCGCGGGCGGGGGGGGCGCTGCGGGTGGCCTCCGGGCCGCGTCGTCCTCGAACTCGTGCTTGCAGAAATAGCACTTCACTTTCGCCCCGGGACCCGCGTCGGGCCGCCACGCGAAGAACACCTTGCCGCAATTGGGGCAGACGAGCCGTTGCTGCATTCCCGGGACCCCGCCTTCGATCGACATGCGGGACAGTCTAAGCTGTCGCGCCGGAAGGCGGAAGCGCCGGCCTTGCCCCGTAGAATCCGCAGACGGTTCGAGAGGAGAGACGATGAACGCGCGTAGCCTCCGGCGGTGCCTGGTCCTGGCCGCGACGGCGCTCCTGACGCTCGCCGCCGCGCCGCCGACGGAGCGGGAGAGGCCGCCCGAAGGCCTCGCGGCCGAGGTGCTCTCGGCGCGCTCGCGCTTCGAGGAGAACCTGCGAACCCTGACCGACGACATCGGAGGCCGCGTGACGGGAAGCGCCGCCTGCGAGCGCGCGCTCGCCTGGGGAGTCGAGGCGTTTCGAAAGGCCGGCGTCGACTCCGTGCGCCTCGAGGGATATCCCGCTCCGGCCCGATGGGAAGGGGAGTCGGCCGCGGCGTCTCTCGTCGCGCCCGAGAAGTTTCCGGTACGCGTCGTGTCGTTCGCGCTCGCGCCGTCCACGGCGGGCGCGGTCGAAGCGCCGCTCGTCGACGCGGGCGACGGCCGCCGCGCCGACTTCGAGCGTCTCGGCGCCGCGGCGCGCGGAGCGGTCGCCCTCATTCACTCGGGCCCGATGCGGTCCTTCGAGGACCTGTTCGCGGAGTACATGGCGGCCCCGGAGACGATGCAGGCCGCCGAAGACGCGGGGGCGGCGGCGATCCTCTTCACTTCGACGCGCCCCCGCGACCTCCTCTACCGCCACACGGTGACGTGGGGCCCGATCGCGCCGATCGCGATGGCGCAGGTGGCCCGGGAGGACGGCCTGCGGCTCGCGCGGATCCTCGCCCGGGGCGGCCCCGCCCGCATCTCACTCGATCTGCGCAATCGCGTCGGCGGCCCCTTCGAAGCGAAGAACGTGGTGGCGGAGATTCACGGCGCGACGCTTCCCAACGAGATCGTGCTTCTCGGCGCGCACCTCGATTCCTGGGACCTCGGCACCGGGGCGCTCGACAACGGCGTCAACTGCGCGCTCGTCATCGAAGTCGCGCGCGCGCTCGCCGCGGGACCGCGCCCGAAGCGCACCGTCCGCTTCGTGCTCTTCACGGGAGAGGAGACGGGGCTGCTCGGGTCGCGCGGATACGTGGCGCGCCATCGCGCGGAGCTCGACCGGCACGTCGCGGTCCTGATCCACGACATCGGCGACGGCCGCGTGCGCGGCTACTTCGACAACGGACGGCCGGAGCTCGCGCCGGCGCTCTCGGCGGCGCTGGCGCCGGTCGCGTCCTGGGGCGCGGCCGGCTCCAACGACGAGGCGCTGCTCGGCACCGACAACTTCGACTTCCTCCTCGAGGGCGTGCCCAACTTCGTCGCCGACCGGGACACGGAGCGCTATCTCGCCGACTACCATGCCGAATCGGACACGTTCGACAAGGTGGACGTGCGCGAAGCGCGCTGGAACGCGGCCGTGGCCGCGGTTGCCGTCGCGGGACTGGCGAACGCCGACGGCCGCCCGGGGCCGCGGCAGTCGCGCGACGAGGTCGGGAGACTCCTCGCGAAGAGCGGGCTCGACCGCCAGATGAAGACGTACGGACTCTGGTCCGATTGGGAGGCCGGCCGCCGCGGCCGCGCTCCCGCGGCGGCCCCATGATCCGACGGCTGCTCATCGCCAACCGCGGCGAGATCGCCGTGCGGGTGGGCCGCACGGCGCGCGAGATGGGGATCGAGGACGTCGCCGTGTACTCGGAGGCCGACGCCGGCGCTTACCACGTCGGTCAGATGGCGGACGCCGTGTCGCTCGGCCCGGGCACGCCGCGCGAGACGTATCTCTCGGTGCCGCGCCTGATGGAAGCCGCGCGGCGCGCGAAGGCCGACGCCGTCCATCCCGGATACGGGTTCCTGTCGGAGAACGCCGGATTCGCGCGCGCGGTCGAGGAGGCGGGTCTCGTCTGGGTCGGACCGTCGGCCGAAGCCATCGAGGAGATGGGAGACAAGGTGCGCTCCCGTGCCCGCATGCGCGCGGCGGGCGTTCCGGTCGTGCCGGGCTCGGACCCGCATGCGGTCTCCGACGCGGATCTGGTCGCCGAGGCCGGTCGGATCGGGTTCCCGGTCCTCGTCAAGGCGGCGGCCGGCGGCGGCGGCAAAGGCATGTCGCGCGTCGACCGCACCGAGGACCTGCCGGAGGCCCTCGCCGAAGCGCGTCGTCTCGCGGCCTCCGCCTTCGGAGACGAGAAGGTCTATCTCGAGAAGCTCCTCGAGCGGCCGCATCACGTCGAGTTCCAGATCTTCGGCGACCGCGCCGGGCATCTCATCCACCTCTTCGAGAGGGAGTGCAGCGTCCAGCGCCGGCACCAGAAGATCGTCGAGGAAACCCCGAGCCCGGCGCTCGAGGCGGCGCTGCGAAGCCGCATGGCCGAGGCCGCCGTCGAGGCGGGCCGCGCCGTCGGGTACGTCGGCGCGGGAACGGTCGAGCTGCTTCTCGACGAAAAACGCAACTTCTACTTCCTCGAGATGAACACGCGTCTGCAGGTGGAGCATCCGATCACCGAGGTCACCCTCGGCATCGATCTCGTCCGGGCGCAGCTCGAGGTGGCGGCGGGCCGCACGCTGCCGGACCACTGGGCGCGCCTGACGCCGCGGGGCCACGCGATCGAGCTGCGCCTCTACGCCGAAGATCCCGTGACGCAGCTCCCGCGCTCCGGCGAGATCCTCGACTACGTGGAGCCGGGAGGTCCGGGGGTCCGCGTGGACGCGGGCGTGACGCGCGGGTCGCGGGTCAGTCTCGAGTTCGATCCTCTGCTCGCCAAGCTCATCGTGTCCGCTCCGGACCGCAAGGCCGCGATCGAGCGCGCGCACCGGGCGCTCGGCGAGTGGGTGGTTCTCGGCGTCGAGACGAACCGGGCGATGCTCGCGGCGGTGCTTCGGTCGCCCGAGTTCCTGTCGGGCCGCTATGCGACGGATCTCGTCTCGCGCCTGCCCGCGGGCGAGTCTCCCGAGCCCCCTCCCGCCGCCTGGATCGCGGCGGCGCGCGCCTTCGGCGGACCGGGTTCCGCGGTGCGGAGCGCCGGCCCCGCGGGTGGAGGGCCCGGCAACGTACGCGATCCCTGGGGCGAGGCTTCCGGCTGGAGGACCGGCGCGTGAGGCTCGAGTCGGGCGGACACATCCGCGAAGTCCGGCTGTCCGCGGATTCCGCGACCCTCGACACCGCGAGCCACGTCGTGCGCGGCGGCGCGGACGGCGCGTCAGCAGAATTCCTCGAGGTGGACGGCGTGCGGCACCGCGTCCGAGCGGCCCGGCGGGCAGACCGCGTCTTCGTCTGGTGCGACGGGGACGTCTGGGAGTTCTCGGCCGCGCGGAAGGAGTCCGCGGCGGCCGGCGAGCACGCGAAGGATCTGCGCGCCCCGATGCCCGGGCGGGTCCGCAAGGTGCACGCGTCGGAGGGAGAGAGCGTCGTGAAAGGCCAGCTCCTCCTCGTCCTCGAGGCGATGAAAATGGAGCACGCGATCCGGGCGCCCCGGGACGCCGCCGTGCGCCGATTGACGCATCGCGAGGGAGATCTCGTCGAGATGGGGGAGGTCCTCGTCGAGCTCTCGGAGCCGCCGTCCGGGTCATAATCCCGTCGATGGAAGCCGACTGGGAGAGCCATTCGTTCCGCCGGCCCCATCTGCCGGAGCGGGTGACCGTCTACGAAGTCGGCCCCCGCGACGGGCTTCAGAACGAGCCGGAGACGATTCCCGTCGACACGCGCGTCGGGTTCATCGACCGGCTGACCGAGTCGGGCCTTTGCGCGATCGAGGTCGGGTCCTTTGTTTCGCCGAAGGCGATCCCGCAGCTCGCCGACACGGAGGAGGTGTTTCGGCGGATCCGCAAGGCGTCCGGTGTGCGCTATCCCGTGCTCGTGCCCAACGAGCGCGGGCTCGATCGCGCGCTCGCGGCCGGCGCGCTCGAGATCGCCGTCTTCACCGCCGCCTCGGAGACGTTCAACCGCCGCAACATCAATGCCGGCGTAGACGAGTCGATCGAGCGCTTCCGCCCGGTGACGGCGCGGGCCCGGGAGGCCGGCGTTCGCGTGCGCGGCTACGTTTCGACGGCGTTCGGCTGCCCGTACGAAGGCGATGTGTCGCCCGAAGCGGTTCGAGAGGTCGTCCACAAGCTCCTCGACGTCGGCGTGGACGAGATCTCGATCGGAGACACGATCGGCGTGGCGACGCCGGCGGACGTCTATTCCGTCGTCGAGACCCTGTACGAGTCGGGCGTCTCGCGCGGAATTCTCGCGCTCCATTTTCACGACACCCGCGGCACCGCGCTCGCCAACGTCTACGCGGGGCTCGAGTGCGGCGTCACGATCTTCGACGCGTCGGCGGGCGGACTCGGCGGCTGCCCCTACGCGCCGGGCGCTTCGGGGAACCTCGCCACCGAAGATCTCCTCTACATGCTCGAGGGTCTGGGCATCGCAACCGGCGTGACGCTGTCGAAGGTCGTCGAGGCGTCGCGGTATCTCGCCGGGCCGCTCGGCCGCCGTCCGCCCGGCCGCTACCTCGCCGCGGTGTGGCAGGGCTGATGCCGCAACCCGCCGCCTTCTCCATTGACAGAAGTTCGGGCGAAGTGTAACTTATTGGGGCACTGCCGCTTAACAGCCGATGCCCAAAAAGATTCTGCTGGCCGACGACAGTCTGACGATTCAGAAGGTCGTCGAGCTGACGTTCTCGGACAGCGAGTACGACCTCGTCTGCGTGGGCAACGGACTGCGCGCCCTCGAGAAGGTCCGCGAGGCGCGGCCGGATCTCATCCTCGCCGACGTCGTCATGCCGGAGAAGAACGGCTACGAGGTCTGCGAAGCCATCAAGGGCGATCCGCAGACGTCGCGCATTCCCGTCATCCTCCTGACGGGGACGTTCGAGCCCTTCGACCGGCAGCGCGCCGACCGCATCGGAGCGGACGCCATCGTCTCCAAGCCCTTCGACTCGCAGCAGCTGCTTCGCCAGGTCGAGGCGCTGCTCTCCAACACCACGCTCCAACCGGACATCTCGGGCGCGGCCACGATGGCGCTCCCGCTCCCGATTCCACAGGAGATCGCCATCGGAGGCGCGTCCGCTCCGCCGGGCCGCGGCGAGGAGGCCGAGCCGTTCGATGCCGGATTCGCGCCGGACGACTTCACCGGCAGCATCCGGATTCCCACGGGAGACCCGTTCGAGGAAGAGTTCGACCGGGCCGATCCGGATTCCGCCGCGGCCGCGTTCGAGAAGGGCGAGTCCGGCCGAGGGACCGCGCCGGCGCCGGGCGTTCCCGCCGCGCCTCCCGCCCCGTCCTCGCCGTTCGAGGTGGAGGACGAGATCGGCGGACCGTCCTGGCTCGATGACGAGCCCGACCGCCCGGCGGCGCCGGCTCCGGGCGAGCGGCCGCATTGGATGTCCTCGCCCATGCCTCCGGCGCCGCCGCTCTTCGAGCCGGCGGCCGCGGATCGCCGCGCCGACGACGCGCCGACGGCGGAGATCGACGCCCGGGCGTTCGATCTGAGTCTCAAGGACCCCGTCCAGGAGATCACGGCGGACGCCGCCGAGGAGCTCTTCGACGTTCCGGCGCCGACGCGGGAGCCCGAGCCGGCCTCGATCGCGACGCCGCCCGTCGAGCCCGAGAGCGTGAAAGCCGCTTCCGCGCCCGAGCCGGCTGCATCGCATCCTCACGAGCCGCACGAGCTCGAGGCGCTCGCCCAGACGTCCACGATCCCCGAGCTCGCCCAGATGCTCACTTCGGTGTCCCGGCCGGCGGACCTCTCGGACGCGGACATCGATCGCCTGGCGGCGCGCATCGTCGAGAAGCTGTCCGACCGGGTCATCCGCGAGATCGCGTGGGAAGTCATTCCGGACATGGCCGAAATCGTCATCAAACAACGGATCAAGGAGCTCGAAGCCGGGCTCGAGTGACGGGGGGCGGCGGAACGGACCCGCCGCCCGGCTGTGATAAATGAGAGGGCCTCGACCCTCTTTTTTTATGCCCGAACGAGCGACATCCCCCCGAACGGAAGAGCCTTCCCGCAGGCTCGAAAAGACCTTCGAGCCGCGCGCCTTCGAAGAGCGCTGGTACGCGCTCTGGGAGACGGAAGGCCGCTTCCAGCCGTCGGGCCCCGCGGGCTCGCCGCGGTACGTCATGGTCATCCCGCCGCCCAACGTCACGGGCCGACTCCACGTGGGCCACGCGCTCGGGCGCACGCTCGAGGACGTCCTGGCGCGCTGGCGGCGGATGCAGGGACAGCGCGTGCTCTGGGTGCCGGGGACCGACCACGCCGGCATCGCGACGCAGATGGTCGTCGAGCGCGAGCTGGCGAAGGAGGGCGTCGACCGCAAGGCGCTCGGCCGCGAGAAGTTCATCGAGCGCGTCTGGGCGTGGAAGAAGGAGGCCGGCGGCGCGATCCTCGTGCAGCTGCGCCGCCTCGGCTGCTCGCTCGACTGGAGCCGGGAGCGCTTCACGCTCGACGCGGACCTGTCGCGCGCGGTGCGGCACGCCTTCGTGCGCCTCTTCTCCGAGGGGCTCGTCTACCGCGACCGCTACGTCGTGAACTGGTGCCCGCGGTGCGGCACGGCGGTGTCCGACCTCGAGGTCGTGCACCACGAGGTGAAGGACGGCAAGCTCTACCACATCCGGTACGACGTGCCCGGGGTCCGATCGGGCGCGGTCGTCGCGACGACGCGGCCCGAGACGATGCTCGGCGATACGGCGCTCGCCATCCATCCCGAAGATCCGCGAACCGAGAAGCTCAAGGGCAGGAAGGCGACGCTGCCGCTCGTCGGGCGGACGCTGCCGATCGTGGAGGATCCGATCCTGGTCGATCGCGCGTTCGGGACGGGTGTCGTGAAAGTCACGCCGGCGCACGACGCCAACGACTTCGCGAGCGCGCAGCGGAACGAGCTCCCGGCGATCGTCGTCATCGGTCCGGACGGCCGCATGACCGCGGAGGCCGGCGCGGAGTTCGCCGGCCTCGATCGCCTCGAAGCGCGTAAGAAGGTGCTCGAGCGGCTGACCGCGGAGAACCGCCTCGCGAAGGTCGAGGACTATCCGGGAAGCGTCGGGCACTGCCAGCGCTGCGACACGATCATCGAGCCGTATCTCTCGCTCCAGTGGTTCGTGAAGATCGCGCCGCTCGCCGAGCCGGCGATCCGCGCCGTCCGCGAGGGCAAGATCCGCTTCGCGCCGGAGTCCTGGACGAAGACCTACTACTCTTGGATGGAAAACATCCGCGACTGGTGCATCTCGCGGCAGCTCTGGTGGGGACATCGCATCCCGGCTTTCTACTGCGACGAGGGGCACGTCACCGTGTCCGAGGAGGACCCCTCCGCCTGCGCGACGTGCGGCAAGAAGAACCTGCGTCAGGATCCGGACGTCCTCGACACCTGGTTCTCTTCGCAGCTCTGGCCGTTTTCGGTCTTCGGATGGCCGAGGGAGACGCCGGACCTGGCCGAGTTCTATCCGACGGACGTCCTCGTGACGGGATACGACATCCTCTTCTTCTGGGTCGCGCGGATGATCATGGCGGGCCTCCATTTCACGGGGAAGGCGCCCTTCCACGACGTGCACCTGCACGGCCTCGTGCGCGTGGACGGCGAAAAGATGTCGAAGACGAAGGGCAACGTGATCGATCCGCTCGAGGCGATCGACGAGTTCGGCGCGGACGCCCTGCGCTTCGCGTTGACGTCGGCGGCCTCCAACGGCCCGACGGTCTCCCTCGAGAAGCACCGCCTCGCCGGGTCGCGCGCGTTCGCCACGAAGCTCTGGAACGCCTCGCGCTTCGCGCTGGGCCAGTTCGAGGGCGAGCGCCCCGCGGGCGATCCGCCGTCGAAGCATCTCGAGCTGCCGGACCGCTGGATCCTCTCGCGCCTCTCCTCGGCCGCCGCGGAAGTCTCGAGCCGGCTCGAGCTGTTCCGCTTCGACGAGGCGTCGCAGACGATCTATGCCTTCGTGTGGCACGAGCTCTGCGACGGCTTCATCGAGATGGTCAAGCCGCGGCTGTCGGGCACGAACGCGGCGCCCGAGAGCCGCTCCGCGGCGCGCGAGACGCTGGCGCGCTGCCTCGCGGATTCGCTCGCTTTGCTGCACCCCTTCATGCCCTTCGTGACCGAGGAGATCTGGGAGAAGCTGACCGGCCGCGCGGGGACGCTCATCGTGACGCCGTTCCCGCGGCCCCGGGCGGAGTGGTCCGATCCGCGCGCCGAAAAATCCGTCGAGGCCCTGCGCGCGCTCGTGACGCGCGTCCGAAACTTCCGGAGCGAGCGAGGCGCGGGTCCGACCGAGCCCGCGGAGCTCGCTCTCG
>DATBFU010000105.1:0-4712 GCA_036558325.1 Thermoanaerobaculia bacterium | reverse complement strand
TCATGTAGCCGGGGCTGCGGACGGTCAGCCCCTCGCGCAGGCTCGCGACCTTCAGGCTGTGAATCTGCCCGTCGGGCGCGTGCTCCGACCGAAACGACACGACGTACGCGCTGTCGTACGCGTCGAGCGCCGCCGGAAGGTGACCGGCCGAAGTGACGATCTCTCCGCCCGTCGCTTCGGCGATCGCGCGCATCGGAGAGATCGGCTGCGCGAAGATCGGCACGTTGCCGAGCTTTGCGTTGAAGCCGTCGTGCGAGAGCGACGAGGCGTCGCCGCCGATGTCGAGGAGGTTGCCGCCGAGCGCGATCGGAACGGCCTGGACGCCGAGCGCGGCGAGGGATTTGGCGGCCGCGCCGGTCAGCTCGCCGCCCTTCGTTCCGAATTCGGCCGGAAGCTCCTGTTCGAGCTGCTCCGGCGGCTTGGTCGGAGCGCAGAGGCTGCCGGCAGGCCGCGTGCCGGTCTCGCGAATGATCTTCACGTAGGTTTCCGTGACGTCCACGTCGTACCCGTCCGAGACCAGGTACACGACGTCCGGACGCTGGCCCCCGAGCGAGACCGCCCAACGGACGAGGCGGTCGAGGGAATCCTGGATGATCCGCAGCTCCTGCTCCGCCGCGCTCCGAACGGTCATTTCGAGGTTCGGACACGGGTCGTTGCGCATGTGATCGATCGCCTGGCGGCGGACGAAGAGGAGGTTCTGCTTGCCGGCGACGTCGCGCCGCAGCTTCTCGAGGCCGCTGCGGACGGCCTGCGGGTCGCGCGTGGCCTCCATGAACTGGTGCGGGAGGGGATCGGCCACGACGATCTCGAGCGGGCCGTTGGAGAGGACCGCACCGAGATTGTTCTCGAACGTCGCGGCGGCGCGGGCGATCGAGCCGGGATCGAGCGTCGTCGTGTCGAGATAGAGGTGCTGGGGAATTCCCGCCGAGCGCGGCGCGCCGAGCTGCGACGCTGGCAGCGGCGTCTTCGGAAGCTCCGGCGGTGCGGTCGGGACGGCGGAAGGCGCCGCGGGCTTCGCGGGATCGACGCCGAGAACGCGCATCGGCTTGCCGTCTTCGAGGATCTGGAGGTCCTCGGGTCCGGGCGCCGGAACCGGCGCCTTGCCGTCGCGGTCGGTGATGCGGACGAGGATCGTCCGGACGTTGACCTCGACGCGCTCGACGAAGGGCTTCTCCTGCGCCGTCTGGCCGAGGTCGATCGGTGCCGGGAGCGCGAGGATCACCGCCAGTGTGGCGGCGGCGCGGGGGAACCGGTTCCGCATTCGGGCCTCCTCGAGAACTTTTGCTCGCGGGGACGAGCAAGGGCCGTGCCGCGGCGAAGACTAGCAGGTTGACTGAAAAGGGGCCGCCCGGCGTTACGAGCGGGCGCGGCCGGGGGACGAGCGCATCCATTTTTCAGGAGCGCGATCGGCGCCGCCGGATCGCAGCACGGCGAGGACACACTGTCCTCCCGGCGTTCGCGTTCCTCGCCGGATTACGTCGTTTCGGCCCGGCTCCAGAAGGTGCGAAGGACCGAGTCGACCTCGGAGTCGTGGTCGAAGGGCGGCGCGCCCGGGGGCGCCGCGCGGGGACGCGTCGGAGAGACGCGCCGGCGCTCGCTCTCGGCGAGCGCGGCGGCTTCCGCGTGCTGGACGCTCTGCGGCCCGAGCCGCTCCGCCAGCTGCTGCGAGAGCGCGAAGCTCGAAGGGGAATAGCGTCCGGCGACGATCACGCGGCCGAGCTCGCGGCGGAAGGCGCTCATCGACGAGAACCGCAGCGACGGCTTGGAGAGGGCGCCGCGCAGGAGCTGGACCATGTCCTCCGGAAGGCCGTCCGACTTGCGAACCGCGACCGCTTCGGGCTCCATCGCGGGCCGGCGGCCGGTCAGGAGCTCCAGCAGGATGACGCCGACTGAGTAGATGTCCGAGACCGGCGCGACGCGGGGCCGCAGGCGTTCTTCCGGCGCGACGTAGGGCGCGATGTCCGCGGCGAGCGCCGGCTCCTCGAGCGTCGGGAAGACGCCCGCCGCGAGGCCGAACCCGGCGATGAAGATGTCGGCGTCGGCGCCGATCGACACGAAGCCCGGCCAGACGAGCCCGTGCGCCAGCGGGCGGCCTTCGAAGGTCTTGCGGTGCGCGGCGTCGAGCGCCGCGGCGATCCGGTCGGCGATCAGAAGCGCGTGCTCGACCGCCAGGCGCGACCCGAACGAGCGGAACCCTTTCGAGAGGACGTCGAGGGTCCAGCCGTGCGTCTCCTTCCAGGCGAGGTAGGGAAGCCGGTCCACGGCGCCGGCCCGCTCGCCGCGCGCCGTATACGGCGCCGCCAGGAGCGGGCGCATCTGCTCCGCCACGGCGATCGCGTCGATCAGCATGGGCGCGTCCACGTGCCGGGTGTCGAAGATGCGGAGCCGCACGAACTCGCCCGATCCCGAGACGTCGATGGCGCGGAACACGCGGCCGAGGGCGTCGCGCGAGAGCTCGGAGGTGACGAGGTAGTCGCCGAAACGGCGGGGGAGGTCCTTGGTCAGCGGCGGCGGGATCGGAAGGCGCCCGTCGGAAGGCAGCGCCGGGCGCGCCTTGCGGCGCTCCGGCCGTCCTTGCAGGATGGTCGCGTCGCCCACGTCAGTCACCTCCGCCCTCCGCGAAGAGCGTAGCAGCTCGCCGAGGGGAAGCAACACGAGATGCGTCCGACTTCTCGTCTAGGGAGAAGGGCGCAGAAGACGGCGCCGCCGGCGCGCCCTGGCTAGCCGATCTCGTCGACGATTGCCAGCACGCGTGCGACCTCCGGGACGTCGTTGCCGGCGTGCGGCGAGAACCGAACGGCGCCTTCGCGCGGCGAAACGATGACGCCGCGCTCCTCGAGCGCCTTCGCCATCGCGCGGGCGTCGCCGGTGGGCGGCGCGGCCGCGAAGATCCCGCAGGCGAGCGGCTCCGGGGTCGTCGCCCGCCAGCCGCGAATCGCGAGCCCGTCGCGCAGCGCCGCCGCCGCCGCGACGTTGCGCTCGCGCACATTCTCGATCCCCATCTCCACGAGCAGGTCGATCGACGCCGCGAGGGCGGCGATGTTCCCGGTCGGCAGCGTCCCCGGCTCATACCGGCGGCCGCCCGACCATCGCTCGAGCTTGTAGTCGAGATAGCGCTCTCCCGTGCGGACGTTCCACCAGCCGGCCGCGAAGGCCGGCACCCTCTCCCGCGCGCTCTCGGCGACGTGGAAGATCGCGCCGCCCTCGAGGCCGTAGAGCCACTTGTGCGCGTCCGCCGCGAGGACGTCCACGCCGGCACGGTGGACGTCGATCGGAAGCTGGCCGAGGCCCTGGATGCCGTCGACGACGAAGAGAATCCCGCGCCGCCGGCAGAAGGCGCCGATCTCGTCGATCGGATAGACGAAGCCGTTGTGGAAGGCGACCCAGGAGACGGCCAGGACGCGCGTCCGCGCATCGACTTTCGCCTCGAGGTCCGCGAGGGTGACGCGGCCCGCTCGACTGGCCGCCAGGCGGCACTCGACGCCGCGCGCCTCGAGCGCCATCCACGGATAGGCGTTCGACGGGAACTCCATGTCGTCGGTCACGACGTTGTCGCCGGCCTCCCAGGGGAAGCTCTGTGCGGCGAGATTGAGGCCCCAGCTCGTGTTCGGGAGGAAGGCGATCTCGTCGCGGGACGCGCCGATCAGCTTCGCCGCCTTCTCGCGGGTTGCTTCGATCAGCCGGTACCACGAGCGCCAGTCGGCCGCGCCGCGGTCGCGCACGTTCGCGAGGTGCGCCGCGGCGGCGTCGGCCACTCGGCGGGGCAGCGGCGCCACCGCCGCGTGGTTGAAGTAGAGGAGGTTGCGCCGGACGGGGAATTCCCGGTCGAGGCTCGCCGGCGAGAAGTCGAAACCGCTCACTTCCACGTGATCGCGCGGGCGCGCGCGAGAAGGTCGAAGTATTCCGCGACCTCCTCGACCGGCATCGGCTCGTAGCGTCCGGCGAGCACGTCGCGGATCTCCGCGACGGTCCGCTTGCCGTCGGCGAGGTTGAAGGCCTCGTAGGCGAGCACGGCGCCGTCGGGGCGATTCGTGAGGCGCGTGTCCCGGCTCGCGGCCGCCGCGCCGGTCGGCCCGGCCGGCGACCGTCCGAGGGCTTCCGCGAGGTAGTCGAAGTAATAGACGTCGAGCGGTCCCCGGATCTCGGGCTTTCGCACGGGCACGCGCGCCTCCGCTCCGGATGCGGCCGCTGTCGCGGGCGGGCGCACGAGCGACGACATCTGGCGCAGGCGCTCGTCCTCGCGCTCCACGGCCGAGGCCGTCGCGGGCCACATCGCGGCGACCGAGCGCAGCGTCTCGCGCTCCGTCTCGATCGCCTCGTGCGCCGCGAGCAGCCCGTCGCGGGAATCGTCCGCCTGCGCCAGGGCGACCCGCGCCTCGCAGTGCGCGCGGGCCGTCCGGAGCAGGCGCGGCGCTTCGGCGTCGGGCAGCGCGGCGAGCGTCCACGCGATCCCGGCGCCGAGATACGCAACGCGGCCGAGCTTCGTCGCGTCGAGGTTCTCCGGCTGGTCCTTGTTCGTGTGGATCGTGACGTCGGGCCAGTCGTGGAAATAGACCATCGGGACGCCGAAGGCCGCCTCCTCGAAGACCTCGTGGTCGCTGCCCATTTCGAGCTCGCGCAGGTCCGCGAGGAACGACTCCCGCGACCCGGGGAGCCAGACGAGGCCGGCGCGCGGGTCGCCGCCGCGCTCGGCGTAGCGCCGCGACGCCTCG
>DATBFU010000104.1:0-33756 GCA_036558325.1 Thermoanaerobaculia bacterium | reverse complement strand
CGAGTCGGAGAGACTCTGCAGGAGCGCGGGCAGGCCGAAAACCTCGAGATCTCCGGTCAGACTCGGAGAGGCCGCGGGCGCCGGAGCGGTTGCGGGCGCGCCGGCCGGAGCGCCCCCGGCGGCGGAGGCGGAGGCGGTCGCCGCGGCCGGCGCCGCCTTCCGGAATCCGGCCAGCGTGCGCGAGGCCGCGCGTCCGATCTCCTTTTCCGGGAATCGGGAGGCGACCTCCTCGAGCGTCGCCTTCACGGCGGGCGCCGGGGTGCCCGACAGCGCCCCGATCGTATGCAGCAGCACCTGGTCGTTCTGATGCAGCGCGAGGCCGAACAGCTTGAACGGCAGGTTCGACTTGAGCGAGGCGAGCAGCCGGCCGAGCGCCTCCGAATCCTCGGTCAGATCCTGGCCGGCGAGCTCCGCGAGGCGCGCCGCCGAGTCGCCGAGCTTCGGATCCCGCCGTTCCGCGTGGTCGAGGAGCGCCCGCCGCGCACCGGGCACCGGCAGGCGAGCGAGCGCCGCCGCGACGCGGTCGAGCAGGCCGACGAGCTCCTTGGCGTCGTGCGGGGAGTCGGAGTCCTTCCCGAGCGCGCGCTCGAGCTCGCCCAGGAACTCGACGAGCGCAGCCTCGGACTTCGGATCGCGCAGCTGGGAGAGGTTCGCGATGGCTTCTTTGAGCAGCGGCGGCGGAAATTTCAGATGCAGGTGGCGCGCGGTGACGTCGGCCTCTTCTCCCGTCGGGACGTCCGGCGGCCGGGGAATGCGCCGCAGAATGTAGAGGAGGTTTCTCCGGAGATACCAGTCCTGCGCGGCGTGATCGGAGATCGGGCTCGCGAGCGCCGCGTACGCGGCCGCGCGCGCGGGCTCCCCGTGCACCTCGAGGAGCGCCAGGAGGAGCCGGCGTCGGTCGCGCTTCTCCTCGCCCGCGAGCTGCTCGAGCAGACCCTCGGGGGAAAGGCCGCGGAAGAAACCGAGAAAGCGGCGCAGCGCCGGATGCTGCACGGAGTTCTCCGCCGCGACCCGCAGGCGCTCCGAATCCAGAGCCTCGTCGCCCTTGCTCCGCGCGAGCTCCGCGGTGCCGGCGTCCACTTTCTTCTCGGCAACCAGGCGCTCCGCGGCCTCGAGCGTCGACACGGCCTGCGTCAGCGATCCCTCGTTGAAGCGCTCGACGGCCGCGCGGACGAGCTCCTGAAACCGGCGCGCCCCTTCGCGCGGATCGTCGGCCTCCGCCACCATGCGCTGCATCGCGTCGGCGGCGGAGCTCCCCGGAGCCGCTCCCGCGGGGGCCGCGGCCGCCGTACCGGCCGGGGGCGCCCAGGCGGGCAGGCTCGCCGCGAGCGCGCGGAAAACGTCCGCCGTCCCGACCTGGACACCGAGCCCTTTGAGACGCGACAGGTACTCCTCGATGTCATGCGCGCTCGAGGAGCCCCGCGCCGCGGCGGCGAGCGTCTCCGAGAGCGCGGCGCGGCCTTCCGGCAGCGAGGCCTGGCTCGCCTGCGCCTCCAGACGTTTGAGCAGCAGCGAGAGCCGGCGCTCGCGCCCCTCGTCCGCCGCCGCGCCCGCGCCGCCGGCTCCGCCTCCGCTTCCGCTTCCGCTTCCGGACGCCGCGCGCGCTCCCGCCGTCTGCCGGTGAAGCGTCGCGACGGGAGCGGCCGTGCCCGAGGCGCTCGTCTCCGACAGACGCGTGAAGTTCTCGGCGAGGAGCGGCCGATCTTCTTCGGGACAGTCGGCGAGCACGATGGGAAGGAGCCCCTGGATGTACTTGTCGAGGATCTCCCGCGGCACGAGCCGGAACTCACCGAGCATGTGGATTTTCTTCACCGCGTGGAAGAGGTAGTCCGACACCGAGGCGCCGCCCTTGGCGAACTGGGCGCCCGTCCAGGACCGGATCGACGAGGCCACGAGATCCGGCGGGTACTTGAGCAGGAGCTCTGCGGAGCCGGCGACGACGAGCGGCGGGAGGGTATCGGACAGATACAACTCGAGCTCGGTGAGCGCCTCGCGCACCTCCGGGTCCGCTCTCGGCTCGACCATGTCCCCCCTCAGACCTGTTGGCTGACGCCCCTCGATGCTAAAGGGTAGCGCAGAATCGGACGGCGGGCGCGGGCACGGCCGTCCGCGCCCCCCGGGGCGGGGCCCGGGTCAGAAGCTGTTGAGGAAGTCCGCGTTCGAGCGGAACTTGGAGAGGCGGCCGAGCACGAGCTCCATCGCCTGGATCTTGTCCACGGCGGCGAGTGCCCGGCGCAGCTTCACGATCTTCGGGAGCTCTTCCGGGCCGTAGAGCTTCTCTTCCTTGCGCGTTCCGGACTGCGGGATGTTGATGCAGGGGAAGATCCGGCGGTTGAAAAGATCCCGGTCGAGCACGATCTCCGTGTTGCCGGTGCCCTTGAACTCCTGAAAGATGATCTCGTCCATCCGGGATCCCGTGTCGATGAGCGCGGTCGCGATGATCGTCAGCGAGCCGCCGCCCTCGACGTTGCGCGCGGCGCCGAAGAACCGGCGGGGCCGCTCCATCGTGCGGGCGTCAATACCGCCCGACATGATCTTGCCGCCGCCCTTCTGCATGTGGTTGTAGGCGCGCGCCATGCGCGTGATCGAGTCGAGGAAGATGATCGCGTGCTTGCCGCACTCGACGAGGCGCCGGGCGCGTTCGGCGACGATCTCGGCCACGGCGATGTGATTCTCGGCGGAGAGGTCGGCGGAAGAGGCGATGACCTCGCCGCGGACGCTCCTCCGGAAATCCGTGATCTCTTCCGGCCGCTCGTCGATCAGAAGGACGATGACCGTGACGTCCGGGTCGTTGACGGAGACGGCGTGCGCCATCCGCTTCAGGAGCGTCGTCTTGCCCGCCTTCGGCGGCGCGACGATGAGACAGCGCTGGCCGCGGCCGATGGGCGCCAGCAGGTCGACGACTCGGCCGCACATCTCGTCGGGCTCCGTCTCGAGCTTCAGGTGCTCGTGCGGATCGATCGAGACGAGCTCCTGGAAAGACGGCCGCTGGCGGAAGGCCGCGGGCTCGAGCCCTTCGACGGTCTCGATCCGGCGCAACACCGGCCGGTTCGCCTCCACCGCGACGCCGGCGATCAGCGCGCCGGGCTCGAGTCCCTCGCGCGTGACGAGCTCGCGCGGAACGAGCGGATCGCGAGGCGAGGGGAGGTAGTTGGCCTTGTTCGAGACGAGCACGCCGGCGGCCGTTTCCTTCGGCGGCAAGTAGAGGACGCCTTCGACCGGGTGCTCCGGACCCGTCGCGGTCAGCTCGGGCGCCCGCTCGACGCCGGGAGCTCCCCCGCCTCCGCCGCCGCCCGAACGGCCGCGCCGACGGCGGCGCCGCCTCCGCCGATGCGGGCGGGGCTCACCGTTGGACGGACCGTTGCCCGGGGTCGGGCCCGAGGGGCTTTCCGTCTGAACGGATACCGGCGCAGCGCTTTCCGGGGCCAGGGGATCTTCGGACATGAACTCCCAACACCCGCCGCGCTGACCTCGGGGGTCCGGGCGGGAACGAATCAGATTCTATCGAAACTCCGCCGAAATGGAACAGGAATCGCAACCGCCCGGCCGGTGTCCCGGGACCCAGAGCCCCGAACGCCGTAAAGCCTCACCCCGAATGGCTTACCGGACCGACCCTCAGGAGAAGAGACCCAACACCGCCGACGGATCGGCCGGCGCGACCTTTGCGAGGGCGAAATCCTCTCGCGCGTGCGCCGGAGTCGAAACGCCGACGAGGCTCGCGGTCATTCCCGGCGCGGAGCGCGCGAACTGAAGCGCCCGGCAGGCGCCGGCAGACGCGTCGGCGAACGCCGCCTCGATCTCCTCGGGCAGCGGCGCGGCGAGCCGCCCCTGGAGGATCGACGCCGATCCGAAAGCCGCGAGGCGCATCTCCCGCGCCGCCTCGAGAGCGGCCACGCGCCCCGACGCCGAGAGCTGCGACGGGTACGCGATCGCCTCCGGCATGGCCAGATTGACGGGCAGCTGGACGCCGGCGAAATGATGCCGCTCGCCCGCGACGCCCGCCGCGAGTCGCGCGACCTCGGCCATCGACAGATGCTCGGGATGCTCCGGCGGGGCGCGCAGTCCGTCCCAGGTCGCGAGGCCCCATCGGGCGATCGTGCCGCGAGAGACCTCGTCCTCGAGCATCTCGATGGCCGCCCGAAGACGCGCGCCGAAAGCCTCCGCTCCGAGGGCGGCGCGCTGGGTTTCGACGTTGTGGAGATAGTAGAGGTCGATCGTCTCGAGACCGAGATTGCCGCGGCTCCGGGCGATCTGGTCCCGCAGGTAGCCGGGCGCCAGGCAGTGGCCGCCGCGCACGACCTCCGCGCGCGGCGCGAGCCCGGAGTCGAGAAACGTCTCGACGATGTAGTCGCGCGGGGGCCTCGTGTCTTCGGCGTCGTGCGGGAGGTACCCGCCCTTGGTCGAAACGAAGACCTCGGCGCGCGCCGCGCCGCCGGACGCGAACGCGGCGGCGAGCGCCCGTCCGATCGCACGCTCGCTCCTCTGGCCGCGATAGTTGATGGCCGAGTCGAACACGTTGACGCCGGAGGCGAGCGCGATCCCGACGCACTCCTCGTACCCGCGGTCGGTGGCGTCGTCCTCCCCCCCGAGGTAGGTCCCGAGCCCGAGGGACGACAGAGTCAGCTCGCCGGCCGTCCGGAAGTGGGCCGGCGCCGCGGGAGACCGTGCGGCGAAGGCGCCGGTGCCCTCTGGCGTCGCGCGTCCAGCGATCACCCCGGCAGGCTATCAGCTGTCGGCTGTCGTCTGTCAGCTGACCACCGGCAGCGGAATGCCGTGCGTCCGCGTCGTGCCCTCGACGCCGGCGTCCCAGCGGCCCGGAATCGGCGCCGCGCAGTCGGGGCAGGCGCCGTCGCGCAGGCGGTTGCGGAGGATTCGGAAGCCGTTGCGCTCGATGACCGTGGCCGCGCAGCGCGGGCACCGCGTGTCCTCCCAGCGGCCGACTCGTCCCGGAAGGTTCCCCGCATAGACGAAACGCAGGCCCTCCGCCGTTCCGATCTCGGCGGCGCGCACCAGCGTGGACACCGGCGTCGCGCCGTGGTCGTTCATCTTGTAATCCGGATGGAACGCCGTGACGTGCCACGGAATGTCCCGCGAGACCGAAGCGACGAAAGCCGCGGCGCGGCGCAGCTCCTCGTCCGAATCGTTGAAGCCCGGGATGACGAGGGTCAGCACTTCGAGCCAGATCCCGCGCTCGTGGATGCCCGCGATCGTCTCGAGCACGTTGGCCAGTACGCCGCCGAGCTGGCGGTAGTGCTTGTCGTCCATGGATTTCAGATCCACCTTGTAGAAGTCCACCCACGGCCGGATGTAGTCGAGCACCTGCGGCGTGCCGTTGCCGTTGGAGACGTACGCGGTGCGGAGGCCTCGGCGGCGCGCCTCGCGGAAGACCGCGACGGCCCACTCGGACGTGATCAGCGGCTCGTTGTAGGTCGAGACCACCGTCGGCGCCCCGGCCTCGAGGGCCAGCCGGGAGATTCCGGCGGGATCGATGTCCCGCGGCTGGCCCACGGCCTCGGGATCGCGGATGGACTGCGACGTGAACCAGTTCTGGCAGTACGCGCAGTGCAGGTCGCATCCGAGCATCCCGAAGGAGAGCGCGTCCGATCCGGGCAACGCGTGGAAGAAAGGCTTCTTCTCGATGGGATCGCACTGCAGCGCGCCCACGTAGCCCCAGGGCACGCGGAGCTCGCCCCCCTCGCGGAACCGGACGCGGCAGACGCCTTCGCGCCCTTCGGGGATCGGGCAGCGATGCCCGCACGAGAAGCAGCGCAGCCGGCCGTCTGCCAGACGCTCCACGAGCTCCGGGGCGGCCGGAGCCGTGCGGTCGGCGAGCGTTGCGGCGAGCGGAGACGTGCGGCTCACGGTTTCTTTCCGCCGACGTTAACGCATTGGCGCGCAGGGGAATGCCCGAGACGGGCCGTGCGTTAGGATGCGCCGTCGATGCTTCATCGCCGTGTGCTCGCCGTGTGCGCCGCCGCCGCCGCGTTTGCGGCGATCACGGCCGCCCAGACTCCGAGCCCGACGCCCACGCCGACCCCGACCGCGACGCCGACGTCGGGGACTCCGACGCCGACGCCGACCCCCGGCCAGGCTCCCTACACGACGCCGACCGGCCAGAGCTGGACGACCACGAACAGCGTCAGCGTGACGGGCACCCGCATGGCCCGCCAGAACGGCGCCACCTGGTTCCTGACGCCGTCCAACGACCAGATCGTCAAGTTCGACGGGACGGTCATGACCGAGTGGCCGATCCGCGACACCGACAACATCGGGGCCAACCCCGTCGACTTCGTGCTCGAGGGCGACGTCATGTGGTTCATCGAGAACGGCGAGAGCCTGATCGACGCCGGCCAGTCGATCGTGGCCCGCCTCGACACGAGCACGGGCGCGCTGCAGGAGTACGTCTTCCCGACTTCCCAGCCGTCCGGCTTCTATCGGGCTCCCGACGGCAAGATCTGGGTGGCCCAATCGGCCGGGGTGCTCGAATCGCTCGACACCTCGACGTTCGAGGTCTTCGACTACCGCGTCTCGCCACCGTTTTTCGCCGGCAATCAGGCGATCGGGCCCGACGGCGGGCTCTGGATCTCGGACTTCGCGAACAATCGTCTCATCCGGTTCGACTTCACCGACAGCTCGATGAAGGCCTGGACGCTCTTCGATCCCTCGCAGTTCATCCTCAATATCGCCGACATGAAATTCGACTCGGACGGGTTCCTCTGGATGGTCGAGCTCTCGGGAAATCGAATGGACCGGTTCGACATCCACACCGGAGAGTTCCGCTCCTACCTCGGTTTCAACCGGCCCATCCACCTCGATTTCTACGGCGGCAACATCTACGTCACGCAGCAGACCGGCGGCAACGGCCTTCTCTCGATCGTCGATCCGCGCGTGGCGCCCTACACGGTCCAGACGATCACGCCCGTGGATCTCGTCGTGGCCCCTCCGCTCGCGAGGCCCAACGGCTCCCTCCGGACCTCCGTCATCACGCCGGTCACGTTCACGCCCACGAACGCCCAATTCGCCTCGTCGGACCTCGTCGTCACGCTGAGCGTTCCGGGAATTCTCTTCGTCCAGTGGGCCAGTCCCAACGCCTACGGTCTGGTCGTCGACGGAGGCGCTTTCTGGGCGGGATCCGACGGCTTCCTCGTGAACATCGTTCCGCAGACGCTCGGCGGCCCGACCGATCAGACGATCCCGATCGCGCTCCAGATCGGCTCGCCGCCCGCCGACGCCGTGGGCGTCGATCTGACGCTCTATAACAAGGGCAGCACGACGATTTCCGGCACGGCTTTCCTCCAGTATTCCGCCGGCGCGTTTCCGTACAGCCGGACGTTCGACGTCCCGGCGGGAGGCACGACCGTGCTGCACGACGCCTTCGTCGGGGCCGCCACGGGCACGGCTCTCTCGCTCGGGTCGGTCCGGATCCAGGTCACGAGCGGCACGGCGACGGACCTCGCCGCCTCCGCACGCTCGGCGCGCGGCGTCGCGAACAACGGCACCTACGGCCTCACGCTGCCCGCGCAGGCGGCGTCCGAAATCTTGGGCGTGGGCGCCTCGCGCGTGCTGTTCACGGGCGCGCGGCCGACCGACGTTTCGACCTTCGGCTTCTTCTCCCCGACCGGAGGCACGGCAACCGCCGAGCTGATCGGGGCCGACGGGACCAGCCGCGCGACGGCGACGATCCATGTCGTGAGCAACGTCCTCGAGGCACACAACCCGGCGGCGTCCTTCTTCGGTCTCGCCGCCGAGCCCGGCGACCTCGTGCGCGTCACGGTCACGGACGGCGTTCTCCAGCCGTGGATCCTCATTCAGGACTCGATCACGCGGGACGTCGCCATTTCCCTTCCCGTGAGCCCCACGGCGGACGCGGTCATTCCGAACGTCTCGAGCATTCCGATCGGATCGCGGCTGTGGACTTCGGGGCTTCAGGCGTTCAACCCGGCCCCGGGCAGCGCCGCGACCGTGCAGGCGACCTACTATCCGATCGGCGGCTCCCCCCTCACGGCCTCCTTCTCGCTGGCGCCGCTCGGCTCCGCTTCCTACGGCGACATGGTGACCGAGCTCTTCGAGGCGCCCCCCGGCCAGGGCGCCGTCGTGCTCACGTCGAACGTCCCCGTGGCGATCTCCTTCCGGAACACGGCGCGCAATCTCGACGACGGGAGCGAATACGCCTGTCAGAGCCCGGCGCTCGACGGCGCGGCCTCGGTGGGCGCGGCCGGCGCCACGGCGATCGGCGTCGAGTGGACGGCCACGCGCCGAACGCACCTGCTGCTCTTCAACCGGGGATCGGCGGGAACGGTCACGATCCATGGAATCGACGCCTCGGGCGCTTCGGTCGGCACACTCTCCGTGCCCGTGGGCGCCAACGCCGCCGCGCGCGTCAATTCCGTGCTCGACGCCCTCGGCGCGCCGGACACGACGTCGGTCGGCGCCATCCGCGTCGAGGCCTCGCCGGGCATGCGGCTCTACGCCCAGACGGTGAACGTGGACGGCGTGACGGGAGACACCGACCTCGTCGCGCTCCGCTGAGGCCGCCGCGGTGAGCGACGCTCCTTCGTCCGCCGCCGGCAGCCGCCTCCGAACCGTCGTCCGCGGATCGGGAATCTTTCCTGCCGAAGGCGTCGTCACCAACGAACGCCTCTCGCGCCTCATGGACACCACCGACGAGTGGATCACGCAGCGCACGGGAATCCGCGAGCGGCGGTTCGCGCGCAAGGGCACCTCCTCGGCGGAACTGGGCGTCGAAGCTGCGCGCCGCGCCCTCGACGACGCCGGGCTCGGTCCCGCCGACATCGACTTCATCGTCTTCGCGACCATGACGCCCGCGCACTACTTCCCCGGCAATGGCGGCCTGCTCGCCGCCCGGCTGGGCCTCGGGACCACGCCGGCGCTCGACATTCGCATGCAGTGCGCGGGATTTCTTTCCGGCCTGCAGGTCGCCGACGCCTTCATCCGATCCGGCGCCGCCCGGCGCGTGCTGCTCGTCGGCGCGGAATGCCACGCCGCGTTCTTTCCGTGGAACGACGCCGACTGGGCGATCCTCTTCGGCGAATCCGACGCGCCCCCCTCGGAGGCGTCCTACGCGTGGGGAACGGCGCACCGCGACCGCGCCGTGATCTTCGGCGACGGCGCCGGGGCCTTCGTGCTCGAGGCGAGCGAGATCTCCGACGCGCGGGGCTTCCTCGGATTCGAGATGCGCACGGACGGGACGCATTGGGACAAGCTGTACGTTCCCGGCGGCGGCTCGGCGAGCTTCCCCTATTTCTCGCCGGCGATGTTCGCGGACAACGGCACGATCCCGATCGTGGAAGGGCGGCAGGTCTTCCGCCTGGCGACGACGGCCTTGCCGCAGATCGTCCGCGAGATCCTCGAGCGCCACGGTTTGCGCCTCGCCGACCTCGATCTTCTTCTGATGCACCAGGCCAACCTGCGCATCAACGAGGCGGTTCAGAAGGCCCTGGGGCTGCCCGACGAGAAGGTCTACAACAACATCCAGAAGTACGGGAACACGACGGCGGCGACGCTGCCGCTCGTTTTCCACGAAGCCCGGCGGGAGGGCCGCCTGCGGACCGGGGACCTCGTCGTCTTCGCGGCGCTCGGCGCCGGCCTCCACTGGGGAGCGGGGCTTCTGCGGGTCTAGCCTGCCTCAAGGAAACGTGAGCGGGCGCCGGCCGGCCCGACGCGACTCCTATACTGCCGACCTCGTATCGGTCCCGACGGATCGAGGAGGTGGGGAATGCGAAACGTGACTCTCGGGCTCGCCGCGGCGTGGGCGCTGGGCTTCTCGGCGGCTGTCGCTCCGGCCCAGACGGCGCCCGAAGCGCAGACGACGTCCCCGGCGACCGCGCCGCCGGCGGAGACTCCGGAGCCGGCTCCGCCGTGGCGGCCTCCGGAGGGGTCGACGATCATCAACCTCCCCTCCGCGGACACCAACCCGGCCGGCACGCTGCAGTTCAACATCGGGCATCGTTTCTCGGAATCCGTGCAGAGCGACACGCACTCGTTCTTTTCGTTCTTCTCGCCGGCCCAGGTGAATCTGGGCCTCGCCTACACACCGCTGCGCGGCGTGGAGACCGGGGTCCTGCGGGGCGAGTCGCTCGAGGATTACGAGCTCTTCGGGAAGTGGAGCCTCTTCGCTCCGACCGACGGCCCCTTCCATGCCGCCGTGCGCGCGGGCGTCGACTGGAGGACGGCGCGCACCACGTCCGACGATCCGCTCCACGACAATCGCTCGAGCGTCTTCGCGCAGGCGATCCTGGCGGTCACGATCGCACACCGCGTGCGGATCACGGCGGTGCCGACGTACCTCTCGCGCGCTCCCGTGACCTCGGCCGACGGCTTCACGACGTTCTATCCGCGCGACGTCTTCAACGTGCCCGTCGCCGTCACCGCGTCGATCACGCGCTCGATCAACGTCCAGGGCGAGATCGTCCCGCGGCGGGAAGGCGCCTCCGGCGTCGGCTGGATCGCCGCGGTCGAGAAGACCGTGCTGCGTCACCGCTTCTCGTTCACCGTGGGGAACATCCGGGCGATGACGGTGGACCAGTACAGCGTCTACAACTCGATCCAGCTCGCGTCGTCGCACAAGGCCTACTTCGGCTTCAACATCGTCCGGCTCTGGAAGCTCAACTGACAGGCGGCCGCCGCCGCCCTACGCGAACCGCAGGATCCCGAACCGGTCGGGCCGATGGAAGTCGGGCGGGTCGGCGCCCGTCGGGCTCCAGGCCGTGAACTCGTCGGGCGACCCGCTCCCGCGGTCGATGCGGAAGAAGTTCGCGCGCCAGACGGGCTCCGCGGCGCCGCCGAGCGGACCGAGCGGGATCGCGATGCGCGCGGACCAGCGGTCCGGACGGCGCGCCACCCGCGCGCGAAAGCCCGGGCAGTTCCACTCCACGTCGACGCGCATGGTCTCGCGCCGCCCTTCGGGCGATTCGACACGCGCGTCGAAGAGCGCGCCGAGGGGATTCACTTCGAACTCGTAGTACAGCGTCGGCGGATCGTGCGGCGTCAGAAAGACTTCGAAGACGTCCTCCGTCCAAAGCGCGTCGTCCCGCCGGGTCCGGGTCGCCACGACGCCCGCGTCGCGGCCGTCGAAGCGCACGAGCAGCTCTCCGCCCCGCCGCGCGACGCGAACCGAAGTCGAAAGACGCGGCGGCGAGCCGTCTCGGGAGCTCGTGAGTCGCAACGCCGGGAGCCCCACGAGACGATCGGTGGGGCCGATCGAAGGAACGTCGAGCTCCGGCGGCAGCCGCAGGAGCGCCGGCGCCGGATCGTTCACGCGTCCGCGGGTCGTTTCGGAAACGGGATGCCGAGCTTCGTGAGCCACGCCTGCGCGCGCGCGAGCGCCTGGTGCTCCTTGAACTGGAAGAAGCGCGCCTCTTCCTTGGGGTAGCGCCGCAGGGTGCGCCGATAGACGTCCGCCGAGCCCGCGCCGGCGAGCGCCGCCGTGAGCTCCCGCCGGCACGCGGCATCCTCGCATTGCGCCAGAAACTGCTCGAGATCGCCGATGCTTCGCTCGCCGTGATCGCGCGGCAAGGCGACGTACCGCGGATCGGCCTCGAGCGTCGCGTGCCGCTCGCCGTCGCGCACGAGGACCTGCTCGACGTCGCCCGTCTCGCGGTCGAAGAAGTGCGTGATCTGGTGGGACCGGCTCTCGAAGCCGACGATGAGGCCCTCCCAGTCGATCCGAGCGGCCATCAGGCTCTCTCCCGAGTCCACGGCATAAACCGGTATGATACGGGGTTGCCATGTCTGTGAAGAAGATCAATACCTTCGACGACTGGATCGACGCCTTCCGCGCCTGGCAGAAGGACATCGGCCTCCGGCTGCCGAAGCACTCCGACTACGCGTTCGAGGCCAAGTACGGGGACCTCAGGACCGACGAGATCGAGTACGGCGATTTCGCGGGACAGAGGAAGTGGGATCGGGTCACGCAGATCCCGCAGCAGCCGATCCGCGACGCCCTCCTGAATCTCATCGTCTATCAGGGCGACACCGAGTTCGCGTCCGTCGAGCAGCAGCGCCACCTCCTCGACACCTCGCCGTCCGATTACGACACCGACAGCGTCTGCCGGATCATGACCGAGGAGATGCGGCACGGATGGCAGATGTGCCACCTCCTCGTGAACCACTTCGGCGAGACCGGCAAGATCGAGGCGCGCAAGCTTCTCGAGCGGCGATCGTGGCAGAACAACCGCCTGCTCGGATCCTTCAACGTGGACGTCGACAACTGGGTGGATTTCTTCACCTACACCGAGTTCGTGGACCGGGACGGCAAGTTCCAGCTCAACATGCTGTCGACGTCCTCCTTCTCGCCGCTCGCGCGGTCCATGGGGCCGATGCTGCGCGAGGAAGGATTCCATCTCGGCACCGGGCACATGGGATTGCAGCGGATCGCCAAGGCGGGCCGCTTGCCGGCGCCCGTCCTCCAGAAGTACGTCAACAAGTGGATCTCGACGGCCTACGACCTTTTCGGCAAGGACTCGTCGTCGTCGGCCGAGTGGTTCTACGTCTGGGGTCTGAAGGGCCGCTACGACGAGGCGCGGCAGACGGCGGCGCCCGACAAGGCGCACCTGAACGAGTTCTCGCGCGATCTGTACCGCCAGGAGGTCGAGAAGCTGCTCGAAGGGATCAGCAAGCATCTCCCGCCGGGCACCCCCGCGCTCGTGGCGCCCGACCTGAAGTTTCACCGCGCCATCGGCGAGTTCGCCGGCGAGACCTGGTCGGTCCGCGGCGAGAGGCTCGAGCCCGAGGCGCATCGCCGGCACCTCGAGGAAGTCCTCCCGAACGAGGAGGAGAAGAAGTTCGTCGCGGACCTGATGCGCGAGCCCGGCTGGATCGCCCCGCGCGAATCCGTCACGGCGTCCTGACCGCCCGGACCGCGGGCGCGCGGATCCGCCGCCGCCTCCTCGCCTGGTTCGACCGCGAAAAGCGGCGGCTGCCGTGGCGCGGCACGCGCGATCCCTATCGGATCTGGGTCTCGGAGGTCATGCTCCAGCAGACGACGGTGGAGGCCGTGCGTCGGCGGTTTGGGCGCTTCCTCGAGCGGTTCCCCGATCTCGCGTCGCTCGCGCGCGCACGCGAGGACGCCGTGCTCGCCGCCTGGTCGGGTCTCGGCTACTACGCCCGCGCGCGCAATCTCCGGAAGGCGGCGCGGGAGATCGTGCGGCGGCACGGCGGGACACTGCCGGCCGACCCGGCGATCCTGCGGGGTCTGCCGGGATTCGGCGACTACATGTCCTCTGCCGTGGCGGCGATCGCGTTCGGCCGGCGCGAGCCCGCCGCCGACGCCAACGTCACCCGCGTCGTCTCGCGGCTCTTCGCGCTGCCGGGGCGGGCCGGCTCCGCGCGGCTGCGCGCCGCCGTTCTCGCGCGCGTCTCCGAGATCCTCCCCGCCGATCGTCCGGGCGAGGCGACCGCGGCCCTGATGGACCTCGGTCAGGCGATCTGCACGCCGCGCCGTCCCGACTGCCCGCGCTGCCCCGTCGCGGCGGACTGCCAGGCGCGATGGCTCGGACGTCCCGGCGCGTATCCGCGGCGATCGAAGAAGCCGCGGCCGGTTCGGATCCCCCTCGCGGCGGCGTTCCTCGAGCGGGATGGCCGGGCGCTTCTCCTGCGCCGCCGGGCGGGATTCCTGGCCGGAATGTGGGAGTTTCCCTGCGGTCCGGCGCGCACCGGCTCTCCCCGCGCCGCCCGGGCGAGGCTTTCGCTCGCCATCGGGCCGTGGGGCCTGACGCGGGACGCCGACCCGGCGGCGCGCGTGCGCCACACCGTCGTCAACCGCCGTCTCGAGATCGAGGTCTTCCGCGCGACCGGCTCCCCGCGCCCTCCGAAGGATGCCCCGCCGATGCGCTGGTTCACGCCCGGAGACCTCGACCGCGCGGCCATTCCCACCCTGACCCGCAAGATCGCCCGGTCCGTCGGTTTTCTCCCGGCCTCGAACCGGCGTAAACTGTCTCCATCTTGAGCGTGGCCGGCATCCTCGCGCTGTCCCTGTGGGCGCTGGCGGCTCCGCCCGCTCCGACGCCGCTGCCGCGGCTGACGCTGCGCGACGGGCGCGTCTTCGAGCTGACGGCGGCGCCGCGGACGGAGGCCGGGCGCGTCATTTTCACCACCAAGGAAGGCAAGACGTACTCGCTCCCCGCGTCGGAGGTGCAGTCCTTCGTGGACGTGCCGCCCACGCCCACCCGCGTGCCCAGCGGATACAACCCTCAGGATTCCCGGGCGCTCGGAGCGATCGCGCGCCAGGAGCGCGCGAAAACCGGCAAGAAGACGGACCTCTCGGCCTCCGCGGCCTCGACGTCGACGCCGCCGCCGCACGCCAAGACGAAGGCCCCGAAAAAGACGAGGACTCCCGCTCCGAAGAAGACGGCGGCGGCGACCCGCACGCCGACGCCGACCGCCGCGCCTCACGCCTGAGGGCTAAGCGGTCTTCGGGGAATTCGGCGCCGGCCCGTCGAGCACCTCGCGGATCCTCCGCGCCAGCGCGTCGGCCTCGAAAGGCTTCTGCAGGAACTCGGTGCCGGCCGCCAGAACTCCTCCCTCGACGATCGAAGAGTCCGTGTATCCGGAGACATAGATGACCTTGAGCTCGGGCGCGGACGCGACCAGTTGGACGGCGAGCTGCGGCCCGCTCCTCCCCGGCATGATCACGTCGGTCACGAGCAGGCGCACGCGGTCGCGATGGGCCTGCCAGAGACCGACCGCCTCTTCCGCGTTGCCCGCCGACAGAACCGCGTAGCCGAGTGACTCGAGCCGCCGGGAAACGAGCCGGCGAACCGCCTCTTCGTCCTCGACGAGGAGCAGCGTTTCCGAGCCGCCGAGCGGCGATTCCGGACGCGCCCGCGGGCCGGCGGGCGACACGGGTTCGGTCACGCGCGGCAGCGCGACGTGAAAGGTCGTCCCGCGGCCCGGCTCGCTCTCGACCCAGATCTCTCCTCCGCTCTGCGCCACGATGCCGTACACGGTCGCGAGCCCGAGCCCCGTCCCTTTGCCGCGCTCCTTCGTCGTGAAGAACGGCTCGAAGAGCCGACGCCGCGTTTCCGCGTCGATGCCGGCGCCCGTATCGGCGACCGAGAGGAGGACGGCGGCGCCCGAGGGGACGGCGCCCGCCGGCCGCTCGACGTTGCGCGTCTGGATCCGCAGCTCGCCGCCCCTCGGCATCGCGTCGCGCGCGTTGACGGCGAGGTTGATCAAGACCTGCTCGAGCTGGCTTCGATCCGCCCGAACGGCTCCAAGATCCGGTTCGAGCGACGTCAGCAGCTGGACGTCCTCGCGGATCAGGCGTCGGAGCATGCGCGTGGCCTCGGAGACGACCGCGTTCAGGTCGAGCACGGAAGGCTCGAAGACCTGCTTGCGGCTGAAAGCGAGGAGTTGCTGCGTGAGCGAGGCGGCGCGCTCGCCCGCGCGCTGGATCTCCTCGACGTCGGGCCGGAGGGGATCGTCGGGCCCGAGCTGGTCGAGGAGCATTCCCCCGTAGCCGAGGATCGTGGTCAGCAGATTGTTGAAGTCGTGAGCCACCCCCCCGGCCAGACGTCCGATGGCTTCCATCTTCCGCGACTGCAGCAGCTGCTCCTCGAGACGCCGGCGCTCCGTGACGTCGCGCGCGATGCCGACGGTGCCGGAGGGAAGGCCGCGCTCGTCCCGGATCGGAGTCTTGGTCGTCTCGAAGTATCGCGTCTCTCCGGACTCGCCCTTCACCTCCTGGAGGATCTGCACGCTCGCGCCCCGCTCGACGGCCTGGCGGTCGGACTCCTCGAACCGGGTCGCCATCTCCTCCGGAAAGAACTCCCGGTCCGTGTGCCCGACGAACGAGCGGCGCGACCGGCCGAGGAAGCGCGCGAGCGCTTCGTTCACGGCGCTGTAGGCGCCGCGCTCGTCCTTGAGCCAGGCGAGGTCCGGAATGTTGTGGAGCAGCGCTTCCAGCCGGCCGACCGACAGACGCAAGGCGTGCTCCGCCCATCGCCGCTGGACGTCGTGTCCGATGCCCCGGACGACTTCGCGGCCCGACTCCCGCGCGAGCGTGGCGCCGAACTGGATCACGCGCTCTTGGCCCGATCGACAGCGAACCCGCAGGAATCCGTCCGCGCGGCCCTCTTGCGTGACCGACGCCAGCATTCGCCGGAACTCGGAGCGCGACTCCTCCGTGAGCCATTCGTCCAGCCGGCGCCCCAGGAGCCGCTCGAGGGGATATCCGAAGAGCTGAACGAGGGCGGGATTGGCGAAGAGCAGGACGCCGTCGAGGTCGTGCGTCGAGATCAGGTCTTCGCTGTTTTCGACGAGCTCGCGGTATTTCTCCTCCGCCTCTCTCCAGGCCTCTTCCGCGAACTCCCGCCGAGCCGCCTCGAGGCCGGGCGAGACGACGGGATCAGGAGGCGCACCCCTCCCGGACCGATCTTTCTCGTCAGTCAAATCGACCCGCCGGTTACGAAGGGCTGATCAGAGACTCAACTCGGAATCGGACCGTTCGGCACGGCAGACCTCCCCTGGGCTCCGAACCCCTGACGGCGGAAGGCGACTCCTTCCGCTCTCACTCAGCAATGAAGTGGGGGCGCCGGCCGAAATTGAGACCGTCTGTGGAAAACTTTTTTTAGGCGGGAACGAGCCCGAGCCGCTGCTCGAGGACCGAGCGCGTCTGGCCTCGAACGAGCTGAAACCGATTCAGATCGGGCTGGTCGGGGCCGAACGCATCCGAAATCTCGCGAGCGATCGAGTCGCTCAAGGCGCGGTGGGCGGAGGCGGTGGTCAGGAAGATCTGCAGGCGGTGCCGGGCGCGCGCCAGGTCTCCGTGTCGAGCCCACCCCTCGACCTCGAAGAGCGAAGCGGCGAGCGACCTCGCCATCATCCCGCAGTCCGCATAGAGACGCGACGCCCGCGCCAGCGTGATCGCCGCCTCCCGATAGCGGCCCGCCTCGAAGAGGACGTCCGCCAAACCGTGCCGGATGAACGCGGCCCACGAAGCGTGCTCCCGCCGGGAAAGCTTCCGGAGCGCGCGGGCATACTCACGCTTCGCCTCGTCCAGCCGGCCGGCGCGCGTCAACGACGTTCCGATGCTGTTCAGCGCGCCGACGTAGTTGCTCCAGAGACCGTGGCGCTCGAAAATCGGAAGCGCCTCGCGATAGGCGCGAATGGCCTCGTTCTGCTCACCCAGGGTGAAGAACGACAGTCCGACGGCCACGCGAGCGCGCGCCACCTGGTCCTCGAGCCCCCACACTTCGAAGGTGCTCGAGGCGCGCCGGGCCAGAGTCAGAGCCTCGGCTCCCTGTCCCAGGAACGAGCGCCGCTGCGACTCCTGGAGCTCGACCATCGCGAGCGTCATCTCCTCGGCGCCTCCGCGCGCGAGCGAACGGTAGGCGAGCTCCAGGTGGGTCCGCGACCGCTCGAACTCGCGCGTCCAGAGGCACGCCTGGCCGGCCAGCAGATGCGCATGGCCGCGCAGAATGAGGCGGGGAACCATCCGCTCGACCTCCGATTCGTCGGAGTTCCGGGAATGGGGCTCGCGCCGGAGTCGGTTGAGCGTCTCCTCCGCGAGCCGCATCGCACGCGGCGGGCTCTCGGCGATCCGGCGTCCGCACTCCTGGAGCGCGTAGAGGAGGCCGTAGCGGGACGCGGCGTCTTCGAGCGGCAGGCCGCGGAGCCGCTCGGCAACGGAATGGGGTTCGCGCGAGACCTCGAGGAGCTCCTCCGACAACGGCACCGCCCGCTCGGCCGCCGGAATCGCGGCGGCGGCGAGGGCTGCGGCTCCCCCGGGACGCGGACGCCGGTCGACGGAGGGCGGCCGGGAGCGGAATGGATCCCCGGGAGGCAGCGGAACGGGCTCCGCGCCGCCCTCCGGGAAATCGGCGATCCAGCGAAGCTCCTCGTCGAGCCGACGGATCTCGAGCTCGATGCTCGAGCATCGCGGACAGACGGCGAGGTGCTGGGACGCGTCTGCCTGTTCGGACGGCGTCAGCTCGCCGGCCACGTAGCGCAGAAGCGTGAAGTCGTTCAGGTGCTTCGTGCTCAGATCAGACACGCGCGGAGCCTCTTCAAGCAGCGGCTGACCCTCTTCGAAACCGCGGCGTACGGCGTGGCGAACTGTGTGGCCGCTTCCGAAAGGGACAAGCCTTCGACGTAGTGGGCGGCGAGAAGACGGCGGCAGCCCGACGAGATCGCCGTTAGAGCCTCCCGCAGAGCGATCGTGCGGTCGCAGCGGTCGGCATCTCCGGCCGCGGGGATGTCGCCCTCGTCGCCTTCGGCATATCGGGAGCGCTGAGCGCGCGCCGCCTCGACGAAACGGAGACAGCGCGCCCGAAAGGCCGCGAAGACGAATCCCTCGGCGCGCTCGACGAATCCCCGCTGTCTCAGGAGACCGAGCGCCGTGTCCTGGAGCAGGTCCTCCGCATCGGCCGCGGCGATTCCGAATCGAGAGCGCGCGTAGCCGAGAAGCCGGCCGCGGTGGCGCTCGTCCAAAAGCACCGCCTCGGCGGCCTGTCCCGGCGTCGGGCGTTCCGCTTCTTTCATCGCTTCGATCGACGCGATCATCTCACCGGACGGGCTCGTCACTGCCGACGTTCGCAAGGAGGCGGTACAACGTCGCGCGGCTGATCCCGAGGGCCCTCGCCGCGCGGACGCGATTGTTGCCGTGCTCCGCGAGCGTGCGCGCGAGGCGCTCCCTCGAGATCCGGCCCCTGGCCCATCGCGCCGGCGCCGTCGCGTCGGGCGGGAACGAAAAATCCTCCGGCTGGAGGCGGCCGTCCTCGGAGAGGAGGGCCGCCCGCTCGATCGCGGAGCGGAGTTCCCGCACGTTTCCGGGAAACGCCCGGCCGCGCAGCCGCTCCAACGCGCCCTCGGCGAACGTGAGCACCCTTCCGAGACCGCGCGACGCCTCGGCGAGGAATCGCCCGGCGAGCGGCGCCAGGTCCTCGCGGCGCAGACGCAGCGGCGGGACGACCAGAGTCAGGACCGAGAGGCGGTCGTAGAGGTCGCGCCGGAACGCTCCGGTGGCCACCGCGCTCGCGAGATCGCGGCGGCTCGATGCGATGAGGCGGACGTCCCCCGGCGCGGCGTCCCGGTCTTCGACGGCCCGGGCGAGGACCGCCTGAGGACGAAGCGACAGTGCCCCGACCTCCGCGAGGAAGAGCGTTCCGCCGCGCGCCTCGGCGAGCGCCCCGGCGTCCGCGGAGCCGCCGAAGAGCGCCGACTCGAAACGATCGTCCGGGAGGGACTCGCAGTCGATCGTCCGGAAAGCATGCGCGGACCGCGCGCCCGCCGCATGGAGGTGGCGGGCGATCAGCTCCTTGCCGGTGCCCGTCTCTCCGAGAATCAGCACCGGGGCGGAGATCGCCGCCGCGCGCTCCGCGCGCGCGCGCAGATCCCGCATCGCCGGACTCTCCGCCACGAGATCGGGCGGCCGGGCTCCATCGGCCGCGAGGGCCTCGGACTCGTCGCGCCGTCGGCGGGCGAGCCCCGCCTGCTCGACGCGCCGCCGCAGCTCCGACGGGTCGAGGGGTTTGGCGAGATAGTCGAGCGCGCCCAGTCGCATCGCCTCGACGGCTCCGCGAACCTCCGCGTGGCCCGTGACGAGAAGAACCTCGGGCGGATGCGGAGCGACGCGGCAGGCCCTCAGAACGTCGAGCCCCGAGGCGCCGTCCATCTTCAAGTCGCTGACAACGACGTCGAATCGCGCCGCGCCGTCGGACTCCAGAAACGCGGTCCCGCTCGAAAAAGCGACGAGGTCGTTGCCGGGCTCCGCGAGCACGCGCACGATCAGACCGCGGACGCCCGCGTCGTCCTCGACCACCGCAATGCGCATCGCGACCTCCCCGAGGATGCCGGCGCGTCTCGGCAACACCGCGCCGCAATGGCTTCATTCTAATCATCGCGCCGCCGATGTAGAATGATGACAACGTTGGACCCCGCGCTGCGCGCCGCCGACGATACGAACGGGCGCATCCTCGTCATCGACGACGACGAGAGCGTTCGGCGGCTGCTTCGGCGGCTCCTGACCGCCGCCCGTTATCGCGTCGAGGAGTTCGACCGGGCCGAACCGGCGCTGGCGCACATCCGGGAAGCGGCCCCGGATCTCGTTCTGCTCGATCTCAAACTTCCCGATCGCAGCGGGCACGACGTGCTCGAGGAGGTCCGGTCCGACCCGCAGACGCGCCTGCTGCCCGTCGTCATCCTCACGGGATTCGCCTCCTCCGAGGAGAAGATTCGAGCGACCCGCGCGGGAGTCAGCGACTTTCTCTCCAAGCCCTTCCGCGCCGAGGAGCTGCTGCCGCGCGTGCGATCCCTGGTGCTCCTGAAGCAGTACAGCGACGAGCACGAACACTCGGAGCACGTCATCCTGACGCTCGCGAAGATGATCGACGCGCGCGACCCGCACACCGCGGGGCACAGCGGCCGCGTCGCGGAGACGGCCGATCGCGTCGCTCAGCGCCTCCGGCTCGACGCCGCCGCGCGTCTGGACATGCGGCGCGGGGCGCTTTTTCACGACCTCGGCAAGATCGTCGTTCCCGACGCGATCCTTCACAAGCCCGGAAAGCTCACCGACGACGAGCGCCGGACGATCGAGGAACACCCGGTCGTCGGCCGCGAGCTCCTGTCGGGGATGACGACGATCCAGCGCTCGCTGCCGATCGTGTACTCGCACCACGAGCGCCTCGACGGCTCGGGATACCCGGAGGGCCTCGCCGGTGCCGGAATTCCGATCGCGGTGCGCATCGTCACGGTCTGCGACGTGTACGACGCGCTGACGCACGACCGCTCCTATCGCGAGGCGCTGAGCGTGCCCACGGCGCTCGAGGTTCTGGACGAGGGCGTCGAAAAGGGCTGGTGGGAGCGAGAGGCGCTCGAGGCGCTCCGCTCCGTCCTCCGTGAGACCCTCGGCTGGTCGGACTAACCCGCTGATTCGAGGCGCTTTGCGGGAACGGAAAGGGCGCCGCGCCGCGCGTGCCGATCCGACTCCTCCGCCGGCGCGCCGTATGATTCGATTGGAGCGACGCGATGCGGCTCGAGTGGGGCGGCCAGGCGATCGACGTCCGGGAAGCGGGCTCGGGTCCCTCCATCGTCCTCGTCCACGGTTATCCGCTCGACGGAGCAATGTGGTCGGGCGTGGCGCGCACTCTCGCGGCGCGTTTCCGGGTGCTCAAGCCCGATCTGCCCGGCCGCGGCGAGAATCCGGCGGCGGCCTCCGGCGACATCGAGGGCTACGCGGATTTTCTCGAGGCTCTCGTCGCGGCGCTGCCCTCGCCGGTCGGCGTCGCCGGCTTCTCGATGGGCGGATACGTGGCGCTCGCACTTCTCCGGAGGCGCCCGGAGAACGTGCGCGCGGTCGCGTTCGTCGACACGCGTGCCGAGGCGGACGATGAGGAAGGCAAGAAGAAGCGCGACGAGGCCATCGCGACCGTGCGGGCCGACGGCGTCGAGAAGATCGCGGACGGGATGGTCCCGAGGCTCCTGTCGGAGCCGGCCCTCGCGCACCGGGACCTCGTCGAGCGGGTGCGGCGCATCATCCTCCGGCAGAAGCCCGAGACCGTCGCGGCGGACCTCACCGCCATGCGCGGCCGCCGCGACGCGACGGACCTTCTCGCCGGCCTCGGCCTTCCGGCGCTCGTCGTCGTCGGCGAGAGGGACGCGCTCACGCCGCCCGCGCTCTCGGAGCGGATGGCCTCGGCGATTCCCGGCGCCAGGCTCGTGACGATCCCCGGCGCCGGACATCTCGCGCCGATGGAGCGGCCCGGCGCCGTCGCCGCGGCTTTGGGCGAGTTTTTCATCGCCGTGCTCGCCTGAGGCGCGGCGGCGCCGGCGACTCCGGAGCTAGAAGGAGACGCGAACCCCCACTCGCACCGTGGTCGGCGGCGTCCGAAGGATCGGCTGACCGTAGTTGGTGTTCGTCGGCGTGGGGTTCTGATTGTCCGCTTCCTGGAAGTCCCAACGCTGGTCGAAAACGATGGCCTTCTGCGCGTTGAAGATGCTGAACACGTCGACCAGGATGTTGATGTTCACCGGACCGATCGGGATCGGGTACCCGAGGTGCAGGTCCGCTTCGTAATTGTCGGGCATCCTTCCCTCCGCGCCGCGCGGCGTCAGGAAGAACTCGTAGCGCCCGTAGGCGTCGGAGTAGCCGTAGCGCGTCCAGGGAGTGCCGGACCGATAGTAGGCCGACACGCCGATGGCGAGGTGAAAGGGCGTCACGTAGAGGCCCGAGACCTTCACCTGATGACGCCGGTCGTTCGAGAGCGGGCCGCGGTTGGTGATGACACCGAGGTTGTGGCCGTCAGTGAAGAAATCGAAGTAGTCGTACGCCGCGGAGATGTTCGGGTCGTTGATGGTCGTCTGCGTGAACGGAGAGTACTCGCCGTCGAAGTTGCCCTCGAGCTTCGAGAGAATGTAGGAGGCGATCATCGACCAGTTGTCCGAGAACCGCTTGGTCACGTCGAGCTGGACCCCGCGATAGATGCGGACGGGACGGGGAGCCGGATAGAGCGTCGTGTAGTCGAGACCGAAGACCTGCTGGAAGCCCGGGAAGAAGCCGCTCGCCGACTGCCCGGGCGAGCCTTTCCCGGGATTGCCGATGCAATACGTGCCGTCATCCTGGCAGAGGAAATCCTCGATGACGTTGCCGTAGTCGCGGTAGATGCCCTTGATGCCGACGGCGATGTTCGGCGCGATCTCGCGCTCGCCTCCGACGATGTATTCGGAGATGTACTGGCCCTTCATGTTCGGATCCGACGGCTCGGTGAAACCTCCGAGGATCGCCGACGGCGTCCCGTAGTCCGACTCGGCCGCCGGGTCCGGCACGACGCTCACCGGATCGTAGTTGACGATGCGCGGCTGCCGCTCGTACGAGAACGACCGGATGACGAGATCCATCGGAAGCTCTTCGTAGAACCGCCCGTAGGACGCGAAGACCTTGCTCTTGTGGTCCTTGCTCGGATCCCAGATGACGCCCGCCCGAGGCGCGAAGTCCCGATTCAGGTTGACCTGCTGCACGCCCGATGAGTCGAAGATCTGCTGCCGGTCCCAGCGGATGCCGGCGTTCAGGGTCAGGTTCGGAAGAATGGCCCACTTGTCCTGGAGAAAGAGGGTGAGGTTCTTGTGCGCGGGGGTGGCATTCAACTCGGAGATTGGCGCGTCGTCGACGGTGGCCGTCGGCGTCGTCCAGTACGCGTGGCTGTAGATCGGCAGGTCGGGATGGATGCCGTTCGGAAACACCGTCACGAGCTGCCCGCCGGAATTCCGCTTGACGACGTCGGCCGTCGTGTGCTCGTACTCGATGCCGCCCTTGATCTCGTGGGCTTTGAGGTATTTCGTCAGCGACCCGCCGTAGAAGTCGCGCGTGAAGTCCTTGTCCTGGATCAGGCCGAAACCGCCCGTTTGGAAGAAATCGTTCTGCGAATCCTGGTACTGGATGATGTCGCCCCCGGGCGACGGACCGACCGAGTTGCGCTCCTGGTGCCGCGCCCACTGGGCCGTTCCGACCCAGCTCCCGCCGAAGATCCCGTCGTAGCGCGCGGAGAAGTTCTGTCCGCCGAAGTCCTGCCGGC
Organism: Thermoanaerobaculia bacterium; assembly: GCA_036558325.1. Lineage (GTDB taxonomy): Bacteria > Acidobacteriota > Thermoanaerobaculia > UBA5066 > Gp7-AA6 > DATBFU01. The sequence goes on along the minus strand of DATBFU010000104.1, from coordinate 10,228 downwards.
CGAGGTACGTCAGAGGATCTCCGTTGGCGGTGTGATTCGAATCGATGATGGCACCCGTGTCGGTCCGGGGGTCCTGGATGAACGTGCCGACGAGCGTGTGCGACGGGGCGATCGCGAAGGTCAGCTTCGCCGATCCGAGGTTCGTCGTGCTCTTGGACTCCCGGATGTCGCTGTCCGGCGGGCTGAAGCACGGCAAGTCGCCGATGTCGCAGGGCGGACCCGTCTTGGTCGTGTTCTGCACCCGGTCGTACGCCCCGAAGAACCAGACACGATCCTTCCAGATGAAGCCGCCGAGATCCGCTCCGAAATCCTGCTGCGTGACGCCCTGGTTCGTTCCCTGAGGCGAGGCGACCGGCTTGGCCGACGCCTGCAGCGAGGCGCTGTTGAAGTACCCGAAGGCGTCCCCGTGGAACTCGTTGCCGCCGGATTTGGTGATGACGTTGATGATGCCGCCCGTCGAGTTGCCGAACTCCGCTTCGTAGCCGCCCGTCTTGACCTCGACCTCCTGGACGAACTCGTAGTTCAGATTCTTGCCCTGGAACCCGTATTCGACGCCCGTCGTGTTGACGCCGTCGATGTAGAAAGCGTTCTCCGCTCCGCTCGAGCCGTAGACGGTGATCGTGTTCTGCCCCGTGTTGCGGGGATCGGCGTCGGACGAGACGCCGGGCGAGACCTGGACGATCGACGAATAGTTGCGCCCCGTCGGAAGCGTCTGGATCGCCCGCTGCGCGAAGTTGGTCCCGAGCTCCGTCGCGGCGGTATCGACCACGGGCGCCTCGCCGGAAACGACGACCGCCTCTTTCGCCGACGGCCGCAGCGTCACGTCGACCGCGGTCTCCCGGCCGAGGTTCACGGTGATCCCCCGCTTCTCCTCCGTCGAGAATCCGGCGAGCGTGAAGGTCACCGCGTACGTGCCGGGAGGGAGAAGCGTCAATCGATAGTTGCCCTTCGCGTCGCTCGTCGCGACGCGGGCGCCCTGGAGAGCCGGACCGTGCGCTTCGACCGTGACGCCGGGAAGCACGCCGCCCGATTCGTCCACCGCGCGGCCCTCGATCGATCCGGTCGTCTGAGCTCCGGCGGCCGCCGCCAGGACCGCCAACGCGTAAAACGCGATCGCGAAGGAACGCGCACGCATCAAACACCTCCTCGAGAGTTGTTTTGGATGCTAGCACACGGCCGCGCGACGCCGGCGCCGCTCGACCGCCTCCGACCGATGTGCTAAAGATCGCCCGGCCCTTCGCATGCATTTTCTGCGCGAACTCGCGACGCGCCCTCTGCCGGTCGCCGCCGCACTCTTCGTCCTGTACGGCGCGGGCGTCGCCGCCGCGGCGCTCGCGGCGCGATGGATGCGGCGGCCGATTCCGCGCGCGGCGCTCTTCGCGCTCGCTCTGCCGCCGATCGCTTTTCTCTGGCCCGGTTTCCTCGAGGGCCGGACGCCGATTCCCGCGGACCACGCCTACCTGACCTCGCCTTCGCCGAGAGCGGCCGCGACCACGATCTGGTCCGACGACGTCGCGCGGCAGTTCGTCCCCTGGGCGCGGGCCGTGCGTCTCGCCTGGCGTCAGGGCGAATGGCCGCATCGCAACCGCTGGAACGGGTGCGGGATGCCGCTCGACGCGAACGGCCAGTCCGCGGCTTATTCGCCGCTGACGATTCTCGGTCTCCTCCTGCCGCTGACCTCGGCTTTCACGTTCTGGGCGGCGGCGAAGCTTTTCCTGGCCCTCTCCGGAGCGTGGCTCTGGCTGCGGGAGCTCGGTGTGAGCGCGTTCGGCGCCTTTTTCGGCGCCGTCGCCTTCGCGTTCTCGCTCGCGATGACGGCCTGGCTCCTCTTCCCGCATACGGCGGTCCTCGCGCTCGGACCGTGGATGCTCTTCGCGATCGAGCGGCGACGCGAAGCGAACGTTCGCGTTCGCGCGCGGGCCTTCGCCCTCCTGACAGGGCTCTTCTTTCTTCTTCCTCTCGCGGGCCATCTCGAGACGGCCACGGTCGTCTGCGCGTTCGCCGCCCTCTGGCTCGTGTCGCGGCGGATCCTCGGAGAACGCGAGGCGACGGTCCGGCTGCCTCGCGCGATTGCAGGAGCCGCGGTCCTGGCGCTGGGCCTCTCGGCCTTCTCTCTGCTTCCTCAGATCCTCGCGATCCTCGCGTCGAATCGATACGCCCTCACCGAGGCCGCGTTCTGGCAGCCGAACCTCTCCGCGTTGCCGCACGCGCTCGTGTCTCGCTGGACGCCGGCCGCGGTGCTCTTCCCGCGACTCCTCGGCGACGGCATCGCGTCTCCGCTGCTCCCGATCGCCTTCGTCTCGTTCCCCGAGATGGCGCAGGGCCATTTCGGAATTCTGGCCGCTCTGTTCGCGCTCCTGATCTTTCGCCCGGGATCTCCGCGGCCCGCGGCCGAGAAGGCGCTCCTCGTCCCGCTGATCTTCGGGCTCGGCGTCGCCTGCGGTGCGTGGCCCTTCGCGGAGCTCGAAGCCCTTGTGCCGATCCTGAACCGCGTCCTGCCCGCGCGCTTCCTCGCCTGGGTGGCCATCTCCGGCTCCGCCATCGCCGCCTTCGAGCTCGACCGGCTCGCTCGGGACCTCGCGACGCGGCGGCGCGCGATCCTGTGGCCGCCGGCGCTCGCGGCCGCCCTCGGGTTGCTCGCGGCCTACCTCGCGTGGCGCGGCCGCGAGGTCTTCGCCGCGCTCGGCGGCCTGGAGAACCAGCGCCGTGCCTATCTGCTCGCGGCGCTGGCGCTCGCCGCCGGCAGCGCCGTCGTGCTCCTGTTCGGCCGACGCCCGGACCGGTTCGCGACCGTCGGATCGGCCCTGCTCGCCGTCGTCCTCGGCGGCGAGCTCTTCCGGCAGGGAATGCGGCTCGTGCCGTTCAGCGATCCCGCTGACGTCTATCCCGTCACGCCCCTCGTCAGATACCTGCGGGAACATCCCGGTCCTCACCGTGTCGCGGGGGAAGGCTACGCGCTCTTTCCCAACGTCGGGGTCTTCGCCGCCCAGGAAGACATTCGCACCCACGATCCCGTCGAACGCCGGGAGTACGTGGCGTGGCTCGACCGCGTCTGCGGTTACGACCCGGCGGCGTACTACAAGACGATCCGCGACCTCAACGCGCCGGCTTTCGATGCGCTCGGCGTCCGGTATCTCGTGACGGGGCCCCGCGCCGCCGCGCCGGGCGCGAAGTGGGCGCCGGTGTACTCGGGCCGGGACGGCGCGATCTTCGAGAATGCGCGCGCGCGGCCGCTCGTCTTCGCGGCCGACGGCTCGGCCGCCGAGGTCTGGGACCACGTGGAGACGTTCAACTCCGTCGCGTTCCGGGTACGGGCGCCGCGGCCCGCGGTACTCGTCGCGAGCCTCGTCGACGACGGCGGCTGGCGCGCGCGGGACGAGAGCGGACGGGCGATTGCGCTCGGCCGCGCGAGCGGCCCCTTCCTCGAGGTCCGCGTCCCCGCGGGAGACCATCGCATCCGCCTCGACTACGCGAGCCCGGGCTTCCGGACCGGCGCGGTCGTGTCTCTCGCGACGGCGGCGGTCGCCGCATTGCTGCTGACGGTCCGCCCGAGAGGGTCTCCGGCGGGACGCGCCGCGTGACGCCGTTCGCGACCGTCGCCACGACGCTGGCGCTCTACGGCGCGGGCGTCGCCGCCGCAGCGATCGCGGCGGCGTGGCTCGGCCGGCGGATCCCGGCGGGAATTCTCGTGCTCTTCACGACGCTCCCGCTGCTCTTTCTCCGGGAGGGCGTCTTCGCCGCCCGCTCGCCGCTCGGTCCCGATCAGGCCTTCCTCACCGTGCCGGCGGCGCGGCGGCCGGGCCCGTGGCGGGGCGCGTGGCTCGCCGACGTCTCGAATCAGATCGTCCCCTGGAGCTGGGCCGTGCGCCGCACCTGGGCGGAAGGCTCGCTCCCGCTGCGGAACCGCTGGAACGGATGCGGCGCGCCGCTCGACGGCAACGGCCAGTCGGCCCCCTACTCGCCAATCACGCTGGCGGCGATGCTCCTGCCGCCGCTCGCGTCTCTCTCCTTTCAGGGCGCGCTGCGGTTCTTCCTCTGCCTCTGCGGCATGTGGCTCTGGCTGACGGAGCTCTCGGTGTCGCGGCGCGCGGCCTTCTTCGGGGCGGTGGCTTTCGGGTTCTCGATGGCGATGACCGCCTGGATCCTCTTTCCGATGACCGCCGCGATCGCACTCTGGCCCGTGGCGCTGTTTCTTCTCGAGCGCCTCGCGGACGCGCGACGGCGCGCGCGGGCCGCGGCGGCCTCGACGGTCCTCCTCGCCCTCTGGCCGCTCTCGGGGCATCTCGAGACCGTGGCCTCGGCGGCGGCTTTCGCCTCGCTCTGGCTCGTGGTCCGCGCGGCGTTCGGCGAGCGGCGGCGCGTCGCGACGATATTTCCGCCTGCCGCCCTCGCCGCGCTCTTCGCGCTCGGGCTGACGGCCTTTTCGACGATCCCGCAGGCGCTCGCCATCCGCGCCTCGAACCGTTTCGCTTCGACGCCCGCACCCTTCTGGGCTCCGGCGCTGCGCCTCGCTCCCCATGGCCCCGAATGGCCTCGCGGGGCGCTCCTGCCCGCCTTCCCGAGGATGCTCGGCGACAAGATCGAGACCCCGATGCGGCCCGGTGCGGCCGGCGCCTTCCCCGAAATGGCGGCGGGCCACTTCGGCATTCTCCCGCTCGCCTGCATGCTGCTGCTTCTCCGGCCGGGACGGCCCCGCGTCCGGGCGGAGGTCGCGCTCGCGGCGCCGCTTCTCTTCGGGCTCGGCGCGGCCACCGGCATCTGGCCGTTCGCGGAGATCGTGTCGAGCGTGCCGGGCCTGAGGCTCATGTTTCCCCTGCGGTACTTCGTCTGGTTCGCCCTCGCGGGCGCCGCGATCGCGGCCTTCGAGCTCGACCGAATGGAGCGCGAGCTCGAGAAGCGCCCGCGGGCGATTCTCTGGGCGGTGGGAGTGATCGCCGGCCTGGTCGGGATCGCGATTCTGGCCGAGCCGCCCGGGCTCCCCGTGATCGTCGCGGCCCTCGCGGCGGGGCTCGCGGTCCTCGCCGCAACCGCCGGCCGGGCGGAACGGCTGCGGGCGTTCGGCGTGGCGGCGCTTGTCCTGATCGCCGTCGCCGAGCTCTTCGCGCAGGGCCGCCGCCTGTACGCCTGGTACCCGACGGACGGGCTCTATGCCGAGACGCCGCTCATCCGCTTCCTCCAGTCTCGGCCGGCGCCGTTCCGGATCGCGGGAGAAGGCCGGATGTTCTTCCCGAACCTCAACCTCGTCGCCGGGATCGCGGACGTTCGGACGCACGACCCGGCGGAGCGCCGCGACTACGTCGAGTTCCTCGACGCAACGTGCGGCTACGATCCGTCCCAGTACTTCAAGGACCTGGGGGATCTCGACGCGCCGGCGCTCGACTTTCTCGACGCGCGCTATCTCGTGTCCTTTCCGGGCCGGACGGCGCCTTCCGCGAAGTGGACGCTGGCCTATTCGGGCCCGGACGGCACGGTCTTCGAGAGTCGCCGAGTTCTTGCCCCCGTCACGGCGCCCCCGCGGCTGCGCGCGGTCCCCGCGCCGCCGTCACGAGCGGAGCTCTCCCGGCTCGACTTCACCCGGGAGGCGCTCCTTCACGATCCCGGAGGCGCGCTCGGGCCCCTTCCCGCCGAGAACGCCGCGGCGCAGGTCCTCGACTACGCCGAGACCGCCGATCGCGTCGCCTTCCGCGTCCGGACTTCGGGTCCCGTATCGGGGTCCGGCGCCGTCCTCGTCGCGAGCCTCGTGAACGACGGCGGGTGGCGCGCCCGCGACGAAAACGGACGGAGCCTGCCGATCGCGCGGGCGAACGGCCCGTTCCTCGCCCTGCGCGTCCCGGCGGGCGAGCACCGCGTCCGCCTCGACTACGCGGCGCCCGGCTTCCGAACCGGAGCGCTCGTCTCGGCGGCGACGCTCCTCGCCGCCGCTTTCGGCCTGGTCGTCCGCCGGCTCAGGGCGCGTACAGCGGCAGCGTGAAGGAGTTCGACAGGAACTTCGCCATGGCGTCCCGCGTGACCTGCGCCGCCGGACAGTAGAGCGTCCCGCCGCAGCCGTCGATGATGCCCTTCGCCCACAGGAAGTGGACGTGCTTGCAGTAGAGGTCGGACGTGAAGACGTCGCTGAAGTGCAGATTGGGGCTGCCGGCGGCGCACGAATAGCTCCGGCCGGTCGTCGGGTCCGGCCCGTAGGTCCCCGGGATGGCCGCTCCGCCGCCCGGCGCGACGACGCCGCGCGCCATGAAGATCGCCATCTCGCCGCGCGTGACGTTGGGCGCCGGGCAGAACGTCGTCGGCGAGCAGCCGTTCGCGACGTTCAACGCGAACAGATAGTGGGCGGCCGGACACCCGAGGTCCGTCGGTGCGATGTCGGTGAAGAGCGAGACGCCGTTCGCGAACGTGCACGAGTATGGCGCGCCCGCCACTTGTCCGCGGTCGGGCAGATTGCCTGCGCCGCCCGCGATGGCGCGCCCGATGAAGATCGCCATGTTGATCCTCGGCACCGGATCGAAGAGGCAGAACGTCGTCGCGGTGCAACCGAGGGTCACTCCATTGTGGAAGAGCGTTTCGATCGCCTTGTAAAAAGGATAGGAGCGCGGGACGTCCGTGAAGCTGTCGCCGACGTGCAGCGTCCATTGCATCGGAGCGTCGGCCGGGGACGGCGTCTCGACGAACGTGACGTCCCAATGCGGGGCCGGGCGCGTGGCGGGATTCGAGACGGAGAGCGAGAAGCAGTTGGGCACGGAGGTGCACTTGCTCGAACCTCCGGCGGCGATCGAGCCGTAAGCGGCCGCGGCGTCCGTCAAGGCGTACGTGGCCCCGGCGGGGCCCGCGATCGCGCTCGCGGCGCCCGACAATGAAGCGGTTGCCGCCGTCTGGTTCTTCCACGTCGGCTGAGCGGCCACCGTTTCCCCCGGCTCCAGCACGCCATTGCCGTCGGAGGAGCCGCCGGCCGACGGGTCCACGGAGATCGCGACCGGCGCGAAGAGCGCCAGGAGGTCGGGCGACAGACGCGTCACGAAGCCGTCCGCGCCCATGTCGTTGAGCGCGCCGCCGCGCGACGGCTGCGCGCCGCCGGCCGTCTTCGGCAGATCGGACGACGCCGTGTACCCGGCCGTCACGACCTCGTCCTCGGCCGCGTTGTACTGAATCGTGACCGATTCGTCGAATCCGCTGTTGTTCGGCTGGCCCGCGTCGGGACTTCCGCCGAGAAACGTCGCGCCGAGGACGTTCGTGAGCTGCTGGTTGAGCCGCACGACGAAGGCGTCCCCTCCCCCGTCGCCATAGATCCGCTGGGCGCCGGCCGTCGTGCCGGGCATGCGTGTCGAGGTCGTGATCCCGGCGAGATAGACGTCGCCGTTGTCCTGGTTGACGGCGACGGCATTGGCGCCCTCGGCGCCCGTGCCGCCGTTGTAAGTCGCGCCGAGGAGCTGGGTGAGGTCGCCCTTCAGGCGCGCCACGTAGTTGTCGGTCGGGCCGCGGCGGACTTGCTGCGCGCCGCCGAGGGCGCCGGGGAGAGAGAGCGACGCGGTGCCGCCGGCGATGTAGACGTCGCCCGAGCTCGCGTTCACCGCGAGGCCGAAGCACGTGTCGAGGGCCTCCCCGCCGAAATAGGTGCTCCGCACGAAGGAGGTGAGACCCTTGTTCACGAGCGTCACGAAGGCGTCGGTCCCGAGCGACACCGTCTGCGCGCCGCCGGTCAGCGCCGGCGGTATGCCGTTCGATCCTCCGACGTAGACGCCGGCTCCGGAGAGCGCCAGCACGAAGAGCTGCGTGGCTTCGCCGACGAAGGTCCGCTGCTCGACCGTCGAAAGATCGGCGCTCAAACGCACGACCCAGCCGGAGAAGCTCGAGGAGAACGTCGTCTGCGCTCCGCCCGCCGGGACGGCGACCGTCGGCGTCGGGAACGTCTTCGACTCTCCCCAGCCGCCCACGAACACCTTGCCCGTCGCGCCGTCCACGGCGATCGAGCGGCTGCCGTGATCGTTGGCCGTGCCGCCGAGGTATGAGGCCTTGAACGCTCCGGTCAGACTCGGGTCCAGCCGCGCGACCCACGCGTCGGAGCCGCCGGCGTTCGTCGTCTGCGCGCCGCCGGAGACGGGAAAGTTCGTGGATGCCGTCTCGCCCTCGACGTAGATCGCATTGCCGTCGCTCGAGACCGTGAGTCCCGTCGCGATGTCGTATCCGCCGCCGCCGAGATAGGTCGCCTGCACGAGCGTCGTCAGATCCGAGGAATACGCGGCGACGAACGCATCGTCGTTCCCTCCGCCGTAGGTCGACTGCGCCCCGCCGGTCGTTCCGGGAAAGACGCCGGAGTTGGTGAGGCCGGCGACATAGACGTTCCCCGACGTCGGATGAAAGGCGATCTCCACGATCTGATCGAAGGTTCCCGATCCTCCGGAATACGTGGACTGCAGGATCGGATCGATGACGACCGGGAGCGCGGGGTCGTGGGATCCGAGGGCAAATCCGTACGCGTCGTCCTCGAGAACGTAGGACACCGCCACGGGCTCGCGAGCTCCGTCGCGGCCGCCGACCGTCTGGTACGCCTCGGGACGCGAGAAGACGACGGGCCCGAGCCCCGTCGCCGCGACGAGGCCGCCGGCGCCGTCGAGGGAGAGCGATCGCGCACCTTCGACGCGGACCCGGATGCGCGCGGGATCGGCGCCGGGTGAGATCGTGAAGACCTTCTCGACGTTCCGGGCGCGCGACCGAAGCTCCACGCCGACGCCCGGCCAGACCTCTCCCAGCCGCACGGCCTCGGAGGTCTCGACGCCGTCGCGCCAGCCCTTCGGATCGTCGCCGAGGCGGTAACTCACGCGCGCCGCGCCGCAGTCGGCCGCCGCCGGAACCGGCCGGCCCGCGACGAACCGTTCCGCCAGCGTCCAGCCCGGATCGCGGCGATTCGAGAGCGAGTGCACGACGAGGCCTTCCCGTGTCACGTAGACCGTGCCCGCGAACGTCGCGGCCGAATAGGCGACGGCCGGATCCATCTGCCCCTCGTTTCGCACGAAGTGCAGGTCGGGGCTTTGAGAAGCGAGCGGAACGACCGCCGCCCCTCCGGCCGGCGCCGCCGCCGCGAAGCCGAGGAGGAGAATTCCGCCGCGAGCGAGTCGAACGAATCGGGCCGCCGTTCGCAGTCTCATGACGCGCCGCTCCTCTCGAAATTCCGGGCACTCTATCGGAGAAGTCCGGCGAAAGCAGCCCAAGCGGGACGGATTCGCGCGGGATGGAAGATTCAGACCTTCGGCTTTCGCAGGCCCGTCCGGCCGAAGGAAAGCGTCAGGAAGGCGCGCCATTCCGACTGCGTCTTCCGGGCTTCAACGAAGGATCCCGTGTAGGACGTCAGGCGGCTGTACCACCACCAGCCCCCTCCGACGCCGAGCGGACCGACGATCGGGAATCGGCCGTTCGCGCGGAAGAACTGAAGGGCGTTGTTGTTCGAGACGCCGTTGACGGTGTGCTCCCAGACGGCGCCGTAGCCAACCGACAGGACCTCCTGACCTCCCGCGAAGAGCCTCGCGGCCGCGCGCACTCCGCCGCCCACCCCGTAGTCGTAGTTGCGGCCCGTCTGCGGGCTGGCGAAATTGGTCGTCTGGATTCCGGCGAGCGGGGTCGCGACGATGCCGAGGTCCGTGACCGCGAAGACCGAGTCGCGGATCGCGTAGCGCGACAGCATGGCGGCGCCGAACATCTGCGCGCCGAAGACCTGCGAGGCGTTGTTGATGTACTCGTACTCCTGCGAGACCCCGAGGATGTGCCGGGCGCTGTCGGTCCTTTCCGTCAGCTCCCATCCTTTCAGGACCCCGCGCTCCTCGAGCCGCGAGATCGCCGGACCGTTCGGAAACGTCAGATCGAGGCCGGCCCAGAAGGAGTCGAACGGTTTCCGGATGTCGCCGGCGAACGGATCGCCGTAGCGCGCCGAAAAGGACAGCAACGCCTGGCTCCGCTCTCCCGTCTCGGCCTGGACGCGCCGATACCCGGCGTCCACGCTCACGTCAAATCCGTCCGGAAACCGCTCCTCGGGATTCGGAGAGTCGCGCGCCATGTCTCCGTCGACCAGCCGTGTCAGCGCGCCGACCGGGTTGATCACCGCGGCGGCGAGCTCGCGCCAAAACCGCTCCGAGCCGCCGGCCGTGTTGTCGAGGATCACGGCGGCCAGCCGGTGCGAAACCTCGCCCCGAGTCATGCCGCCGAGCGTCGTGTTCACGAGATCGTTCCAGGCGGGCTGCGTGTT
>DATBFU010000103.1:0-7045 GCA_036558325.1 Thermoanaerobaculia bacterium | reverse complement strand
CGCAGCGCTGCTTTTAGAGACTTCGTCGCCCACGTAGCGCTTGGTCGCGCATCCCGTGAGACCGAAAGCGCCTAGAAGGAGCGCTCCGCCCACGACCCCCGCTTGTCTCCACCTTCGGTTGACCATGAATCCCTCCTTTTTCGAAAGATTTCCAGAGGCCGGCTACGGGGAACTTCCCCGATAGCCTCGTCGCGTCCGCACGTCCCAGGAACCGGGTTTCGCCACGGACACGACGACGACCCGGTATTTTACATCCCCCTGACCCGAGGGTGTAAAGCCCAACAAGTACTGCTTTCGGACCTCGGCGTCGATCTTCTGGGCGAGGGGCCGAAGATCAGCCTCCCCCGCCGCCAGGAACATCTGGCCGCCGCTCGAAAGGGCGAGCATCTTCAGGTTGTCCAGGGCCAGCTCCTCCCGCTCCTGATCGGTCAACCGGTCGAACGCGGCGTTCTTGATGCCGACGGCGTACACCGGCGTCGATACCTGCTGCAGGATTTCTGCCATCTCGAGGCTCGAGAGGTGGCTCGCGTTGTCGATGCCGTCCGTGAAGAGGAGGATCGCGCGCTTCGCGTTCTTTCCCTCGACGAGTCGGGACGGGGTCGCCGCGACGGCGTCGAAGAGCGCGGTCTCCCCCTCGGGGACGAGCGCATCGAGCTCCTTCAGGAGGCCCCCCGGGTCGGAAGAGAACGACGCCATCGGCCGGACCTCTTCGTTCGAGAAGGCGAAAAGCGCGAAGTCGTCTCCCGGCTGACGGTTGGAGATGATCTGCCGGATCGCGTCCTTCGCCATGTCGAGCTTCGAGGCGATCTTCATGCTTCCGGACGTATCGACGAGGAAGGCGAAGGAGACGGGCGCCCGTTCGTCCCGGTCGAAGGTGTCGAGCCGAACGGACTTGCCTTCGACCCAGACGCGAAAGTCCTTCTCCTCGAGCGCGTCGGCGAATCGGCCCTTCTTGTCGAAAACGACCACCGGCAGAAGGACGTACTCGGTCCCGGCGGACTCGGTGTAGGTCGGGAGCTCCGCCGGCGTGGGAGTCGGCTTGCGCGGCTGCCCGGCGGCCGCGAGGGCGGCGAGCCAGCAGAAAGCGGCGGCCAGGAGCCTCTGTCTCACCTTGAAATTATAAGGCCGCCTCCCTCGACGATAATCCGCCCGTGGCCGCCTCCGACCTCTCCGTGGTGCTCGTGCGGCCGTACACGCCCGGCAATCTCGGCTCGGTCGCCCGGGCCTGCCGCAACTTCGGGGTCTCGGATCTGCGTCTCGTCGAGCCGGCGGCGCCCGCGGACGACCAGGCGCGCAAGCTCGCGGCCGGCGCGGACGCGGTCCTCGACGGCTCGCGGCGCTTCGCCGCGCTCGCAGACGCCGTGGCGGACTTCGACGCCGTCGTCGCGACGTCTTCGATGCGGGGGCGCGAGCGGCAGCGGGTCCTCGCGCTCGGCGACGTGCCGGCGTTCCTCGAGGCGCTCGGCGGCGCGGCCCGCGTCGCTTTCGTGTTCGGCCCCGAGCGGAGCGGCCTCACCGAGGAAGAGCGCGCCCGCGCGAGCGCATGCCTTCGCCTGCCGAGCCGCGCGGAGTTTCCGACGCTGAACGTTTCCCACGCCGCCGCCGTGGTGCTCGCCGTGGCGCGCCTGGCCGAGGAGCCGCGCCCCGAACCCGAGGAGCCCTGGGCGCCCGCCGCCGACGTCGAGGGCGCGATCACGCACTGGGACCGCACGCTCGAGGCGATCGGGTTCTACGACACCGGCCACCGCGACCGCTCGCTCCGCGCGTGGAGACGCATCGTGGCGTCGCGGCCGCTCGATCGGAAGGAGGTCGCGATTCTTCGGGGCGTGGCGAACCGGGTTCTGGTGTCGCTGAAGAGAAGCTCTCAGCCGTCGGCTCTCAGCTCTCAGCCGGATCCGGAAGCTGACAGCTGACAGCTATCTCAAATCAACTCCGACTCGCTGAAGAAGAACGCGACTTCCTTCGCGGCATTCTCCGGGGAGTCGCTGCCATGGATCGCGTTGCGCTCGATGTCGGTGCCGTGGCGCTGGCGCACCGTCCCCGGCTCGGCCTTGCGCGAATCGGTGGCGCCCATCGTCCGCCGCAGATGGCCCACGGCGTCGGCTCGCGAGAGCGCCACGACGACGACCGGTCCTTCGGTCATGAATTTCACGAGCGCGTCGTAGAAAGGCCGGTCCCGGTGCACGGCGTAGAAGGCGCGCGCCTGCTCCGGCGACAGCCGCGTGCGCTTCATGGCGACGAATCGGAATCCCTCGCGCTCGAGCTGCTCCAGGATCGCTCCCACCTTGCCCGCCGCGACCGCGTCGGGCTTGAGAATCGTCAGGGTCCGTTCGCTCAAGATCCGCTCCTTTGCGAGGCGCTCACTTGCGAAGCGACTCCTTCATCCGCGCGCCGAGGTCGGCCGGCGACTTGACGACCGCGATGCCCGCGGCCTCGAGGGCCTTCATCTTGTCGGCGGCCGTGCCGCGCCCTCCCGCGATGATGGCGCCCGCATGACCCATCCGCCGTCCCGGCGGCGCCGTCTGTCCCGCGATGAACGCGACGACCGGCTTGCGGAAGTGGCCGGCCACGAAACAGGCCGCCTCCTCCTCCGCCATGCCGCCGATCTCGCCGATCAGGATCACCGCCTCCGTTCCGGCGTCGTCTCCGAACGCGCGCAGACAGTCGATGAAGCTCGTGCCGTTGACGGGGTCGCCCCCGATGCCGATGACGGTCGACTGGCCGAGCCCGAGCCGCGTGAGCTGGTCGACCGCCTCGTACGTGAGCGTCCCGGAGCGCGAGATGACGCCGACCGTGCCGGGCCGGTGGATGCGCCCCGGCATGATCCCGATCTTGCACTCTCCCGGCGTGATGATGCCGGGACAGTTGGGCCCGATGAGACGTACCGCGGCGCCGGCGGCGTTCTTCTCGGCAAGGAAGGACTTCGCGCGGATCATGTCGTTGGTCGGGATGCCTTCGGTGATGCACGCGATGATCGCGACTCCGGCGTCCGCCGCCTCGACGATCGCGTCCGCGGCGAAGGGCGGCGGCACGAAGATCATCGACGCGTCCGCGCCGGTCTCCTTCACCGCCTGCGCGACGGTGTCGAAGACCGGAATGCCTTCGTGCTTCGTCCCGCCTTTTCCGGGGGTCACGCCGGCGACGACCTGGGTGCCGTACTCGCGGCAGGCGAGCGCGTGGAACGTCCCTTCGCGCCCCGTCAGGCCCTGGACGAGGAGCCGCGTCTTCTTTCCGACCCAGATGCTCATCGCACGGACTCCACGGCCTTGCGCGCGCCGTCGGCGAGCCCGTCCGCCGGCGTGATCTTCAGGCCCGACTCGCGCAGGATCTGCTTGCCGAGGTCCACGTTGGTTCCCTCGAGGCGGACGACGACGGGAATCGAGAGGCCCATCTCCCGCACCGCCGCCACCACGCCGTTGGCGATGATGTCGCACCGCATGATCCCGCCGAAGATGTTGATCAGGACCGCGCGCACGTTCTTGTCGGACAGGATGATGCGGAAGGCGTTCTTGACCTGCTCCTCGTTGGCGCCGCCGCCCACGTCGAGGAAGTTGGCCGGCTCGCCGCCGGCGAGCTTGACGAGGTCCATCGTCGCCATCGCGAGGCCGGCGCCGTTGACCATGCAGCCCACGTTCCCGTCGAGCTTGATGTAGTTCAGGCCGTACTTCGACGCCTCGACCTCGAGCGGGTCCTCCTCGGAGAGGTCGCGCATCTCCTTGATGTCCGGGTGCCGGAAGAGCGCGTTGTCGTCGAAGTTCATTTTGGCGTCGAGCGCGAGGACGTCGCCCGACTTCGTCACGAGCAGCGGATTGATCTCCGCGAGCGAGGCGTCCGTGTCGACGTACGCTCGGAACAAGGCCTGCAGAAACGCCAGCCCTTTCTTGAAGGAGTCGCCCGAAAGTCCGAGCGCGAACGCGAGCTTGCGCGCCTGGAACGGGAAGAGCCCGAGCGCGGGGTCGACCGCCTCGTGGACGATCGCGTTCGGGTCCTTCGCCGCGACCTCCTCGATCTCCATTCCGCCGGAACGCGACGCCATAACCGACGGAAGGCCCCGGCCACGGTCGAGCGTCACGCCGAGATAGAGCTCCCGGTCGATCCCGAGCGCCTCCTCGACGAGGATCTTCTGGACGACGCGCCCGCCCGGGCCCGTCTGCGGGGTCACGAGGGTCATTCCGAGAATCGACTTCGCGAGCGCGAAAGCCTCTTCGGGGTCCTTCGCGAGCTTGACGCCCCCGCCCTTGCCGCGGCCGCCCGCGTGGATCTGCGCCTTGACGACCGCGCGGCCCCCGAGCCCCTTGGCGATCTCGCGCGCTTCGGCCGGATTGTCCGTGACCTCTCCGCGCGGCACCGCCACGCCGTAGCGCGCGAGGATTGACTTGGCCTGGTATTCGTGGACTTTCATGGAAGGGGCCGGATTATACGGAACTGGCCGCTCCGGCCGACCTCCTACAGCCGGAATGCCGCGAGCGAGCGCAGACCGATCGCCGACAGAACGACGAAAACGACGGCCGAGACGTATCCCATGCGGCGCTGCGCCGCCGCCGAGACCGTCAGGCCCCACTCGATCGCGAACGACCGGATCCCGTTCGCGAGATGAAAGACCGCCGACACGATGCCGAGGACGTACAGCGCGTGGATCCAGGGGTTCCCGACCGCCGCCTGCACCTGATGAAAGAGATCCAGGCTCCCGTGGTCGTGAATCTGGACGAGGCGCGTCGTCCAGTAGTGGAAGAGGAGGAACGCGAAGACGATGACCCCGCTCGCGCGCTGCAGGAAGTACAGGGGGCTTCGGAGATGGGGATACGCGGTCGGATTCGGAAGCGCCGAGGCGGTCACGAACAGGCCGTAGATGCCGTGAAAGGCGATCGGCAAAGCGATGACGAAAATCTCGAGGGCGACGGCGAACGGCGCGGTCTGGAGCCGGTGCGCCATGTCGTTATACGCGTCCGCCCCTTTCGTCGCCGTGTGGTTCTCGTACAGGTGGAACGCGAGGAATCCGCCGATCGGTACGATTCCCGAGAGCGAGTGGAGCCGCCGGAGCCGGGAACCACGGTCGAGCTCCCCGGCTCGGCCGTTCATGCCTTCAGAATCGCGAAGAGCTCGCGGACGGCCGCCGCCGACTTCTCGAGCGCGGCTTTCTCGTCGTCCCGCAGGGCGATCTCGACGATCTGCTCGACGCCGCGTCGTCCGAGCTTGACGGGCACCCCGAGGTAAACGTCGCGCATCCCGTACTCGCCCTGGAGATACGCCGCGCAGGGAAGGATCTTCTTCTTGTCGCGCAGAACGGCGTCCACCATCTCGACGACGGCGGCCGAAGGGGCGTACCAGGCGGAGGTCTTGAGCAGATTGACGATCTCGGCGCCGCCGTCGCGCGTTCGCTTCACGATCGCGTCGAGCTTGTCCTTCGGAAGCAGCTCCGTGACGGGAATTCCCGCGATCGTTGAGTAGCGCGGCAGCGGGACCATGGTGTCGCCGTGCCCGCCCAGGACGAACGCGTGCGTGTTCTCGACGGAAACGCCCAGCGCCTCCGCGAGGAACCAGCGCATCCGCGCCGAGTCGAGAATGCCAGCCATGCCGAAGACGCGCTCGCGCGGAAGCTTCGAGACGCGCCGCGCCACCTCGCACATCGCATCGAGCGGGTTCGAAACGACGATCAGGATCGCGTCGGGAGAGCCGGGAAGGACCTTGCGGACGACGTCCGAGACGATCTTTTCGTTCGTCGCGACGAGGTCGTCGCGGCTCATCCCGGGCTTGCGCGGCAGGCCCGCCGTGATCACGACGACGTCCGATCCGGCCGTCGCCTCGTAGGAGTTGGCTCCGGTCATGTGGGCGTCGAATTTCTCGACGGGCGCCGATTCCATGATGTCGAGCGCCTTGCCCTGCGGAACGCCCTCGAGGATGTCCACGAGGACGACGTCGGCGAGCTGCTTTTCGACGATTCGCTGGGCGGCCGTCGCGCCGACGTTTCCGGCGCCGACGACGGTGACTCGGTGCGGCATCGGCCCGGCATCTTATCGGACGCGATGGAAAGTCAAAAACCGCGAGCCGAGCGGCTACAATGGCCGAAGTGACGGCGCGAAGCGGAAACGAAGGGTCGGGGCCCCGCCCCGAGTACAAGAGTCATCCGCTCTGGGGACGCGCCATCGCGATCACTCGAGAAGCCTACGCGCTCGCGGAGGACCTCCGTTCGCGGGACGCCGCGGCGGCGCGGAGCCTCCGGCGCGCCGCGGTCGCGATCCCGGCGCGCGTGGCCGGCGCGCTCGAGAGCCGGGGGCGCCGACGCGCCGAAGAAGTTCTGGCGGCCCGAGGAGCTCTCGCGGAGGTGGCGCGGCAGGCGCGCATCGACGACTCGGCGGCCGCGCGCCGATTGCAGGACGAGGCCGCGGACCTCGACGCGCGCGTCCTCTTCGATCTCGCTCCCCTTCCGGGGCCCGTCTCGTGAGCGACTCCGCGCCCGTCCGATCGCGGGCCGGGCTCTACGCGCTGCTTGCCGCGGCGCTCGTCGCGACCGCGCTCGCCGTCTGGTTCCCTCGCTGGTGGGAGATGCACCTGTACCGGCAGACCGAGGCGCTGACCGGCGTCGGCGCGCCCATCCGCGCCGGCCGCCTGACGGACGCCCGGAAGAAGATCGATCCCAATCACACCGACAAACAGGTGCTCGCGGCGCTCGGGCCGCCGTCGATGCAGACGAACATCGACGGCACGTCGAGCCGAGGAATCTGGACCTACTACTATGCCGACGGCACGATGGTCGTGAACTTCACCGACGGCATCGTCGTGCGGATCGACGTGTCCTACGGGCCACCGCCGATTCCGACGAGCCGCCGGCCGTGACCGAGGTCGCCGAGCCTTCGATCCGGGTCGTCATGATGCCGAAGGACACCAACGCGCACGGCACGATCTTCGGCGGCGTGATCCTGTCGTACATCGACCAGGCGGCGGCGGTCGAGGCCAAGCGTCACGGCGCGTCGTTCATCGTCACGGTCGCGATGCGGGAGGTCGTCTTCCACGAGCCGGTGCACGTCGGCGACCTCGTGAGCTTCTA
>DATBFU010000102.1:0-9920 GCA_036558325.1 Thermoanaerobaculia bacterium | reverse complement strand
CATCTCGCCAGCCGGCCGGTGAGGATCCCAAAGTATGCGTGGAACCTCTGGCTCCGCCGGCGGGCGCGCCTCCGCGGCTTCGCGATGCCCGACTCCTGGGTCGAGATCACGGCGCTCGGACGCCGGAAGGGCTCGGTCTCTTTGAAGAACTACACGCGTCTTCTCGCCAACGTGCCCGAAGGTTTCCACGAGTTCGTGACGCATCCGGGCTACGTGGACGACGAGCTTCGGCGCTGGTCGACGTATCTCACCCCGCGCGAAGACGAGCGGCGGGCTCTGCTCGACCCGCGATTTCGAGACGCGCTGGCGACTTCTGGCGTGGTTCTCTCGGGTTATCGAGACATCCCGCGGCAGAGCGTGTCGAGTTAGCCATGGCCGCCTCGAATGATGCCGTACCCTTCGTGACCGTGGTGATGCCGGTCCGCAACGAAGATCGGTTCATCGCGCGCAGCGTCGGGAGCGTCCTCGCCCAGGACTATCCCGCCGATCGCCTCGAAATCCTCGCGGTGGACGGCCGTTCGACGGATGGAACCCGGCCGGCGCTGGAGTCGATGGCCCGGGAGTGCGAGCGGCTGTCGATCGTGGACAACCCGGCGGGAATCGTCGCGCCGGGCCTCAATGCCGCGCTGCGCCGCGCCCGGGGGGACATTGTGATTCGCGTGGACGGCCATTGCGAGATCGCCTCGGACTACGTGCGCCGATGCGTCGCGCACCTGCAGTCGGGGAACGCCGAGGGCGTCGGCGGGCCGCTCGAGACAGTCGGGGAAACCTTTCCGGCGCGGGCCATCGCGGCCGCCATGAGCTCGCGTTTCGGGGTCGGGGGTTCCGCTTTCCGGACGCGCCGGAATGTCACGAAGCTGACCGACACGGTCGCGTTTCCGGGCTATACGCGGGAGATTCTCCGCCGGGCCGGTCCCTTCGACGAGGAGCTCGTGCGCAACCAGGACGACGAGTACAACTACCGTCTGCGGGCCCTCGGCGCGCGGATTCTCCTCGCAGCGGACGTCCGGTCGCGCTATTGGAGCCGAGCGACTCTCGGCCGCCTCTGGAAGCAGTACTTTCAGTACGGATATTGGAAGGTCCGCGTCCTTCAAAAACACCCGCGCCAGATGAAGGCGCGGCAGTTCGTTCCGCCGATTTTTGTAGCCGCGGTGCTGGTCTCCGCTGCCGCCTCTCCGTTCTCGACGGGTGCGCGAATCGCTCTGGTGGGGGCCATCGGGGCATACGCGGCGAGCAATCTGCTGGCGGCGACCTGGACCGCACGCACGGCGGGTCCTCGAGCGATTCCGCTGCTGGCCGGCGCCTTCGCGGCCCTCCATCTCTCGTACGGCTTCGGATTCCTCACGGGTCTCGTTCGGTTTGCCTTCCGTTGGGGGGATCGAGAAACAAGGGTCGGCCGTCCGGTCGAGGAGCATTCATAGGAGAAAGCATGGCGAGATTTCAGGTTCCCTTCTTCCGGCCCGATCTGTCCGGAGCCGAGATCGACGAGGTCGTCGCCGCCCTGAAGTCCGGCTGGCTGACGACAGGCCCTCGGGTCCGGCGGTTCGAGCAGGACTTCGCGGCCGCGGTCGGCGGCACGCATGCCGTCGCGGTGAACTCGTGCACCGCGGCGCTCCACCTCGCCATCGAGGCGCTCGGTCTCAAGGGAGGGGAGGGCGTGCTGGTTCCCGCGATGACGTTCGCCGCTTCGGCCGAGGTCGTCCGATATCTGGGCGCGATCCCGATCCTCGTGGATTGCGATCCGGTCACGCTCAACATGGATCTCGACGATGCCGAGCGGAAGCTCGAAGCGCTGTCCGCGGGAAAGCTTCCGCCCTCGATTGCCCGCGGGACGCGAGTCGTCGGCATCATTCCGGTGCACGTCGCCGGCTGGATGATGGACACCGACGCCGTCGCCGCCTTCGCCGCGAGGCACGGTCTCTGGGTCGTCGAGGACGCCGCGCACGCATTTCCGTCGGCTTGGCGGCGGAAGATCGGCGCGCCCTGGCGGCGTTGCGGAGAAAAGACGGCCGCGGTCTCCTGCTTCTCCTTCTACGCCAACAAGACGATCACGACCGGCGAGGGCGGCATGGCGATCACCGAGGACGAGGCGCTCGCCCGCCGCATGCGGATGATGTCCCTCCACGGCCTTTCCCAGGACGCGTGGGAGCGCTATTCGGGAGGCCGCAGCTGGGACTATCGGATCGTGGCGCCCGGCTTCAAGTACAACCTGACCGACGTCGCCGCGGCGCTGGGCCTCCGGCAGCTCGAGCGCGCCGAGACGATGCGGCGGGAGCGGGAGACGATCGCCCGTCGCTTCCGCGAGTCTCTGGCGAGTGTCGAGGAGATCGAGCTTCCGGCCGACGGTCCCGATCGCCTTCATTCGTGGCATCTCTTCCCGATCCGCCTGCGGCTCGAGCGACTCGGCGTCGATCGGAATGGTTTCCTCGACGCCCTGAAGGATGCCGGCGTCGGCTGTTCGGTCCACTGGCGTCCCCTGCACCTCCACCCGTACTACGAGGAGACGTTCGGCTGGCGGCCCGAAGACCTTCCCGTCGCCACCGACGTCTGGGAGCGCCTCATCAGCCTCCCGATCTTCCCGGGGATGCGTTCCGAGGAAATGGCTCACGTCGTCGACACCGTCCGGAGCCTCTGCGCGCAGCACGCCGTCGCGCATGCGGCGAGGCGCTGACGGGCGGGGAACGGCGTGCCGCGAGGAATCCCGCGCGCCATTGAGGCCGCCGTCGCGGGCATCGGCCTCCTGGTCGTCTCGCCGATCATCGCGGTCGCGGGAATCGTCGTGCGCTCGACGTCGGCCGGCCCGGCGTTTTTCCGGCAGGAGCGCATCGGGAGGGCCGGCCGCCCGTTCACTCTCTACAAGCTCCGCACGATGCGCGTCTCGCAGACGGGCCCTCAGGTCACGGCGAGGGGCGACGACCGCATTACCCCGCTGGGCCGATTTCTACGGCGATCGAAGCTCGACGAGCTGCCGCAGCTCTGGAACGTCGTCCGGGGAGACATGTCCCTCGTCGGTCCGCGTCCGGAGGTTCGAAAGTACGTCACGTCGGACGATCCGGCGTGGCGGCGCGTCCTGTCTGTCCGGCCCGGGATCACCGACCCCGTCACATTGGAGCTCCGGGACGAGGAATCCGTGCTCGCCGCGGCACCCGGAGATCCGGAGCGCTTCTACCGCGAGGAGCTCCTGCCCGGCAAGTTGCGCAACTACGCGGCATACCTCGATCGCCGGTCGGCCTGGACGGATTTCGCGGTCCTCTTCCGGACCGTCGCGGCGGTGCTCGTTCCCGGGCGGACGGGCGGCTCCGCCGACACATCCGGGTCCTGACCGGCCTGAATTCTTTGCAAACCTTCAACGAATTGGATATCATTGAGAGGTTAGGAGTTATGTCCCGGACCTGGACGGTCCGGGGAGGAAAGAACGCCGTCCCCCGCCGCGGCCTTGTTTCCTCCTCGTACCCGGACAAGAAGCGTTATCTTTTCGAAAGGAAGCCCGTTGGCTGAGGACGAGTCGCCTCGTCGCGTGCGGATGGCCTCGCCGCTTCTCGGCGAAGTCGAACGAGACACCGCCGCGACGAAGGAAGGTGGGGGAGCCGACTCGGACCGGAGATTTACCGTCGACCGCCGTGCCGTGCGGGTCGTTCAAGCGGTGCTCGACGCGATTGCGTTGGTCATGTCATTCGGCCTCGCATACCTCCTCCGGTTCGACTTCCAGATCCCGGCCGCGTCGTTTCTTGTCGCGCGCAAGCAGCTGTTGCTCGTCGTGGGGGTGCAGATCGCGACGCTTCTCGTATTCGGCGTCTATCGCTTCATCTGGCGCTACGTCGGAATGGCGGAGATCCGGACATTCGTCGCCGCGGCCGCCAGTTCGGCGTTGCCTCTGCTGCTGTTGCGGCTCGCGCTTCCCGAGCGGTTCCAGACCTGGCGTGTGCCGCTCTCGATCATCGTGATGGATACGGTCTTCGCCTTCGGATCCGTTCTCGCCTTGCGCGTCGCGCGCCGCGCGCTCTTCGAGTACCGGGAGAAACGCGAGCGGGCGGACGCCATCGAGTCGCCGGAAGACCGCAAACCGGCGCTCCTCGTGGGAGCCGGCCGGGCCGGATTGCTCGCCGCGCGCGAGATCGTGGGCGTGGGCGACGTGGCGCTCGAGGTGAAGGGTTTCGTGGACGACGACCCGACCAAGCAGGGCAGCGTCATCCACGGATTTCCGGTCCTCGGCCGCACGGAGGACCTGCCGCGCCTCGTCAAGGAGATGGGAATCGCGCAAGTGGTCATCACGATCGCCCGGATCTCGCGGCGCGACATCCTGCGGATCATCGACATTTGTCACAAGATTCCGGTCAAGCTCCGGATCATCCCCGGCCTCTACCAGATCATCCAGGGCAAGGTGCAGGTGTCGCGGATTCGCAACGTGCAGATCGAGGATCTCCTCGGGCGGGAGCCCGTGGAGCTCGATGAACAGCAGGTGGACCACTTCCTCGCCGGACGCGTCGTCATGGTCACCGGCGCCGGGGGATCGATCGGTTCGGAGCTCGCGCGTCAGGTCGCGCGATTCAAGCCGGCCCAGCTCCTGCTCGTCGAGCGGGCTGAGTTCGCCCTGTTCGAGATCGACCAGGAGCTGCGGCGTTCCTTCCCGCAGCTGGCGCTCGTTCCCCTCGTGGCCGACGTGGGCGAGGAACCTCGGATCCGCCGGATCTTCGACGCCTACCGGCCGCACGTCGTCCTGCACGCCGCCGCTCACAAGCACGTTCCGATGATGGAGGCGAATCCGGCCGAGGCGATCAAGAACAACATCCTCGCCACGCGGACGCTCGGGGAGCTCTCCGGGCAGAGCGGCGTCGAGGCCTTCGTGATGATCTCG
This sequence comes from Thermoanaerobaculia bacterium, assembly GCA_036558325.1. Taxonomy (GTDB): domain Bacteria; phylum Acidobacteriota; class Thermoanaerobaculia; order UBA5066; family Gp7-AA6; genus DATBFU01. The sequence goes on along the minus strand of DATBFU010000102.1, from coordinate 5,065 downwards.
ACGGACAAGGCCGTGCGACCCACGTCGGTCATGGGAGCCTCCAAGCGCGTGGCCGAGCTCGTCGTGCAGGACCTGAAGCGCCGTTACAAAACGCGGTTCGTCGCGGTGCGCTTCGGGAACGTCATCGGGTCCGCGGGCTCGGTCGTGCCGATCTTCCGGGAGCAGATCCGGCGGGGCGGACCGGTGACCGTCACGCACCCGGACATGCGTCGTTACTTCATGACGATCCCGGAGGCCGCCCAGCTCGTGCTCCAGGCCGGCGCCATGGGCGAAGGCGGCGAGATCTTCATTCTGGACATGGGCGAGCCGGTGCGGATCCTCGACCTGGCGGTCGCCATGATCACGTTGACGGGCCTGAAGCCGTTCGAAGAAATGGACATCGTTTTCACCGGCCTGCGTCCGGGCGAGAAGCTCTACGAGGAGCTGGAGCTCTTCGGCGAAGACATTGCGAAGACGCGGCACCCGAAGATCTTCATCGGGAAGCTCGGAGCCTATTCGGCCGAAGACGTGGAGAGGGCCCTCGCGCGTCTGGGGGAGTTCTCGCGCGACGGAAACAACGACGAGACGCGGCGCTTCCTGAATTCGTTCCTCCCGGAAGCGAAGCTGTCGGTGCGGCGCGAGACGCGCGATCGCTCGCCCCGAAGCGAAGGCGCCGCGGCGACCGACAAGGCGCGGCCAAACGTCTAGCGGGAATCGGCGACATCGATCCGGCGCAGGCGGACTCGCGGACGCGGCTCGAAGTGCCTTGGCGCCGGTTTCTTGCAGCGCGGTTTCCATGAATTCCAGATGACCGACATTTCCCAGCGAATCGCGAGCCTCTCGCCCGAAAAGAGGGCGCTGCTCGAGGCGCGTCTCTTGCGGGAACGCGCCGCCGCGAGCCCGGTTCCCGCGATCGGGAAGCGAGGCGATACGGGCCCCGCGCCCCTGTCGTTCGCGCAGCAGCGGCTCTGGTTCCTCGATCAGCTCGAGCCAGGGCAGGCCCACTACAACCTGCCCCTGGCTCTGCGTCTCACGGGCGATCTGGACGTGGCCGCTCTCTCGCGCGCGCTCGACGTGATCGTCCGCCGCCACGAGGCGCTGCGCACGACCTTCGCGGCGCGCAACGGCAGGCCGCACCAGGTCATCGGCGCAGCGCCCCGGGTGGCCGTCGAGCGGCGCGATGTTTCGACGCTTCCGGAAGGGGAAAGGGCATCGGCGCTTCGCCGCCTGCTCGCCGAGGAGCTCGCCCGCCCCTTCGACCTCTCCCGCGACGGGATGCTCCGGGCGGCGCTGATTCGCGAGGCGGACCGCTCGCAAATCCTGGTTCTCATGCTGCACCACATCGCCGCGGACGGCTGGTCGATCGGTATCCTCCTCGACGAGCTCGCGTCGCTTTACCGGAGCGCGCGCGCGGGCAGGGAAGGGGAGCTGCCGTCTCTTCCGATCCAGTACGCCGACTATGCCGTCTGGCAGCGGGAGTGGCTGGAGGGCGGTGTCGAAGAAAAGCAGATCGGCTACTGGAGACAGCGTCTTGCGGGGGACCTGCCGTTGCTCGCTATGCCGACGGACCGCCCGCGCCCGGCGCGACAGACGTTCTCCGGCGCACAGGAGCGCCGTACGATGGCGCGGTCGCTCGCCGAAAAGCTCGAGGCGCTGTCGCGAGAGTCGGGCGCCACGCTCTTCATGACGCTGCTCGCCGGATTCGCGGTCCTCCTCTCGCGTCTCTCGGGCCAGGAGGACATCCTCATCGGGACTCCAATGGCGGGCCGCAACCGCGTCGAGACGGAGAATCTGATCGGATTCTTCGTCAACACGCTCGTGCTTCGGATCGACCTCTCGGGAGATCCGACGTTCCGCGAGCTCCTCGGGCGCGTCCGGGAGCGGTCGCTCGAGGCGTACGCGCATCAGGACCTGCCCTTCGAGCGCCTCGTCGAGGAGCTCCAGCCCGAGCGCGACCTCGCGCACTCGCCGCTCTTTCAGGTCATGTTCGCGTTCGAGAACTACCCGATCGAGTACCCGACGCTTCCCGACCTCGCGCTCGAGAACGTCGAATTCGACACGATCGTCTCCAACTTCGACCTCACGCTCGACATGGCTCTCAACGAGAAGGGCCTCGGGGGCTCCCTCGAGTACAACTCCGATCTCTTCGACCGGTCGACGGCCGGACGCTGGCTGGCGAATCTCGAAGTGCTGCTCAACGGGATCGCCGCCGCGCCGGACAAGCGCCTGTCGGAGCTCCCGATCTTGACGGACTCCGAGCGCGAGCGGCTCCTCACGACCTGGAACGCAACGGCCGTTGACTTCCCGTCGGACCGCTGCCTCCACGAGCTCTTCGAGGCGCAGGCCGCGCGCCAGCCGGACGCCGTGGCGGCCGAATCGGGGGCCGACCGGCTGACGTACGGCGAGCTCGACGCGCGCGCCAACGCTCTCGCCCGGCGCCTGCGGGAGCTCGGCGTCGGTCCCGACGTGCCCGTCGGCATCTGCCTCGAACGCTCGGTCTCGGCGGCCGTCGCGCTGCTCGGCGTCCTGAAGGCCGGCGGCGCGTACGTTCCGCTCGATCCGTCGTATCCGGCGGCGCGCCTCAAGTTCTTTCTCGAGGATTCGGGCGCCCCGGTGCTCGTGACCGAGTCGCGCTTCGCCGGAATTCCGGGTGAGGGTGCCTGGAAGACCGTCCTCGTCGATTCGCGTCCGCGCGACGATCGCGACGGCCCGGCGCCGGCGAGCGGCGTGACGCCCGACCACCTCGCCTACATCATCTACACGTCCGGCTCGACGGGCCGCCCAAAGGGCGTGATGATCCCGCATCGCGCGGTCGTGAATCACGCGTGCGCGATCCGGCGCCGCTTTCATCTCGGCCCCTCGGATCGCGTGCTGCAGTTCGCGGCCCTGTCCTTCGACGTGGCGGCCGAGGAGATCTTCCCGACCTGGGCGGCCGGAGCCACCGTGCTGTTTCGCTCGGGCGACGTGCTCGGGCCCGCGGAATTCGGGGCCCTCCTCGAAGCGCAGAAGCCGACCGTCGTCAATCTGCCGTCGGGCTTCTGGCACGAATGGGTCGCGGAGCTCGAGAGAACGGGCGGGTCGCTGGCGACGTCGCTCCGGCTCGTCGTCGCGGGCAGCGAGCGCGTGCTGGCGGAGCGCCTCGACTGGTGGCGCCGCCACGCCCGGGAAGGCGTGCGCTGGCTCAACGGTTACGGCCCGACGGAGACGACGATCACGGCCACGGTGTACGAGCCCGCGGGCGGCGACCTTCCTTTCGCCTCGGTTCCGATCGGCCGACCGATCGCGAACGTGAAGCTCTACGTCGTCGACGCGCACGGGCGGCTCTGTCCGATCGGAGCGGCGGGCGAGCTCTGGATCGGCGGCGCGGGTCTCGCGCGCGGCTATCGCGGGGATCCCGGTCGGACGGCCGAGAAATTCGTCCCCGATCCGTTCGGAGCTCCGGGCGATCGCGTGTATCGGACCGGTGATCGCGTCCGATACCTGGCGGACGGCAACGTCGAGTTTCTCGGACGGCTCGACGGACAGGTCAAGATCCGCGGATTCCGGATCGAGCTCGGCGAGATCGAGTCGGCGATCGAGCAGAACGCCGGAGTGCGCGAAGCCGCCGTCGTCGGGCGGGACGAGGGGACCGCGGCGCGGCTCGTCGCGTACTTCGTTCCGGCCGCCCCCGGGAGCGTGGACGCCGGCCAGCTCAAGACCTATCTCAAGGAGCGGCTCCCCGGATACATGATTCCCTCGGCCTTCGTTCTTCTCGAGGCTCTGCCGAGAACGGGGAGCGGGAAGGTCGATCGGACGCGCCTTCCGGAGCCGGGCCGCCCGCGGGAGGACCTGGCGGACCACCTTCCGCCGCGGACGCCCGTCGAGCAGTCCGTCGCGGCGATCTGGGGAGAGCTGCTGCGCGTGGATCGCGTGGGAACCCGGGACAACTTCTTCGACCTCGGCGGGCACTCTCTGCTCGCCACGCAGGTCGTTTCGCGCTTGCGCGACGCCTTCGGAATCGAGATCCCGCTGCGAACCCTCTTCGAGTCCCCGACGGTCGAAGAGCTCTCCCTGGCCATCGCCCAGGCCCAGGCGGAGCAGGCCGCGCCCGACGACCTCGCCCGCCTCCTGGACGAGCTCGAGAAGGAATCGCCCTCATCCCCCCCCGACGGACCCCCGGCTCCCGCTCGATGAACGACCTCGCCTCGCGCATCGCGAGCCTCCCTCCCGAGAAACGCGCGCTCCTCGAGCAGCGCCTCGCCGGCGCGTCGGGACGCGCCGCGCCCCCGGCTTCCATTCCGCGCCGGGGCGACCGCGAAGCTCCGCTCTCTTTCGCCCAGCAGCGCCTCTGGTTTCTGGAGCAGCTCGAGCCCGGATCGCCGCTCTACAACGTGCCGGAGGTGTTGTCGCTCGAAGGGCCTCTCGACATTCCGGCCCTCGAATCGGCGCTCCGCGCCGTCGTGTCGCGGCACGAAGTTCTGCGCACGTCTTTCGGGGGGGTGAACGGCGAAGCGAGGGCTCGCGTCGAGGACGTGACGGTGCCTCTCCCGGTCGTCGATCTGACGGCCGAACCCGCCGACCGCCGCGAAGCCGAAGCGCGTCAGGCCGCCGCGGCCGATGCCGAAACACCTTTCGACCTCCGGCGGGCGCCCCTCCTCCGCGCACGGCTGTTTCGTCTCGCGCCCGAGCGACACTGGCTCGTTCTGACCATGCACCACATCGTTTGCGACGAATGGTCGATGGGCGTCCTCTTCTCCGAGCTGTCGAGGCTCTATCGGCCCGGCATCGCGGCGAGGCCCGACGATCTGTCGCCGCTTCCGGTGCAGTACGGAGACGTGGCCGCCTGGCAGCGCCAAACAGCGTCCGGTCCGCGGCTCGACGAGGACCTCGCCTACTGGAAAGCCCGGCTCTCCGGCGACCCGCCGGCGATCTCTCTCCCGTTCGACCGGGCACGTCCGGCGATGCCGTCGCACCGGGGCGCGGATTACCGGCGGCGCCTCCGTCCCGCGCTGACGGCGGCCCTCGAGGACCTGTCGCGCCGCGAGGGCGCCACGCTGTTCATGACCGTCCTCGCGGCCTTCGACGTGCTTCTCTCGCGCTACTCCGG
>DATBFU010000101.1:0-18823 GCA_036558325.1 Thermoanaerobaculia bacterium | reverse complement strand
GGCCCGCGCCGAGGAGCCCGACCTCATCCTCATGGACCTCACGCTGCCGGTGCTCGACGGATGGGAGGCGGCGCGCATCCTCAAGGCCGAGCCCCAGACGCGTCAGATCCCGATCATCGGCCTGACGGGACACGCCGTCGAAGGAGACGAGGAGAAGGCGCGCGACGCCGGCTGCGACGCGCTCGACACCAAGCCCGTCGAGATGCCGCGGCTGATCGGAAAGATCGAAGCGCTGCTTCTTCGCCGAGGCGGCTCGGCCTAGGAAGCCCCCGGCGCGCCGGCGGGGTGCGCGATCGAAGCCGCGCCGGCGGGGTGCGCGATCGAAGCCGCGCCGGCGAGGTGCGCGATCGAATTCGCATAGTAGGTCAGCAGCGGAAGCTCCTCCGGGCGCGGCCGGAAGAGGCCGTCCTTTTCGTCGACGAGGCGTCGCAGCGTCAGCATCCGCAGACCGACGTCGATCGCGTAGTCCTGGTCCCCGCGCGGAATGTACACGTGGGCGCCGCCGGCCTCCAGACTCCGGATCCGGCGCAGGGCCTCGGCCTTCAGCTCGAGCTCGCTCCAGGCGCGCCCGGGCTCCGCGACGAACGCGGAAGCGACGAGCGCCACAGGGACCACCGGAATGACCCGCGCGATCTGGACCATCAGCTCGCGGCCGAGGGCCTCGACGGCCGCGCGGCGGTCGTCCTTCGGGAGCTGGCGAAAGTCGAGGCCGCGTCGGCGCGCGTATTCGCGAACCGAGACGGGCGTCCCGAACGCGACGCATGCATAGCCGAACCGGTGCCAACGATTGCGGGCCATGAGCCACAGGTTCCGCCCCGCGAACCGCGCCGTCGTGGCGGCGGAAGCGGCGGGGCCGGGGCGCCGTCCGCCGGTTTCGCGCTCCGCCAGAAGGCTCCGGTCTTCGAAGACGCGGTCGTAGTTGACGCCGACCGGAATGAAGACGATGTCGCGCTCGCCGCCGGGATCGAAGGAGCGCAGCATGTAGTCGAGGATGCCGAGCTTCGGCGCGCGAAGCTTCCCGTCGCGCGACAGTCCCCCCTCGGGAAAGACCGCCTGCGTGACGCCGGCGGCGGTGGCCATGGCGACGTACCGCTCGAGCACCTTGCGGTAGAGCGGGTCGCGCGAGTCCCGGCGGACGAAGTAGGCGCCCATCGCGCGCACGAGGGTTTCGATCGGCCACACGCGCGCCCACTCGCCGACGGCGTAGGAGATCGCAGCCCGCTCCGCCACGAGATAGCCGACGAGGATGTAGTCCATGTTGCTCCGGTGGTTGATGAGGAACACGACCGTGTCGCGCGCGTGAACGCGGGCGAGGCCCGCCTCGTCGCCATAGCCGAGCCGCACACGGTACAGCTTTCGCGCCACGGCCCGCGCCGCGGAGTAACCGAGGCGAAAGTACGCGTAGGCGTTGAAATTCGGAACGATCTCTCTCGCGTACGTGCGGACGTCCGCGAGGACGGCCTCGCGCGGGAGCGATTTCTCGCGGGCCTCTTCGGCGGCCGCCTGCTGCACCTCGGGATCGAACATCAGCCGATCGATCAGGACCGCTCGCCGCGTCATCTGGAACGGCGGGAGCTCGATCTTGAGACGGGTGCGGATTCGCTCGAGCACGCGCTCCACCCGCCCGCGCACGAACCAGCGCGTCGACGGAAGGAGCAGGTGATCGAGCGCCGCCCAGACGGCGAGCGCGCCGCCGGCCACGGCGAGCCAGAGCGGGATCGAGACGTCGCGCGCCAGGGCGCTCGGGGCGAGCATGGCGTCCGGCCCGAGCGCCTCCGTCTAGTCGACCCGGCCGCGCGCCGCGACGCGCCATTCGGCCTCGACGGCGCCGGATCGCACGGCGTAGACGCGGTCGTGCAGATTCGAGACCACGCAGGCGTGATTCGGCAGGATCGACACGCGCTGTCCGACGTGGAACCGGTCGCCCGGCGCCACCGCGATGACGCCGTGCTCCTCCGAGAGACGGTCGAGGCGGCTCGCCGTGCCGAGGACGAGCCCGTGGCCTCCGGGGCGCGGGCGCAGCGAGTCGGAGGACAGGGTCTTCGATCCGGCGTCCACGACGGCGCGGTCCGCCGCCGGAACGCTCACGACGGTCGCCGCAACGGTCATCGCGCACTCGTTCGCCGTGCACGTGCCGAGCGCGACCTGGGAGGCGTCGCAATAGACGTAGTTGCCCGGACGGCACTCGGTCACCCCCGCGATGCGCATCGCCGACGCGGCGGTCGGCGTCGATCCGACGGAGACCTCCCCGCACGGGAGCCCGGCGGCGCGCAGCTCCGAAGCGACGGCCGCGACCGTTTCGCCTTCCGTGCGGCCGACGGCGGCGACCGCATCGGGCGTCTCGGCGAGGTAGCCGTGGCCGGCGTGCGTGAAGACGCCGCCGAAGTCGATGCCGGGCATGTCCCCGATCGCGCGCGCGACCTCGAGCGCCCGCGCCGGTTCGACGCCGACGCGGTGGTAGCCGCAGTCGATCTTCAGGAGCACGGGAATCTTCCGATGCGCCGCGGCGAAGACGTCCGAAAGGGTGCGCGCCCCCTCGACGCTGTCGGCCCCGACCGAGATGCGTGCCCGATCGGAGAGGGCGAGCAGCCGCCGTCCCCGGCTTCCGCCGATCGTCGGATACGCGAGGAAGATGTCCTCGAAGCCCGCGTCGACGAACACCTCCGCCTCGCCGACCTTGGCAAGCGAGAGGCCGGAGGCGCCGAGCGCGAGCTGCAGGCGGCCGATCTCGGGAACCTTGTGCGTCTTCGCGTGCGGCCGGAGAGCCACGCGCGCCGCCCGCGCGCGTTCCGCCATCCGCGAGAGGTTCTTCTCGAGCGCGTCGAGATCCACGAGCACCGTGGGCGTCGGCAGATCCTCGATGGAGCGCACGGCGCGATTATGGCAGCGGCGCAACGGCCACGAGGCGGCGCGCGCCGCCGCGGGTGATCTCGATCGCGCGGTCGCGTCCCGCGCCGCGGATCCGGACGCCCGCGCCTCGCCACGGTCCCGTCAGGAAGACGCTCGCGATCCGCAGGCGTCCGTCGGCGGCGGCCGGCCTGCAGACGAGGTCGACCCGCTGCGGCGGCCCGGACGCGATCTCGACGAGCGCGCGTCCTCCGAGGGAAAGCAGAACGAGCTCGCCGTCGCCCCCGGCGAGACGGTAGCGATCCGCCGCCGGCGTGCCGTCCAGATGCCATGTGAGCGCCGCCCGCCGCCCGCGCGGTCCCTCGGCGTCGTCCACGACGACGATCGGACCTCCCGAGACGAGCAGCGCGCGGCGGCGGTGCGTCCAGCCGCGCCAGGTCGTGCGCGCGGCCGCGCTCGCGTCTCCGCCGTCCGGGGCCTCGAAGCTCTCGACGCGCGCGAAGTGCGGCGGGTCCTGCGCCCACGGGCCGCCGAAGCCGCAGAGTCGCGCCAGAGCGGCGGCGAAGCCGGTCGGCGCGACGAGAAGCCCGTTCAGGTTCTCGCGCGGAATCCGCTTGTCGCGAAACAGCCGCCGCTCGAGCGGCAGGTAGGCGTTCGGCTGGCCGCCTCGTTCCTCGGCGAGCGTCGCGCCGTCCGCGACGACGCGGACGATCGCGTTCGTCGCGCGGTAACGATGCCAGCCGGAGAAGCGGAGATTCCAGAGAAGATACCGGCTCGTCTCCGACCAGCCGTCGCGCAGGACGATCTTGTCGGGAGCGAGCGGCCCGCGGCGGTTCGGAAGTCCCGAATCGGCGTAGATCAGGCAGCTGCCGGCGGTCGGCGAGACGCCGATCGCGTCGAGCGGCCGCTCGACGCCGGGCTGCGCGGGGAGCGTCTGCCCCGACCGCTCGAACGCGTGCACGGAGCGGCCGGCGAGCCAGAGAAGCGCCGGGTCGCGCGTGAGGATGGCGCCGAGGTAGGCCGCGCCCGGGAGCGCCGGGGGCACGGCGGCGTTGTAGTCGGGCGGACGGCCGCCGGGCTCGGCCTGGAGCAGCAGCCACTCGAACGACAAGGAGCGGCGCGCGGTCTGCTCCGGCGCGCTTCCCGAGCGCAGACTCCGATAGTAGGCGTTGTCGATCCACTCCGGCTGGTATCCGTAGGAGTCGTCGTTGTTGCGGAAGCGGGCCTCCCACCCGCGCGGCGCGCGATCGAGGTAGGCGCGGTTCTTCGCGGCGAGCTCCGGAGCCGCGAGCCGTCCGGCGTCGAGGAGCGCCAGAAGACCCGCGCCGTTCTCCTGGTTTTCGTACGGCCCTTCGGGCGTCTTGCGGAAGGCGAGCGCGTAGATCGCGTCGTCCAGACCCGGCGAGAGCGCATGCCGGTCGATCCCCGCGAACCATGCGCCGACGCGGCGTTCCTCCTCGCGAGAAAAGAGACCGGGGAAGGCGTCGCGCACGCGCGGGTAGTAGTAGGCGCGCAGGGACGCTTCGAACTGCCAGTACTTGGTGTCGCCGCGGCGCGAAAAGAGCTCCTGCGCGACCTCGGCGAGGAGGGCGGACCGGAAAGCGCGCGCACGCGCGAGATCTCCCGAGGAGAGCGCGAGCATTCCCTCTTCGGGCGCGCCGCGACGCGGATCGGCGGCCACGCGGGCGAGCAGCCTCGCGAGGACGTCGCGGCCGTCGAAAGTCTCGGCGTCCGGCGCGACGCGGCCGCAGAGAAACGGCGCCTCTTCGGAAACGCCGGGAAATCCCGGCGGGTTCGGGTCGGAGAAACTCGCCTGGTAACGCGCGACCGCGACGCCGAGGACGGCCAGACCGGCGAGGGACGCCGCAAGACCGAGAGCGCGCGCGTCGACGCGCACGCCGGACGCGAAAGTCCCCGGGCGCGCCCGACCGAGAGACGCGCGCAGGCAGATCCACGACAGCGCGAGGAGGAGGGCCTGGGCCGCGACGAAGAGCTCCTCGTGGGCGAACTCCGACTCGATCTCGACGGCGATCATGGGAAGGGCTCCGGCGGCGGCGGAGAGCAGAAGGCCCTTCGCGCCCGTCGCGAAGCGCCGGTTCGCGGCGCCGCCGACGCCCGCCGCGAGCGTCGCGCTCCACAGGGCGGCCGTGGCGAGGAGCGCGGCGGCTTCGCTCGAAGTGGAGAGCGCGATGGCCGCGGCGGCGGCCCCGCCCGCCGCGACGAGCAGGGCGGCCGGCGGCACGCGCCACGAGCCGTCCGCGTCGGTCGCCGGCCGCGCGCCGCTCGCGAGAAACAGGACCGCCGCGGCGAAAGCGGCGGGGCCGAGGACGCCGAGGGCCGTGAGGGGCTCCCCGTTGATGCCGCGCGAGATCTCGAGGAGAGCGATTCCCGCCGCTGCGGCGAGGAACGCCCCGGCGCGCCGCCCCGTCACGGGACGATCGCGGCCCCGCCTCCGCGCGCAAAGTAGAAGGGCAGGACACGCAACACGAAGAACGCCGCGGCGTCCGCGAGCAGAACGGCCGCGACGGCGAGGAGAACCCGGTTTCGCGAGGGCCGCGCTCCGAGGGCGTCCGCCGCCGGAAGCAGGTAGGCCGGAAGGAGGAAGCCGAGAACCACGTAGAAATAGCGGCCGTGCGTCCCGCGCAGCTCGCCGGACTCGACGGCGTTGCGCAGGACGTGGATGAGATACGCCGCGGCGAAGACGGCGACGGCGAACTGGGAGGTGAAGATCGCGTCCTCGGGCGCGCCGCGGCGACGCCAGACACGCGGCAGCGAGAGCGCGAGCACGCCGAGGAGGAGCGCGTAGACCGCGAGCTTGGGCCACGCCGTCGGCGATCCGGGCCCGAGGCCGGCGAGAGTCGCCGCGACGACCGCCGCCGCCACGAGCCAGCTCGCGCGGGAGGCGGTGTCCGGCCGCGTACCCGAGCCGAAGTCGCGCTGCGCGATGGCGACCGCGGCGAGAGCGGCGGCGAGCGCGGCGGCCGCGAGGTCGATGCCGAGGAAGACGCCGGAGATTTGGAACCAACGCACCTCGCCGCCCCCCGTGCCCGTCCACCCGATGAGGCCGAAGAAGTTCTTGAACGTATGGTCGAGAATCGGCGTCTCGCGCAGCGTGCGCAGCAGATTCGAGGGCGTCGCGGCCTGCCGGACTCCGGCCGCGGCCGCCGGGTTCGCGTCGGTGCCGGGGACCTTGCCGCGCCAGACGGCCCAGAGGATCGTCGTCGAGAGCGCGACGGCGGCGCAGACTGCCGTGCGGGTGAAGCGGCGGAGCCGCGGCCCTTCGAGGTGGACGGGCAGAAGGACGAGGAGCGCGGCCGCGAGCGGGACCGCGGTCGCCTTGACGGTGCCGGCCGCCGCGAGCGCGAGAGCGGCGGCGAGAGCGTCGCGGAACGCGCGGGTTCGCAGAAACCGCATCCAGAAGAGCGCGACGGCGGCGCCCGCGAGCGCGCAGAGGATGTCGTGATTCAGTCCCGACGCCATGTGGGCGTACATGGGCACGAGGCCGAGACCCGCGGCCGCGAAGAGGGCCGCCGGCTCGTCGGCGCCGGCTTCGCGCATGCCGAGAAAGAGGACGAGGAGCGCGGCCGCGCCGCAAAGCGCCGAGAACAGCCGCGTCAGGCGGATCTGCCATTCGAGGTCCGGCGTCACGGCGCGGGCCGCGAGGAGAAATGGCGCCGCGAGGACGTGGTATCCCGGCGGGTGGATCGCGGCCCAGTTGAAGACCGGCCGGCCCGCCAGGCGGCGATTCCATCGCGCGACGACGTCCGGCGGAACGACGCTTTCGCCGGGGCGCGGGACGCCGCGGCCCGAGGCCAAATCCGCGATGGTCGCGTAGTGGACGATCTCGTCCGGCACGTCCCAGAGCGGCGTCACGAAGAGCGCGAGGGCGCCGGCCTCGAGGAAGAAGAGCAGCGCCACGGCCCACATCGCGCGAGGGATTCTCGGGGCCGTGGTCATGCCGTCATGCGCTCATGCGCGGCTCGATACGTGCCCGCGGCGCTCCGCGCGCGTCACTCGGGGAACGACTCCGGCCGCTCGCAGGCGCGGCGGTGGAGGTCATCGTCGATGTTGCGGCCCGTGACGACGAGGACGACGGGTCCCGCCGCGCCGTCGGCGCCGGGCAGCGCGGCGAGCGAAGCGGCGGCGCCGCCCTCCACACGAATCCCGGCCGCGGCGAAGCGGCCCACGGCGCGCGCGATGGCGCGCTCCGACACGAGCTCCATGCGATCGACGACGCGGCGCAGCCGCTCGACGGCGCGCGGGATCGCCACTCGGACGGCGAGGCCGTCGGCGAACGTCGCCACGCGATCGCACGCGACGGCGCCGCCCGCCCGCCACGACATCGCCATCACCGGAGCCTCGCGCGCCGCCGCGCCGACGACGAGCGTTCCCGGGGCGAGCTCCCTCAGGACGCCGCCGATGCCGCCAATCAAGGCGCCGTTTCCGACCGGGACGATCACCGCGGCGGGCGGCTCCGGGCACTGGTCGAGGATCTCGCGCGCGATCGCGCCGTAGCCGCCCCACTGAATCGGCTCATCGCCGTCCTCGAAGAAGGGAAGGCTCCGGCCGGCCGCGAAGTCCCGCGCCGCGTCCTTGGCGCGGTCGAAGTCGGCGCCGGTCTCGTGAATCGAGGCGCCCTGCGCGGCGATGAGCGCGACCTTCGCGCGCGAGGCGCCCTCGGGAACGAACACGGCCGCCCCGATTCCGACGCGCGCGGCCGCCCACGCCGTCGCCGCGCCGTGATTTCCCGTCGAGGCCGTCACGACGCCGCGGGCCCCGCGCGCCCGATAGGCTTCCACCACGGGCAACGCGCCGCGCCACTTGAACGCGCCGAGCGCGTGGACGTCCTCCCGTTTGAGGTACACGGCCCGGCCCGCGGCGAGCGACGGCGGCGCCTCCTCGAGAGCGGTCGCGAGATCCACGGAGGGAAACTGTAATTCAGGCGCCTTCGTGTAGGCTTCCGCGAAACCATGTCTCGATCGAAACGGCCGCGCTGGCTCTCTTCGACGGCGCTGATCTTCTACGCACTCGCGCTCGGCATCCTCGCCGGCCACCTGTTCCCGGCGGAGAGCCATCCCGGCGTCTACGAGTTCTTCCGCTTCCTCTCGCGGGCCTTCATCAGCCTCATCAAGATGCTCATCGTTCCGCTGATCTTCTCGACGATCCTCGTCGGGATCGGCAAGACCGGCGACATCAAGGCCGTGGGCCGGATGGGAATCAAGGCCCTGATCTACTTCGAGATGGCTTCGACGGCGGCGCTCGCGATCGGCCTGACGATCGCGCACGTGGTCCGGCCCGGCGACGGGCTCAAGCTCCCCCCGACGGGGGAGCACCTCGCGAAGCCGCTCACGCTCGTCGAAACGCTCCTCCATCTCTTTCCGTCGAACGTCGTCGACGCGATGGCGCGCAACGACATCCTGCAGGTGGTCGTTTTCGCCACGCTCGTCGGAATCGCCGCGGCGCACGTCGGCCCGAAGGCCGAGCCGTTTCTCCGGTTCTTCGACTCGGTCGTCTCGGTGATGTTCCAGCTCACCGACTACGTCATGGCCCTGACGCCGCTCGGCGTCTTCGGCGCGATGGCGGGCTCCGTCTCTCACCACGGGCTCTCGGTGCTCGCGTCGTACGCGCGCCTCGTGGGATCGCTCTACGGCGCGCTCGTTCTCTTCACGCTGCTCGTTCTCGTGCCGGCGCTCGTGATCGTCCGGGCGCGCCTCAAGGAGTTCTTCCGGATGATCCGCGAGCCGTTCCTCCTCGCCTTCTCGACGGCCTCCTCCGAGGCGGCTCTGCCCCGGGCGCTCGAGAAGATGGTCGAGTACGGCGTGCCGAAGTCGGTGGCAGGCTTCGTGATTCCGGCGGGCTATTCCTTCAACCTCGACGGCTCGACGCTCTACATCTCGCTCGCCTCGCTGACGATCGCGCAGGCGGCGGGCGTGCACATGCCGCTCTCGACCGAGCTCCTGATGATGGTGACGTTCATGCTGACGTCCAAGGGCGTCGCCGGCGTGCCGCGCGCCTCGCTCGTGATCATCGCGGCCGGCTGCGCGGCGTTCAATCTTCCCGGCGAGGCGGGCGTCGCGATGATCCTCGCGGTGGACGAGCTCATGGACATGGCGCGCACGTCGGTCAACGTCATGGGCAACTGCGTCGCGTCGGTCGTCGTCGCGCGATGGGAGGGCGTTCTGGGAGAGCCGATTGTGGTCCGCGACGAAGACGCGCCGGCCGCCGAGGTGGCGGGCGCGCGGAGCGAAGGGGGACTGCGATGAAGAAGTGGGTTCCGATCGTCGGGCTCACCGTTCTGCTGGTCCGGCCGGCCTCGTCGGAAGCCGCGACCCGGATCTACATCTCCGTCGACATGGAGGGGATCGCCGGCGTCGTGACGAACGACCAGCTCGGCCCGCAGGGCTTCGAGTACGAGCGTTTCCGCGGCTTCATGACGAACGAGACGCTCGCGGCGATCGAAGGCGCGCGGGCCGCCGGCGCAACGGAGTTCGTCGTCTCCGACTCGCACGGGAACGGGGAGAGCCTGCTCATCGAGAAATTTCCGAAGGATGTGACGGTCGTGCGCGCCTGGCCGCGGCCGCTCGCGATGATGCAGGGGATCGACGAGAACTTCGCCGGCGCGCTCTTCGTCGGCTATCACGCGAGCACGACGAACCCCCAGGGCGTGCGCGCCCACACGATGTCGTCGGCGACGCTCGCCGACGTGAAGCTGAACGGGCTGTCCGTTCCCGAGGCCGGCTTGAACGCCGCGATCGCCGGACACTTCGGCGTGCCCGTGCTGCTCGTCACGGGCGACGACGCGATCGCGGCCGAGGCGTCGCGCCTCTTTCCAGGCGTCGAGACGGCGATCGTCAAGTGGGCGCTCGGATTCCACTCGGCGCGCACGCTGACGCCCGAAGCTTCCTGCGACCGGATCCGCGAGGCGGCCCGCAAGGCGGTGGCCGGGTTGAAGGACCGCAAGCCGTACCGGGTCCAGGAGCCGGTGGACCTCGAGCTGCGCTTCAAGAACTACCGGCCGGCGGAGCTTCTCGCCTATCTGCCCGGTATCGAACGGACCGACGCGCACGCGATCCGCTTCCACGGGCGCGACATCCTGGAGGTCGCGCGCTTTCTCGAGTTCGTGACGAACTACGAGCCCGGTCTCTCTCCGTGATCCGCGGTGCGATCCTTCCGCCCCACATCCTCGACGCCATCGTCCGAAACGGCACGCCGGAGCAGCGGCGCAGCGCGCTCGAGACACTCGCGGCCTCCGAGCGGCTCCGTGGCCGGCGGCAGGCGCGGGCGCTCGGCCTGCTCGCGGCCGTTCCGACGGGCGAGAAGCGGCGGGCCGTGTACGACGCCGGCGGCAAGACGCGGCTTCCGGGGAGGCTCGTGCGGAGCGAGGGCGCTCCGGACTCGTCCGACGTCGCGGTCAACGAGGCCTATGAAGGCGCCGGTACGACGTACGACCTCTACTCCCAGGTGTACGGGCGCAATTCGATCGACGGCCGCGGCATGGAGATCGACTCCTCGGTCCACTACGGCGAGAAGTACGACAACGCGTTCTGGGACGGCGCGCAGATGGTCTACGGCGACGGCGACGGGAACCTCTTCGAACGCTTCACCATCGCGGTGGACGTGATCGGCCACGAGCTGACGCACGGCGTGACCGACGCGGAAGCCGCGCTCGAATACCACGACCAGTCGGGCGCGCTGAACGAATCCTTCTCGGACGTCTTCGGGTCTCTCGTGAAGCAGCGCGAGCGAGGGCAGTCGGCGGCGGAGGCGGACTGGATCGTCGGCGAAGGTCTCTTCACGTCCCGCGTTCGGGGCGTGGGACTGCGTTCGCTCAAGGCGCCGGGCACCGCCTACGCCGATCCCGTGCTCGGAAACGACCCGCAGCCGGCGCACATGGATCAGTACGACTCGTCGCCCGAGGACGACGGCGGCGTCCACGTGAACTCGGGGATCCCGAACCACGCCTTTTATCTGGCGGCCACGGCGATCGGGGGATTCGCCTGGGAGAAGGCCGGCCGCATCTGGTACGTCGCGCTGACCGAGCGCCTCCGGCCGACGTCGGACTTCGCCGCCGCGGCGGCCGCGACGCAAACCGTGGCCGGTGAGCTTTTTGGCGCCGGCGGCGCCGAGCAGAAGGCCGTGCGCGGCGCCTGGGAGCAGGTCGGGCTCTGACCCCTTTGGAACGGGCGCCCGCTTGCCTTCGCCCGGCGGCGGCGGCAAAATGTATCCACAGACGACAACTTCGAGGCGGAAGATCATGGGTAGCCCGATACGTGTCTCCGTGGCCCGGGTCGGCGGCGTCACGGGAACCAAGCGAACGGCGACGCTCGATACCGAGGCCCTCGACGAGACGCGCGCGGCGAGGCTGCGCCGGCTCGTCGAAGAGGCCAACATCGCGCACGTCTCCGAGCCCACGATCCGCTCGACGCGCGAGAAAGACCGGTTTCACTTCACGATCACCGTCCAGCACGGCGCCTTTCAGCACTCGCTGACGTTCGCGGAAGACCGGACGCCCGAGCAGGTCCAGCCGCTGCTCGAGATGGTCTGGCGCGACGGGCAGCCCGACCTCGACGATACCCGGGCCGTGTAGGCCGCGCCGGCGACGGCGTCTTCACGGGCGAGGAGTATGCTTCGCCCGGCGCCGGCCGCGCGACGCCTCCTGCAACACATGATGCAGACGGTCTGACCCGCGCGGGAGGCTGCGGCGATCGTTTCGCTCCTTGACGCCGCTGGAGTCGTCTGCTAGCTTCCGGCAACAATTGTTGTAGAGACCCCGAACGCGGGGCGGGCGAGGAGCGGCGGCGACATGCCGGGGCGACGGCGTCAGGGAGAAAAGATGCCTCCGGATCCCGAAGTACGGCCGGGAGAGGCGCTCGCGGTCGAGTCCGTGGAGGTCCGCCGGCTGAGGCTTCCGCTGCACGAGCCGTTCGAGACGAGCTTCGGAAGCGTCGCGACGCGGCTGATCGTCCTCGTCGAGCTCAAGGCGGGAGACGAGAGCGGCTGGGGCGAGATCGTGGCCGGCGAAGAGCCGCTCTACAGCTACGAGACCGTCGAAACGGCGGCGCACGTGCTCCGCGAATATTTTGCGCCGGCTCTCCTCGAAGGCCCGCTCGGGAGCGTCGAGGAGCTCGCGTCGCGTCTCTCGGTCTTTCGCGGCCACCCGATGGCGCGCGCCGGACTGGAGCTCGCCTTCGCCGATCTCGCGGCGCGGGCGCGGGGGGAATCGCTCTCCCGGTTTCTCGGCGGTACTCGCGACCGTGTTCCCGTGGGGGTGAGCCTCGGGATCCAGCCGAACCTGCCCGCGCTTCTCGAGCGGGTCGATCGGTACGTCGGGCTCGGCTATCGGCGGATCAAGCTCAAGATCAAGCCCGGCTGGGACCTGGAGATCGTCGCCGAAGTGCGGCGCCGCCATCCCGAGATCCAGCTCTCCGTCGATGCCAATGCCGCCTACACGCTCGGCGACCGAAAGCGTCTGAAGGCCCTCGACGCCTTCGGACTGCTCATGATCGAGCAGCCGCTCGACCCCGACGATCTCGTGGATCACGCCGCGCTCCAGAAAGAGCTGGCGACTCCGATCTGTCTCGACGAGAGCATCACGGGTCTGCGCGCGGCGCGCCAGGCCCTCGATCTCGGCAGCTGCCGGATCGTCAACATGAAAGTCGGCCGGGTCGGCGGCTACACGCAGGCGCTGGCCATCCAGCGCCTGTGCGTCGAGCGGAAGGTGCCGCTCTGGTGCGGCGGAATGCTCGAGTCCGGGATCGGCCGCGCCCACAACATCGCGCTGGCGAGCCTTCCGGGGTTCGACCTGCCGGGCGACATCTCCGCGAGCCGGCGGTATTTCGCCCGGGACGTCATCGTGCCGGAGGTGGTCTTGAATCGGGACGGCACCGTGGACGTGCCGCGCGGGCCGGGAATCGGCTTCGAAGTGGACCGCGATTTCGTGGCATCCCGGACCGAGGGATTGGAAAAGCTCACGAAGCGAGGTCGCTCCGGTTCCTGAGATTCTCTAGACTGGGCAGCCAGGAACCGACATGCCGACGCGCACCGCCATCGAGCAGCGCCTGGCCGAGGCCGGCCGACGCCTGAACCCCCGCCGCCGCCGGCTCATTCAGGCGACGCTCGAGAATCCGGACGAGACCTTCTACCTGTCCTCACGCGCGCTCGCGCGGAAGTACCGCGTGGACCCCGCGACGATCGTGCGGACGATCCAGGCCCTCGGCTACCGGCGGTACGCCGACTTCCTCAAGGATCTGCGCGACCACTTCGTTCAGCGGGTGACGCCGTACCGGATCGTCGAGTCGACGGCGCGCGAGCGGCGCAGCGTCGCCGATCTCGTGCGCCACAGTCTGGAACGCGACGTGCACAACGTGCACGCGGTACAGTCCGGGCTGGACACGACGAAGGTGGTCGACCTCGCACGGCGGATCCATCGCTCCCGCTCCGTGCTCGTCGTGGGCGTCGATCTGGCGGCCTCGCTCTCGTGGTTCCTGGCCTACGGCCTCGCGGCCCTCGGTTTCGACGCGGAGGCGCCCGTCGGCAGCGCCGGGAATCTCGAGCATCGCGTCCGTTCGCTCGGCGGCCGGGACCTGCTCGTCGCGATCAGCTTCGGGCGCTGCCTGCGCCTGACGGTCGAGGCGGCCATGCACGCCAAGCGTCGGGGCGTTCCCGTCTTCGGCGTGACCGACAGCGACACAACGCCGATCGCGCGCGTCTGCGAGTCGTATCTCCTCGCGCCCATCTCGGCGTCCACCTTTACCGGCTCCTACGCGGCGCCGATGGCCGTCGTCAACGCGATCCTCGTCGCGTGCGCGCAGGTCAAGCCGCGGCGCGCGCTCGCCGTGTTCCGGCAATCCGAGAAGGAATACCTCGCGAGCCCGCGCTGGTTCGGTCCGGCGCCGCCGCCCTCGGCCGGAGCGGCGCGCAACGGCCGGGCGGAATGAGTTGAGCCCGAACGACTGGCTCGCGCGCTATCGGGACCGCGCCGAACGCCTGACGGCGGATCTCGGAGACCTGGTCGGGCGCGAGAGCCCCTCGGAGGATTCCGCGCTTGTCTCGGCGCTCGCGGCCTGGATCCGCGATCGCCTCGGGGAGCGAGGCGTCGACGCGCGGACGGAGCCGTGCGCCGGCGCGGGAGACGCGTTGGTGGCCCGAGTCGGCGCCGGGGACGGCGGCACCCTCATCCTGGGGCACCTCGACACGGTGTGGCCGGCCGGCACCATCTCCGGAAGTCCCTTTCGTGTGGACGGCGATCGCGCGACGGGTCCCGGAGTATTCGACATGAAGGCGGGCATCGCCGTCGGAATGGCGGTTCTCGAGGGCCTGTCCGAGGGGCGCGCCGGCTCCGCGACGCTTCTCCTCGTGCCGGACGAGGAAGTCGGCAGCAACGCGTCGCGCGGCCTGACCGTCGCCCTCGCGCGCCGGCATCGCTCCGTCCTCGTGCTCGAGCCTTCCGACGGCGGCGCCGTCAAAGTGGCCCGCAAGGGCAACGGTCTCTTCCGGATCTCCTTCCATGGCCGCGCGGCGCACGCGGGACTCGAGCCTGAGCGCGGCGCATCCGCTCTGGCCGAGCTCGCGCGATGCGTTCTCTTTCTGGAGGCACTCGCCGACGCGCGCGAGGGCACCACCGTCGTCCCGAGCCGGGCCCGAAGCGGCGACCGCACCAACGTCGTTCCGGAGGATGGCGAGCTCGCCGTGGACGTCCGCGTCTGGACGCCGGAGGAGTCCCGGCGTCTCGAAGCGGAGATCCGCGGCTACCGGCCCCGCGATCCGAGAGTCTCGGTCGCGGTGGACGGCGGGTTCGATCGGCCCCCGCTCGCGCCCACGCCGGAATCGGAAGCGCTCTTCGCCCGGGCGCGCGAGGTGGGCCGCGCGATCGGCCTCGACCTGCAGGCGTCCCGCGTGGGCGGCGCGTCCGACGGAAACCTCACGGCGGCGGCCGGCGTCCCGACGCTCGACGGGCTCGGCCCCTCGGGCGGCGGCGCGCACGCGCGGCACGAGTTCGTGCTCCTGCCCGACCTGCCGCGGCGCGCGGCGCTGATCGCGGCGCTCGTCGCGGCCGACCGATGACCCGGATCACGATCCGGGAGCTCCACGACCTCGAAGACTTCGGCCGCGTCCAGGACGTCGCGCGACTCGTCTGGGGATTCGACGACCGGAAGCTTCCCGCCACCGCCGATCTGCAGGCGGTGACGCACGTCGGAGGAATGACCGCCGGCGCGTTCGCGGGACGCGAGATGGTCGGCTTCGTCCACGGACTTCCGCGGACGAACCTTCCGCAGAAGTGCCACCATTCGCACATGCTCGCGGTGCGGCCCGAGTGGCGCGGCCGCGACGTGTCCGTCCGCCTGAAGCTCTTTCAGCGCGCCTGGTGCCTCGCGCGGGGGATTCGCCTCGTCACCTGGACCTACGACCCGCTGCTCGTCCGAAACGCGACCCTGAACCTCGTTCGGCTGCGCGGACGCGCCGTGTGCTACCTGCCCGACCACTACGGGCCGCTCGGCGGCCTGTATGGAGACCTTCCGACGGATCGCTTCGAAGTTCACTGGAGGCTGGAGGCCCCGGAGGTGCGCCGTGCGGCCGCGGGCGCGGCGCCCGAGCCGCTGTCGCCAAGGGACGCGGCGGCCCTCCCGGCGGCGACCTCCGCGCGGATTCCCGCGTCGCGCCGCGTCGCCGTCGACATGCCGGCCGGCGCGCCGGAGCTTTCCGCGACGAACCCGAAGGCCGCGCGCCGTGCCCAGGATCGGCTGCGGCGGATCGCCACGCGCCTCTTCGCCCGCGGGTTCGAGGCCACCGCGATCGCGGTGGCCGGCGACGGCGCCCGCTACGTGTTCGAGCGGCGCTGATCCGGCCGCCGCAGTCTGCAACGCTTGATGCGGCTGGCGAGCGGGGCCTGTCGCGGCCCGCCGACCGGGCCGGTGTAGGCCCGTTCCGACGCGTGTTGACTTGCAGCAACGAATGATGCATTCTCCCGCCAATTTCGGAACCCCGGCGACGAGTCGCGGCGAGTCGGTCGGGCGGGCGAGGAGGGGGGCTCATGATTCGATCGGCGAAGGCGGCGTGGGCCGTGGCGGCGGCGGCGTTCCTCTTGGCGTCGTCGGTCCGGGCGCAGGGCGTCGGCGGCACGGTCTCGGGCAAAGTCTCGGACGAGTCCGGACGGGCGCTCTCGGGCGCGACCGTGACCGCGCGCAACACGGCGACGGCGCTCACGCGGACGGCGTCCACGGACGCCGTCGGCTTCTATCGCATGGCGGAGTTGCCCGTCGGGACGTACGAGTTCAGCGTCGCGTCATCGGGCTTCGCGACGGAGGTCCGATCGGGCGTCAAGCTCCTGATCGGCCAGAAGGCGACGCTCGATTTCGCGCTGAAGGTGGCAAAAGTCGCCGAGACGGTGATGGTCCAGGCGGACGTGCCGATCGTCGAGACGACGAAGAGCTCGATCGGCGCGGCGATCACGAGGCAGCAGATCGACCAGCTTCCACTGCCCGATCGCAACTTCGAGGGTCTCGCGTTTCTGGCTCCAGGGATCAGTCCGAGCGTGACGGATGGCAGCACGATCTCGGGAGCCGGCAGCTCCGGAGCCAGCAATACCTTCGTCACCGACGGAGTGACCAACGACCAGGATGCGCTCGGCGGCACTCGCGGTGATTATTCCCCCGACGCGATCGCCGAATACGAAGTCCTTTCGAGCTCCTACTCGGCGCAGTACGGGCAGGCCTCCGGAGCAATCATCAACGTCATCACGCGCTCGGGCGGAAACGACTTTCACGGCCGGGCCTCGGCGTACTACCGGGCCGACGGTCTCACCGCGAGCGACCCATTCGCGGCCGGCGCCAAGACGCCGTTCGATCAGTGGATCGCCAGCGCCTTCCTGGGGGGCCCCGTCGTGAAGGACAAAGCGTTCTTCTTCGGCTCATTCGAGGAGACGTGGCGCAACGGCACGGCCGTCGTGGGCGTCGACCCGGCGACGCTCGTATCCCTGGGCCTCGGAGACCAGACCACGTTTCCGAATGATCTCACCGAGCCGCGCGCCGTCTTCAAGCTCGACTACCACCCGACCGGCAGCCAGATGCTCACGTTCCGCTTCCGCCTCGACGATCCGAAAGAAACGAACACCAACGTGGGACAGGTCGTGGCGGGTCGCCCGCTCGTCGGCGAGACGGGGGCCACGCTCAAGACCGACAACATGGACTACGCCCTGGCCCACTCCTGGGTCATCTCGAGCGACACCTTGAACGAAGCCCGCTTCCAGTACTCGACCCAGGACAACGACATCACCCAGGTCAACTGTCCCGGCTGCCCGTTCATCATTCGGCCCAGCCTCATCTCGGGCAAGCTGCCGAACCTGCCGCAGAGCTTCACGGAGGATCGGTTTCAGGTCCTCGATTCGCTGAGCTTCAGCACGGGAAACCACTTCCTGAAGGCGGGTGTGGACTACAGCCACGTGAAGGTCGACGCGTTCGTGCCGCAGAATTTCGATGGCGAGTTCATTTTCATCACCGATGCGCCCTTCAATCCGGACGATGCGGCGACCTATCCCCTGGAGTTCGTTGGCGGCGGCGGGAATCCCAACATCGACATCGCGAACAACATCGTTGCTCTCTTTCTGCAGGACGAATGGAGAGCGACACCGTACCTGACGCTGAACGTCGGCCTGCGGTGGGACTACGAAGATCAGACCTACGTCAAGCACGACTGGCAGAATTTCGGGCCCCGTGTTCACTTCGCCTGGGACGCGACGAAGGACGGCAAGACGTCGATTCGGGGAGGCTTCGGGATCTACTACGACCAGGTATTCCTGAACGTGCCGCTGCTCGCCGAGCTCTTCGCGCCCGGCCGCTTCACCTCCACGATCATCGTTTTCCCGGGATATCCCGACCCGCTCGTTCCGCCGCCCGGCGGGTCGCTGGATCTGCCTCCTCCTCCTCCGAGCATTTCGATCGTGGATCCCAACGCAACGACGCCGTACAAGAACCTCGGCAGTCTCGGCATCCAGCGCGAGATCGCGACGAACATGGCTGTCAGCGTCGATCTCGTTTATGCGCGCGGTTATCACCTGCTCAGCATTCGGGACGCCAATGCGGCGCACGTCGGCTGTACGCCGAACCCGGCAACCGGCGCCTGTGACCGGCCCGACCCGACGGTGGGCCAGGCGCTGGAGCCTCAGACCGAAGGCAAGTCCGAGTACGCGGCCCTCCAGATCGGGTTCCAGAAACGGTTCTCCGATGGTCTCTCGGCGCAGCTTGCGTACAACCTGTCGAGCAACCGGAGCGACACCGACGGCAGCCAGGCCTTTCCGAGCGACAACTACAACCGCAGCGCGGACTGGGGTCCGAGCCTGAACGACATCCGACACACTCTGAGCGCGGCCGTCAACTGGACGGGCCCATGGGGAATCCTTCTCGGCGCCGGCACGACCTTCCTCTCGGGGGCGCCCTACGACATCACGACGGGAACGGACGACAACGGAGACGGCAACCTGACGGAGCGGCCGCCCGGCGTGAGTCACAACGCGGGACGCGGCGCTTCGAACTGGACCGTCAACGCGCAGCTCGGCAAGGTATTCGCCCTCGGCGGCAGCCTTCAGATCCAGGCTTTGGTCGAGGTGTTCAATCTCTTCAACCGGACGAATCCGGCAGGCTACGTCGGCGTGAAGACGGCGCCCGACTTCGGACAGGCGACGCGAAGCGCCGACACCCTTGGACTCGGGCCGCGCACCGTTCAGGTTGGGCTAAGGTTCGATTTCTAGGAACCCATCGGAGCCGGGGCGACGACGGCGGAGATCGTCTCGTCCAGGGGGAGGAGCGATGAAAAAGCGCCCGGGTAGCCTTTGGCCATTGGGTCTCATTCTGCTGCTGAGTCCTTTCGGTCTTCTCGCAGAGACTTCCTCGGCCGGCGCCGCATTGACGGCGGCCGACGTCGAAGCGTTCCTCGAAGGGCTCGTGCCCAATCAGCTCGCCCGCGAGGACATCGCGGGGGCGGT
>DATBFU010000100.1:0-43565 GCA_036558325.1 Thermoanaerobaculia bacterium | reverse complement strand
GACTTCGAGTCCGACTCCGACGCTCCAGGCTTTTCGGACGCTTCTCCGGGAAACATTCGAGGGGCCGTCCGGCCCATCCACGTATTACATCGACAGCGATCCGTCCGCGGGCTTCCTCGCGACGCTCGGGAGCCTCTCCGCGGCGGCGGCCTCGAAGCCTCTCGGCAAGGGCGGCGCGACGATCGCCGGGCACGCGCACCATGCCGCCTTCCACCTCGAGACGGCGAGCGCGTGGCTGCGCGGCGACCGCGAGCCGCGCGACTGGAGTCGGAGCTGGAGCGTCTCCGCGGTGGACGAGCCCGCCTGGGCGGCGCTGCGCGAGACGCTTCGCGACCGGTTCGAGGAGCTCATGCGGACGATCGAGAAGGAGGCGCCGTCCGAGGAGGAGGCGCTCGGCACCGCGATCGCGGCGATCGCGCACGCGGCCTATCACCTGGGAGCGATTCGACAGCGGCTCGCGATGGCCTGAAGAACGTCAGCCGGCCAGCATCTTCTCCAGGCGCACGTAGCTCGTCTCGACGCCGGACTCCATCGGCGACCTCAGAACGCCGTCGCGGGCCTCGCGCGAATCGTAGCGGATCGTCTGCGTGATCTTCGTCCTGCCGTTCTCCTCGGTGAGGAGGATCGTCCCGACGCCTTTGCCCGGGTACCACGGCTGGTCGAACTCTTCGGTGCTCACGAGCTTTTGGGGCGGCACGATCTCCCGGAACACGCCGCCCATGCCCATCTCCGCGCCGGTCGCCTCCTGCCGCCAGAGATAGCGGTAGCGGCCGCCGACGCGCAGATCCACCTCGCAGACCGGCATGGACCAGCCTTCGGGCCCGAGCAGCCAGCGCTTCAGAAGCTCCGGTTTCGTGAAGGCTTCGAAGACGAGGCGGCGCGGCGCGTCCACGGTCCGCGTCATCACGATCTCTCGCTCTCCGCGCGCCTCGACGGTCAGTTTTCCCTTGGCCGTGGTTTCCATTTCTTTCTCCTCCCCGGCTTCGTGCCCGCACGTCTCTTCGTCGGCGCCTGCATCTCTTCGAGCAACGCGTCGAGCTTCAGGAATCGCGCCTCCCAGAAGGCCCGGTAGCGCTCCAGCCACACGGACGCCTCGGCGAGCGGCTTCGCCTCGAGGTGCCGGGGGCGACGCTGAGCGTCGCGAGAGGCCGAGATGAGGCCCGCGTGCTCGAGGACCTTCAGGTGCTTCGAGATCGCCGGCTGCGACATCGCGAACGGCTCCGCGAGCTCCGCGACCGAAGCCTCCCCCGACGCCAGACGCGCCAGGATCGCGCGCCGGGTCGGATCGGCGAGCGCCGCGAACGTCGCATTCAGATCCATAACCTAAAGGTTATATATCAGGGAGGCGCCTGTCAATGGCTCCTTTCCTCATTCCGGCTAGGTCTCGGCCCCGGGATCGGGCGCGGCCTCGAAGCGCGCCAGGACCCGGCCGCCTTCGTCGAGGAGCTCGAGCTCCTGCCCTTCGATCCGGAAGCTCTTGACCTTCGTGAGCGCTTCGAGAAACGCCTTCTCGGTCTCCATGCCTTCGACGCAGGCCATCATCGTGCCGGCCATCTTGGAGAAAGTCAGCCGGTCGCCGCTGCGCTCGTAAGCGCCCGACAGCCGGTTGCAGCCGCCCGCCCCCGAGACGCGCCCGGACTCCGCGTCGAAGACGAGGTGCGCCTGGCGCGGCGAGGGCGGCGTCGCGACCGTCCGATCGCCGACGCGGACGAGTTTCCAGCGCGTGCCTTCGAGCGGCGGGGCAGCCGGAGTCGGAGTCGGTTCCGGGGCCGCGGCGGCGAGCAGGGAGACCGCCGCTGCGAGCGCGAGCAACATCCGGCGATCCTATCGCCGCGAGATAATGCCGGTATGGGAAAGAAGGACGCGCGCGTGGACGCCTACATCGAGAAATCGGCCGATTTCGCGAAGCCGATCCTGAAGCGCCTGCGCAAGCTCGTGCACCAGGGCTGCCCCGAGGTCGTCGAGGAGATCAAGTGGGGCTCGCCCCACTTCAACTATCGGGGCATGTTCTGCGGGATGGCGGCGTTCAAAGAGCACTGCGCCTTCGGCTTCTGGAACCGGGCATTGAAGATCGAGAAGAACGAGAAAGGCATGGGGCAGTTCGGCTGTCTCCGCACGGTCGCGGACCTTCCGGACGACGCGGCCGTCCTCGGATACGTGCGCCGGGCGGCGGCGCTCGCCGACGAGGGCATCCAGCTCGGTCCGGTCCGCCGCGCGAAGAAGCCGCTGCCCGTGCCGCCGGCGCTCACGGCGGCGCTCCGGAAGAGGGAGGGCGCGCTCGCGAAGTTCAAGGCGTTCTCCCCGAGCGCGCAGCGCGAGTACTCGGAGTGGATCCTCGAGGCGAAGACGGACGCGACGCGCGACAAGAGGCTCGCGACCGCCGCCGCGTGGATCGCGGACGGCAAGCGGCGAAACTGGAAATACGAGCGAGGCTGAGGGCCTCCCGTCACCCGGTCATCCCGAGCGATCGCGGGGGATCCCGAACTCGGCAGGCTTTGGGCCGGACGGCATCGTCGGCAAGATGGCTCGGGATCCCTCGTCGAAGACTCCTCGGGATGACAGGCCGGAGCCTGTCACCGCGAAATCTTCTCGATCTCTTCGGCCAGCCGCGCTTCGGTCATCCGCGTCGGCGAATACTTCCGGACGACGCCCTGGCGGTCCAAGAAAACGAACGTCGGCGTCGCCGATACGCCGTAGCGCAGCATCGCCGCGTCGCTGATCGGCGCCGAGACCGCGGCGGGCAGGCTGTAGATCTCTTTCCACGCCTTCTCGATCTTCCCCTTCTCTTCGGCCCTTTCGGCGCGGTCGGTCCCGTAGTACCGCGTCGGCGCGACGAAGACGACGCCCTTCGGGAGATATTTCTCGACCGTGCGGCGAAGCGGCGCCGACTGCATCCTGCAGTCTCCGCACGCCTCCCACCAGAAGAAGAGAACGACGGGCTTGCCCTTGAGCGCGGCGAGCGAAGGCGGCTCGGCGCCGACGTGGTCTTCCGCGGCGATCGAGGGCGCGGGCCGGCCTTCGAGATCGATCAGGTTGCGCCGTTTCCAGACGCGCGCCCGCAGGTTGTACGGCGCCTGCGCCTTCTCGAGCTCCCGCGAGCTCTCCTCGAGGAATCGAATCGCCTCGGCCTTCTTCCCGGAAGCGGCGAGCGCCTGGGCCTCGACCTCGATCGACGCTCCGAGCAGATACACGGCCTCGCGGTTTGCGTCGTAGTCGGCCGGCGTCTTCAACCTCTCGAGCGCGAGCGCCTTCCCCGCCGCGGCGTGGTCCGAGGCGGCCTTCCAGTCACCGGTGAGGGCCGCGCCGCGCGCCACCCAGGCGAGACCCAGGAGGTAGTCGCCGTCGCGGCCCTTCTCGGCCTCGTGATACTCGAGGATCGACTCCGCGCTCGGAAGGTCGC
Organism: Thermoanaerobaculia bacterium; assembly: GCA_036558325.1. Taxonomy (GTDB): domain Bacteria; phylum Acidobacteriota; class Thermoanaerobaculia; order UBA5066; family Gp7-AA6; genus DATBFU01. The sequence continues at coordinate 40,165 of DATBFU010000100.1, read as the reverse complement.
CGGCCGAGATCTTGTACCGGATCATCCGGACGTCGTCGGGCGGGGACGATGGCACCGGCGTCGCGGCCGGCGTGGGCGCAGCCGGCGTCGTCTGGGCAGCGGCGGCCGAGGCCAGGAGCAGTCCCAGGGCGAGCAATCTCATGACACGCATCGGCTCTCCTCGTCGTTTCGCGGAAGGCAACGACGAGGCGCGCGCGTCAATTCCCGGGCGTCACTCCCGATGTTTTCGGTAGACGATTTCGAACTTCGGCTTCCAGGTCTCGCCGCCGTCCGAGGACGTCTCCGCCGTCTCGCGCACCTCGGCGCCCTGCGGCGGCCACACGCCGCGCCACAGGACCGGACCGGCGGCCGTCGTCTCGGTCGCCCGCGGCGTCATCGCGCCGTTCTCGAGGCCGCCTTCGAGCGCCACGCCGACGAGACCGGTCCTCACGGCGGCGTCCGCGGATAGAGACGCCGGTAGATCACGTACGAGTAGACGACCGGGACGAGCGGCCCGAGGAGAAGCAAGGCGACGATCGCCCAGAAGTTCACGTCGAGCACGGCCGCCGCCGCGACGGCGAGACCGACGATCACGAAGACTTTCGATCCGAGCCGGTGCGTGCGGTCCCAGACCTCCTCGCTCGCGAGCGTCCAGGGAGTACGGATCCCGGCGAAGAAGTTCCGCGAGAACCGACCGAAGGTCGCGCCGATCACGGCGAAGAGGAGGCCGACGGCCGCGATGATCGGTCTCGGAGAGAGATTCGCGTGCGTCTCCGCCGCGTTGAGCGTCAGCACCTCGACGAACAGCATGAACGCGAGGATCGCGTCGGTCAGGAAGGCCCACGGCGCCGCGAAGGACTCCATCTCGAATCCGCGCGGCGACAAGCGCGGCAGCACGAGGAAGAGAACCCACAGAAAGAGCATGGCGAGCGGGACGATGAAGACGCCCCACGGCTTCGGCATCGTGCCGTTGACCCGGCCGGCGGCGTCCCAGTGCGAGGCGATGCGGTCCGGCAGCCGCGCGGACATCGCGGCGGCGTACGCGAATCCCGCCAGCACGAGAAGAAAGCCGAGGATCCGAAGCGCGCGGGTCATGCGTGCAGGGCCTCAGTCTAGCGAAAAGCGGAGGGGCGGCCGCAGGTAAGAGCTCCGCGGCCGGCCCTCGGGATTGCGGGTTCGCTACTTCTTGCGCGTGTAGTTGATCTCCATGATCTTCACGGGCTTGCCGTCCGGACCCTTGTCCCACATCTCCATCTTGTTGTGGTCGTTGTCGGTGATCGTGAAGGTCTCGGTCGAGTGCGACACCTTGCCGGTCATGGGGTCGGACATCGAGGCGGTCATCTTCATGCTCTTACCCGACATGTTGCCGGAGGACGACATCATGCCGGTGCTCATCGTGTCCATCCAGGTGCCGATGTACTTCTTCGTCACGTTGTCGTACCCGGTGTAGCCGATCCCCGAGAACGGCTGGCCCATGAACGTGCCCTGGTATTTCGTCTCGAGGAAGCGGCCGCCGAGGACCCAGGTCGTCTCCGATGTCCCCGTCGACTCCTGCGGCGGCTGACCCGGAGCCATCCACATCTGCACCTTCGCGTCGAACGTGCCCACGAGCGGCTCGAGCTTCTTGTGCGCGTCGCCCGGCGTCGCCGCCTTCTGCATGGCTTCCTGCATCGCCTTCGGGTCCATCGCGGCCGGATTCGCCTTCTCCGCCGCCTTGTCCTGCCCGATTGCGACGCCCGCGACGAGGACCGACGCACCTGCACACGCCAGGAAAGAACGCAATCTCATGTTCGAATCTCCTTCTTGGGGGCCGATTCTAACGACGGGACGTGGTCCCCCGTCTCTCCATTAATCGCAGCGGGTCTCTTCCATGAGGAAGAAGGTCTGTGTGTCGGAATGACTCGCGGGATTCAGCTCGAGCGGAGGGCCGCGGCGGGATCGACGCGCGCGCACCGCGCGGCCGGAACGAGGCTCGCCGCGATCGCGACGGCCGCGAGGAGCCCGGCAGTCCCCGCGTAAACGGCGAGATCGAACGGCCGCACGCCGAAGAGGATACTCGCGAGGCCGCGCGCGGCGAAGAGGGCGGCGAGGAGGCCGGCGGCGATGCCCGCTCCGGCGAGCGCCATCGCGTCGCGTACGAGGAGCGCGGCCACTCGGGCCCGCGGCGCGCCGAGCGCGATGCGGATTCCCATCTCGCGCCGGCGGAGGGCGGCCGAGTAGGCGAGGATGCTGTAGGTCCCGGCGGCGGCCAGGAGCAGCGCGAAGGCGGCGAGGACCGAGACGAGGCAAGCATAGAACCGCGGCGAGGAAGTCGAGCCGGCGAGGACGGACTCCATCGTCCGCACGTTGAAAACCGGCAGCTCCGGATCGAGCCGCGCGACCTCGCCGCGCAGCGCGGCCGCGAGACCCGGCGCGTCGTGTGCGCGCACCGCGAGCACGATCGCGTCGTAGGGCCGCTGCTCGCAGGCCACGTAGATCTCCGGGACCGGCGGCGCGTCGAGACCCGAGTGATGCACGTTTCCGACGACCCCGACGACCTCGAAGGGGGCGCTCTTCGCGCGCGCGTCGGCGAAGACGAGGCGGCGCCCGAGGGCCTGTCCGACTCCCCAGTACCGGTCCGCGAACGCGCGGTTGACGACGACGACGGGCGCCGTGTCGCGGCGGTCGCCCGGAGAGAAGTCGCGGCCCGTCAGCACCGGGATCGAGAGCGTCGCGAAATAGCCCGGGGTCGCCGACCGCACGGGCGCCTCCGGAACTTCGTTCGGGTCGTCGGGTAGCCGGCCCTCGACGAGATAGCTCTCGGTACTGTTGCTCCCCGAAAGCGGGAGGTGGCTCACCCCGCCGGCCGACTCCACTCCCGGAAGCGCCGCAGCGCGCGCGGCGAGCGCCCGATAGAAGGCGGACTTCGCCGCGTCGTCGGGATAGCGGCGCGGTGGCAGCACGATCTCGATCGTCAGCACGCGTCGCGGGTCGAACCCGGGATCGACGCGCACGAGGCGCGCCAGGCTCGAGAGCAGGAGTCCGGCGCCGACGAGGAGAACGAGCGCGGTCGCGATCTCGGCGACGGTCACCAGACGGCGCAGGCGCGCCGAGCCCGACGCGCCGCCGCCGCGCTCGTGGAGCCGGAGGCCTTCCGCGGGATCCGTCCGGCGAGCGATCAATCCAGGCAGCAAGCCGCAGGCGACGCCCACCAGCAGCGCCGTCGAGAGCGTGAAGAGAAGGACGGCCGGATCGAGACGCACCTCGTCGAGCCGCGGAAGGTCTCCCGGCAATGCGGACACGAGCAGCGGCAGCCCCGCGGCGGCGAGAAGGGCGCCGAGGGAGCCGCCGGCGACCGACAGAAGAATTCCTTCGAGAAGGTGCGGGCGCATAAGGTCTCTCGCCGAGGCGCCGATCGCCGCTCGGACGGCCGTCTCTCCTCGCCGCGCGGCGGCGCGCGCGAGCGCGAGGTTGCCCGCATTGGCGGCGGCGGCCGCGAGCGCGAGAAGCGACGTCGCGAGGAGGATCAGAAGCGCCGGCCGCACCCGGCCGACGACGTACTCGCGCATCGGCACGACGCGGACTCCCCAGCCGCCGTTGTCCTTCGGGAAATCCCGCGCGAGGGTCGCCATCCGGACGTCGAGCTCGCGCGCCGCCGCATGAGGAGAGACACCCGCGGCGAGACGTCCCATGGCGTAGAGCCAGCGGTTCTGCCGGTCCGCCGCGCGCTCCGGCGTGACGCGGAGGGGGACGAAGAGCTGCACGTCGCTCCCGAGACGGCGCGGGAAGCGGAACCCGGGAGGGAGAACGCCGACGACCGGATACTCGACCCCGGAGAGTCGAATCGTGGTCCCGACGACGGCGGGGTCGCCGCCGAAGCGGCTTTTCCAGAGGCCGTACGTCAGCACGGCGACGCGCGAGTCGGGGCGCTCCTCGTCGGGCCGGAAGAGCCGGCCGTGCAGCGGGCGCACGCCGAAGGCGGCAAGCGCGTCCGGCGAGATCTGCGCCGCCTGCAGGCGCTCGGGGCGGCCTTCCGACATGAGGTTGACGGTGAGCGGGCCGAACGCGCCGAACTTCTCGAACGAGCGCGTCTCGCGGCGCAGGTCGAGAAAGTTCGCCGGCGAGATCTCCTCCCCCATCTCGTCGGGGCGGTGGCTCGCCGGAACCATGACGAGCCGGTCGGGCCGAGGGTAGGGAAGCGGCCTCAGAACGACGCTCTGGACGACGCTTTCGACCGCCGTCGCCGCGCCGACGCCGAGCGCCAGGATCGCGATGACCGACGCCGCGTAGCCGCGGCTCCGGCGGAGCGACCGCGCCGTGAGCCGCAGATCTCGAAGAAGAGACTCCATCCCTGCCAGCGGAGACGCTCGATCGCGCGGCGGGTTACGGACGCGATTCCGCCTTCCGTTTCGTCTGGGTCTGCTGGTAGACCGCGTTCCACCACTTTCCGCCGCGGCGCACGTAGAGCGAGCCGACCCAGACGGGGCTCGGGACGGGGTTTCCGCCGCACGTCGTGTCCTGATCCGCGAAGTAGGTGAGGAGCGCCGTGTCCGGCCCGAGGACCTTCAGGTCGAAGCGATCGACCGAGTAGGTCCTGACGACGCATACCGGGCTCCCGACGCCCGCGACCACCGCTTTCTTGTCGCTGACGCCGCCGAAACCGATTTCGACGTGATCGTCGGAGAGAAATCCCTCGAAAAACTTTCCGTCGCGGTTCTTCCAGGCCACCCAGGACTGCTTTTCGAGTGCGACGAGCGACCGCTTCAGCGCGTCGGCGTCATCCGGCGCCGGCTGCCCCGTCAAGACACCGGCCGCGGCCATCGTGAGAACGAGAGCGATCTTCCTCATCGGCGTCTCCTGTTTGCCTGATTCTTGCAGAGTCAACCGGTTTGCAAGACGGGAATGACGCAGACCGCGCCGCTCGTGAAGGAGAACATCGATGCAGAAGATCACGCCGTTCTTGTGGTTCGACGCCAACGCCGAGGAGGCGGTCGCGTTCTACACCTCGATCTTCCACAACTCCCGGACCGTCAGCGTCAGCCGCTATGGCGATGCCGGCCCCGGGCCCAAAGGACAGGTCATGGTGATGAAGTTCGAGATCGAGGGACAGGAGTTCATCGCCCTGAACGGCGGTCCGCAGTTTCATTTCACGGAAGCCGTCTCCTTCGTCGTCAATTGCAAGGACCAGAAGGAAGTCGACTCCTACTGGGACCGGCTCGCCGCCAGCGGCCAGCCCGTCCAGTGCGGCTGGCTCCGGGACAAGTTCGGGCTCTCGTGGCAGGTGACCCCGACGATCCTGGGCGAGCTCATGGCCGACAAGGATCCGAAGAAGGCGTCCCGCGTCATGCAGGCGATGCTGAAGATGGTGAAGATCGACATCGCGGGACTGAAGGCGGCCTACGAGGGGAAGTCTTAAGACTCGGCCGGCTGGCCCATCCCTTGCACCCCTGTACTCGCTCGGAGGGACCCGAGATGCGAAGCAACACTTTCGGCCGCCTCCCCTTCAATACCGACAACCGATCGCTGCCCGAGATGCCGTGGACCGCTTCTGCCGAACCGCCTTCGCTTCGCCTGCCCGAAGCGAAGCCTCGGCCCGTCGTTTCGGGCGGGTTTTCGGCGCGCCGCCGCGGTGCGGGTGCCGCCTTCCTGCAGCGTCTGCGCATCAAGCGCCTCCCCTGAATCGCCGAAAGCCGGCGCGTCGCCGGTGACGGGTTACACTGCCCGTTTCACCCGGAGGCGCCATGTCCGACGCTGCGAGAGGGTCGATCCACGCCATCGCCCTCGTGCTCGGGGCGGCCGCGCTCGGGGCGCAGGTGCCTCCCCTGGGCGACGAGTTCCAGGTCAACACGACCACGTCGGGAACCCAGCGCGACCCGAAGATCGCCCGCCTGGGAACCGGCTTCGTCGTCGCCTGGACCGATTACAACGGCGACGGCTCGGGGGTCCGCGTCGCCGCGCAGATATTCAACGCCCGGGGACAGAAGGTCGGCGGCGAGATCCAGGTCAACACGTACACGACCGGGGGACAGCGAGATCCCGCGGTCGCCTCCGACGGCCAGGGCAACTTCGTCGTGGTCTGGGAGGACCTGCTGACGGGTCACGACGGCGACGGATCCGGCGTCTTCGGTCAGCGTTTCGACTCTTCCGGAGCGAAGGTTGGTCCGGAGTTCCCGGTCAACACCTATACCCCCAGCGGCCAGTTCGAGCCGACGGTCGCAATGAACGAGAAAGGCGAGTTCGTCGTCGTGTGGGACAGCTTTCTGCAGGACTACGACCGTCAGGGGCTGTTCGGCCAGAAGTTCGACGCGGCGGGCGCGAAGGTCGGACCCGAGTTCCCCGTGAACAGCAATACGCTCGGGAATCAGCACGCGCCCTCGGTCGGAATCGATCGCGCGGGCCGGTTCGTGGTGTCCTGGTCGAGCCCCGATCTCTACGACGAAGGCGTCTTCGCTCAAAGGTTCTCGAGCGCGGGCGAAAAGATCGGGCACGAGCTTCGGGTCAACACGGCGGACTTCAACAGCCAGAACCAGTCTTGCGTCGCGGTGCAGCCGGCCGGCGATTTCCTCGTCGCATGGACGAGCGTGTCGCAGGCGGGCTCGCATTTCGACATCTACGGCCAGCGGTTCAACATCTCCGGCGAGAGAGTCGGCGGCGAGTTTCTCGTGAGCACCGAAACGCCGGGGTATCAGGAGAATCCCTCGGCCGCGGTGGATCCCGCCGGCGCGTTCGTCGTCGCCTGGGATTCTTTTCCGGACGACCGCTCGAATTACTCCGTCGTCGGCCAGCGGCTCGACCGCCGTGCGCAGCCGACCGGACCGCCGCTCACTTTCTCGCTGACAAACAAGGCCAACCTCAACGACCTCGCGGCGACCGGGGCCGGCCCGGCGGCCGTTTGGATGCACGACGACGGCTCCGGGAGCGGGATCACGGCGCGCCGGCAGGACCTGACGCCGATCGGCCTGAACGTGGACGCCCGCGGCGGCGGGTCGACGTCGTCTGACGTGAATGGCGTGCTCGAGCCCGGCGAGTCGGTCCGGGTCGAGCCGCTCTGGGCGAACTTCGGCGCCGGCGCGGCGATCCTCAACGGGAGCACGCCGCTCGTCTTCTGCATCATCGGAATCCCGTGCGTGACCGCCTCGGATCGCGAGGCGGACTACGGGACGGTCGCCGGAGGAGCGCTGGCCGGCTGCGACGACGGAAGTCCGGACGCCTGCTACACGGTGGGCGCGAGCGGCCCGCGGCCGGGGACGCATTGGGACGGCGGCCTGGCCGAAAGCGTCGCGGGGGCCGCGGGGCATTCCTGGACGCTCCACGTCGGCGACAGCTTCACCGATGTGCCGCGGTCGCAGCCGTTCTACAAGAAGATCGAGACGATGCTTCATCACGGCATCACGACCGGGTGCGGCCCGACGACCTACTGTCCCGGAACGCCCGTGCCGCGCGACCAGATGGCGATCTTCGTCGGGAAAGCGATGGCCGGCGCCGCCGATCTCGTCCCGAGCCGCGGGCTCGTCGGGGCGGAGGCCTATTCGTGCACGAGCGCCGGTATCTCGCTCTTCACCGACGTCGCGCCGACGGATTCCGCGTGCCGGCACGTTCACTACATCGCGTCGCAGAACGTGACGCTCGGCTGTTCGGCCACGCAGTACTGCCCGACCCAGACCATCACGCGCGACGCCATGGCGTCCTTCATCGCGAAGGCGCTCGTCGCGCCGGGCGGAGGAAACGCCGTGCCGCTGACGTATGGACCGGACGCGGGCACCGGCCGCGCGTACTCGTGCGCCGCCGCAAGCCCGAACGTGCACTTCACCGACGTCCCGGTCTCGAACGCATTCTGCCGGCACATCCACTACCTGTGGGCCCGCGCCATCGTGGACGGCTGCACGGCCACGGCCTACTGCCCGAGCCAGGTCGTCAACCGCGACGCGATGGCGAAGTTCATCTCGAATGCCTTCGGGCTGACTCTCTACCGACCGTAGCCGGATCAAGGGAAGGAAAGGCGAACCCTTGATCTAGAGTACAAACCATGCCGACCTTCGACGCGATCGTGATCGGGACGGGCCAGGCGGGACCCTTTCTCGCGGCGCGGCTCGCGGCCGCGGGCATGAAGGTCGCCGTCGTCGAGCGCGGCGCCTTCGGCGGGACCTGCGTCAACACGGGCTGCATCCCGACGAAAACGCTCGTCGCAAGCGCCGCCACGGCGGAAAGCGTCCGCCGCGCTTCGGACTTCGGCATTTCCGCGAGCGCGCCGGCCGTGGACATGAAGGCCGTCAAGGCACGGAAGGATCGGATCTCCGGGGACGCGAGCGCGGGCACCGAGGCTCTCGTGAGAGGCCTCCCGAACGGCGCCGTCTATCACGGCCATGCGCGTTTCGAGTCGCCGCGGCAGGTGCGCGTGGGCGACGAGGTCCTCACCGCCGAGCGGATCTTCATCAACGTCGGCGGCCGGGCGTTCATCCCGCCGATGGACGGCGTGTCCGAAGTTGCCTACCTCACGAACTCCTCGATGATGGCGATCGATTTCGTCCCGCAACACCTCGTGATCGTCGGCGGCAGTTACGTCGGGCTCGAGTTCGCGCAGATGTACCGGCGCTTCGGATCCCGCGTGACCGTCATCGAGAAAGCGCCGCGTCTCATCGCCCGCGAGGACGAGGACGTCTCGGCCGCCATCCGCGAGATCCTCGAGCACGAAGGCATCGCGGTTCGCACGAGCGCCGATTGCATCGGCCTCGAAAAGTCCGCGGCCGGCGTGCGCGTGCGCGTCGACTGCGACAAGGGCTCGCCGACGGTCGAAGCGACGCACCTGCTCCTGGCGGTCGGCCGCCGCCCCAACACCGACGACCTCGGCCTCGACAAAGCCGGCGTCGCCATGGACCCGCGCGGCTACATCACCGTGGACGACCAGCTCCGGACGTCGGCGCCCGGCATCTGGGCGCTCGGTGACTGCAACGGCCGCGGCGCGTTCACGCACACCGCGTACAACGACTTCGAGATTGTCGCGGCAAATCTGCTGGATGACGATCCGCGGAGGGTCAGCGACCGCATCGAAGCCTACGCGCTCTACGTCGACCCGCCGCTCGGCCGATGCGGGATGACCGAGGCCGCGGCGCGAAAGGCCGGCCGGAAGATCCTCGTCGGCAAGCGCCCGATGGCCAAGATCAAGCGCGCGGTCGAAAAGGGCGAGACGCAGGGCTTTCTCAAAGTCATCGTGGACGCGGATTCGAAAATGATCCTCGGCGCGTCGATCCTCGGCGTCGGCGGCGATGAGATCATCCACACGATCCTCGACGTCATGTACGCGCGCGCTCCCTACACGGTCATCCAGCGAGCGATGCACATCCATCCGACGGTGTCGGAGTACCTGCCGACCGTCATGGGAGAGCTGGCGGCGGGATAGGGGCTCAGCGCGCGCCGCGGACGACGGCGAACGCCAGGACGATTGCGAGGGCGTCCTCCAGGAGCGCGATCGGAAGGTCCTTTCCGGCGGCGCGCGCGAGGCGAGCCCGAAGCGCGTAGCCGCCAAGGGTTCCCGCGACGGCTCCCACGGCGCCGAGCACGAGGCCGGCGGCGAGCGCCTGGCCGGAGGCTGCGATCGCGGCGCCGCAGAGCCCACCCATGACGATGCGCGCGATGAACGGCCCCGGCGCCTTGCGGCTGCCGGCCGTCGGCAGCTTGTCGTTGACGAGCTCGCCGATCGCCGCGACCGTGAAGATCCATGGCGTCACGGCGGCGCCCAGGAAGGCGAGCGGCGAGCCCTGGAGGTTCAACCAGCCGAGCCGCGCCGCCCAGCTCACGACGGCGGGCGCCGTCATCGCGCGCAGTCCGGCGACGAGGCCGATCAGAAACGCCATCAGGTAAAGCATCGCGACGTTCGCCAGTCATCATCCCATGGCCGCGATCTCGGCGCGCAACGCCGGCGTAGAATCAGACAAAGCCCCGATCTCCCGACCGATTCACCACGGAGGAGGCGCCATGGATCCGACCATCCAGGCCTCAACCGGATTTCCCGTTCGCGTCGAGCGCTGGCCCACCGAGATTCCGCTCTTGTGTCTCGTAATCGTTGCCGCCGTCTCGATCTGGATCATGCTGCTCTTCTCGGTCGTCGGATTCGTCTATGTGATCCTGATCGGGCTCTTTTTTTTCATGTCCCACCTGGCGTTCGTCGCTCACCTGAGGGGAAGCGCCGTCCGACTGGGTCCGGAGCAATTGCCCGAGCTGCACCGGCGCGTGCAGGACCTCGCGCTCCGGGCGGGGATTCGCCGCGTCCCCGACGCGTATCTCTTGCAGGCGGGAGGCGCCCTCAACGCGGTCGCGACGAAGTTCCTCCGGTCGCGATTCGTGGTGCTCTACTCGGATCTCCTCGAAGCGTGCGGGGACGACGAAAAGGCGCGCGACATGATCATCGGCCACGAGCTCGGGCACATCCGGGCCGGGCATCTCAACGGGATGTGGCTCCTCGCCCCCGGCTTTCTCGTTCCCTTCCTCGGCGCGGCCCTTTCGCGCGCCCGAGAGTACACGTGCGATCGCTACGGTCTCGCGCTCTCGGGCGACACGCGCGGCGCTCTGGCCGGCCTGACGATCCTTGCGGCCGGGAAGGAACGGGGACCTCACGTCAACGTGCGGGCGCTCGCGCATCAGAAGCTCGAGATGAATACGGGCTGGATGACAATCGGGAAGTGGCTGGCCGGGCATCCGCCGCTTTGCGACCGCGTGAGCGCGCTCGAACCCTCACTCTCGGCAGAGCTCCGCGGCCTGGGACGAGGACCGGCCCGGGCGAGTCTCGGTATCCTTCTCGTCGCGAGCCTCTCCTTCTTCGTCGTGGTCTTCGGCGTCGTGCGGAACCTGCCAAAGCTTCGGGCCGCCCTATCGCGCGCCGCGGTCCGCGAGGGAAGGGCGGCCGCACCGGCGCGGTCGCCGGCGCCCTCCAACTTGGCCGACTCCGCGGCGGCTCGAGAGACGGTCGATCGCGATCTCAAGAGCCTCGCGAAGGCAGCCGAGGACTTTCGCGCGGCGATCGGAAGCTATCCGGCGGACAGCGATGCGCTCTACGGCTTCTGGCGGTCGTCCCGAAAGGGCGCGCCCGAGCCGCTGGACCCATTCACCAGTGAGTACTATCTCTACTCGCCGTCCGGGGACCAGTTTCTCCTCTGGAGCGCGGGGCCCGACGGCACCAACGGCACCGCGGACGACATTCACCTCTTCGGCGGCGCGAAGGTCGAATAGCCGGCATAAAGGGTCCAGGCAAACTCACCTCAGGGCATCCGCGGTCGGCCCATCATGTGGGGACTTCCGGGATGTGTCGGCAGCGGCCGCGCCCTGGGCTGCTGCCGGAAGAATTCGAAGGCATGCGAGGGCAGGAGACGTCCGCGCCCCGCAATCGCCGGGCGACCGGCGAAACCGCCGCGCCGACCGCCGCCCGGCAAGTCAGCCGATCCGCCGTAACCATAGCCATAGCCGCCGCCGTAGAACGGATAGCCCGAGCCGGCAAGGTCGGCGTACGGATCGCCCGAGAACGCAGCATCTCTGGCAGCGGCCGCCGCGCCGCGAGGGGCCGATTCGGCCGTCACGCCGACGTCGAGCGCGACGTGCGCCGAGAGAAATTCGGCGACCGAGTCTCCGGCGCCGGCCCTCCGAAACTCTCGAACGACGTTCGAGTCGATCGCCGCGGGAAGCTCCGACTGATGCTGCCGCAGAAAATCCACGACGCTCGCGTCGCTCGCGCCGGCGGCCTTCCGGCGAAGCGCCTCGGCCACGGGATCCGCGCGCACGGCGAGGCCGAGCCGCGGAGGGGGAAGCGGCGCCTCGTACACGACCTGGATGTCGGAGCCGGTTCCGCGAATCACCGGGCGCGTGGTCGGCGCGGAATCCGCCCGCGCGGACGACATCGCCGCCGCTCCGACCGCCGCCAGAACCGCCGATCGAACGCGAAGCCCCGTGCGCATGGCGTCCTCCCCGACGGTTTCAGTATGTCAAGTTTTCGTGGGAAGACAGGCCTATCGCGTCGCCGGAGGTTAGGGCGAGTTCCGCGCCGGCGTGGCCGCCGCGGGCGGAGACGCGGCCTTCTGCTCCGCCGCGACGGCCGCGTCGAAGGTCTTCTTTCCATCCGCCACCCACCGGCGATATCCGTCGGGGTCGACCCAGGCCTGCACGCCTTCGCTCGCCGAGCGCGCGCGCTTCTCCTCGAAGCCGAAGACTTCCGTGTGGGCGGGGAGCCAGATGTCTGGCTGAAGCGATTCGAGCATCGCCAGGGTCCGGAGATAGTCGTCGGCGATTCCCGCGTACGACGGATCGACCGTGAGCTGGTAGCCGGGGTTGATGCTCGTGCAGCACGGAAAAACGACATTGTATTTACGTCCGCCGTCCTCGACGGTCGTGATCCAGGTCGTCGCACCGCGCGTGTGGCCGGCGCCGAGCCGCGCCGTCATCGTGATGTCGCCGAGCTTCACGGTCTGGCCGTCGGTCAGCTCCTTGTCGGGTTTCACCGGCGGGAAATAGAAAGCCGGTCTCCCGCCGTATTGAAAGTCCGTGCGTCCCCCCGATGCGAGGGCGACGGAGTCGCGGTCCATCACGACGGCCTTCGCCTTGGACAGCTTTTTGAAGTAAGCCGTCGTGCCCGCGTGGTCGATGTGCGCGTGCGTGATCAGCAGCAGCCGGATCTCCTCCGGCTTGAATCCGAGCTTCCGAATCGAGGCTTCGACGTCCTTCGCCGAGCCCGGCATCGCGCCGTCGAGCAGGATGAGCCCTTTCTTCGTCGTCAGGAGATAGGACGCGAGACCCTTCGTCCCGACGAAATAGATCGGCCCCACGATCCGCGCGGGCTCCGCCGGCTCGACCCAGGACTTCAGGGCGGCCGTGAGCTCCGCGGGAATCGGGCGCCGCGTCGTGAATCCCTCGGCGAGCGCCTGGAGATCGGAAGGAAGCTCCTGCGCCGCGAGCGGAACGGCAAGAATCAGCCAGAGGAGAGCCCGGAAGGAGATTCGCATCCCGGCGATCCTACTGCGCCGGGACACAATATCCGGCCGCCTCGTCCGTCTTCCTCTGCGACGGGAGGAAGATCCTGATCCTCGAGCAGACGATGAACGACCAGGACCGGCGGATCGCCGAGACGATCGACCGCGAGCGCGGCCGGCTGCGTCGATTCATCGAGAGCCGCGTGCCCGACCGATGGGACGCCGAGGACATCCTCCAGGACGTGTTCTTCGAGCTCGTCGAGGCGCATCGGCTCGTCCGGCCGATCGAGGAGGCGGGCGCATGGCTCTTTCGCGTCGCGCGCAACCGCATCATCGATCGTTTCCGCAGGAAGAGGCCGGAGCCGCTGACGGAAGCGCGGCGGTCGCTCGAGGATCTCCTGCCGTCGCCGGACGCCGGCCCGGAGGCGGCCTATGCGCGCGGCGTTCTCCTCGACGAGCTCGACGCGGCGCTCGCGGAGCTGCCCGAGGAGCAGCGCTTCGTTTTCATCGCGCACGAGCTCGAAGGGCGGAGCTTCCGCGAGCTCTCGGCGGAGACCGGCGTCCCCGTCAACACGCTCCTGTCGCGCAAGCACGTCGCCGTGCAGCGCCTGCGCCGCCGGCTCCGGAACATTCATGACGATTTCAAAGAAGGTGAGGGCTGAACCATGAGAAGGCATCGCGTCGCGAAACTGTTCTTCTTCGTCCTGCCGCTCTTTCTGGTCTTCCTCGGGCTGCTGGTCTGGGCCGTGTTCGGCCTGTGGAACTGGCTGATGCCCGAGATTTTCGGGCTGCGGGCGATCACGTACTGGCAGGCGCTCGGGCTGATGGCGCTCTCCTGGATTCTCTTCCGGGGATTCCGCGGGCCGAGGATGTCGCGCGGCGGCTTCGGACGCGGCATGCGCGAGCGCTGGGCGAAGATGACGGACGAGGAGCGCCAGGCTTTCCTCAACGGCATTCGCGCCCGGTGGCACGGCGCACCGCCCTCCGGACCGGAGCCGGGGCCGGCGGCGAAGGCGTGAGCGGATTTCGGGGCGGGGCGGGTCCCGCCCCGGGACGGCCGTCAGGCGGTGAGACGTGCGGCCGTCGCCGCACCTCGCCGGGGCAGGAGCGCTGCGAGAACGCCGGCGACGACGAAGAGCGCCGGGACGTCTCCCGTGAGATGTCCATGGTTTCCCGCCCCGAACGACTGGACGAGCATGATCGCGGCATGCACGACGCTCGACCAGATCGTGAATTGAATGAGGCTCCGGTTCTTCTCCGGGTCTCGGACAGCCATCAGAAGGAACACTCCGAGCGTCGCATAGACCCCGACGATCATCAGCGGATAGTCGGAGTGTCCCGTATGCCACGTCCAACCGGAGGGCCAGACCATCATCAACAGGTAGATCCCGCCGATGAACGTCAGCCCGACGACGACGAGAACGATCTTCAGAGACTTGAGACGAGTCGCTTCGGACATGATTCTTTCCTCCTTCAGCGTCCGGCCGCGCTCAGCGCCTTCACGTCGGAAGTTGTCAACGGCTTGCCTCCGATGGCCCACTCGCCGCTCGAGACTTCGAGGACGCGCACCCAGGTGACGCCGCGCAGGGCTTCCCCTTCCACGCCCACCATCGCCTCGGTGACTCTCTCGATCATCTGGCGCTTCTGCGATTCGTTGAAGACTCCCTCGATCAGCTGAATGTCGACGAGCGGCATGGGGGACCTCCGATAAGATCGGACGCGGGAGCGATTTCCAGCGTCTTCGCGAGGATAGAAAGACACACGCGCCGGCGCTGGGAGACGGCGTGGATTTTTCTTGGAGAACGCCGGAACGGCCCTCGATGATCCATCGATTCGAGTCCTTCGAGCTCGACACCGACCGCTACGAGCTGCGCCACCAGAAGCAGCCCCGGGCCATCGAGCCGCAGGTCTTTGCGCTTCTGCAGATACTCGTCGAGAACCGGACGCGGATGGTGCCGCGGGAGGAGCTCATCGCAACCGTCTGGGCCGGCCGCGCGGTCTCGGACTCGGCCCTGAGCAGCCGCGTCAAGTCCGCGCGGCACGTCCTCGACGACGACGGTCAGGCGCAGCGCCTCATCCGGACCGTCCACGGCCAGGGATTTCGTTTCGTGGGCGAGGTCGAGTCGGTCGTGTCCCCGCCGCCCGAGAAGCCGCCGCCGACCGCCGCAGAGCGCCTGAGCCGGGACGTCCTGGCGCGACCGATCATCGCCGTTCTGCCGTTCGACAACGAGGGCGGGCGCCCTGAGGACGCGTATTTCGCCGACGGCATCGCGGAAGAGCTGATCGCCGAGCTCTCGTCGTGGCGCTGGTTCCCGATCCTGTCGCGCGACACCTCGTTCGACCGGAGCCGAGCGGACCTCAGCGCGTCGGCGCGGGCGGCCGCGGTCGGCGCCCGATACGCGGTGACCGGGCGGCTGTTGCGCGCCGGCGACTCTTCGCGGCTGACCGTGGAGCTCCTCGATACCGCGACCGATACCCAGCTCTGGTCCGCCCACTACTCCGGCGGCGCCGCCGATCTCGCCCGCCTGCAATCCGACATCGCCCCCGAGATCTTCCACCGCATCGCGCCGGAGCTGACGTCCGAGGAAACGCGCCGCGTGATGCGAAAGCGACCCGAGGATCTGACCGCGTGGGACCTGACGATCAAGGGCTTGTGGCACCTCCACCGGGCGACTCCGCACGATTTCAGCGAAGCGCTCGCGCTTCTCGGCGACGCGACGCGCGTCGATCCGGGTTTCGCGCTGCCGTGGAGCTTCATCGCGCTGGCGCGCTTCGAGCAGGGGCTCAAGGGCTGGACGGCCGGAGCGCCGGGGGGCGTTCGCGACACGTTTCGGAGCATGCTCGACGCGGCGAGCGCGTCGATCGAGCTCGATCCGGCGTCGTGGATGGGACACGCGCTCATGAGCGCCGGGGAGCTGTGGACGAATCTCTCGTTTCCCCGGGCGCGCCTTCACGCCAACCGGGCGCTCGAGCTCAACCCGAGCGCTTCGATGGCGCACCACTTTTCCGGATGTATTTCCGGATTCGCGGGCGACCTCGAGGGGGCGGTCGCCGCACAGGAGAACGTCTATCGCGTGGATCCGCAATACGGCCACGCCGACGCCGTCGAGGCGGATCTCGGACTGTGGCGTCTGTTGGAAGGCGACCTGGCGCGCGCCGCGGAGCATTTGAAGCGGGCCGTCCAACGGAACCCTGCGAATCTCCGCGCCCGCCAGCGACAAATCGCTTTGGCGGGATTGTCGGGAGACCGGCAGGGCGCGCGCGACGCGCTCGCGGCGGTCCGGGAGCTGCGCGGTTCGCTCGACGAAAAGTACCTCGCCGCCTCCTACCCGTTCCAGGAAGGGCGCCATGCCGAGACCTTTCGCAAGGGCCTCGTCGAAGCCGGAGCGCTGCGGGCGTGAGCGGCTCGCCGCAATCCCCCGGGTGCGCGCGTATCGACGACTTCGCGGTCGGTCAGCACGCGACGTTCACCAAGACCTTCACGGACGAGGACGTGCGGCGGTTCGTCGAGATCACCGGGGACACGAACCCGCTGCACGTGGACGACGCGTTCGCCGCATCCACGAAGTTCGGCCGGCGCATCCTCCACGGCATGCTCTCGGCGTCGATCCTCTCGACGATGGTCGGCATGCGCCTTCCGGGTACGGGCGCGATCTACCGGTCGCAGACACTCCGATTTCTGCGGCCGGCCTTCGTCGGCGACGCGTTGACCGCGCACTTCGTCGTCCGCTCGATCGACCGACAACGCCATCGCCTGGAGATCGACGCCTGGATCGAGAATGCGGCCGGCGAGCGCATCCTCGAGGGGACGTGCGAGGCGGGGCTCCTGCCATAGCTCGAACCCGGAGGACGACGGATGAGAATCGCTCGAACGGGACGTTTCGGCGCGCTGGCGTTCGCGGCTGCGGTCGGTCTTTCGGCCGGGGCGCCTTCCCCGCCCGAGTACTCCATCCAGGCGATCCGCTTCGCCACGATGGTCGGGTTCCCGACCGAAGCGCTCGTCATGGGCGCGCCGAAGGACGAGAAGACCGATATCGCGATGATCGTCTGGCTGATCCGCGGCGGCGGAAGGAACATCCTGTTCGACTCGGGTTACTACCGGGAGGCCTGGCTCAAGGAATTTCCCGCGGCCGACTACCTGCGGCCCGACGAGGCGGTGAGGCTCGCCGGCGTCGCGCCCGAAGACGTGACCGACATCGTGATCAGCCACGCGCACTGGGACCACGTCGGCGGCATCGATCTCTTTCCGAAGGCGACGGTCTGGATCCAGCGGCAGGAATTCGGCTACTACACCGGCGATGCCTGGCAGCCGGGCGGCCGGCACGGCGGCATCGATCCCGAGGACGTGAAGGCGCTCGTGCAGCGAAACACCGGGGGGCGCCTGCGCTTCGTCGACGGCGACGACGTGGAGATCCTGCCGGGCATTCGCGTCTACACCGGCGCGCGGCACACGTTCGCCTCGCAGTACGTCCGCGTCGCGGGCGATCCGCCCTTCGTGCTCGCCTCGGACAACTGCTATCTGTACCGGAATCTCACCGAGCACAAGGCGAGCGCGACGTTCACCGAGGCGGACCGGCCCGCCAACATCCGGAATCAGGAGCGGATGATCACGCTCGCCGGGTCGGCCGACCGCGTCGTCCCCGGCCACGACCCGAAACAGTTCGAGAAGTTCCCGGCGCAGGGCCGGATCGCGAAGATCCGGTAGGCCCTCTTCAGGCCCGCGCCGTCGTCGCCGCGGCGTCGCCCGTGACGATCAGCTTGCCGAGGATGAGCACCTGGCCGTACGAAGACGCGATTCCTTCGAGCGCCTCGCAGACTCCCGCCAGCCGGGCGCGGGACCTGGGCGACCAGTCGGCCAGAGCGGTCATGGCGGCGGCGTCTGTGGGGTACTTACGAGCCGAGTGCCGTTGGTTCCTTTCCGCTGTCATCCCGAGCGATAGCGAGGGATCCCGAACTCGGCAGACCGCGAGCCGAACGCCTCGTCGCCGGCAAAGCTCGGGATGACCGGCTGACGCCGGTCACTCACATCGCAGCGCCAGCGTCGGCGCGATGTGGGTCGCCCGGCGCGCCGGCGCGTAGGCCGCGAGCATCGTCACGGCGATCATCGCCGGTACGACGACCAGGTAGACGAGCAGGTCGATCCCTCCGGCGTTGAAGAGCATGGCGTTCATGACGCGCTCGATCGCGACCCCCATCACCAACCCGATCGCCGCGCCGATTCCGACCAGCTTCAGGCCCTTGCTCATGACGAGCTTGAGCACGTCCGCCGGCTTCGCCCCGATCGCGATCCGGATTCCGATCTCGCGGGTGCGCCGCGTGACGTTGTAGGCGACGAGACCGTACAGCCCCGCAATGGCGAGAAGCAGACCGACGGCGCCGAGCGTTCCCACGAGCTTGACCGCGATGCCCGGGCCCTCGACCACGGAGTATCGGTACAGATCCGCATAGGTCCGCGTCTCGAGGAGGGGCATATTGGGATCGAGCGCGCGCACGGCCTCTTTCACCGGCTCGACCATCTGGAGCGGATCGCCTGCGGACTTCGTCAAGAGAACGAGGCGAGCGGCGGGATGCTGCGTCACGGGCAGGTAGACGAAGTCGATCCCCGCCCCGAACGGGCTGTCGCGATACTTGATCGATTTCGCGACGCCCACGATCTCGACCGGGGCGCCGTCGCTGCGATCCAGACGAAAACGCTTGCCGACAGCGTCCTGGTTCGGCCAGTAATGCTTCGCGAAGACCTCGTTGACGACCGCGACGCGCGGCGCGTGCGCGTCGTCCGACGCCCGGAAGCCGCGTCCCCGCAGGATCGCCACGCCCATCGTCTCGAAAAACCCGTCGTCCACCGTGTCCATCATCGACGCCAAGCTCTCGCGATCGCGCGGCATCTGGAAGCCCTCCGGAACGAACGCCACGCGATCGAAGTCGTCCAGGCCGAGCGGAGGATTCTGCGTGTAGCCGGTGCCGAGGACGTCCGGCGAGTCGCGCAGACGCTCGGCCAGTCGTTTGTAGAACTGTTCCGTGCGCGCGGCGTCGTACTGCACGAGCCGCGGATCGAACCGCACCATCAGGACGTGATCCTTGGCCTCGAGGGCGAAGTCGACGCCTTCGCCGATGCTGTGGCGGAAGCCGCGGAACATCAGGAACGAGGCCGCGAGAAGCATGAGGGACATCGCGACCTGCGCCACGACGAGCGCATTGCGCCCCCACAGGCGCTTGCGGCGGCGGCCCGGCTCGTCCACGTCGGCGGCCTTGAGCCCTCTCAGAAGATCGGTCCGCGTGCTCTGGAGCGCCGGCGCGAGGCCGCAGAAGATCGCCGAAAGCACCGCGAGCGCGAGGCTCGCGATCAGGACGCGCAGATCCATCCGGAACGGCACCTTCAGGGGGACCTCCGCGGGAATCGTGAACGTGTCGAGCGCCGAGATGCCGGCATACCCGACGGCGATGCCGGCCACGCCGCCCAGCAGGGCGAGCACGAGGCTCTCCGTCAGCAGGAGACGGATCAGCCGGAAGCGTCCCGCGCCGATCGCGAGGCGCACCGCGATCTCGCGCGTGCGGGTGCGGGCACGCGACAGGAGCAGCCCCGCCGCGTTGGTGCAGGCGACCAGCAGAACCGCGAGGGCGAGGACCGTGAAGATCACGCCGAACTTCCAGTTGACGTCGGTGTCCTGCGTCCGCATCTCGAACTGCGTGCGGACGGCCGCGCCCCGGTCGCGATTCGACTTCGGATACTCGCGCTCGAGGCTTCGCGCGAGGACCGCGATCTCGGTGCGCGCCTCGTGGAGCGTCGCGCCGGACTTCAACCGCGCACGAACGGTCAGCTCCCGGTCGTCCGGATCGACGAAGAAATTCTTCTGGGGGTTGGTCGAGAACCGGCCCGCCATCGCGAGCGGCACGTAGAGGTCGGGGCGCATGAAAATGAACATCCCCGGAAACGTTTCCGGCGCGACGCCGATGACCGTGAAGTCCACGCCGTTGATCCGGACGGTCCGACCGACGACGGCCGGGTCGGCCGCGAATTCCCGCTTCCAGAAATCCGGCGCCAGAACGACCACGGCGTCGCGGCCGGGAACCGCGTCCTCGTCGTCCCGAAAACCGCGACCGAGAGTCGGCTCGACGCCGAGCACGCGGAAATAGTTTCCCGATACGAGCTGTCCGCCGCGGACCTGAGGCGTCTCGCCGGCGCGTGAGCTGAAGCCGACCGACAGCAACGTCGTGCTCGCGACAACCCCGTCGTAGCTCCGCGTGTGGTCGCGGAGGTCCAGATATTCGCGATAGGAGAACGCGTCGTAGGCGTTGTCGCGCGACGTGCCGACGAGGGTCACCACGTCGCCGGGACGCGAGACCGGGTAGGGCCGGAAGACGAGCGCGTCGAGCATCGAGAGCGGCGTCGCAGTCATCCCGATCCCGAGCGCGATCGTGACCACGACGAACGCGGAAAGGCCGGGCGCACGGCGCAAGCTCCGAAACGCGTAGCGCACGTCGTCGAGGAAGTCGGTCAGCCAGTGGATGCCCCTCGTGTCGCGAATCTGCTCCTTGCGCTGATCGAGCCCGCCCATCGCCCGGAGCGCGCGCAGGCGCGCGGTCTCCGGTGACAGGCCCTCGGCGACGCCCTCTTCGATCTTCCGGTCGAGGTGGAACTGGAGCTCCTCGTCGAGCTCCTGCTCCGCGCGGCCGCGGCGGAAGATGGCCTTGAGCTTCAGAGGCGCCTGGAACCACCAGTGTTCCATCTTCATGATCAGGCCTCGGAGAGTTGGACGACCTGGGAGATCGCGTTCGAGAGCCGCTGCCAGTTCGACGCTTCGAGGTCGAGCTGCTTCCGGCCGAGACGCGTCAGCGAGTAGAACTTCGCGCGCCGGTTGTTCTCCGTCGTCTTCCACTCGGCCCTGATCCAGCCCTCCTGCTCGAGCTTGTGGAGGGCCGGGTAGAGCGAGCCTTCGCTGACCTGGAGGACGTCGTTCGAGACGGACCGCAGGCGCAGGCTGATCGCCCAGCCGTGGAGGGGCTCGAGCGCGAGGAGCTTGAGCAGCAGGAGGTCGAGGGTGCCCTGGACGAGGTCGGCGGGTTTGCTCATATCGGTATCCGAGAGGAGTCTACGGGAGGCTTCCCTCGGTAATCAAGGGGAATCATGTCCGGAGATACGGAGGGAGGGGACGAGGGTTTCGTCCTTTCCGGTTCCTTCGGCGCGAGCGGCAACCGAGGAGGGTTCCCACCAGCGAGATCGGGGCGCCTCGCCGGCCTGCGGCAGCTCGACCCGCTCGCCCGGCCGCGGTATCCGGATCGGCACGCCGCGACGCGCGGCCTCGGCGAAAGCCCGCTCGGCCGGCTCGTTCCAGGCGTGGAAGGCCAGGTTGAAGGTGCCCCAGTGGATCGGGATGAGGAGTTGCGCCTTGACCTCGACACTCGCCTCGACGACCTCCTCCGGGATCATGTGGATCGACGGCCACTGAGGCGAATAGGCGCCGGAGCTGACGAGCGCGACGTCGAAAGGGCCGTGCGCGCGGCCGATGTCGCCGAATCCATCGAAGAATCCCGAGTCCCCGCAGAAGAAGACACGGTGGCGCGGCGCGGCGACCACCCACGACGACCAGAGGGTCGAGTTCTCCCACGGCAGGCGTCCCGAAAAGTGCCGCGACGGGACACACAGGAAACGGACGCCTCCGAGAGAGCTCTCCCCTCCCCAGTCGAGCTCGCGAAACTGCGCGGGCGGGACGCCCCACTTTTCGAGGTGCGCCCCGACGCCGAGCGGCACGAAGAACTCCGCTCCCCGCGCGGCGAGCGCCCGGACGGTCGCCATGTCGAGGTGGTCGTAGTGGTCGTGCGAGATGACGACGGCGTCGACTCTGGGAAGCTCTCCGAGCGAGATCGGCGGATCGAAGAACCGCTTCGGCCCGATGGCGGTGGACGGCGAGACGCGCTCGCTCCAGACCGGATCCGTCAGGACGCGGAGGCCGCCGATTTCGATCAACACACTGGCGTGACCCATCCAGGTCACGCGGAGACCGCTCGCCGGCGGCGCCTCGAAGTCGGACCTCGCGAGGCGCTCGACCGGGATCGGGCGCCGCGGACGGCGGACCTGATCGCCGGCGAATTGCATCGCGATCATCTTGCGAAAGCCGCCCGGCACGATCGTGCGCGTGGCCACCGAGTTCTCGAACCGTCCGCCACGCCACTGCGGCGATCGCCGGGCGCGGAGCAGCCGTCCCCCCGAGAGCCGGCCGCCGAGCGATGCGAGCCAGCCGGTCGAACGAACGAGGGCGAGCGCCCCTCCTCCGAGCAGCGCGGCGGAGGCGAAGGCGGCGACCCGGGCTTTCTTCTTCAAGCGGCCCGGATCAGAACACGGCCGAGGCCGAAACGGATTCCCGGGAGCCGATGGGTTACCGCAGCGTCAGCTGGCCGGCGCCGACGTGCGCGTGCAGGCGATACGGGCCGCTCCCCTCCTTGTGGAAAGAGCGGAACAGGCCGCCGTGCTCCTCGCCGAACGGATCGCCGTCCACCTCGCCGCTGAAGACGGAGGCGTCCACGCGGCCGTAGTCGGCCGCATTGCCCACCCGCACCGTCAGGTCTCCCGCGTGCAGCTCGATGTCTTTGTTTCCCACGACGTTCTCGACGCTCACGTCGCCGAACGGAATCCGGGCGTAGAGATCGGTTTTCTTCGGAACGCCGATCGTGATCGTGAGGCCGTTGTGCGGACCGCCGGAGACGCGGAGCTCTGCCTCCCCTTGGCGGCGGTCGAGCCGCACCTTGAGCTTCCTCGCTTCCGGGGCGCTCTTGCCCGACAGCGAAACGGTGATCTTGTCCTCGTCGCTCCCGACGATCCGGACCTCGCCGGAGCGCACGTGGAGGCTCAATCGGCCGCCCGCGGCGAGGTCGGCGGAGAAGCCCGTGTCCACGATGTCCGTGACCTCGACGCGCGGCCCGGCGGCCGCGGCGGCGGACAGAAGCGCTCCCGCGGCGAAGAGAATGAGGAACCGGCGCATGCACCTACCCTCCTTCCGGCAATTACGCAGGCGGAGAGCCGATGTTCCCGAGGGGCAAGGGTCGGGGCGGCCTTTTCGGCCGCCCGTCCCTCAGAACTCAGAACTCGTTGGCGATCGTGATCTTGAACCCGTCGGGATCGGTCAGCGAAATGACCCGCGCGCCCCAGGGCTGATCGGTCGGCCGCTGATCGAGCGTGCCGCCCTTCGACTCGATCCGCTTCGCGATGTCGTCGACGCTCTTCTTCGTCGTGCAGAACATCCGGAAACCGTCGCCCTTCTTCCGGTCGCGGCCCTTCTTCCAGTCGTCCTGCCCGATCATGAACGACACGTCGCCGGCCTTGAGGGACACGCCGATGACCTTTCCGTCGTCCTTCCACGTCTCCTCGACGTCGAAGCCGAGGACGTCCCGATACCAACCGAGGCTCTTGTCCAGATCGTTCACCGTGAAGCTCGGCGACGCCGATTTCAGCATCAGGGAACGGGCACTCCCGTTCCCGGACTTCGCCGCCGCCTTCGGTCTGCGCGGAGCGGATTTTTTCGAACGGGCCGTCTTCGTCGTTTTCTTAGCCGCCATGATTCGAACCTCCCGGTGACCGAGGCTATGACCGGGGTTCGCTGCAGTCAAATCGGCGGGACGAACGGTGGAACTCTCCGCGCCGGAGACCGTTTCTCGGGACAGCATGTTCCGCCTCCTCGCCCTCCTGCCGGTCTTCCTCGCGAGCTCCGCTCCGAAGCCGCCGGGACGCCTCGTCGACCTCGGCGGCCACCGCCTTCACGTCCTCTGCCGCGGCGCCGGGAGCCCGACGGTCGTCGTCGAGAACGGTCTGGGCGACTTCTCGTTCGATTGGTCGCTCGTCCAGGACCGGGTCTCGAAATCCGCGCGGATCTGCACCTATGACCGCGCCGGGTACGCATGGAGCGATCCCGGCCCGAAGCCGCGGACCTTCGCGCAGATCAATCTCGAGCTCAACGACGCCCTCGGCCGGCTGGGCGAGAAGGGGCCGTTCGTCCTCGTCGGACACTCCTACGGCGGCGCGGTCGTCCGGCAGTTCGCGCTGACGTATCGGAGCGAGGTCGCCGGCGTCGTGCTCGCCGAGTCCGTTTCGGAGACGCAGCCGATCACGATTCCGCACGGCGTCATCCGGCTCTTCGAAGGCGCGCGCGGCACCCCGATTCCCGAACCGCGCGAAACGATGCGCCCGGACGACCGACCGCCCCCCGCGGGCGAGGCGGCCGCGGGCGCCGCCGCGCTTCGCCCGATCTTCGGAGTCCTCCCGGAGGCGGCGCGGCGATACCGGCGATGGGCGCAGACGCTTCCGGACCTCGACGACGCGGAGAACAGTCAGCGCGAGTGGTCGGCCGAGTACTTCGCGCGGTGGCACGCGGCGCCGCAGGACGGGACGCTCGGCGATCTGCCGCTCATCGTCCTGACGCGCGAGAAGGGCGGATATGGAGACGACCACGGCGTTCCCGCCGCGCAGCTCGAGAAGGAGCGCCGCGACGCGCAGGCGGCGCTCGCGCGCCTGTCGACCCGCGGCGAGCAGCGAATCGTCCGCGCGGGGCATCAACTGCACCTCGAGGCGCCGGACGAGGTCGCGCGCGCGATCGCGGACGTGATCGACGCGGCGAAGCGAAGGCCGGCGGCCGCCGGGCCCGCCCCTACTTCAATTCCGCCCCGTCGAGGGCCTCCTGCGCCGCCTTCGTCGTGAGCTTCGCCAGAAACCGGCGGTATTCGTCGCCCGGTGGAACCCCCGGCGCGTATTCGCGCGCGATCCGGTCCACGTCGACCGCGGCCTGGAGCTCGCTCATCCTGTAAACCCCGCGCCCGAGCGCCGAATGCACCTGATCGAGGACCGCCGCGAAGAGATCGATCGTCCGGCGGAGATACGTCCCGTCGTGCATCACCGGTCCCTGACCCGGAACGATCGCGGCCGCCCCGAGGGCGTCGAGCCGGCGAAGGCTCTCGAGCCAGGGCGTGATCGCGTAGGAATTCGTCGTCCACGGCGGGGGACCTTTTCCGTCCTCGGGGCTCACCAGAACGTCTCCGGTGACGAGGATCCGGCTTCCCGGAAGGTACAGGACTGTCGATCCGGTCGCGTCGCCGGTGACGCTCATCAGTCGGAACTCCCGGCGGCCGCTCCACAAGGTCATGTCGTTGCGGTACACGACGTTCGGGAGCACGCGAGGCAGCGCCGCGACTTCGGCCGCGAATTGGCTCGCCATCCGGATGCTCGCTTCCTTGCGGGCGCGAGCCGCGGCGGTCAGCGGCGACCCGTCGGCGAGCCTTCCGGTCCTGAGGGCCGCGGCCAGGTCTTCCCGCATCGCCGACAGGCCGAATTGCTCGAGCTCCCTCACGAAGAACGCGGAGCCCATGACTTCCATGTATGCGCGTGTCTCGGCGCTCGCGATGATGCGCACGCCCGGGAAGGCTTTCGTGTACTCCTCGTTGCCGGACCAGTGATCCTGATGCCAGTGCGAGTTGATGAGCACGCGCACGGGCTTGTCCGTAAGCTTGCGGATCTCCCCGATGACGGCCTTCGCCGTGACGGCGCGCGTGCAGCTGTCGAAGACGGCGACGTCGTCGTCGTTGACGATCACGACGGAATTCGTCGCTGTCCAGTACTCGAGATCCGACGGCGCGCGGAAGACGAACACGCCGTCGCCGAGGTCTTCCCGGATGAGCATCTTGTCGGCGCCTTCGACGGTGGTTTCGAGCGGATGGGCCTGGCCGAGGGCGACCGACGCCGCGAGCGGAAGAGCCGCGAGCAGGGACCCGACGATCCGACGCTTCATGTTGGCCTCCTACAGGAGTCGTTACCGGCTGCTACGAAGAGCCCCGGCGGCCGGTTGCGCCGTTGGTCCCGCCGTTCGTCGAAAAGTTGGATAGTCTTGCCTGCCGGAGAGGAAGCAATGAAGGACTCCTCGGATCAGACCGAGGAAGAATCGCGCTGGCGCCGCCAGATCGCCGCGCTCGAGGAAGAGGGGCGGAAGGCGTTTCTGGCGGCGGACACGGGCCGGCTGCGCGCGCTCTTCGCCGACGAGCTCCTCGTCAACTCGCCGGTCCACCGGGTCCACGACAAGGCGAAAGTGCTGGAGCTCCTCGAGCGGGGCATCGTCCGGCATTCCTCGTCGGTCGAGCGCATCGAAGTCATGGAGCGCCTGGGAGACGTCGTCGTCGTGATGGGCGAGGACGTCGTGACCGATCCCCCGGAGAACGCGCCGGTCCGCCGGCGTTTCACCAACGTATGGCGCGCGGAGGGAGACTCGTGGCGCCTCATCGTCCGCCAGGCCACACCCATCGCCCCGCCGTCACCGAAGCTCTCCCCATCGGAGGAAACGAGATGAGACTTTGCCGCTTCGGATTTCTTGCCGCCGCGATCCTCGGCGCCGCCCGGGTCGGAGCGTCGCAGACTCCCGCCCCATCCGACGTCCAGGCCGCACAGGTCAAGGTGCCGCCCGAAGTGCCGGCCGACGCCCGGCGCTACTCGTTCCTGATGGCGGGCAACAAGGCGGGCATCCTCGCGCTCTGGGACACGCCCGACGGCGCGCATCACTGCTTTTTCGCGTTCAACGACCGCGGCCGCGGACCGGCGATCCTTTCTCGCATCGTCACCGACCGGAACGGCGTCCCCACCGAGGTCGACGCCACCGGGAACAACTACCTGAAGACTCCGATCAAGGAACAATTCCGAGTCGCCGGCGGGAAAGCCTCCTGGTCGAACGGTTCCGAGAACGGCGACAAGGCGGTGGCGGGTCCCGCGTTCTACGTTCCGATCGACGCGGTCCTGACCAACGAGCTCGAGCGGGCGCTCCTCGCGGCGCCCGGGCGACGCCTGGCACTCCTGCCCGAGGGGGAAGCGCGGATCGAGAAGGTCCTCGACCGCCCCGTCGAATTCGGCGGCAAGAAGCACACGGCCACGCTCTACGACGTCACGGGCCTCGCGTTCACGCCGAGCCCGACCTGGCTCCTGGAGGACAACAGCTTCTTCGCCAGCGGGAGCGACTGGTCCGCCACGATGCCCGAGGGGGCCGAGGCCGCATGGCCGGCGCTCCTCGAGGCGCAGAAGGCGCACGCCGCGACCCTCGGCGAGAACGCCGCGAAGAGGCTCCAGAAGAAGCCGGCGAGCCTCGTGATCCGGAACGCGCGGCTCTTCGACAGCGAGACGGCCACGGTCAAGGACGGAATGTCCGTCCGGATCGAAGGGGGCAAGATCGCCGCCGTCGCGAAGGACGGCGACGCGAGCCTGGGAGCGTCCTCAGGCGCCGAGATTCTCGACGCGAAGGGGAAAATGCTTCTTCCGGGGCTCTGGGACATGCACGTCCACCTCGGCGACTGGGACGATGGGCTCCTCCATCTCGCGGCGGGCGTCACGACCGTGCGCGACCTGGCCAACGACATCGATCACCTTCAGGACCTTCGGAAGAAGTTCGACGCCGGCTCGCTCGCCGGGCCTCACGTCATCATGGCGGGATTCATCGACGGGCGAGGCCCCTTCCAGGGCCCGACCAAGGTCTTCGCGGACACGCCGGAAGAGGCGAAAGCGGACGTCGCGAAATACAAGTCGCTGGGATACGAACAGATCAAGATCTACAGCTCGGTCAAGCCCGAGCTCGTCCCGATCATCGCCGCCGAGGCGCACCGCAACGGGATGCGCGTCAGCGGGCACATCCCCGCATTCATGACGATGCAGCAGGCCGTCGAGGCGGGTTATGACGAGGTCCAGCACGCCAACTTCTGGTTCCTGAACTTCCTCTTCGACACGGTCAAGGACACGCGCACGCCGGCGCGATTCACCGCCGTCGCGGAGCACGCGGCGGAGCTCGACCTCGGTTCGGACCGCGTCGCGGCGTTCGTCAAAGTCCTCCAGGACCACCACACGGTCCTCGACCCCACGGTCAGCGTCTTCGAGGACATGTTCGTCGCGAGGAAGGGCAAGTTCGCGCCGACGCTCGAGCCGGCGGCGAACCGGCTGCCGCCGCAGATCCGAAGGAACTTTCTCGACGTCGGGTTGCCGGTGCCGGAGGGAATGGATCAGCGTTACCGGGATTCCTTCCAGGCGATGCTGCGGATGGTGAAGAAGCTCCACGACGCGGGTCTGACGATCGTCGCCGGAACCGACGACCTCGCCGGCTTCACGCTTCATCGCGAGCTCATCAACTACGCCGCCGCGGGCATCCCGGCGCCGCAGGTCCTTCAGATGGCGACGATCGTTCCGGCGCGTGTCATGAAGCGCGACAAGATCACGGGCTCGATCGCGCCCGGAAAGGCCGCGGACGTGATTCTCGTGGACGGGGATCCGACCGCGCGCATCGCCGACATCCGCCGGGTGGTGACCGTGATCAAGGACGGCACCGTGTACGACGCGGGCGCGCTGTACACGACGCTCGGCGTGAAGCCGGCGGAGTAGGGGCGGCCCTCGCGGCCGCCCGATTGCCCCGGGCGGGGACAAGCCCCGCCCTACGCCAGTTCCGCCGAGTCTCCCGGCTTCACGAGGCTTCGGAACGCGATCCCGCGCGACGCGAAGTACTTCTCGAAATTCTGATGGCGTCCCGCGAGAAAAGCCTCCTTCACGAAACCGTCGTGAATCGGCAGGATCACCTTCGGCGCAATGCGCTCGGCAAACGCCGCGGTCTCGAGCTCTTTCGCCCACGGCGCGGCAATGGGCAGCGCCAGCACCGGGACGCCCCGGCAGGAATCCATCCCGGACGCGTAGGAATCTCCCGGAACGAGAAGCGTTTCGCCGATGACGTAAGCGACGTTCTTCGGCGGGACGGCCCCCAGCATCGAGGCATGGGGAGCGGGAACCGCGCGGATCGGCATCCGGCCGATCGTTTTGACGCCCTCTTCGAAGATCGCCGCCTCCAGCCCGCGCCGGGCGAAGGCGGCGCGCGCCTCGGAATTCGTGAAGAGAACGGCGGCCGGGTTTCTCGCCAGGATCGCCTTGACCGCGTCGTCGTCCACGTGATCGGCATGATCGTGCGTGACGAAGACGGCCGACACGGCTCCGAACGTGTCGGGCGTCACGTCGCCGCCTCGAAACGTGAAAGTGCCCGGATCGACGAGGATCCGGTCGCCGTTGGCTTCGATCAGGAGGCAGGAGTGGATGTACTTGGTGATGCGCATCGCTTCTCGCCCCTGCAACGATCCTGCCGGTCGATTCGTTTCGCCGTCCAGGTCGAGACCGCCTCTTCGATAGACTCCGAGCCGGCTTTTCCCATGACCTCCGTCTCCCGGGCCACCACCCTCGCGATGTCCGCCGCTTCGCGCGCGGCGCGGGGGAAGGCGCTTCTCCTTCCCCAGCAGGTCGTCACGAGCCCGGAGACCAAGCTGAGCTATCGAATCGACAGCCTGCTCGGACAAGGCGGCTTCGGACAGGCCTATCTCGCGACGCGCGTCACCCGCTCGCGCGCCGTTCCCGCCGTCGTCGCGATCAAGGCGAGCGAGCACATCGACGGCTGGCTCCGCGAGGCGTACTTCGGGCAGATCCTCGAGGCGCACGCGCGCGCGATCCGCGTTTACGACGCTTTCCCCCTCGCGCGCGGCGACGGAAGCCTTCTCTACTGCCTCGCGCTCGAGTACGCGAAGCACGGAGACCTGCGGGCGTTCCTGCAGCGCACCCGGAAAGGCTGGGCGGAGAGGACCGCGCGCCGCGAGATCGCCGGCATCCTCGAGGTCCTCGGCAAGCTCCACCGCGGCCAGATGCTCCATCGGGATCTCACGCCGATGAACGTCTTCGTCTGCGCGGATGGAAGCCTGAAGCTCGGCGACTTCGGGATCGTGCGCCACGCCACCGACGGACGCGGTATCCGCGCGCGCACGTTGAACCCCTGGGGAGCGCCGAGCGACATCCGCGCCGGCGCGGCGCCCAAGTGGCAGGCGCGCGACGACGTCTACCAGGTCGGCCAGCTCATCGGCATGCTCCTCAAGGGAACCGCCAGGCACCGGATCCGAAGCAAGGAGGTCCGGCGGCTGCGCTGCACCGACCACCTGAAGGAGATCGTCTACCGCTGCATCGGCGAACGGGGAAAGCGTTACGAGAGCGCCAAGGAGCTTATCGACGCATTGACGCGTCCGCCGGCCGCGCTGAAAGTCGGGAGACTTCGGACGCTAAAGGGCGCGCACGTCGCGTTCACCGGAATCCTGACGCGGAGGCGGAGCGAGGCGATCCGCGCGGCGCGGCGCGCCGGGGCGAGCGTCCACGGCGCGCCTTCGGCGAAGACGACCGTCGTCGTCCGCGGACGTCCCAATCCGCTTCAGGGCGGCGGCCGCGACGCGGGCCGGAAGCTCATCGCGATCAAGCAGCTCCGCGAGAAGGGCCACCGGATCACGCTGTTGAACGAGAAGCAGTTCTGGAGGCTGGCGGGATCCAGGCGCCGGTAATCTCGCGCCCCCGATCCACGAGCGCTGCGGCGACCGCGATGCCGACATACGCGGCCAGCGCCGTCGCCGCGAACGCGCCGGGGCTCTTCGGGTCCGGCTGGAACGGCGTCGCGACGGTCAGCGCCGCGAGGACAATCGCGAAGACGACCGTTCCGACGCGCGCGAAGCGGCTGCGCGGACGCGAGGCGCGCAAATAGATCCAACCGCCGACGACGAGCACCGCGAGCTCCGCCGCGATCGCCGCGCCGCGATGGTTCCAGAGACCGAGACCGATCTTCGGCGCCCCCGCTCCCGGCCACAGCGGCATGTCGGGCGTGTGCATGGGGACGTCGAGCAGGAAGTGAGAGAAGACGGCCGTGCCGAGAACGAAGGAGGCAAGGCGGCGCTCTCTAGCCGGAACACGTCCCGCGGCCACCCACCAGAGCCAACCTGCCAGCGCCGACCACACGACCGCTCCGACCAGGCTGTGCGTGTACGGCATCCAGTAGAGGTCGTACGGGTTGTACGGCGTGAAGCCGTGGACGATCCGGAGCTTCTCGATCCCCAGGAGGACGAAGATCGCGAAGAGGACGTCGAGAAACTGGACGGCCAGAAACAGGAGCCCGAGCGAGAGCCGCGGGCTCGCGCGCTTGCCGGCGAGCGCGACGCCGTAGTGGCCGATGAACATCCGATCAGCCCTCCGAACTCCGGCTTCCGATGCCCATCTCGATCCAGTCGAACTCTTCCTCGAGCCGGTGAAACGCGTCGTCGCCGATGTCGTCCTGCGCGCGCATCTCGAAGACGACGCGCCGCGCCTCGACGAGCGCGCGGAGCTCGCCTTGCGAGGGATCCGCCTCCGGCCCGCGGTTCAACCGCGCGTCGAACGCCTGGCGCAGCGCCAAGGCCGCGGGCGATCGCTCGTCGCCGAGCGCGGCGTAGGCCGCGTCCAGCGCCCGGCGGCGCGCTTCGTCGACTTCCCTCCCGACCGGATCGTCCTCTCGCAGGTCGAGCGCCCGCAAGAGCGGCCGCAGCGTCAACCCCTGCAGAACGAGCGTTCCGAGCACGACGGCAAACGCCGTCAGCACGATGAGGTCGCGGTAAGGAAAGCTTCCTTCGGGGCCGCCGGCGGGCAGCGCGAGCGCCGCGGCAAGCGACACGATCCCGCGCATCCCGGCCCATGAGATGACGAGGCCGCTGCCCACGGTCGGCGGAGACATCGGGCGCGGCGGATGGAAACCGACGCGCCGGATGCGAGACCGCGCGAGCGTGTTGTGCGTCATGACCCACGCGATCCGGACCAGTATCACCGTCGCGACGACCGCCGCCGCGACGAGCAAATACCGCGTGCGCACGTCCGGCGCGAGGCTCTGCAGGATCGGGCGGAGCTGCAGGCCGATGAAGACGAACGCGAGCACGTTGAGCACGAAGACGGCCGACTCCCAAACCGCATAGGACGGGATGCGGATCCGCGCCGGCGTCGTGGCGGGGGCCCTCCGCGCGACCGACATCGCGAAGGTCACCGTCGTCAGCACGCTCGACAGGCCGAGCCGGTCGGCGACGATCCACACGCCGAACGTCCCGACGAACTGCACGATGATCGCGGTCGGCACGTCGCAGATCGTCCGCGTCACCCAGAGCATGACCCATGACAGCGCGAGGCCGGCCGCGACGCTGCCGATCAGGACGAGCCCGAGCGTCGGTACGAGCGCCTGCGTCGAGAAGGCGTGCATCGCGACCGCTCCGACGGCCAGGCGATAGATCAGGAGAGCGCTGGCGTCGTTCAACAGGCTCTCGCCCTCCAGAATCTTCAGGATGCGATAGGGCGGGCGAAGAGACCGCAGGACCGCCGTCGCCGCGGCGGCGTCGGGCGGCGAGACGATCGCGCCGAGCGCGAACGCGGCCGCCCAGGGGATCGCCGGAACGAGCGCGCGGACGACGAAGCCGACCGTGGCCGTCGTCAGGACGACGCAGACGACCGAAAGGCTTCCGACCGCGATCCAGTTCTCCCGGAGATCGCGGAGCGAGGTGTCGTACGCCGCGTCGAGGAGAACGGGCGCGACGAAGAGCGCCAGGGCCACTTCGGGGTCGATCGTGAACTTCGGCGCGCCGGGAACGAAGGCGAGGAGTGCGCCTCCGAGCGCGAGAAACGCGGGATAGGGCGCCCCGAGCCGGCGCGCCGCGGCGGCGAGCAGGACCGCGATCAGGAGGACGCCAAGAAGAGACGCGAAGGCCGCCATGTCGGGCGATTATGACAAGACGTCCGGCGGCGACCATCGGGTGGTCTTACCGTGTTCGGCGGAAGTGGATCTTGTCGCGCAGAGAGGCGGCGACGACACTCCGGAGCCGACGGAGGTTTTCGTTATGCGCATTTCCTCATCCGCATTCCTCGGCGCCCTGCTCCTCGTCTCGGGAGTCGCCCCCGTTCCGGCCGGTCCCGAACCGCCGAAGCCGACGCCCACGCCCGCCATGAAACCGCTGCGCGACGGCCAGCGCGACTTCGACTTCCTCATCGGCAAATGGAAGTACCACCTGAAACGCCTGCAGAATCCGCTGACCGGCTCGACCACCTGGATCGAGTTCGACGGCGTCGGGGACTGCCGCCCGATATGGAAAGGCAACGCGCAGATCGACGAGCTCGACGTCAACGGGCCGAGCGGGCACATTCAGGGATTGACCCTCCGAACCTACAATCCCGTCTCGCGGCAGTGGAACCTGAACTGGGCCAACGCGGCCGACGGCGCGCTCGGCACGCCGCCGACGATCGGATCCTTCAAGGACGGCCGCGGCGAGTTCTACGACATGGAGGCTTTCAAGGGGCGCATGATCCTCGTCCGCTACGAGTGGACGCGCACGACGACGAGCTCGCCGCACTTCGAGCAGTCGTTCTCCGACGACGGCGGCAAGACCTGGGAGGTGAACTGGATCACCGATCAGGTGCGGGTGAAGGAGTAGGGTCTCAGCGCGCCCGGTCGATCAGAACGACGTCCGAGTTCTCGCGATAGCGGTCGAAGATGATCTGCTTGCCGTCGGCAGAGACGTCGAAGTTGTTCATGTCATAGCCTGCACGCAGATCCGTGAGCCGGCGCCGGCCACCCGTGGAGAGATCGATGATCCAGAAGTCGAAGCTTCGCTCCCCTTCGAGCATCAAGACCAGGCTCTTTCCTCCGGGAAGGAAGCCGTAGCGGGTGCCCCCGAAGTTGGTCTTGAACTGCGGCAACGGGACCGGTCGGCCTTCGGCCGTAATCCCTTTCCCCAGACAATCGGGCCCCTCGCCCTGCTCGCAATAGACGATCAACGAACCGTCGGGAGACCAGACCGGGCGGTTGTTGACCCCGCCGAGAAGGCGCACCGGAGGTCCGCCGTCGGCCGGAACTTTGTAGAGCGGCTGCTCGTTTCCCTCATGAGCCACGGCGGCGACCCACTTTCCATCCGGGGACCAGGAGGCGGAATCGCTGACGTCGAGCGACTCGCCAATCCGGCGCGATCCGGTGCCGTCTGCCGCCATGACGTAGAGATCTCCACGCTGCTCCCGGCGCGCCACGAAGCAGATCCGCGTCCCGTCGGCCGATATCGAGGGAGCGGCGACGACCGCGCCCTCGCTGCCGCGCCAGAGCTCCGCCGCGGCTCCGTCCTTGAACCTCCAGAGCCCGTCGGCGTTTCCCTTGGAAGACAGAAAAAAGACCTCGCCGGGTCCGAATCGCGGCGCCACGGCCCGCACGGCGGGGATCGAAAAGCGCCTCGCGGCGCTCTCATCCGCGACCTGATCCGTGATCGGCACCGTCCAGACTTGCGTGGTGGGGTTGGCGACAGTCGCCGCGAGACGCATTCCGTCGGCGCTGGCCGAGACCGAAAGGTACTCCTCGAGACCGAAGCTCACGGCGTGAGGCACACGCCGGTCGAGGTCCACGGTGTACAGGCCCGATCCGGTGCCGTCCGGCCGCGAGACCGAGTAGATGAGCCTGCGCTCGTCGAGGAACGCCGGGTAGGCGACCCTCGCGTGATGGTTCGTCACGCGCTCGATCGGGCCGCCGCCCGACGGGATCCGCCAGATGTCCATGTCGTATGTGCTGGTGATCCCGCGGGCGAAATAGATGAAGCGCCCGTCGGGAGACCAGACCGGGTAGTGATTGCGAACGCCGATCTGACCGGCGAGAATCTCGCGCCGGTTCGCACCGGTACGATCCGCGACGAATAGGGGCTGCGCGGGATCCGCGGTGTTGTACACGAGCCGCGCGCCGTCCGGAGAAAATGCGATCGAGACAGCGCCCGGCAGGAAGGGCCGCGCGCTGCCGCCCATCGTCGGAACGAGCACGACGTCGCTCATGTTCCCCGCGCGGCCCGGCGAAATCCCGACCCAGACATGAGCGTCGTCGTTCGAGAAACCGACGTTGCGCCTGCGATTGCCGGAAGTCACCGGAATCGTTCCCCGAGTGAGATTGAGAAACTCGTCGTTGCCGACCTGCGTCAGCCAGGTGTCGAAGGGGCCGGCCTGGTCGGAGACGAACGCGATGAACTTGCCGTCGCGGGAGATCGCCGCGTCCAACTCGGACCCTTCCCAGTCGGTCAGCCGGGTGAATCGAGCGCCCGCGAGCGGGTTCTTCCAGAAGAAGTCGCTCTCCCGCAGACGCCACGTCGCGACCGCTCCCGCGAGCAGGAGCGCCGCAGCCGATGCGATCGCAATCGCGCCGCGTCGGCCCCTGGCCGGAAGCGTTTCGGTCGGGAGCGCGCCGAGCGCTCCGCTCGCCTCCGAGAGGTTGTCGCGAATCGTCACGAGCTCGCGGGCGAGATCCTCCGTCGAGGCGTAGCGGTTCCTCGCCTCCTTCGCGAGGCATCGCTGGATCGTCCAGCGTAACGGCGGCGGGATCGCGGGGTTGACCGTGGCGATCGGCTCGGGCTCGTCTTGAATGATGGCCGTCAGTGTCTGCGGCGCCGAGCTGCGCCGGAACGGCCATCGCCCGGTCGCCGCCTCGTAGAGGATCGAGCCGAAAGAGAACTGATCCGATCGGAAGTCGACCGGCGCTCCCGTCGCCTGCTCGGGAGACATGTAGTCGACGGTTCCCAGAAGCGCGCCCTCCTGCGTCGCGACGGAGACCGCCTCCGGGCTTCCGCCAGCGGTCGCGCTCGAGTCGGGCTGCGTCAGCTTTGCGAGGCCGAAATCCAGGACTTTGACGTGCCCCTCTTCCGTCACCATCAGGTTCTCGGGTTTCAGATCCCGATGCACGATGCCCGAGGCGTGCGCCTTTGCGAGCCCCTCGGCCACTTCGATCGCGATCTGCAGGAGCCTCCGCGTGGGCAAGGCGCCCTCGAGGAGTGCCGCCCGGAGAGATTCGCCCTTGACCAGCTCCATGGCGATGAAGGCCCCGGAATCGGATGACCCGAATTCGTAGATCGTGACGATGTTGGGGTGATTGAGCGCGGAAGCCGACCGCGCCTCCCGCTCGAATCGCGCGACGCGCTCCGGCGTTGCCGCGAGCGAGCTCGGGAGCACTTTGACGGCGACGTCGCGGCCGAGACGCGTGTCCCGCGCCCGGTAGACTTCGCCCATGCCGCCGGCGCCGATCGGCGAGAGAATCTCGTAGGGCCCGAGCCGG
This sequence comes from Thermoanaerobaculia bacterium, assembly GCA_036558325.1. Lineage (GTDB taxonomy): Bacteria > Acidobacteriota > Thermoanaerobaculia > UBA5066 > Gp7-AA6 > DATBFU01. The sequence goes on along the minus strand of DATBFU010000100.1, from coordinate 4,329 downwards.
GCGCCGGGCTTCAGGGACATGGGCGGCGGCCGATCATAGCGCGCCGCCGAGCCGCTAGAACCGTCGCGCGTAGCTCGCGAGCAGGAGATAGGGCGCGAACGACGCGCCGAACTTCCAGCCCTCGGAGCGATCGAGCAAGCTGTCGAGCTTGTTCGCATAGACGCGGATCGGCGCGCTCACGGAAGCCATGTTGCGCCCGAAGGTCCAGGTCAGGCCCGGCTCGACGTAGATCACGTAGCCCGGACGCCGCCAGTAGAGATCGCCGCCTCCGATGAGATCCCGGACGGTCACCCCGTTGATGCGGCCGCCGGCGCTGGCGACGAGACCGTCGAGAGACGGCAGAACGTACGCGGCTCCCAGCCGGCCGGAGTACGTGTCCGGGACCGAACGAAGCGCGGCGATGTTGAAAACGTCGGTGTGCTCTTCGAGGCTGACGCCGTAGTAGCCCGATGCGTAAGCGTAGAGCGGTCCATCGATCTGCGCCGTGCCCTGCGCGCGCAACAGGAGCTCCCAACCTCCATTACCGAGCTGCGCCGACTCGTCCACCGGCGCCTGAATGTCGCCGTCCTGACCGGCAATCGTTCCTTCCACGGCGTCCCGTCCCGTGGGCGCCTTGAAGCCGACGGCCACCGACCCCGCGAATCGAGAGGGAATCGCAGGGTCCGAGAGCCAGTATTCGGCCTGCAGGGAAAGGTCTCCGAGCCCGGCCGCGTGGAATCCGTAGGCGCGATGCGACTCATCGGTTCCCTGCTGGACGACCGCGGAGCCGATCGCGAAGGGCACCGTCAGATCAAGGCTCAGCCGGTTGCTCACTCCGTACACGACGTCGAGGTTCAGGAGATTCACCGTCCGGTGCGGCGGCGTGCCGAAGCGAGCCGCCGCGTCGTTGCGCTGGTCTCCGACGTAGAAGTCGTTCGCGTCAGCGTACTGATATGCGATCGAGGCCTCCCACCGCTGCGCCGGAAGGAACGGGTTGTTCTGGACGCCCAGACTGGGCGCCGTGAATCGGATGGGCTGTCAACCCTGGCCGGTCGCCGGCTTCGCCGCGAAGAAGAAAGCGGCGCCAATCAGCGCGACGAGCCCTGTCACGAAACGCGAGAGGCCGCGTCTCATGGGGGCGATCCGGTCGCCGTCTGCGTCGAGTACGGCAAGGAGAACATCCGAAACGTCAAGACCACATTGCCGACGCGGATCCGTGCGCCGTCCTCGAGCGACAACGCCGCGTCCACCTTGCGGTCTCCCAGGTGCGTCCCGTTCTTGCTTCCGAGATCCTCGAGCGTGGCGCTCGTATCGCCGACGACGATGCGGGCATGGCGGCGCGAGACGCTCGGGTCGTCGATGAAGACGCCGGCGCCCGGATCCCTGCCGATGATCGTCTCGCCGGCCTCGAGGGGCGTCCGCTTGCCCGATCGCAGCACCCAGCAGGATCGGGTGCGGGCAGCCGCCGACGGAGGCCGCCGGAGCTCCTCGGCCTCGCCGCAAAAGGCGTAACCGAAGCGGTGAACCGTTCGAACGAAGAGAGGATTCCGGGCGCGATCGCCGATCGCCGTCCGCACTTCGACGAGCAGGTTCGTCAGCGCGCCGTCCGAGACGAAGGTTCCGGGCCAGAGTTTCTCGTGGATTTCCTTCTTCGAGACCGCACGGGGACGGTTCTCGATCAGAAGCTCCAGAAACTGAAACGCCTTGGGTTTGACGTGGATCGTCTCGCTGCCGACGTGCAGCTGCCGCGTTTCCGAGTCGAGCACGCACTGCCCGAAGCGAATCTGCATTGGGCGCCCCCGGGGATTGCGACACCGAATTATCACGCACGGGCGCTCCGGCCTCGCGAAAAACTAGCCGTTCCGTTTGGTTTTCGAAACGACTCCGGCGCCTTCCCAACCCTAGCGTTGGCCGCCATGAGAAGGAAATCGAGTCATCCCCGCAATTCTGAGGAGGTCGCCATGTCGAAAACCCGCTCCCGCAACATCGGAATCCTTCGGATCGGTCTCGTCTTGACGATCGCGGCCGTCTGGATCGGCTCCGAACACCGGCTGCTTGCGGCGCCGAACCGCCATCGTCCCTCGGCCATCGTCGTCACCAATTCGGCCGAGCTCGAGGCCGCCCTCTCTCCCGGCAACGAGGGCAAGCGGATTCTCGTCCGCGCCGGCGAGTACCTGATCGGACACTCGCTGACCGTCCCGGACCGGGCGTCTCTCATCGGCGAGGGCGACATGACTTTCGACGGGTCGGGATCGCCCGCGGGCATCGGCCCGTCCGATCGCACCGTTCTCCGCAGCTCGCCGGATCTCGTCGGCGACGTCCTGACGCTCGGAGACGGCGCCACGCTCCAGAAGCTCGTCATCGAAGACGTCGCCCGAAGCGTGCCGTTTTTTCAGGCGGGAAACCCGGTCGTCGTGGTGTCGAGGGCCGCGGGCGACTTCATCTCCGCGTCGATTCTCGAATGCGAGATCGTCAACCAAAATCCGCGCGGGATCGCGCCGAGCGGCCCCACCGGCGAGGGTCTGGCCGTCTTCACCCGAAACCTAAATGCCGGACAGGACCCGAAGCCCGACGAGGGCTCGGTCCTCTGGGTGCGGATGTCGAGCTCGATCGTTCGTTCGCCGGCCGGCGGAGGCGGCGTTTTCGGGATCAATTTCGCCTCGGACTCGCAGATCGGCCTGGTCCTCGAGCGCAACGTGATCGCCGGAGAGCTCACGGCAACCGCCGGGGTCGGCCGGCCGGATGCCGTGACCGGTTCGAGCGTCGTCATCCGATCCACGCGAAACCTGTACCGATCCGACACGGCGACTCCCACGGAACTGGGCTGGAATCTCATTGGAGGCGCGGACGCGCCGAGCCCGCTGTTCGTCTCGGAGCCTTCGACTTTCAACTCGCTCGAGATTCACTCCCGGCACGACGCCATCGTGGGGTACCTCACCGGCATTTCGGTCATGGGAGGGCGGCGTTTCAGTCCGTTGACCGCGCCGAGCTCCTCGAACCGCGTCGACATGAGCCTTCGCGCCACGCGCTTCGACACGACGGACGCCGACCTGACTCTCTTCGGCGCGGCGTCGTTCGTCGACGGAATCCCCGCGGGCGACGGAAACACGGCGCGTGTTCTCGTCCGCGACGCAAGGGGCAGCGGTCCGCGATCGAACATCTATGCCGACGGCTCGACGCCCAATGGCGATCCCGGCGTCGGGAACCGCCTCGAGATCGTCGGCAGCGAGAAGGCATTCGCGCGCACGAACGACGGCTTCGAACCGCCTCCGCCGGCGGAGTTCTTCACGGTGCAACGATGACGCCCTCGAACGGAGCGTGTCTGCGAGGCGGAATCCGCCTTCTGGCGCTTGCCGCTGCTTCGGTTTGTCTCTCGCCGTGCGTCCAGGCCGAGAGCTCTCTCTGGAGACGCCTCGGGCCGGATGGAGCATCGAACATCACGGGTATTGGTCTCGATCCGTCGAATCGTCTGGCCCTCTACGTGACGAGCGACTCGGGCGCGCCGGGAGCGCCCGGCGTCTGGAAGAGCCTCGACGGAGGAGAGACATGGACCTCTCTGGGAGCCGGAGATCCCGATCTCACCCGCGCAACCTGCATCGCCGTGGGAGTGGTCAACCCCCAGAATCTCTATGTGGGGACGGCGAACGGCCTCGTCGTGTCCAGCCACGACGCGGGAGCGACGTGGACGAAGGCGAATGCCGCCGGCAAGCCAGGAAACGCGAATCCGGTCACCTCGATCGCCGTCCAGCCGGCGACGGGGAGCATCCATGCGGCGATGCGGGAGACCGAGGTCTGCAACGCGGTCGAGACTCCCGTCTCCCGCAGCGCCGACATCGGCGCAACCTGGGGCGTCACGAACGTCGAAGAGCACAAGCCCGTCTACGCCCTGCTGTCCGACCCGCTGGGCTCGTCGGTGTTCGCGGGGACGGACTTCACCTGGTCGGAGGACTTCACCGGATTCGGCTGCGCGGGCGGCTGGGGCGGAGGCGTCGAGCGGACGGAGGATGCCGGCGGGCGCTGGTCGCCCTCGGCGATCGATTTCGGATTCCCGGTCATGGCGCTCGCGGCGGACGGCCAAGGCGGCATCGTCGCGGGCACCGAGTCGGGGGGGATCTTCCGGAGCGAAGACTCGGGAGAAACCTGGGTTACCCTCGCCGCTCTCCCCGGAGCCGTGGCGGCCATCGCGATCGACACCGCCGGGACCTCGAATCTCTACGCGGCCCTCCCGAGCTTCGGGTTTTGGCGCAGCGTCGACGGCGGAACATCCTGGCGACCCTTCGACGCCGGGCTCGAAAGCGAGTCCGTCCGATCTCTCGCGATCGATCCCGCCGGGAGGACTCTCTATGCCGG
>DATBFU010000099.1:0-3215 GCA_036558325.1 Thermoanaerobaculia bacterium | reverse complement strand
GGCCGTGACGCGCACCCTTCACGACCTCTCCGCCGACCAGGCCGTCGAGCGGCCGGCGACGCTCGAGGACGTGCGCACCCAGGTGCTGACGCCGCAGCGGTTGAACGCGTTCGTGTTCTCGGCCTTCGGCGGCATCGCGCTGCTCATCGCGGTCGTCGGCGTCGCGGGCGTGCTGGCGTTCTCGGTGGGCGCACGGACGCGTGAGTTCGGCGTCCGGCTCGCGGTCGGATGCGAGCCGCGCCGGCTTCGGTCCGGCGTCCTCGGCGAGGGCGCCGCGATTGCCACCGCGGGAATCCTGGTCGGAGGCCTCGGCGGAATCACCCTGGCCTGGGTTGCGAGCCGGCTGTTCGGCGTGGCTCAGATGCCGGGCGTGCTCCCGATCGCCGCAGCGGCTGCGCTCCTGGTGAGCGCGGCGACCCTCGCGTCGCTGCTGCCCGCCGTCCGCGCGTCACGTGTGGACGTCATCCAGGCTCTGCGATCGGAGTGAGGGCGGCGCCCCGCGTTCGCCCCGCGGCGGATGGAACGCGATTGTCGGGGCACCCGCGAGGAGGTTGACATGCACGACACGACACAAAGGAGCGGTTGTCTCTATTTTGGATCTTCGTGTTACTCAACTACCTGTATGCCGACGTGATTGCGCTGTTCGCTATTGTTGGCTCGCGAACTCCATTCGAGCCTCTCCCAAAATGGGCCCTGGCGGGTGGCATCGTGACCCTCGTAAACGGTTTCCTGACCTTCGTTCCGCCTCTGGTCGGGTGGGGTCGGCCGCCTGCTTTTGCAGAGTATTTGTTCTTCGCAACGATCGAAACTGTCTGCACCTCAGTCATCATCTGGCGGGCGTGGACCTGGTCAGCAGGTGAGACGGTCCGCATGTCGTAACAGGTGAAAAATCTCGTCGGCCCTCCGGAGCAAAGGTCGCGCGTTCGAATCGCGCCGGGCGCACCAACTCCTTCAACGGTTCGCGACCGGCGCCTCTGCGAGAACTCGAAATTCAGTCCGAGCGCCCGGTTCCGCGACACCCTTTCCATCTCCCGCGGCGGCGGGAAGCGCCGCGAGCAGAAGCGTCACTACGAGGCCGGCACGTCCCGAGTTCTTCATGGTGGCCGTCTCCATTCGAGACCGACTGCTCTTTTGCTCGACGTCGGCTGCAAACGTCGGGCAATTACTGTCCGAGCGACTCCCGCCAGCGCCAAGGGCCGTTGCCCTCATCTCCGGCGTGGTTCCGCTTCAGGGACCGTAGAGCTGCAGCCGGAAACCGTTGACCAGGAACTTCGCCATGGCGTCCCGCGTCACATTGTCGTTCGGACAGTACGTCGTCGCCGTGCAGCCGTCGACGACTCCCTTCGCCCACAAATAGTGAATGTGCTTGCAGAAAGGATCGGACGCGGGCACGTCGGAGAAATGGATCGCCGGAGAGCCCGTGTCGCACGAGTAGGAAAACCCCGTCACAGGATCCGGACCGTAAGTTTTCGGGATCGCCGCCGCTCCGCCGGGCGCCACGATCGCCTTGGCGATGAACGCCGCCATCTGCACGCGGGTCACGTCGTCGCCCGGACAGTAGAGATCCGCGGAGCACCCGAGCGTGACGTTCTGCGCCGCGATGAAGTGCACGTGCTTGCACGCGACGTCCGTCGGCGGGACGTCGGTGAAGAGTGAGACGCCTCCGGGCTTGCAGGAATAGGCGTCGGCGCCGACCGTTCCGCTCGCCGGGATCGCGGTCCCGCCGCCCGCGATTCCCTTCGCAATGAAGATCGCCATCTCCGATCGCGACACGACAGCGCCCGGGCAATAAGCAGTCGGGGTACAGCCGGCCGTGATCCCCGAGTGCAGGAGCGTCTCGATTCGCTTGTAGAAAGGCTGACTGACCGGCACGTCGGCGAAGCTGCGCCCGACGTGCAGGACCCACGTCTTCGGCGTCCCGAGCGAAAGGCTCTCCTGGAGCGCGACGTCCCAGTGCGTCGCCGGCCGGACCGCCGGATCCGAGACGGTGACTGCATAGCAGTCTCCCGTCGCGTCGTGGCAGCTCTTCGAGGCGCCGGCCGCGAGCGTCCCGTAGTCGGCGTCGCCATCCGCGAGCGTGTACGTCGCTCCGGGGGGCCCGGTCAGCGACGTGGCGGCCCCCGTGAACGTCGCGCCGGCGCCGCCGCTGTTCGTCCACGCCGGCTCGACCGCGGCGGTCTCGCCGGGCTCGAGGAGCCCGTTGGCGTTGGTCGTCAGCCCGGCGCCCGACCGGGTATCGACCGCGATCGCCGCCGCCGCCGACAACGCGGCACGGCGCGCAAAGACGCCGAAGCCGTCGCCGTCGCGGGCGCCGTCCTGCCAGCTCACGACGAAGCTTCCGATGTCGGACGTCGCGGCGCGCGGCACGCCCTGGTAGCCCGTCGTATAGGCGCTGACGGCGAACTCGGAGCTGGCCGCCGCGCCGAAACGGTCGAAGCGGCGCGCGAAGATCCCGTAGTCGTCGCCGTCCTGTCCGTAGCTCTGCCAGGCGACGACGAAGTTGCCGGATCCGTCCATCGCCACGGACGGCGAGGCCTGGTCGCTCGTCGTGTACGCGTTGACGGGAAACTGCGCTCCGGCGGGCGTCCCCGTCGCGTCGAAACGCCGGGCCACGATCCCCGATCCCGCGCCGTCGCTGCCCTCCCACGCGACGACGAACTCTCCCGCTCGATCCATCGCCACCGACGGCGAGAAGCCCGATCCGGAATTCACCTGGATCGGGTCGCCGCGCGGCGTCCCCCCCTTGTCGAAGAGCCGCGCGAAGACGCCGCTCGTTCCCAGAGGCCCGTACCCGCCCCAGACGACCACGAAGTCGCCGGCGGCGTCCATCGCGACGCCGTTCGGAATCTGATAGCCCGTCGTGTACGTGTTGACCTGGAAGTCGCTGCCGGCCGGCTGGCCCGTGTTGTCGAATCGCTGCGCGAAGACACCCGAGCCCGAGCCGTCGCGGGAGAGACTGTTCCAGACGGCGATGAAGTTGCCTCCAGCGTCGGTCGCGACGAACTCGTCCGACTGATTTCCGGTCGTGTAGGCGTTCGCGGCGAACTCGGATCCGAGCGGAGCCCCGGAGCCGTCGTAGCGCTGTCCGAAGATGCCGCCCGAATCGCCGTCCTGGCCTCCGCTCTCCCAGACGACGACGAAACCCCCGGCGGGGTCCGCCGCGACGCTCGAGTAGGCCTGGTTCCCCGTGGTGTAAGAATTGACTTGGAACTCTC
>DATBFU010000098.1:0-2539 GCA_036558325.1 Thermoanaerobaculia bacterium | reverse complement strand
TCGCGATCCTGCCGCTCGAGCTCGTCGGACTCGCCGGCCGGCCGGTCACCGACTTCATGTGGCTCCCCATGCTCGTCTTCGAGGTCTGGCTCGCGCTGTGGCTGATCGGCAAGGGCGCGGCGGTGCCGCGAGGGGCGCCCTCGCGGTAATCTCGGCGTCCGGAGACTGCGGGACCGACGATGGACGCCTCCTCGAGTCGATGGCGCCTTCCGAGCGTGATCGCGGCGGTGGCCTTCGTCGCCGTCGGAATGATCGCGGGCTACCGGAGCATCGGGCTGCCGCCGGTCGTCATCGTGGGCGGCTCGGGACTCGGCGGTTTCATCCTGTGGACCCGGACGTACCTGAAGAATCCCCTCGAGCCCCGGATCATTCTGCCGCCTTTCCTCCTGACGGTCGCGGCGCTCGAGATCCACATGATCGAGGAGTGGCGGACCGGATTCGGCCCGGCGATGAGCCGGCTCTTCGACATCAGCTGGACGGAGCGCTCGTTTCTCCTGATCTTCGCGTTCATCGGCCCGACGATATACGCGCTCACGGCGCTCGGTCTCTTCTACAGGTTCCCGCTGGCCGGCTTCATCGCGTGCTTCATCTTCATCGGGCCCGGCGTCGCGGAGTTCACGCACTTCATCTTTCCGCTGCTGAAGCCTTCGATCCTGCCCGACGTCGCCGGAGCGATCTCCCGGAACGTGTCAAACGGCCGATACGTGGCGGACATGCGCAACTATTGGCTGAAGACGACCGGCGTGTACTACTTCCCGGGTCTTTACACGGCGATTCTCCCGATGGTGCCGGGAATCTGGGCGATCCGCCGCGTGATCCGCGCCAGCCGTGCCGGCGGCGGCTAGTCGAAGAGGAGGCCCCGTGATCCGAAAGTCGCGTCTCGTGCCTGCATTCATCGCGCTCCTGGCGGCGGCGGCAATCGCCGGCGCCGCAGGTTCCCCGGAGACCGTGCACGTCACGTATCACGTGCGGGAAGGGAAGCTCGACGAGTTCCTAGCGGTCCTCAAGCAACACTACCCGGCGTGTCTCGAAGAAGGGCTCGTGCTCGCCGAGCCGCACCTCATCCTCTCCGGCAAGGAGGACGGCGGAAAGCCGGTCGTGATCGAGATCCTGACGTGGAAGGACGGCGATGCGCCCGACAGCGTTCCCGAGCACCATCCCGCAGTGAAAAAAATCTGGGACGGCTTGAACGGCCTCAGCGAGAAGCGCGTCGGGAAGCCGGCGATCGAGATCGACGAGATGGACCTCGTGACGCCGGCTTCCGTGAAGGCGCCCGCGCGTTAGGGTCGCGCTTCGCCTTCGCCTCCGGATCGACGCGTGCGCCTCATGGAACGTCGATTCGACTGCGCCGCGCGGAGAGGCCCACCGATTCCCTCGCGCGGACCAACTCCAGCGTGAAGGCGCCGAAGTCGCCGCAGGTTCCGGCCAGAGACTCGGTCTCGAGCCGAATCGACGACCCCGTCGCGGTGCCTCGAGCGGTTCCTTCGAGATGGCAGCTTCGAATGAGCAAGCCTTCGTACTGGAGCACTCCCTCCAGAAGGCCATCGTGAAGACTTCCCCGGAAATGGATCTCGCCGGAGCCGTTTTCGAGCTCGTTGCGGAAAGAAACCTGGTCCCCCGACTGACGAACCGAGGCGATGCCCGTACGTGCCAGAGATCCGGAGAAACTCGAAGCGGCCGGCCAGTCGCCGCTCAGCGATACCGGCGGCGGCCCCGTCGTGACGCGAAGGTCGGCGCCGCCACACGGGCGCGTCGGCTCGACCCTGTCGCTTCGATAGATCCGAGCGAGCCCCGAGACGGAATCGGTGACCGTCAGAGTGTAGGCAAGCCCCGTCATCCCGCCGTGAGAGATCGAGAAGTCGGCGTTCTCGAGCGACCTCGAGTCGCTCATCTCGACGAGCACCTCGGGCACATTTGCGTCGCCCGTCAGAGCCGGAAGGGCGAAGTAGCCGAATCCGTCGTCCTGTGGAACGGGACTGCCGCCCACGGACGCGCCCGTTTGCGGGTCGGTGGCGGTGACGGCGACGCGGAAACGACCGGAGAGGAGCGCAAGCACGTCGCCGGCGGCCTCGGGCGCCCGAACGGATCCGAGGCCTCGGTTCGATCGGCTCGACGAAGCGCTCGCCGGAAATGCGAGCGCGTCCGCCGCCCCGCAGAGCCGCCGGCCGTCGTAGGTCTGCACCCTTCCGTTGGAGGTGTCGGTCACGACGACGCTATAGGGGACGTCGCTGAGAGAGCTCACGGAGAAGCCCTGACCTCCGTTCGCCTCAGACGCGTCGTCATCCATCCTCACGAAGATCCGGGGAAGATCGGGGTCTCCGGCGGGCGTCGGAAAGCCGAAAGAGCCGAAGCGTTCGCCGCGTGCGGTCGCGCGTGTCGGAACCTCCGTCCCGGCGGACGGATCGATCACGTGCAGGTCCACGCGGAAGCGGGACCCGAGGAGGCAGAGATGATCGGTTCCCGGCTGGCAGACTCCTGCGGCGGCCGCCGGCAGATCCCGGCGGAAAACGCCGTTTCGTGCGCCGGCATAGAGAGTCCT
>DATBFU010000097.1:0-80162 GCA_036558325.1 Thermoanaerobaculia bacterium | reverse complement strand
GAGCCGAAAGCACTGTCCCACCAGCATCTTTAGCACGGCATGAGCGGTTGGCGCGTCGATGCTTTTCAGACTCTCGGCAACGGATCGCAACAACGTGCGCCCTTCACTTCCACGACCTCCTAGAAGAAAGCTGTCGGCAAGATGTTCGTGGGCGAACGCGCTAAGCATCGGGTTCCGTCTGATCACTTCGTTAGTGCAAGCCAGAGTGAGGGGCCCAACTGACTCCTCTAGGCGCCCCAGAGCCTTCAGAGTCACCCCTTCGAGCATTTGGCTCTTCGCGAATGTCGTGATCATTCCAAGATCCCCTGCGATCGCCCGCACGACGGGAAGGCCCTTCAATACCTCATCGTAGTGCCCCATCTCGTACCGAGTGACCAGTCGCGAGAGTTGAAGCTCCGTCAAACTTGCGCGTGAATCCACCGTTGCTTGGTAAAATTGCTCGGCATCATCCAAGATCTCCAGACTCTCCCTGCGTCCGCCAATCCATCGGACGCAGTTCCCAGCACTCAAATGCAGCTGACCGAGAAAGTAGTCCCGCTCATCTCGAAAGTGACTAGGCGTAAATCGTTTTGACACCCATTCGATAGTTGGAAAGAGATTCTCTCGAATGACTCCTGGATACTGGTTTCGAAGCGCCCTCAAGCTAGAGGTCACCATCAGTAGACTCTCGGCATCCTCCAACATCTGAGTCCTCACATCCACTGATTCCACCAGCGGACTCGAGAGCAGGAAGCACCTGAGAGACTCTGATACAGTACTGGCACCCTCAAGTTCTCGATCCAAGACTTCGAGCCAGCTTTGAGCCTCTCGGATTTTTCCGATGGCTCTGGCGTGTCTCCAGGCGACAAAAACGAACCTGCACCGGAGTTCGCCGATCTCCCCGAATTCATCCATTGGGAGGGGCGAAAACTGTAGCAACTGTTCGAAAGCGGCTTTTGCCTCGGCCAAGGTGTCCGAACTCGGGGTCAACCTATTGGCGAGATTGAAGCCAAGGACGCTCAAGGTACGCAAGGCCTCGGCTTGGCGCAAGCTTCTGTTCCGTGAAGCTAAAGGTGCCTGCTGGGCTCTGAACCGACGCCAACCCGATCCTTCGGTGGCATCAACCCAGTCCTGAATCCTCCGTGCAATCGATCGCGAATCGCTACTCATCTGCTGGCCCGATCGCTCTTTGCTTCACTCGAGGACTGGCCCACCGTGCCAATAGCCTAGACCGCCTTAATGCTTTTCTCTGCCAGTTCAAGGCGAGATGGTCCACGACCTGGTAGAGCCACGCCTTCGGGTTCCGGTTCGGATCGAGCTTCTCCACGGCGAGAACAAACGCGTCCTGAACCACGTCCCCAGCGTCCTCCGCGGAGAGGCCGTACCGACGAATTGCACGTCGAACGAGAGGCAGGAAGTAGCAGTGGTAAAACTGCTCCAACTCCGCCGGCCCGGCGGTCGAGGAAACAGGTAGCCCCATCTCCTAGCTCACCTTAACTCGCCTGTCACGACAATCTCTACACCCATATTGTCATGACCTGGCCGAGGCGATTGATTACGCGAAGCGACGCACGAGGCTACTTGGCCTGTAGCTGCTCCCTGACGGCGCGGAGGGCCCCGACGTCCGCAGTTCTGCGACGCACTGATTCTCGAAGGAGTGAAAGGGCTGCGAAGCCCTCTGGGACCATCTTCTCGCTATCGATCGTCGGCAGCGCAGCTAGGATTTCCCACTCAGCTTCGCGGTTACGCGAAAGCGCGATGAGAGTTTCCGCCAGAAGCACCCGGTAGTACGCGACGTAGGTTGTCATCTCGAGGGCGAGATAGTCACCAACGGCACCTCGGAGGAGCTCCGCCGCAAGACCTAGATTGTTTTGGCGTCTGAGATACTCCGCAGCTGCTACCTTGAGATGTGCAGCAACGAGTGGTTGTGAAGTAAGCGAGCCATTCGCTAGAGCTACTCTCAGTGTCTCTATCGCCTCGGCGCTTCTACCGCTGGCAGAGAGAAGTTCCGCCCGATTCGCTACGACCATTCCGTACAACGTCATGTCCTCGGCGAGGTATGAGGTGTCAGGGAGTGCCTCGAGGCGACCGAGAGCGTCGGCGGTTCTATCCAGGTTCTTGAGCGCCATCGCCTCCAGAAAGCGCGTCTTCAACTCGTAGCGCCTCATCGCGAGGAGCTCGAAAGTCTTCATCAAGGATGGGACGACAGCCAAGACGCGCTCGTACCGATGCATGTCGTAATGTTGCGCCATTCGCTCGAACGAAACCCTGGCGAGTGAGGCGACGGGGTTAATTGTGTGTCGATAGCCCGCCTCCGCTCGATCGAACCAAAGCTCAGCGTCATCTCTCCTTCCGAGCAATCGGCAAGCCGCGCCCGCCAGAAGAGCTGATTCGCCTCGCAGATAGTCGCAGTCGTCAAATAGCCCGATGCGACCCTTATTCTGGTCCAGTCGGTTATAGATAGCCTCGGCTTCCTTGGCGACGTCACCCGGACGGCTGTTCATCCGCGAAGCGAGTTCCGCGCAAATCGCAAGAATCACATCCGCGTCTCGAAGACACGAATCTTCGAGAGACTCGGATCGCTCTGCACAATCGAAGTTCAAATACTCGGTCGCCAGGCGTTGCACGTCCTCTGACGTACGGCCTACGAAGGTTCCCCGCGTGGGGAACGCGAGAATGCGAGCCGAACTATGCATCGGGATGAATTCTCAAAGAAAGTAGCTCGAGACTGCGGCTAAAATCGCGGGCAACATCGGCGGGTTCGCGCTCTAGGAGTTGCTTGAGCCGGTCATCGGTCTCACGCACACCCGTGCCAACGACGTAGCGCTGATACTCACGCGCAAATTGACAGCACGCAACCAAGAGAAATGGTCTGGAGTGTTGCGGAGACCGGCTCCCGGGCCTTCCACAGAACCTGAGAAACCAAAGGTAGAGGTCCTTCTCTAGTTCGTTGGCCTCGCTCTCATGGAGACCATAGTGAGTAACTAGAGCGATGTGCAGGAGGCCAACCGTGTCGTGAAAGACTTCTCGGACTTCACGCTCAAGCGCGTGTTCCCGTGACTCCGCTGATGTAACTTCGTCCGAGATTTCCATGGGTACCTTCCTCTGCGACAGCGTATCGATTGCGAGGAGGTTACACCTGTCCACGAGAACAGTCAAACCACTTTCGTGACACCCAAGCGTGTCACGCAAGTGGCTATTAATGAATTAGTTAGCCCTATCTTGTTAGAAGGGGATTGGTGATACAGCCTTTTCCATGACTTTCCCTTTCGCCAAATGGCCCGGGCACCATTGCCCTGCCGGAAACCGAGCGAAAACCCACGTGGGACTTCGCTCAGGAATGGCCGAGGCAAACGGCCTCGATCACACCCGAGCGGAGATTCCGCCGTGTGAGTGGCAGCTGAAGACGCCGCCTGAGCTCGTTCTAAGGGGTTCCCACCAGTTGGTCGAATCGCTGAATCAAGGCAATTCCACCACAAAAGTGGCAGAGGGTGTCAAGTTTTTTTGTCGGGGGAGCGGAAAAGGGGTCTGGAGGTCTGGCCGGGGCCGTCACTCCGACCCTCTCCCGCCAGCTGGAGAGAGCGAAAGCCGGGCGCCCTAACCCGCTTTGACCAGGGCCCGGAGGATCCGATCCTGGTAGGCGTGGCCGTTGGTGTCGTACACCCGGCCCCCGTTCAACAGGATCGAGAACACGTAGGTCTTTCCGGACGAAGCGGTTACGTAGCCGGAGAGAGTCGAGACCCCGGCAATGCTCCCCGTCTTTGCCTGGACCTTCCCCTCCATCATGGCGTCGGTCATCCGGTGACGGAGGGTCCCCTCGGGCTCCCCGGAGACGGCCAGGGAGGACTTCCAGGCCGGCCCGTAGGGCTGCGCGTTCATGGCCAGAAGGAACTTGACGATGTCGCCGGCGGCGACCCGGTTCTGCGGCGAGAGGCCCGATCCGTCGTGCAGCTCGTACTTCGCGGGGTCGAGGCCGATCGCGCCGAAGAACTCCTTCTCTGCGGCGAGCGCCGTCGTCCAGCTCCCGACTCCCCCTTTGACCGCGCCGAGCGTCTTGAAGATCTGCTCGGCGTAGAAGCCCTGGCTGCGCTTGTTGGTGACCGTGATGCTCGGCATCAGGCCGGACTCGGTCTCGGCGACCAGCGTCCAGGCGTTGTCGGGCTGGACGTCCTGCCGGAGCGTCTGGCCGAGCATGGTGATCCCGGCGTTCTGGAGCCTGTACCGCAGGGCCGACCCGAAGAAGGCCGGCGGGTCGTCGATCGCGATCGGCGCTGACCACCAGGCGCCGCGGGCGGCGGGCATGGTCCCCCAGACCGACACGTCGCCCGAGCCGAAGGACCTGGCGGCGCCGAGGCGCGGCCGGCCGCGGCGGACGGTCCGGACGCCGCCGACGGTCCGGAGGACGTCGCACTCGGGCTCGATCGTGACGGCGGCCGGGCCCCCCGGCTTCAGGCCCGGGCGGACCGACACGACGATGACGTTGTCGTTGTAGGAGAGGGCTGACGACGGGGCCTGGTACCAGCGGGCCTCCTGGCCTCCCCGCCACTCGGGATTGCGGCCCTGCGCGTCGAAGAACGACGCGTTCAGGATGAGGTCGCCGGAGACGCGCTGGATACCCTGCTTGGCGAGCCCTTCGGCCCACTTGTCGAAGATCGCGTTGTAATTGTCGTCATAGAAGCGGCCGGAGATGTTCGGATCGCCGCCGCCGACGACGAGCAGGGACCCGACGAGGAGGCCGTCCTGCACGTCCCCGCGGCGCCAGAGCGTCGTCTTGAACTTGTAGTCGGGGCCGAGAAAATGCAATGCCGCAGCGGTCGAAAACATCTTCGTGACCGACGCGATCGTCTCCGGCGTCGCGGCGTTCTTCTCGAAGACGGGAGCGCCGGTCTCGAGCTCGGCGATCGAGATCGAGACGCCGGAAGAAGGCGCCGGCGCGCGGCGCGCGGCGGCCGCGAGCGTTTCCTGGAGCGTGGGCGGACTGTGCTGAATGACGCGACGCTTCGGGGTGCCGCGGCCCGCTTCGGATGAGGCGAAGAGGAGGGCGGGCGTCAGAGCGAGAGCGAGCGCACACAATCCCGCGGCCGCCCGCAGGCGGATCCTTCGCGCCCTGTCGGATTCCACCTGAAAATTATAATCGACCGCGGTGCGATTCGACGAAGGTTCGCGCGTCTTCGAGATCTCGGTGCGCGAGCTCGCCGAGGAGGAAGGCTTCCGGCGGGTCGGCTTCGAACGGGGGGACGGCTGGCGGCGGCTCGGCCTCGGGACCCAGGTCCATACGCGCACGGTCGCCCTGCGGCGGGACCGCCACACCGGGTACCGGTCGGAGGTCCACGTCCAGGCGCGGATCCCGGTCGAGGAGTGGACGGCGATCCTGACCGGCCGGCTGGACGGATGCCTCGAGCGGGAGTCGGGCCGGTGGCTGATCGAGGAGTTCAAGTCCACGAATCTGTCGGTGGACGGCGTCCGGCCTTCCGGGTACTCCTTCGAGCGGGACCGCCGGCAGCTCCTCGCGTACTGCTACCTCTGGAGGCGCCTGGGGCATCCCCGGGTCTCGGGCGCGCTCGTGTACGTGGACATCGAGACCGGCGAGGAGGTTTCGATCGACTGCCTCTACGACGAGGACACGGAGCGGGACGTCGAGCGGCGGCTGGCGCGGCTCCTCGGGATCTGGCGGGCGCAGGAGAAGGTCCGGGAGCGCAAGCGCCGGGCCGCCGAGCGGCTCCCCTTCCCTCACACCGCGCCGCGGCCGATCCAGGAGAAGCTCATCGAGGCGGTCGCGACGGCGGTGCGCCAGGGGGAGAACCTGCTCGCCGAGGCGCCGACGGGCTCGGGCAAGACCGCCGCGGCGCTCCATCCCGCGATGGCCGAGGGCCTGCGCCAGGGCAAGCAGGTCGTCTTCCTGACGTCGAAGACGCTGCAGCAGAAGATGGCGGTCTCGGCGCTCGTCGCGATGAACGAGCGCGCCTTCACGACGCTCCAGGTGCGCGCCAAGGAAAAGATGTGCGCCAACGACCGGATCCTCTGCCACGAGGACTTCTGCCGTTTCGCGCGCGGCTATCCCGAGAAGATGGCGCGCTCGAACATCCTCGGGCGCCTGCGCGAGACGTACCCGCACCAGGACCCCGACACGGTCTTCGAGGAGGCGCGGCGCGAAGAGGTCTGCCCGTTCGAAGTCCAGCTCGAGCTCGCGCAGCGCGCGGACGCGATCGTCGCGGACTACAACTACGTCTTCGAGCCGGGCGTGGCGCTTCGTCATCTCGCCGGCGAGGAGCTCTCGAAGGCGATCCTCGTCGTGGACGAGGCGCACAACCTGGCCGACCGCGCGCGGCAGATCTTCTCGCCGGAGCTCCTCGAGGAGGACCTGCGCGCGCTCGCCAACCGGCTCGCGCTCCAGCCGGGCGACCTCTTCGCCGCGCTCGGGCGCACGCTCGACGACTTGCTCGAAGTCCTCGCCCGCGCCGCCGAGGAGCTGCCGGAGGGCGAGGCGATCGCCGAGACGTCGCCTCCAATCGAGGAGATCCAGACGCTGCGCGCTGAATGGGAGCCGCGCTTCGCCCGCTACCTCGACTGGAAGCGCGAGACGCGCCTCGCCCTCGTGGACGACCCGGTCCTCGACGCGCACTTCTCCCTGCAGCGGTTCGGGGCAGTCCTGGGGTTCTTCGGGCCGGATTTCACCTGCGTCGTCGAGCGGAGGACGGGCGGCGTGCGCCTCGCGGTCGTCTGCCTCGATCCGGCCCGCTCGCTCGCGCCGGTCTTCCGTCAGGCGTCGGCGTCGGTCCTCATGTCGGCGACGCTGACGCCGCCGGAGGCGGTGCGGCGCGTCCTGGGCCTCGAGCCGGACCGGACCGCCTCGCTGTCGCTGCCGCCGCCGTTCCCGCCGGAGAACCGCAAGGTCATGATCCTGCCGCAGGTGCGCACGACGTTCACCGCGCGCGAGCGCAACTACGGGCGCATCGCGCGGCTCATCGCGGACATGTCGGACGCGCACGCGGGCAACGACCTCGTGCTCTTTCCCTCGTACAAGTTCCTCTCGGAGGTCGCCGGCCAGATGCCGCCGACGCGGGCGCGGCTCATCGTCCAGCGCTCCGACCTCTCCGACTTCGAGCGCCAGCAGATCCTGACGGCGCTGTCGTCGCCGCCGGACGGCGGCGTGCTGCTCTTCGCGGTCTCGGGCGGGATGTACGCGGAGGGCGTGGACTATCCCGGCGAGCTCCTGTCGGGCGTCTTCGTCGTCTCGCCGGCGCTTCCGCAGGTCTCCTTCGAGCGCGAGCTCCTGCGCCGCTACTTCGACGACAAGGAAGAGGCAGGCTTCGACTACGCGTACCTCCAGCCGGGGATGACGCGCGTCGTGCAGGCGGCCGGGCGCCTCATCCGCAGCGAGACCGACCGCGGCGTCATCGCGCTCATCTGCCGGCGCTTCCTCGAGGAGCCCTACGCCTCGCGGCTGCCGCGCGACTGGTACGGCGAGACGCCGGCCGAGCTCGTGACCAACCGGCCGGCGGAGGAGATCCGGGAGTTCTTCGAGAAGTACGACACGCGGTAGTCGTTCGCCCGTGACATGATTCGGCCGTTCCGCTCGATTTAAGAGAGGTGGCCTCATGAATTCTCCGCGTACGGGTACTCGTGTCTTCGCCGCGGCGTTCGCGGCGCTTCTTCTGTCCGGCGCCGCCATGGCGCAAACGGCGGGCAAGAAGCCCAACATCGTCATCATCTGGGGCGACGACGTCGGTCAGTCCGACATCAGCGCCTACACGATGGGGCTGATGGGCTTCCGCACGCCCAACATCGATCGTGTCGCGAAGGAAGGCATGATCTTCACGGACTATTACGCCGAGCAGAGCTGCACGGCCGGCCGGGCCTCGTTCATCACGGGCCAGTCCGGTCTGCGCACGGGCCTGACCAAGGTCGGGTTGCCGGGCGCCGCGCTCGGCTTGCAGAAGGAAGATCCGACGATCGCGGAGATGCTGAAGGCGCAGGGATACGCGACGGGCCAGTTCGGCAAGAACCACCTGGGCGACCGCAACGAATACCTGCCGACCGTGCACGGCTTCGACGAGTTCTACGGAAATCTTTATCACCTGAACGCGGAGGAGGAGCCGGAGCTGCCGGACTATCCGAAGGACCCGAAGTTCCGCGCCCAGTTCGGGCCGCGCGGCGTGTTGGATTGCAAGGCCTCGGCCACGGACGATGCGACGGTCGATCCGCGCTTCGGCAGGGTCGGCAAGCAGATCTGCAAGGACACGGGTCCCCTGACCAAGGCGCGCATGGTGACCATCGACGACGACATCGCCAACCGCGCCGTGGACTTCATCCAGCGGATGAACAAGGCCGGGAAGCCGGCGTTCGTATGGGTCAACTTCACCCACATGCACCTGCGCACCCACACCAAGCCGGAGAGCATCGGCCAGTCGGGGCGCTGGCAGAGCCCGTACCACGACACCATGGTCGACCACGACAAGAACGTCGGCCAGGTGCTCAAGGTGCTGGACGATCTCGGCATCGCGGACAACACGTTCGTCATGTACTCGACCGACAACGGCCCGCACATGAACTCCTGGCCGGACGGTGCGATGACGCCGTTCCGCAGCGAGAAGAACACGAACTGGGAGGGGGCGTACCGGGTGCCGGCCATGTTCCGCTGGCCGGGCCACATCAAGCCGGGCACCGTCTCGAATGAGATCGTCTCTCACCTCGACATGCTGCCGACCCTCGTGGCCATCGGCGGCAACACGCAGGTGAAGGACGAGCTGCTCAAAGGCTACAAGGTCGGCGACATGACGTACAAGGTGCACCTCGACGGCGACAACCTCGTGCCCTACCTGACCGGCCAGGCCGCGAAGAGCCCGCGGGAATCTTTCATCTACATCAACGACGACCAGCAGCTGACGGCTCTGCGGTACGACAACTGGAAGCTCGTGTTCATGGAGCAGCGCGCGCCGGGCACGCTGCTCATCTGGGCGAATCCCTTCACCAACCTGCGGGTCCCGAAGATCTTCAATCTCCGAACCGATCCCTACGAGCGGGCGGATGTCACGTCGAACACCTATTACGATTGGCTCATGGACCATGTCTTTCTTCTGGTTCCCGCGCAGGCCTACGTGGGACAGTTCCTCGCGACGTTCAAGGACTACCCGCAGCGGCAGAAGGCGGCCAGCTTCAACATGGATGAAGTCATGGAGAAGCTGAAGGGAAGCGGCGGGTCGAACTAGTCCCCGTCGCCTCGACGAATCTCGGCGGGCCGCATCCGTTATCGGGTGCGGCCCGGCCGCGTCGCGTCAGTCCGGGGAATTGATGCCCGAGATGCCGCGCTCTTCTCCGCTCATTGCTGGTGCGCCAGCGCCTCGGCGAACAGGTCGCCGCTCGTGACCGGCCGCGGCTCGGTCAGGATCCGCGAGCTCTCGAAGTCCGACTCGAAAAGGCGCTCGTTCAGGGTCGCGACGAACCGGGGGTCCGTCGTCGCGATGCCGGACTCGTCGTTCGTGCGCAACGAGAGCTTGTTGAAGTTGCACGAGCCGATGATCGCCCACCCGTCGACCACCGCGACCTTGGTGTGGAGCATTCCCGGATACGCGTACACGCGAACCCCGTGGGACAGCAGCCGATTCGCCTTGACCTTGTTGTTGCATCGCCGCCGGCATCGCGGCCCTGCAGGCGGTAGAGATCGGCGAGATTGACGTAGGCCGCTCCGAAGTGCCGGGAGGAGCGCGATCGCCTTGTGATACTCCACGTCGGCGGCGCTCGAATCTCCCTGCCCAGTTGAAGCTCAGGCCGATGAAGGCGGATGCTTCCCACCCGGTTTCCGGATTGACATCCTTCGCCCGGGGCTCGCCGCCACTCCGGGCGATCCGCGCGTTCATCAGTCTCCCGGCGACCCCCGCACGCGCGCCCTGCTGCGCGAGCTCTCCTCAGCGCCGAGTCCCCTAGCGGTCAGGCGCCGCGAGCGCCGGGGCCGAAATGAGACGATGAACCCGATTTGCAAGGGAACGGAGCACGAGCTTGAAAACCACACGTGAACGGAACTCCATCGCCATCGCCCTCCTCGCCGCCTTCGCTCTCACGACCGCCGTCGCGACCGCGGTCGCGAGCGCCGTCACGGCCGCCGGAGCGCCGACGAACGACCCGTTGCCCTCCTGGAACGAAGGCAAGGCCAAACAGTCCATCATCGAATTCGTCGGAAAGGTGACGACGCCGGGGTCGCCCGACTTCGTTCCCGCCACCGAGCGGGTCGCCGTTTTCGACAACGACGGAACGCTCTGGTGCGAGCAGCCCGTGCCCGTTCAGCTCTACTTCGTGCTCGATCGCGTCAAGGCGCTCGCACCGCAGCATCCGGAGTGGAAGGACCAGGAGCCGTTCGCCTCCCTGCTCCAGGGCGACATGAAAACGGCCCTCGCGGGCGGCGACCGGGCGCTCCTCGATCTCTTCATGGCCACGCACACCGGCATGACCGCGACGGAGTTCGAGCGGATCGTGAAGGACTGGATCGCGACCGCGAAGCATCCCGCGACCGGCCGGCTCTTCACCCAGATGGTCTATCAGCCGATGCTCGAGCTGCTCGCCTACCTCCGAGCGAATGGTTTCAAGACTTTCATCGTCTCCGGCGGCGGGATCGAGTTCATGCGCCCGTGGACGGAGTCGGTGTACGGCGTCCCGCCGGAACAGGTCGTCGGCAGCAGCGTCAAGACCCGGTTCGAAATGCGCGACGGCGAGCCGGTCCTCGCGCGCCTGCCCGAGCTCGACTTCAACGACGACAAAGGCGGCAAGCCCGTCGGGATCTACCAGCACATCGGCCGACGGCCGATCGCCGCCTTCGGCAATTCCACGGGCGACCAGCAGATGCTCGAATACACGCGGGGCGGCGGCGGCGCCCGGTTCGAGCTGCTCGTCCTCCACGACGACGCGGCGCGCGAATACGCGTACGGTCCGGCCCGCGGGCTGCCCGACGCGAGGCTCGGCGCCTTCACGCCCGCTCTCGACGAGCACGCGAAGAAGGACGGCTGGACCGTCGTCCGCATGAAGGACGATTGGAAGACCGTCTTCCCCGCGGCGCAATCGACGGTCACGGCAATCGACATCCTTCTGGAGCCGGACGCCGCGATGCTCCAGCACGCCGGGGCCGACAACGCCCGACTGCTCGCCGCCTACCCGAAGGGGTTCGCCCTGGATGCGGCGCATCGCCCGCACATCACGATGCTCCAGTGTTTCGTCCGCACGGCCGACCTCCCTTCGGTCTCCGCCGCCGCCGGCCGGGTGCTCGCCGCCGCCAACGTCGCCGGGATGAAGCTCGAGGCCTTCAAGTACTACTACGCATCCACCGGAGCGCTCGGAGTCGCCGGCATCTGCGCCCGGCCGACCCCGGACCTCCTCAAGCTGCAGGCCGACATCATCGCCGCCGTGGAGCCCTGGATGGTGGAACGCGGGCCGATCGCCGCGTTCACCGCCTCGCACGACGATTCCGCCCTCGACGCCGGCCTGATCGAATACGTCGCGAAGTACGTTCCCAAATATGCGGGCGAGCACTTCAACCCGCACGTCTCGACGGGCGCGGCCCCAAAGGAATACCTCGACCGCATGCTGGCCGAACCCTTCGAGCCGTTCACCTTCTCGCCGGCCGGCGCCGCCATCTACCAGCTCGGACCGTTCGGCACAGCGGCCAGGAAGCTCGAGGAATGGAGCTCGAAGCCCTGACGCGCCGGGTTGCGAATCGGCCGACCCGCCGGGAGCCTCAGTTCGGAAAGTGCAGCCCGAGCGCTCGCGCGAAGAACGTCGCGATCTCGCCGCGGGTCACGTACTGACCGGGGCAGAAGTTCCCGTTGCCGCAGCCGCCCGTAATGCCGGACGCCGCGAGCGCCTCGATGCCCTTGTAGTAGAGGTTCGAGGGCAGCACGTCGCCAAACGTCTGCGTACCCGGCGCGGGCGTCGAGACCTGGAGCTGGTAGTAAAAGTCCACTTCTCGAAACCGGAGGTCGCTGCCGGCGGCGGTCAGATAGACGCGGACGACGTCGAGCTCGTTGGTCTTGTCTACGGGGATGGCGAGCAGGCCGGACAGATCCCCGACGAGGCGGCCGGCAAACGGCGACGCCGAGGTCCCGAGCGTGGCGACGAGTCCGGACTGGGAGCAGCCTTCGTTCGCGTCGAGCGACTGGCACCGAAGGACGTTCAGATTGACCTCTCCCGAATCGCTCGCGTCGTACGCCACGACGCCAACCTGCACGAGCTTCGAGCCGGCGGGCAGGTTCGCGTAACAGTCGAACGTGCCGGGCGCGGAGCTCGAATACAGGAAATTGTTGTTGTTCAGGACCGGATCGCTCCCCGCCAGCGCCACGCACTGCGCCGCCGGAACCTGAACCATCGTCATCGCCGTGGTGCCGAACGCCGCGGGCCGCGCGTCCTTCGCCTCGGCCGCGCGCGAAACCGCGAGCATCGCCGGCAGAAGAACGAGAGTGACCGAGATTCCTCGCATCGCCTTCCTCCCTTGTCAGTTCGGAAAATGCAGGCCGAGCGCGCGGGAGAAAAACGCCGCCATCTCGCCGCGCGTCACGTTCTGGTTCGGACAGAAGTTCCCGTTGCCGCAGCCGCCGGTGATGCCGGACGCCGCGAGCGCCTCGATGGCCTTGTAGTAAGGGTGCGACGCCGGCACGTCGCCGAACGTCTGCGTGCCGGGCGAGGGCGTCGATACCTGAAGCTTGTAGTAGACCTCGGCCACTCGGAATTGGATGTCTCCCGCGGTGGACGGCAGGAGCGCGCGGACGAAATAAGTCCTTGCCGTCTTGTCCACGATGAGATTCTGAGCCGACAGATCCGACGAGATGCGGGCGACTTGCGGCGCCGATGCCGTCCCCGCGCTGTGCGCAAACGTGGTTCCACTGCACGAGAAGCCCGGCGCCTGCAGCGCGTCGCAGACGATCAGCGTCGCCGTCAACTGGAACGTGTCGCTCGCATCGTAGGAGATGACGGCGAACTTGACGAGTCGGGCGCCCGTCGGAAGGTCGAGCCAGCAGTCGAAGTTTCCCGCGCCCGCGCTCGGATAGACGAAACCGTCCACGCCGGTGGCGGCAACGGTACCGTTGATCGGCGCGCACTGCGTGGCGGCGACCTGAACCATGGTCACGTCCGTCGTGCCGTACGCGTCGCGCTCCGGCGCGCCGGCGGCGGTTCGGGCGGCCGCGAGGGCCGACACGGCGAGGTAGACGGGAAGCCGCGCTCGCTTCATCATTTCTCCTTTCCGCGGATCATAAGCGGCTCCTGACACGCCGTCTGCGATCGAATAGAGTCGGGGTCGCGCCGTTTCTTCTTGCCAGGCGCCGGAGGTCGATCCATGAAGCGTCGATCGAAACGTCTCGTCCCGATCCTGGCCGTCCTCGCCCTTCCCGCCGCCGCGTTCGCCGACGACCTCACCGGACAGCAATCCTTCCTCTGCACGCCGGTCCAGGTCGCGGTCTGCGGCGACAGCGGCGAGTGTGCGAAGGACACGCCCTGGGACCTGAACATCCCGCAATTCATTCAGGTCGACCTCGCCGCGAAGAAGCTCTCGACGACGCCGGCGAGCGGGGAAAACCGCTCGACGCCGATCCTCTCGGTCGTTCGCGAGAACGGCGAGATCTATCTGCAGGGCGTCGAGATGGGGCGCGCGTTCAGCTTCGTCATCGACGAAAAGACCGGCATGCTGTCGGCGGCCGTGGCGCGCGCGGGCCTCGCCGTCTCGGCGTTCGGCGCCTGCACGCCGACTCCGGTCTCGAAGTGACGTCCGGAAACCACAGGAGGATCCCGATGAAGAAGACGATGCTCGCCGCGCTGGCCGTCGCCCTTGCGGCGCAGACTGCCACGACGGCGCAGACGAAGACCACCACGACGACCACGACGACGACCACAGTCAAGACCGTCCCGCAGGCGCTCAACATGTACGTCTTCCCGTCGCAGGGACAGAATTCGAGCCAGCAGTCGAAGGACGAGTCCGAGTGTTATTACTGGGCCGTCAGCAACACGGGCCTCGATCCGTTTCAGCTCAAGCAGAAGGCGCAGTCCCAGCAGCAGCAGGCCAACGCGAACCAGGCCTACGCCTCGCAAGCGGGGGCCGGATACGGCGCGCGGGGAGCGGCGGGAGGCGCGGCGGGCGGCGCCCTGATCGGAGCGATCGCCGGAAACGCCGGCGCGGGCGCCGCGATCGGCGCGGCCTCGGGATTCATCTTCGGACGCGTGCGCGCCCGTCAGGACCAGGACGCGGCCCAGCAGCAGGCGAACGCGGCGGCGTCCGGCGCGCAGGCGACGTCCGAGCAGCTGTCGAACTTCAAGAAGGCCTACAGCACCTGCCTCGAAGCCAAGAAGTACATGGTCAAGTACTGAGGCCGCGCTCCTGCCGAACCCGTACAAGAGCCTCAAGTATCCGCGCCTGACGGTCGACTCGTTCGTGGTCGACCGACGGGGCCGGCTTCTGCTCGTCCAGCGCGGACGCCCGCCCTATGAAGGCCGCTGGGGCCTGCCCGGCGGCTTCTGCGAGTGGAAGGAGACGACGGAAAATTGCTGCGCGCGCGAGACCCTCGAGGAGACGGGTCTTCGCGTCCGGGTCGGTGAGCTGCTCGGCGTCTACTCGAAGCCGGACCGCGATCCGCGCGGGCACAACGTGACGGTGCTGTACGCCGCCCACCCGGTCGGCGGCCGGCTGAAAGGCGGGGACGACGCGGCGGACGCGCGTTTCTTCACGAAGCGGGAGCTGCGCCGGCTCCCCTTCGCCTTCGATCACGGCGAGATCGTCAGGAAGCAGCTGGCTCGCCGGGCTCGAGGGCGGGCGCGGGGTCTTCCTTCGCGCGCGCGGCGCGGCGCCGCTCGAGGATGAGCATCTCGCGCGCCGCGTCGAACTTCTCCTTGTGACGGCGGATGACGTCGACGACCGCGTCGACGTCGTCGGTCAGCCTCACGAGCTCCAGGTCCTCGGGGTTGACGAGCTTGCGCGGCACCATCTCGCGCTGCATCCAGTCGACGAGACCCCGCCACATGTCGCCGACGAGCACGACCGGCCGCTCCGTCATGAAACCGACCTGAAGCAGCTGCCACACCATCAGCAGCTCGAGCGCCGTGCCGATTCCGCCGGGGAAGATGACAAAGGCCTGCGACATCCGGACGAAATGGTGGAGGCGCGAGAAGAACGTGCGGTGCGCCGTGACGCTGTCCAGATACGGGTTGGCCTTCTCGTACGGGATCGCGATCGTGAGGCCGTAGGAGCGGGTCTTCCGCACGCCGCGTGAGCTCGCGGCGCCCTCGTTGGCGGCCTCCATGAGGCCGGGACCGCCGCCGGTCACGATGTCGCAGTTGAGCTCCGTCAGCTTCGAAGCGAGCTGCCGCACGTCGCTGTACTCGCGATCGCTCGAAACGAGGCGCGCGCTGCCGAACACCGCCACGCGGTAGAAGTGGAGCTCGGCCGGGTTCAGCGCCTCGAGCTCCTCGATCGTGTCCCAGAGGCGCACGATCGTCCGGTCGATGATCCGGCCGACGTCCGGCTCGCGCCGGATCTTCTTGGTTGCTCTCATCGGGGAATCTCCCGCGGGACGGGCGACGCCGCGCCCCGCCGTCGGGGAAAGCTTACTCCGGCGTCCGCAGCGTGGCCGAGAAGGCCCGCGCGAGAAGCCCGTCGGCCGTGACCGCCCACACGGTGTACTGATAGTAGGTCCCCGGGCGGGAGCCGGTGTCCACATACGCGTACCGGAACGCGTCCGGCGTGTCCTCCGCCGCCGGGACGATCTCCGGACCGGTCCGGACGACGCGGCCGTCCGCGAGAACTTCCGCGCGAAACACCGCCCAGCCCGCGAGCCCCTCGTGCGAGGCGGTCGTCCACCAGAGGCGCGCTCCCTCCGCCGAGGCCGCCGCGTGCGGCTGCAGGCCGGCGAAGGGATAGCCCGCGAGCGGCTCGAAGAAGGCGGGCAAGACCGGTCCCGCGGGCGCCGAGCCGCCGGCCACGATCCAGTCCACGCGTGCGACGCCGGAGAGAGCGATCGACTCGACGCGATCGGGCTCGAGGAAGACGACGTCCGGCGGCAGGTCCGCGTCCCGGTAGCGCACGATCGCCGCCCCGAGCCCCGCGCCTGCCGGCCACCGGTACCGCAGCGCCGCGGCGCCGTCGGGCGGCGCGAAGCTCCGGTGGCGCAGTGTCCACGCCCCGGGCACCCCCGCGTCGAGCGAGCCGGCCGCGAGATCCCAGAGCCCGATGGCCGACGGCACGGGATCCGTCTCGGCCGACGGCGCGGCATAGAGGCGGGCGCCGAGGCGCGCGAGGAGCGTCTCTTCGGTCAGGCCGGTGCGCTCCGTGTATGTGCGTGCGAGGCTGACGATCGGCTCCTCGCCGAGATCGCGCGCGCGCTCGAAGAGGAGTCGCACCGACGTCCGGCCTCCGGCCGAACGCGCGAACTCGTCGATCAGAAGGCGGCCGAGCGAATCGGCGTGCTCGCCGAGCACGAGACTCGGCGCGGCCGCGGCCGCCGCGAGATCGGCCGAATCGCCGGCGTCGGCCAGGTACGTCGCCGCGGCTTCGGTGACGAAGCTCCGATCCGGGACGCCGTAGCCCGAGATCACCGCGAGCGCGAAGAGGCGCGCCGCCTCGCGCACGATGCCGTCGTTGTCGAGGTCCGACCCGTCGATCTCGATCGCCGGGCCGGCGATCTTCCCCGCCTCGACCGACCGCGACGACAACCGGCGGACGCCGCCGGCCTCGCTGCGCGTGACCAGAAACCGGACGGGATCGTCCGGCGCGAAGGGGCTCGTCCATCCGTCGCGAGCGAAGAGCTCGTCGGCGAGTCGGGCGATCCGCTCGGAGAGGGCCCGACGCAGCGCCGGATCGTCGGCTTCATCCCGAAGGACGGCGCCGGACGCGATCGCGCGCGCGGGCCCGAAGCTCCGATAGGGGCTCTGAGCCCACGGCACGCGCGGACGCGCCTCGGCAGGCTGCGCCGAGAGGGACGCTGACGTTGTCCACCCGACGGCCAGCAGGGCGCAGGCC
Organism: Thermoanaerobaculia bacterium; assembly: GCA_036558325.1. GTDB lineage: Bacteria > Acidobacteriota > Thermoanaerobaculia > UBA5066 > Gp7-AA6 > DATBFU01. The sequence goes on along the minus strand of DATBFU010000097.1, from coordinate 63,199 downwards.
GCGGCCCACGCGGAGACCGCGGGTTTATGCTGTTTTCGCATCAGGTTTTCAGAATAGACGTATCCCCTCCGTGCGTCAAACCGGATACGGAGGATGGGGCGGCGCCGTTGAGGACTCTTCGGCTAGACGGCGGCGGCCGCCGTCGAGTCGTTCAAGACGCGGGCGACGACGACCGTGATGTTGTCGACGCCGCCCTTCTCGTTGGCGAGATCGACGAGCGCGCGACAGAGCTCCTGCGGGTCCTCGTGCTGGGCGACGACCTCTTCGATCTCCTCGTCCGACAGCATCGTCGTCAGGCCGTCGGAACAGAAGAGGAAACGGTCCTTCGCGGAGAACGGGAGCTCCTGCAGATCGGCCGCGACGGTCGAGCCTCCGCCGAGGGCTCGCGTCACGACGTTCTTGAGCGGATGCGTCTTCGCCTCGTCCTCCGTCAGGATTCCGGCAGCGACCTGCTCGTGGACCCAGGAATGGTCGTCGGTCAGACGCTGCAGGCGGCCATCGCGGTACATGTACGCGCGGCTGTCGCCGACGTGCGCGAGCGAGAGGATCTTCTCGTTCAGGAGACCCGCGACGACGGTCGTTCCCATCCCCTTCAACCACGGCTGCGCGGCGACCGCGGCCATCACGCGCTCGTTGGCCTTTTCGATCGCGATCGCCAGGCGGTTGCTGTTGAAGTCGAGGGAGTGGTCGTACTTGAAGGGCCAGGTCGCCTCTTCCTTCTGGCGCGTGGCGGCGATGAACTCGCCGATCGTCTCCACCGTGATGCGGGCCGCGACCTCGCCGGCCGCGTGGCCGCCCATGCCGTCGGCGACGATGAAGAGGCCGTCGGACAGCTCGAGCGCGAAGGCGTCCTCGTTGTGCTTGCGCTTTCGTCCGACGTCGGTCAGCCCGAACGCTTCGATCGAGGGCATGCTCAGGACTTGACGGCCCGCTTCGCGCGAACTTCGTCGAGTGCCCGCCGGACCTCGCCCGCCGAGGGATCCCAGCGCAGCGCCTCCTGGTACGCCTTCTCCGCCTTGACGAGCAGGCCCGCCTGGCGGAACACCGCGCCCGCGTCCTTCAGGAGGCCGACGTTGTGCGGGTCGAGCATCATCGCCGTCTCCAGGGCCTTCACGGCCGTTCGCACGTCCCCCGAGCGTGCGGACGCGAGGCCGAGATAGTGCTGGGCCTTCCCGTCGTTCGGATTGCGGTGGACGGCGAGCTGGAAGTGGCCGGCGGCGTCGGCGAACTGGCGTTCCTTGTAGGCCTGCATCCCCTGGGCGAGGAGGCTCTGCGTGACGTCGTCCGCCTCGGACGAAGCGGCGCCGCTCGCCTTGAACGCGCGCTCGAAGTCGTACGACTTGCGTCGCTCGGGATTCGTGAGGATGTTGACGGCCTCGGTCAGGTCCTGGAAACGCGCCTCGGCCTCGGCCTTGCCGTCGCGCGGCGCCCGGTCGGGGTGAGCCTCCCGCGCCAGTGACCGGAAGCGCTCTCGAATCTCGTGCTCGTTCGCTTCTCGCGTGACGCCCAGCAGGGCGTAGTAATCGACGTCTCGGGACATGAGCTTGCGAAAATTTTACGGCATGCGCCCGCGAGCGCCGCGTCTGAGGGGTAAAGATACGGGAAAATGGAGGGCGCGGGCAAGGGCCGCGCGGACCGCCGGAAACGGGGCCGCGGGCCTGCCTTTCCGGCGGGTCAGCGCCGCTTCTCCTCGAGGAGTTTCTTCGCCGTCAGGCGCACGCCCTCCGGCAGGTTGGGATCGCGCATGACGGCCTTCATGTCGCGCGGCGCGAGGCGCTTGACGAGCGGCAGCGAGATCGCGATCGGCACGGCGGGGTTCTTGACGAGCGCGACGATCACCGGCTGCTTGCGCATCCACTCGCGATTGGCGGCGATCCGGCGAAAGATCTCGGAGTCCAGGTGCCGCATGCTGCAGAACGACTCGATCTCGTTGATCGTCAGCCCGCGCGACTTGAGCACCGCTTGTCCCACGAGCGTGTTCGAGTCGCCGATGAGGATGCGCCTCTCCTCCTTGCCTCCGGAGTAGGCCAGGTTGACCTTCTCCTGGACGTTCATGACGCCGATTCGGCGGTGGAGCGCGCCCGCCGCAACCGCGTCTTCCTCGGAGACCGCCGCCTCGCCCTCCGCGGCTTCCTCGCCTTCGGCCTCCGCCTCGCCGGCCTCCGCCGCCGCGCGCGCCGCGTCTTCGGCCTCGAGCGCCTCCTGGATCCGGCGCTCCTCGGCAAGGCGGCGGCGCTCTTCCTTGTCGAAGAACTCCTCGCGGGTCTCGTTGAGCCGCCGGCGGCTCTCGGAGGTCAGCTCCGGGTTCTCGAAGAGGGCATCGATGAGGGCCGGCAGGCGCAGGAGACGCACCTGGTTGACGACGAGCGCATCCTGCGGGGAGCCCGTCACCGTGCGGGCCATGCGCAGGAGCGTCTGATCGTCCACGTTGCGGTGGCGGACCGCGCGCTCGAGCACCGCGCCGTCGGAGCAATGGCGCGTGAGCGTGTCGATCTCGACGCCGGTCGGATCCGCGGTCTCCAGGAAGCGGGAGAGCTCGTCCGGGGGTCTCTCGGCGAACGTCGCGCGGGCGGTGTCCCCGATGTCTGCGTCGGGGTCGTCGAGGACCGCGAGCAGCGCCCGCATCTGCCCGTCGTGGTCGAGCGGGAGCAGTCCGCGCGCCGCGAAGCGCCGGATCTCGGGAGGCGCTTCTCCCGCGCGGAGCAGGGAGAGGAGGTCGAGAGTTTCTGCCGGGAGCGGTTCGGCCAAAAGCGATTTCGCCGGCCGCGCTAGCCCCGAGCCGGCGAGCCGGGCAACAGCAGGTTGCGCACGACTTTCCCCTCGCCGCCGAGGCGGTCGAGGGCGCGCCCGTCCACGGTCACGCGAACGGCGCCCGCGTTGCCGAGCGTCAGCCGGAATCCCTCGCGCGCCTCGAACCGCTTGGACTCGCCCTGGTGGATCAGGCCGGAGAAGATCATGTGTCCGTCGGCCTCGAGCTCGGTCCAGGAGTCGCCGTCGAATTCGAGGAGCAGCGAGACGCGGCCGGGAGAAGCCGGAGGCGCGGCGTCGGCGGCAACCGCGGGAGCCGCGACCGGCTCGAGTCGGATCGCGGGCGTCGGCTCGCTCGAGAAGGTCACGTTCTTCAGAGCCGACGGGGCGAGACGCGGCGCGGTATGGGCGCGGAACGCGATCGGCCGCCGCTCCGGATTCGCGATCAGGCCGAGCAGGAGGAGCAGTCCGGTCACGCCCCCGACGATCGTGCCCGCCGTCGCGCGGCGGCTCCGCCAGAAACGCGAGCGCGGCCGCGGCTTCTTCGGACCGGGCCCGTCGGGAGGCGTCCCCGCGAGGTCCGCGAGGTAGGCGTTGACCTTCTCCTCGGGATCGATCCCGAGGTGTCCGGCGTACGCGCGGATGAATCCGCGCGTGAAGGTCGGGGGCGGAAGCCGCCGGACGTCGCCGTCCTCGAGCGCCTGGAGAAGGCGCAGCGAGATCTTCGTCGCCGATGAGATCTCTTCGAGCGAGATCTCCCGAACGACGCGTTCTCGCCTGAGCTCCTCTCCGAAGCTCATGGCAGGCGGTTCCGTCGTGCCTTTAGAACCCATCGGGGGGGGAAAATCATGCTAGACCTGCCGGGCGCGATCCGCAAGAACTCTTTCGGCGCAGGCTTTCAGGATCGCCGGGACTCCGGGATTCCGGCACAGGCCCTCGAGATCCTGCCGCGAGGCGCGCGTCAGAAGGGCCAGGGCGCCGGAAATCGGCAGCGCCGCATTGCGAAGAAGGGCGCTTCGGACGGCCGGGCGCAGGCTCCAGCGCGGGTGCGCGGCGATGACCTCGAGAACCGGAGCGCGCTCGCCGGGCCGCGCGGCGGCCTGAACCACGTCCGGCTCCGTCGCAAAGCGGTTGTCGAGCAGCGCGGCGACGACCCTCGGGTCCGGGTCGAACCGCAGCACCACCAACGTGCCACGGCCGACGCTTCGGGCGAGGTCGATTCGCTCGGCGAGAGCCATTTCGGGCAGTCGGCGCAGGAGGTCGAGGTCGGCCGCGCGGCGGACCTCGGGATGCACCCGGGCGTTCGCGGAAAGGGCCGCGAGGTCGCGCCAGAAGAGGGTTCCGACGAGCGAGAGCGCGGCCACCCGGGGCGTGCGGGGATGCGCCGCGAGCGCCAGCCGCACGGCGTGATAACGGCGGGCGCCGCGGTCCGCGAGCAGCGCCTCGAACGTCTCCGGCGGCACGTCGGCCCGCCGCAGGAGCTTCAGGAAGTGCCCTTCGGGGGGCATGCGACGAGTTTAGGGCTCCGCGCGCCGGCAGGCGGCGCCGAGCTCGCGGGCCAGCCTCCCCACCGCCGCGGCCCGGTCTTCCCCGGCCCGCTCGGCCGCCGCCACGAGCGCCGAACCGACCACGACGCCGTCGGCGAGGCGCGCAGCCCGCCGCGCCGACTCGGGCGTCGAGATGCCGAATCCGATCGCGATCGGGAGCTCGCCGGCCGCCCGCCGCGCGCGCCGCACGGTCTCGGGAAGATCGCGAGGGAGGCTCCCCCGAGCGCCGGTCGTTCCGGCCCGAGAGACGACGTAGAGGAATCCCGAGGAGAGGCGCGCGGCCGCTCGCATCCGGGCCGGAGGCGACGTCGGCGAAACGAGAAAGACGGTGTCGAGGCCGCCGGCGCGCAGCGGCGCCGCGATCTCCGGCGCCTCCTCCGGCGGGAGGTCCGTCACGAGGACGCCGTCGAAACCCGCTTCGCGCGCTTCCCGCGCCGCCTTCGCAATGCCGCGGCGATGGAGCGGATTCAGATACGTGAAGAGGACGAGCGCCAGGCGCGTCTCCCGCCGGATCCGGAGAGCGATATCGAAAACGCGCGGGAGCGTCGTTCCCGCCGCGAGCGCGCGGGCGGCGGCGCGCTGCAGCACCGGCCCGTCGGCGATCGGGTCGGTGAACGGAACGCCGAGCTCCAGCACGTCGGCGCCGGCCCGAGCGAGCGCGCGCGCCATCGCGACGGTCGCGTCCGCGTCCGGATCACCCGCCGTGAGATACGCGAGGAACGCCGCCCGGCCGTCGCGCCGCGCGGCCGCAAAAGCGTCGGCGAGGCGGCTCACGCGGGAGGCTCGGTGAGCCGCGCGTACTCCTCGAGGTCCTTGTCGCCGCGGCCCGAAAGGTTCACGAGCACCCAACGGCTCCGCGGCATCTTCTCCGCGAGGCGCAGCGCGTAGGCGACGGCGTGCGCGCTCTCGAGCGCCGGAACGATGCCTTCCACGCGCGAGAGCGTCTCGAAGGCCTCGAGCGCGTCGGCGTCGGAGACCGTGACGTAGCTCACGCGGCCGCGCGCGGCGAGGTCGGCGTGCTCGGGACCCACGGCCGGATAGTCGAGGCCGGCCGAGACCGAGTGCGTCGCGAGGATCTGCCCCGCGTCGTCCTGCAGGAGCATCGTCCGCGTTCCGTGAAGGACGCCGAGCGTGCCGCCCGAGAAGCGCGCCGCGTGCTCGCCCGGGCCCTTTCCGCGGCCGCCCGCCTCGACGCCGTAGAGCCTCGTCCGGCAACCCGGACCGAGGAAGGCCGAGAAGAGCCCGATCGCGTTCGAGCCGCCGCCCACGCAGGCCACGGCGGCGTCGGGATCGCGGCGGGCGATCTTCCGGAATTGCTTCCGCGCCTCGCGGCCGATGACCGACTGGAACTCCCGGACCATCGTCGGGTACGGATGCGGGCCGAGGGCGGATCCCAGGACGTAGTGCGTCGTCGCGACGCTCTCGCTCCAGTCGCGCATAGCTTCGTTGATCGCGTCCTTCAGGGTCTTCGAGCCCGAATCGACCGGCACGACTTCGGCGCCGAGCAGGCGCATCCGAAGGACGTTCGGGGCCTGGCGCGCCATGTCGACCGACCCCATGTAGACGCGGCACGGGACTCCAACCTTCGCCGCGGCGGAGGCCGTCGCGACGCCGTGCTGTCCGGCGCCCGTCTCCGCGATGACGCGGCGCTTGCCCATCCGCCGCGCCAGGAGCACCTGCCCGAGCGCGTTGTTGAGCTTGTGCGCGCCCGTGTGGAGGAGATCCTCGCGCTTCAACGCGATGCGCGCGCCGCGGCGGCCGTTCGCCGAGGTCAGACGGTCCGCGAGGGTGATCGGCGTGGGCCGCCCGCCGTAAGAGGAGAGCAGCGCGTCGAGCTCCGCGCGGAATCCGCCGTCTCGCCGGAAACGCTCGAACGCCTTCTCGAGCTCCTCGAGCGGCGCCATGAGCGTCTCCGGCGCGAAGCGGCCGCCATACTCGCCGAAGTAACCGGGCCGCGAGCGACGGCCTCGGCTAGGCCGCGCCATCCGCGCTCCGCACCGCCTCGAAGAAACGGCGCATCTTGTCGCGATCCTTGACGCCCGGCGAGCTCTCGACGCCCGACGCGACGTCCACGCCCCAGGGCCGGACGCGGCGAATCGCCTCGGCCACGTTTCCCGCCGTGAGGCCTCCGGCGAGGATCACCGGCGCGCCGAAGTCGCGGCCGGCGACGAGGCTCCAGTCGAAGCGCTTGCCCGATCCGCCGGAGCGTCCGGGGACGCGCGCATCGAAGAGGACCGCCTTGCACCGCGCGAGGAGCTCGGGCGGCGGGGGCTTCGGCGCCGAAAGGCCCATGTGCGCCACGGCCACGACGGGAACGCCGTAGGCCCCGGGATCCTCGGGCGTCAGGCGGCGGTGAATCTGCACGAGGTCGAGACACGCGGCGTCCACCGCCTCGCGGATCAGAGCCGGTCCCTCCGACACGAAAACGCCGACGCGCAACGCCGCGTCGCCGGCCGCCGAGGCGAGCCGGCGCGCCGTCTCGGGACCGACGCGCCGCGGCGACTCGGCGGAAAAGTTGAAGCCGACCCACGCCGCGCCGAGCTCCCCCGCGAGCGCGGCGTCCTCTTCGCGGGTCAGGCCGCAGATCTTGACGGCCGTCACGAGGCGAGCTCCTTGAGCATCTCGACCGGATCCTCCGCCCGGAGCAACGTCTCTCCGACGAGGAACGCGCCGTAACCCGCCGCCGAAAGCCGCGACACGTCCTCGCGCGTGCGGATCCCGCTCTCCGCGAGCCGCACGGGCCCCGGCGGGATCGACGCCGCCAGCGCCTCGAGGCGCGCGAGATCGACGGCGAACGTCGCGAGGTCGCGCGCGTTGACGCCGAGTACGTCCGGCGCCGCCCCGGCCGCGCGGCGGATCTCGTCCGCGTCGTGCGCTTCGGCGACCACGGCGAGCCCGCGCGCGCGGGCACCGGCGGCGAGCCGCGAAAGCTCTTCGTCCGAGAGGGCCCGCGCGATGAGGAGGATCGCATCCGCACCGAGCGCGGCGGCGAAATCGAGCTGGGCCTCGTCCACCACGAAATCCTTCATCAGCGCCGGGAGACCCGCGATCCGCTTGGCGCGCGGAAGCCACTCGGGTCTTCCGCCGAAGAAGTCCTGCTCCGTGACGACGGAGAGCGCCGCCGCGTGCCCGCGCCGATACATGAGGGCGATGGTCTCGAGGCGGCCTTCGGTCTCGGGCAGGATCTCGCCGGCCGAGGGCGACCGCCGCTTGATCTCCCCCACGATGCGCGCGCCGGGAGCACGAAGGGCCCGGACGAAGCTCGCGCCGTCCGACGGACGGTCCGGCTTGCTCGGTGCGGACGCGTATTCGCCGCGCGAGACACGCGCGCGTTTCGCCGAGAGGATGCGCGCGAGGACGTCGCCGCTCATGCGCCCCGCGCGGCCGCCGCTCCGTCCCGCGCGCTGCGGGAGGCGTCGCGCAACGCTTCGAAGACGACGAGGGCCGCGCCGGAGTCGATCGCGCGGCTCCCCCGCTCGTAACCGTCCGGCAGATCCGGCGCGCGCCCCTCGACGACGAGCGCGAGCGCCGCGTTCAGGAGCACCGCCTCGCGCCGCGGCCCGGACTCTCCCTCGAGGATCCGCCGGAGCATCGCGGCGTTGCTCTCGGCGTCGGCGCCCGCGAGCTCGGCGAGCTCCACCGGCCGCTGTCGCAGGACCGCCGGATCGTAGCGCCACGGACGGGTCCAGCCTTCGTGAACCTCGACGCCGGACGCCGCGACGCCCGGCACGAGCTCGTCGAGCCCGTTCTCCGAATGGAAGATGACCGCCCGTTCGGCGCCGAGAGAGGCCAGCGCGTCGGCGAGAAGTCGCGCGAGCTCCGGCCGCCCGACTCCGATCATCTGGCGCGACGCGCCCGCCGGGTTGGCGAGCGGCCCGAGCGCGTTGAAGATCGTTCGCACGCCGAGCTCGCGGCGCACCGTCCCGAGCTCCTTCATCGCAGGATGGAACGAGGGAGCGAAGAGGAACACGAGCCCCACGTCGTCGAGAACCCGCCCGGCTCCCTCCGGATCGAGCTCGACGGCCACGCCGCACGCCGCCAGAACGTCCGCGGAGCCCACGCGGGAGGTGATCGAACGGTTCCCGTGTTTGGCCACCGACGCCCCGGCGCCCGCCGCCACGATCGCCGCGGCCGTCGAGAGATTGAAGAGATCGCGGCCCAGCCCGCCCGGACCGCAGGTGTCGAGCAGCGGCTGCCGGCGGGTCTCGACGCGGCGCATCCGCGCGCGCAGGGCCGCGACCGCGCCGGCGATCTCCTCGGCCGTCTCGCCGCGCGTCGCGATCCCGAGAAGGATCGCTCCCTTCTGCGCCTCCGTCGCCTTGCCGTCCATGAGATCGAGGAAGACCTCCTCGGCGAGCGCGCGGGGAAGCGGATGGCGCGCCGCGATGGTCTTGAGGGCCTCGGCGACCCGCGGGGTCACGCGGAGCCTCGGCGAGCGATCGCCAGGAAGTTCGCGAGGAGCTTCTCGCCGTCGGGAGTGAGCACCGATTCGGGATGGAACTGCACGCCGAAGATCGGGAGGTCGCGATGCGCGAGGCCCATGACCAGGCCGTCCTCGCTCCGCGCGGTGACCCGCAGCTCTCCGGGCAGTCCCTCCTCCCGCACGACGAGCGAATGGTACCGCGCGGCCGGAAACGGGCTCGGCAGACCGGCGAAGATCCCGCCGCCGTCGTGCGCGACCTCCGAGCTCTTGCCGTGCCGCGGCGTCGCGCGCTCGACGCGCGCGCCGTGCAGAGCGCCGAGCGCCTGATGCCCGAGACAGACGCCGAGGAGCGGAATCCGCTGGCGCTCCGCGGCGGCGATCATCGCCATCGAGCGGCCCGCGTCCTCGGGACGTCCCGGGCCCGGCGACACGACGATCGCCGCCGGTTTCCGCGCGGCGGCGGCCTCCGGCTCGAAGCGGTCGTTGCGCGCGACTTGGATGTCCGGATCCAGCTTCCCCAGGGCCTGGACGAGGTTCCAGGTGAACGAGTCGTAGTTGTCGACGACGAAGATCATCCCTTGCCTTCGTCCCGCGACCACGCGCGCGCGATCTCGATCGCGCGGAAGAGCGCCGCCGCCTTGCTCTCGGCCTCGCGATATTCGCGCTCTGGGATCGAGTCGGCCACGATGCCCGCGCCGGCCTGCACGCGGCACACGCCGTCCGCGACGACCGCGGTGCGGATGGCGATCGCCATGTCCAGGTTGCCCCCGTGGTCGAGATAGCCGACCGCGCCGCCATAGATTCCGCGCCGCGCGCCTTCCCATTCATCGATCCGCTCCATCGCGCGGATCTTCGGCGCGCCGGTCAGCGTGCCGGCCGGAAAGCAGGCCGCGAGCGCGTCGAGCGCCGACCGCGGCGCCGCGAGGCGTCCCGAGACGTCCGAGACGAGATGCTGCACGTGCGAGAACTTCTCGATCGCGGCGTAGCGGCCGACCTCGACGCTGCCGATCTCGCAGACGCGCCCGAGGTCGTTGCGGGAAAGGTCGACCAGCATGACGTGCTCCGCGCGCTCCTTGGAGTCGGCCGCGAGCGCCTCCGCCAGCCGCGCGTCCTCCTGCCGCGTCGCGCCCCGGGGCGCCGTTCCGGCGATCGGCCGCGTCTCGACGCGACCGCCGCGGCAGCGGACGAGCATCTCCGGCGAGGCGCCGAAAACGACGGCCTCGCGCGTCTGGAGATAGAAGAGGTAAGGCGAAGGATTCAAGACGCGCAGCGCGCGATAGGCGTCGAAGGGGTCGGCGCCGAGCGGAGCCGTCCAACGCTGCGACAGCACGACCTGATAGAGGTCGCCCGCGAAGATCGCCTCCCGCGCCCGCGCGACGCTCTCGAGGAACTCGCCTCGCCGCAGGAGCGCCTGCCATCCGTCGGGCGAAACGCCGGTGGCGTCCACGGGCATGCGCCGCGCCACCCGAGCGGACGGAAGCTGGGCCTCCGCGAGAAGGGCCTCGAGGCGGTCGAGCCGCGCCGCGGCCCGGTCCGCCTCGGCCTCCTCGTCGCCCGAGCCGCGAGGCGCGAGCTCCGTGAGAAGGAGCAGCCGCCGCCGCAGGTGATCGAACGCCGCGACCGCGTCGAAGTGGAGGAAGAGTCCGTCGGGGATCTTTCCGTCGTGCGGATGCCGGTCCGGAATCGCCTCGAAGAGCCGCACGGCGTCGTACCCGAGCCATCCCACCGCGCCGCCCGAGAGCGGCGGCAGATCCGGGTCGGGCACGAAGCCCGGTCTCACGACGAAGCGCTCGAGCGCCGCGAGCGGTGCCTCGCCCGGGGAAACCGCGCTCGCGCTCCCGATCTCGAGCCGCGCGACCGGATCGCATCCGAGGAACGTGTAGCGGCCGGTTTCGCCGGCCTCCACGCTTTCGAGGAGGAAGCACTCCCGTCCCTCGCGCCGCATGCGGTCGAGGAGCGCCACCGGCGTCACCGTGTCGGCCGCGAAGACGCGGGCGACCGGCACGACCGCGCCGGCGCGCGCCTTCGCGGCGAATTCCCGGCGCTCGGCGTCGCGCCCGCTCACGCCGTCCCCCCCGGCAGAAACCCCGCGATCTCCTCGAGCGACGCGTCCTCCGACCCGAAGAGGCGCGCCTGGCGCACCGCCTGCGCGGCGAACATCCGGATCCCCGCGACGACGGGACAGCGCGCCGCGCGCGCCGCCGCGACGGTCGGCGTCTCCGATCCGTCGCGCCGGTACACGCAGTCGAAGACGAGCGGGCGGTTCTCGAGGACGGCGCGCGGGAAAGCCGGAGGGTCTCCGGGCCGCGAACCGACGGGCGTCGCGTTGAGATACAGGTCCGCCTCGCTCGCGGGGACGTCCGCCAGAGCCAGGGAATCGACGCGCATCTCGTCGGCCAGGGAATCGGCGGCGTCGTCGTTTCGTGCCGTGACGAGGACCTCGTAGCCGAGCCGCCGCGCCGCCAAGATCGCGGCGCGCGCCGTTCCTCCCGTCCCGAGGATCACCGCCGTACGCCCCTCCCCCGTGTCGTGGTCGGCCAGCGGATCGAAGATGCCGTCCACGTCCGTGTTCTCCGCGCGCCACGTCCCGCCCGCGCGCACGAGCGTGTTCGCCGCCTTCGTCTGCGCGACGTCCTCGGAGCCGCGCGCGGAAGCAGCGGCGGCGAGCTTCCAGGGCTGCGTGATCGAGAAGCCGTGGAAGGGCGTGCCGTCGAAGACCAGATCCTGCGGCCGCGAGCGGTCCCAATCGGAGAGCGGCAGCGGCAAATAGAGGCGCGGCAGTCGGCGCGCGCGAAAGAGCGCGTTGTGGACGCGCGGCGACAGCGAGCCCGAGACGTCGGCCCCGACGATGCCGAAGAGCCCCTCGATCGGGCGCGGCGCGTCGACGCCATAGACGTCGAAGAGGTCTTCGAGCGGAATCTGCCCCGGGGCCGTGGCCGCCTCGACGGGACCGTACACGAGCGCGGCGCCCGAGAACGCCGAAAGCACGCGGCCGGGCGGGCTCGCCGGTCCCATGGGGAAGATTGCCGCCGACTCCCGCGGCTCGCGCGCCTGGAGGGCCGCCACGGCGAGGCTCGCTGGAAGGTCCGCCGCGCCGCAAACGAGCTTGACCGCGCGCGCTCCGGCGGCGCGCATCGCGGAAAGCCGTTCCGCCCAGTCGGCCGGGAGGCCGAACGGCGCGTGGTGGGAGACGATGACGCGGCGGCGGTCCGGAAGCTCGGCGGTATCGGCGAGCAGGCCGCTCGAATGCTCGACGTCGACCGTGGCGCCGGCGGCGTACGCCTCGCGGACGAGACGCCGGTAGTCCTCAACGTTGCCGGAGAAATCGCCGCCTTCGGCGTGCGTCCGCCAGGTCGCGATGACCGGTCGCGGGTCGAGCTCGAGAAGGCGCGCCACCGGAATCGGCGCCGCGGCGCGGTCGAGGCGCATCTCGATGGCGATCGCCTTGGGCGGCACTTGCGCCACGAGCCGCCGCGCGTCGTCCAGGTCGCGCGGCGCGAGCGACGCGACGTAGGACGGAAACGGAACGATTCTTTCGCTCAAAACGAAAACCCCCGAGCCCGTCCGGGCCGGGGGTTCCATTCTGCCGTCTCTCGAATCGCCCCGCCCGAACGAATTCGGCAGGGCGGACGCCGCCCTACCGGGTCGCCTCCCGCCACCACCACGACCGCGCCGATCGAATCTTCATGGGCCCGGAAATCATCCTGCAAGCGGTCGGCCGAAGTCAATTCGAGGGAGGAGGGGTCGCGGTGAGAGCGGGAGTCGGCGAGGCCGTCGGCGCAGGCGCCCGGCGATCGGCGCGGGTCGAAAAGGAAAGCGGCAGCGCGAGGGCGCCCTCGGGCGTGGGCGGCGCCGGCGCCGAACCCTCGAACGCGATCATGATCTCGGATCCGTTCCTCCGATAGGAGTAGACGGCGCCGGGACAGACGCGGGACGCGTCGTCCTCGAGCGTCGCCGGCCACTTCCCGTCGCGCGACGCCGCCCGCGCGAGCCGGAGCTCGAGGATCTTCGCCGTAAGCTCGGATTCGATGGCGGTCCTCCCCGCGCGCTCGAGGACGTTGCGGAGCTGCGGCACCTGCATGTCGGTCATGATCCGCGCAAACGCTGCGGACTCGGGGCCGGATTCGGATCGGCGGTACTCCTCGACCATCGGCCGCGCGATCTCGTCATTCGAGATCTCCGCGAGAGCGCAGGGGGCCACGCGGCGGAGCGGCTCGGCGGCGGCCTTTCGGGCGCGAGTGTTCGGCTCGTAGTTCTTCGGTTCCCCTTCGTAGGTCTCGAGGGCCCGGCTCCACGGATCGTCACGCGACAGGCGGTCGAGCCACGGCACCGGCGCCTCGCGCAACTTTCGGAGCGCGCCCGATTGCATCTTCATGACCGCAAGGGCGAGCAGGTTCTCGATTAGCGTCGGGCCGCGGGCGAACGACTCGAAGAGAGACCAGGACGCCTCCAAGAGGCGGGCGCTCTCCGCCGGACGGCCCGCGCGCTCCGCCGAAAGCGCCGCGGCGAGAAGGACTCGATCGAGCCGGATGAGCGTCAGCGCCCGCGGCGCGAGCCCTTCCCGGGAACCCATCGGCGTCGACCATTCCGGCACTCCCTTCTCGAGCGCGCAGACAACCGGCCAGAGCGCGCTCTGCCGGCCCTCGAGAAAATCGCGAAGAGTCTTTGGCTCCGGTCCGATCGAGTCGTCGGCAACGGAGAGCTGCGAGTTGAGCCAGCCGCCGGCTCCGGACGCCCGGACCGCCGTGGCGTCCTCGGGCGCGGCCCGGTCGAAATCCGGGTCGTCCGGCTCGATGTCGATTCCGAGCGCCGGGGCCTTCCGGCAGAGCTCGTCGGCGACCGCGTTGCGAACCGGACCCGGCGGCCTGGGGACGAGATCCGCCGCGCGCGGCTCGGGCGTCGTCTGACCCCGCAGCGACGCCGCGGCGGCGAAGAGAACGGCCGGCGCGAGCCGGCGCGCGGTCACGCCCGCTTCCACCTCGTGCCCGCCGGGCTGTCCTCGAGGAGGATGCCTCGTCCCGCGAGCTCCTTGCGGATGCGGTCGGCCTCGGCGAAGTCGCGGCGCTTGCGCGCGTCGTTGCGGGCCGCGATCCGCGACTCGATCTCCTCGGGCAGCGCCTCGGCGGTCTTCGGCAGGATCCCGAAGACCCGGTCGGCGGCGGCGATCGCGGCCTTCGCTTCCGAGGCGCCCGATGCGTCGAGCGATCCCTCGTCCACCGCCGCGTTGACCTCGCGGACGAACGTGAAGAGCGCGCCCTGCGCCTCGGCGGTGTTCAGATCGTCGTCGAGCGCCGCGGTGAACTCCTGGCGCAGCCGGGCGGCCCGCTCCGCCGCCGGGAATGCGCCGCCGGACTTGCCCGAGGCGGCGATTTCGTCCAGCCGCGCCGCAGCGCTGCGCACCCGCCCCACGGCCGACGCGGCGCCCGCGAGGCCGTCCCACGTGAAGTTCAATTTCTTGCGGTACGGGACCGAGAGGAAGAGATAGCGCACCGCCGCCGGATCGTCGCGTTTCCCGAGCACGTCCGGCAGCGTGAAGAAGTTGCCCTTCGACTTCGACATCTTCTCGCCGTCCACGACGAGGTGCTCGGCATGCATCCAGAGGTTCACGAAAGGATGGCCCGTCGCGCCTTCGCTCTGCGCGATCTCGTTCTCGTGGTGCGGAAAGATGTTGTCCACCGCGCCCGTGTGGATGTCGAAGCGCTCGCCGAGGTACTTCATGCTCATCGCGGAGCACTCGATGTGCCAGCCCGGCCGGCCCGGCCCCCACGGCGACGGCCACGTCGGCTCGCCCGGCTTCGCGGCCTTCCAGAGGACGAAATCCTTGACGTCCTCCTTCTCGTACTCGTCGTCGGCGACACGCTCCCCGCGGCGCGTGCTCTCGAGATCGATCTGCGAGAGCTTCCCGTATCCCGGGAATGACGCGATCCGGAAATAGACGGAGCCGTCGGCCTCGTACGTGTGCCCGCGCTCCTTCAGCTTCTCGATCAACGCGATCATTTCGGGAATGTGCTCGGTGGCGCGGGGGTACCGTTCCGCCTTCTCGATGCCGAGGGCCGCGATGTCCCGGGAGAACGCCTCGATGTACGGCGCCGTGAAGTCGTCGAGCTTCTGGCCCGCCTGCGCCGCGCCCCGGATCGTCTTGTCGTCCACGTCCGTCAGATTCATGATCTGCGTGACGCGCAGCCCGCTCGCGAGCAGATGCCGTCGCAGCACGTCCTCGAAGAGGAACGTCCGGAGGTTGCCGATGTGGACGACGTTGTAGACCGTCGGCCCGCACGTGTACATGCGGACGTGCCCGGCCTCGAGCGGCGCGAGCTCGTCCACGCGCCGCCCGAGCGTGTTGAAGAACCTCACCACACCCCCCGCGCCTGAGTCTTCTCGATCTTGCGCCAGGTCAGCTCGCGCTTCAAGCCGCGCAGGCGATCGACGTAGAGGACGCCGTTCAGGTGATCGATCTCGTGGCAGAGCGCCCGCGCGAGGAGGCCCGTGCCTTCCATCTCGCGAACCCGGCCGTCCGCGTCCGAGAACCGCGCCTTGACGCGCCCCGGCCGCAGGACCTTCTCGGCGAAGTCGGGGATCGAAAGGCAGCCCTCCTCCTCCTTCTGTTCCCCCGCGGTCTCGACGATCTCCGGATTCAAAAGGACGATCCGCGCGCCGGGATCGGCGCCGACGGAAAGATCGATGACGGCGACGCGCCGGTTCACGCCGATCTGCGGAGCGGCCAGGCCGATGCCCGGCGCGGCGCGGCAGGTCTCGAACAGATCGGCGACCAGCGCCGGCAGATCGGCACCCGACGGATCGACCTCGGCGTTCGGCGCGAGCAGGCGCGGGTCGCCGAACCGGACGATGTCCCGGATCAAGCGTGTCCTACCGGAGAGGCCGCCGCTGTCCTCGCAGTCCCGGAATTGTCCCCGCGATGGGACAGGACCCTCCGGAGAAGGCTCCGCGACTGTTCCATAAGTCTTTTATTTAGAGCATATTTCGGCGTGTCCCACAAGACCCGTCGGTGGCACGTTTATGGCTTTTTCATGTGGCCGGAGGCTCGAAGTCGATGGACGTCAAACGCAGCAGTCTTCTGGCGATCGGAATCGCCCTCGCCCTCTCGGGCGCGGCGGCCGGCCAGACCGGCGGCTCGGGAGGCGCCTACTCGTACATCCGCGAAGCGACCGGCGACGTCCGCGTCGAGTCCCGCTACAACGGGACCGTCACGGCCGGACGCAACATGCCGATCACGGTCGGCGACGAGATCGTCCTCGCGGACTCCGGCAAAGCGGAGGTGAGCCTGGCCGACCGGACGAGCGCGTATTTCGGCGGCGGCACGCGCGCGCAATTCCGCTCCATCCGGGACCAGCAGGGCGAGGACGACGCCTTCTCGCTGATCAACCTCGAGGAAGGCTCCGTCATCCTCGCGGCGCTCGGCTCGAGCGAGCGCGGCATCCCGCGCATCGACACGGCCGACGCGACCGTCTATCTCGACCCCGGCGACCTGGCCCGCGTCAACTACGATCCGAACCGCGGCACGACGGTCATCTCCCGGGATGGGAACGTCGAGGTCCGCACGCGCTCCGGCACCTATCACCTCCGCGCCGGCGAGTACCTCATGGTCCGCGGCGAGGAGGAGCCGGAGATCGAGCAGGGCGTGTTCTCGCGCGACCGATTCGATCTTTGGGCGGCCGACCGCAACGACGCGGAGACGACGACCCGCAGCGCCTCGGCGACCTCCATGGACGAAGGCCACGCGAACGACGCGTCCGCGCTCGATGGCTACGGCAACTGGGAGTACAACGACACGACGGGCTCCGACGTGTGGCGGCCGAACGTCGGTTCGGACTGGAGCCCGTACTCCAACGGAACCTGGTACTACACGCCGGCGGGCCTGACCTGGTGGCCCTACGACCCCTGGGGTTGGTATCCCTTCCACTACGGCAACTGGTTCTATGACGCGTCCTGGTCGAGCTGGTGCTGGGCGCCGGCGTACGTGTACTCGCCGGGCTGGGTGTACTGGGGCTACACGGGCGGATACGTCGGATGGTGCCCCGTGGGCTGGTACTCCTACTACTCGCCCTGGTGCAACACGTACTACAAGCACTGGGGCTGGACGGGCCGCAACGGCGTCTATCTCTCCGTCAACGGCCGTTTCAATTCGCGCAACGTGGATTTCCGAGGCTGGAACTTCACGGGCTCCGGCGGAATCGGAGCCGCGGGCCGCATGGACGTCATCCCCGGTTCGCGCATGGGCGGCCGCCTCGGCGACTCCGTCTCGATCTCGTCGCGTCCGATCGTCGCGCCCGCGCGGCCCGGCGCCGGCGCGGAGGCCGTCCAGAGCTTCGTCCGCGAGGCGCCCCGCGTGATCGACCGCTCGAGCAGCGTCGGAGACTCCGGCCGCCTGGCGCCGATTCTCGCGAGGGATCGCACGCTCCCGGCGTCTTCGGTCGACGCGCTCCGCGACCATGCCGTCATCGCCGAGCACGGACGCCTCGCCGGCCCCGGCGCCGTGGACATCGCGCCGCGCGGCGCGCTCGTGGACCGGTCGCGCTCTCTCGACTCGCTCGGCCCCGCGCCGGCGGTCTCGCGCGCGAACCCCGGCGGCCCGGGCCGCCAAGCCGCGGGCCCGAGCGCCGCGGCGCCGTCCGCGTCCGGCATGGGCAGCGGCGCCCGCAACTCGATCTCGCCTCGCACGGTCATCCGCGGCGACGCGAGCGGCGTCGAGGCCCGGCCCGACGCGCGCGACCGCTCTTCGGAGGACTGGCGCAGCGCGCCCCGCTACCGCCGCGACGTCTCCCGGCCGTCTTCCCCGGCGGATTCCGGCGTCCCGTCCCGCTCTCAGGCGCGCGACGAGTGGCGCGCGCGGATGCTCAACAACGAAAGCGCCCCGCCCCGCGACGGAAGCGCCGCGCCGAGGGATGATCTCCGCCAGCGGGTCGACGCATGGCGCTCGCGCTCGTCGCTTCCCCCCGCGCGGCGCGTGATCGAAGGCTCGGTCCCGAATCGGCGCGATCTCCGCGATCCCGACGCCGCGATGCCGCGCAACGCGGCGCCCCGCGAATACCGCTCGGCGCCGCCTCCCCGGAGCGACTTCCGCTCCGCTCCCGCTCCCCGAAATGAAGTGCGCTCGGCACCGGCGCCGCGCAGCGAGATGCGATCGGCACCGGCGCCGCGCGCGGCGCCTCCACGTTCCGCTCCGGCGCCGGCCCCTCGTCCCGCTCCCGCTCCGCACGGTCGGAACCGTTCCTGACCGCTGACCGTCGCCGAGCCCCTCTCCTCGTGGCCGCGCCTTCCGGCGCGGCTTTTTTTCGTCCGACGAAAGGGCCGCCGGACCCGCGGCGGCCGCCGCCCACGCGTTCTAAAATGCGGGCAATGTCCCGGCGCCTCGTGTCTCTCCTCCCGAGCATGCTGTTCATCTTCTATTGCACCGCGGTCGGGGTGTACCTGGTCCTGCGCCCCTGGTCGCCCGTCCGGGCGTCGGCGCTGCCGCCCTCCGGATTCCTGCGGGGGTTCGTCTCGGGGCTCGGCCTCATCCACCTCGCGGCCGGTATCGCCGACCTGCGCGCGCTGTCGCGCGAGATCGAGGCGCCCGCCGAGAACGCGTGAAAGCCCTCTACGTCACGGACCGCTCTTCGGCGGGAACGGACCGGCTGAGCCGGGTGCTGACGGCGCTCGCGGGCGCGCCCGACCTGACCGTGCAGCTTCGCGAGAGGGACGCTCCCGATCGGGAAACGCTCGACCTGGCCCGCCGTTGCCGGGAGTGGCTGGGGCCGGCCGTTCCCTTCTTCGTCAACCGGCGACTCGACCTCGCGCTCGCCGCGGGCGCGGACGGCGTGCACCTGCCCGCGGACGGCCTTCCGCCGCGGCGGGTCCGCGCCGCGACGCCCCGTGGGTTCCGCATCGGCGTGTCGACGCACTCCGCGGAGGAGGCGCGCGCGGCGATCGCCGAGGGCGCCGACGTGGTCCTCCTCGGCCCGATCTTCGACACGCCCTCCAAGCGGGCCTACGGCGCGCCGGTCGGTCCGCAGGCGCTCGCGGACCTGCCGGAGGCCTGCGAGCACGCGAGCGCGGTCTATGCCATCGGCGGCGTGGACGAGGCGGCGCTCGAGGCGCTCGCCCCTTACCGCGACCGGATCGCCGGAATCGCCGCCGTCCGGCTGTTCCAGGACGCCTCCGACCCGCGCGCGGTGTGCGACCGGATCGCGCGCCGGTGAAGGCAACGCACGGTCGCCGCTGATGCGCGTTCGCGTCGGCATCGATCTCGCGGAAGTCGAGCGCGTGGCCGGGGTCCTCGCCCGGCGCGGCGAGCGCTTCCTCGCGCGCGTCTTCGAGCCCGGGGAGATCCTCCGGCGCCGCCGCCATCCCCGCGCGTTCGCCGAACACGTCGCCGGAAGATTCGCCGCGAAGGAGGCCGCGATGAAAGCTCTCGGCACGGGCTGGCGAGGCCTCTCCTTCCGCGAGATCACGATCGAGCGCGAGCCGAGCGGCGCGCCGCGTCTGGTCCTGCGGGGTCGGGCCGCCGATCGGGCCCGGCGGCTTCGGGTGGTGTCGTCCGAGGTGACCATCACCCACACGGCGACCACCGCGGCCGCCGTCGTCGTCTTGGTGACCGAGGAGGAACCGGGCCGGGGCGGCGTCCTCGGTTGAGGGTTAGAGGATAGACTCCGCGGTTTCAACCCAATGGCCGACGCACCCGATTACAAGGCGACTCTCAATCTCCCGCGTACCGGCTTCCCGATGAAGGCGGACCTGCCGCGCCGGGAGCCGCTGCAGCTCGCGGCCTGGCAGGAAATGCATCTCGAGGAGAAGATCCGGGCGGCGTCGGCGGGACGGCCGCGGTTTCTCCTGCACGACGGGCCGCCCTACGCCAACGGACCGATCCACCTCGGAACCGCGCTCAACAAGATCCTGAAGGACCTCGTGGTCCGCAGCCGCTCGCTCACCGGGTTCGACGCGCCGTACGTGCCCGGCTGGGACTGCCACGGCCTCCCGATCGAGCAGAAGGTGGACAAGAAGCTCGGGTCGAAGAAGAAAGACATGTCGGCCGTCGAGATCCGCCAGGCCTGTCGCGAGTATGCCGAGGGATTCATCGACGTCCAGCGCGAGCAGTTCAAGCGGCTGGGCGTCGGCGGCCTCTGGGAAAAGCCCTACAAGACGATGAGCTACGGATACGAAGCCGAGATCGCTCGGGCATTCGGCGCGTTCTATGAGAAGAATCTCGTCTTCCAGGCCCTCAAGTCCGTGCGCTGGTGCTTCACCGACCAGACGGCACTGGCCGAAGCGGAGCTCGAATACGAGAGCCGGGAGGATCCGGCGATCTCTGTGGGATTCGCGCTGACGAAGGAAGATTCGAAAAAACTGCTCGAGAAGCATTTTCTTGGGCCCGAGCCCCCCCGGGATACGCGCGTTTACTTGCTGATTTGGACGACGACGCCCTGGACGATCCCCTCGAACCTCGCTATCGCCGTCGATCCGGATGCGAACTACGACATCGTGAAGCGAGACGGAAAGCTGTACGTCGAAGCGTCTCAGATCGTGCGACAGCGGCAAGGAAGCTATGAGCTGAGCGGTATCAAAGGCCGCGAGCTCATCGGCCTCCGCTACGAGCACCCGCTCGGACAGTCGATGCGCGGCGAGCTGACGCCCGAGGAAGAGGCCCGCTCCTTCCGCGTCGTCGGCGCCGACTACGTCGCGATGGACACGGGCACGGGCCTCGTCCACACGGCGCCCGGCCACGGAGAGGACGACTTTCGCACCGGGCAGCGCGAGAACCTGCCGATTCTCTCGCCCGTGGACGCCGCCGGACGGTTCACGACGGTCGAGAAGTACAAGGGCCAGAAGGTTCTCGACGCGAACCCGCAGATCATCGAAGACCTCAAAACCGCCGGCGCGCTCGTGAGCGTGGACCCTGCCTTCCGCCACGAATACCCGCACTGCTGGCGCTGCAAGAAGCCGGTGATCTTCCGCGCGACGGTCCAGTGGTTCATCCGGCTCGACGACGAGCGCGTCAACGTCCGGCAGATGGCGCTCGCCGCGATCCCGAAGGTCGTCTGGGTGCCGGCCTGGGGCGAGCAGCGCATCGCCGGCATGGTCGAGAACCGCCGCGAATGGGTCATCTCGCGACAGCGGCGCTGGGGCTCTCCGATCACGATCCTTTACGCCCTGCGGGGCGGCGAGCGCGTCGAAAAGTATCCCTGGGGCGACGATCCCGCCGAGCAGCGACGGTTCTTCGAGCACGTCGCCGAGATCTTTCGCCGGGAAGGCGGCGACGCGTGGTTCGCGCGTCCCGCCGAGGATTTCCTGCCGCCGGGCGCGAACCGCCGAGGCCACGTGGAGTTCGCCAAGGAGACCGACATCCTCGACGTCTGGTTCGACTCGGGCGTCTCCCACCTCGCCGTTCTCCGGGAGGGCGAGTGGCCGGATCTGCGTCCGCGCGGCAACGGCAGCGGCCCGCCCGCCGACGTGTATCTCGAGGGCCACGACCAGCACCGCGGCTGGTTCCAGTCGTCCCTGCTGACCTCGGTCGCTCTCTTCGGCGACGCGCCCTACCGCTCCGTCGTGACGCACGGGTTCTTCCTCGACGCCGGACGGGCCAAGATGTCGAAGTCCCTCGGCAACGTCATCGACCCGCAGGATCTGATCGCGAAGTACGGCGCGGACATCCTGCGTCTCTGGGTATCGAGTCTCGACTACCGCGACGACATGCCGATCTCCGAGGAGATCCTCGCGCGCTGCGCCGAGGCGTACCGCAAGATCCGCAACACCGCGCGGTACCTGATCTCGAACCTCTACGACTTCGATCCGGCCGCGGACAGCGTGCCGGCCGATCGCCTCCTCCCCCTCGACCGATGGGCGCTCGCCGCGACGCGGGAGCTCTCGGACCGCGTGCGGGCGGCTTACGACCGGTACGAGTTCCACCTCGTCTATCACGCGCTCGTCTCCTTCACGGCGACGACACTGTCCGCCTTTTACCTCGACATCCTGAAGGACCGCCTCTATGCGTCTCGGGCGGACTCGTCCGAACGGCGGTCCGCACAGACGGCGCTCCACCGCATTGCCCGGACGGTCGCGACGCTCGCCGCCCCGATCCTCCCCTTCACGGCCGAGGAGATCTGGAAGGAATTGCCTCCGCCGAAGGAAGAATCGGTGCATCTCTCGCGTTTCGAGACCCTGAGCGACCAGCCCCAGGGGATTCCGTCGCCGGAAGCGTGGGAACGATTGACCCAATTGCGTGAAGAAGCGGCCGTCCTGCTCGAGCAGGCCCGCCGGGACAAGCAGATCGGCTCTTCGCTCGAAGGGGCGATTCTCCTGACGCCGTCGGCCGAGCTCGACCGGGACCGGGCGGCGACCGGCACCCGGAGCGGCGGCCTCGCCGACCTCTTCATCGTTTCGGAGGCGCCCACGATCCCCGACGCCTCGGGCGACGGCTGGAGCGAGTCGCACGCCTACCCCGGCCTGCGGATCAAGTTCCGAAAGGCCGCCGGCCGACGTTGCGACCGCTGCTGGAAGGTGACCCCCGAGGCCGATCGCGAGGGACTCTGCGACCGCTGCAAGGAAGTGCTCCGCTCGAGTGGAGTCGCCGCGTGAGGCGGGCATGAGCGGCGGGATCAAGGTGAAGGAGAGCGCCCTCTACCGCGCCGCGTATCTCGTGGTGTCGCTCGCCGTTCTTCTCCTCGACCAGTGGACGAAGGGCGTCGTCACGCGCGCGTTCGAGGTGCATCAGTCGCGGTCGGTCCTCGCGGGACTCCTCGACATCACCTACGTTCGCAACAGCGGCGCCGCGTTCGGGCTCTTCGCGTCCGTGGACTCCTCGGTCAAGGCGATCCTGCTGAACAGCGTCGCAGTCCTCGTCTTCCTCGTCGTTTCGGCGTACGCCCTGCGCTCGTCGCACCGGTCGATCCGGCTCCAGGTCGGCTTCGCGCTGATCCTCGGGGGCGCGGTCGGGAACCTCCTCGACCGCGTGCGCTTCGGGTACGTCGTGGATTTCCTCGACTTCTCGATCTCCGGCCATCACTGGCCGGCCTTCAACGTGGCCGACTCCGCCATCTGCGTGGGCGTGGGACTGCTCTTCCTCGACATGCTGCGCAATGAGAGCGGCTCCGTGGCCTCGGGTCCCGAGACCCGAGCCGGCGCCGGGAGCTAGAAGATTCACCCCCGTCTCATCCAGATCGGCACCTTCTACCTGCCGACGTACGGCGTTCTTCTCGCCATCGCCTACCTCACGGCGATCTGGCTGCTGCGCCGCAAGGCGGCGGCCGAGGGTCTGCCCGAGCAGAAGATCCTCGACCTCTCGCTCTACGTCCTCGCGGCGGCGATTCTCGGCGCCAAGGGGCTGCTCGTCATTGTCGAGTGGCGCCACTACCTCGCGAACCCGCGCGATCTCATCGACGTGGTGCGATCCGGCGGCGTCTTCTTCGGGGGGCTCATCTGCGCTTCGGTGGTCGGGATCGCGTACCTGCGCAAACACGAGCTGCCGGCCTGGAAGGTCGCCGACATGGCGGCGCCGGCGATCGCTCTCGGCGAGGCGATCGGCCGCTGGGGCTGCTTCGCGGCCGGCTGCTGCTACGGAAAGCCTTCCGACGGGCCGTTCGCGGTGCGCTTCACCGACCCCTTCGCGCACCAGGCGGTCGGCACGCCCCTCGACACGCCGCTTCACCCGACGCAGATCTATCTGTCGTTGAACTCGTTCCTGATCTTCCTCGTGCTCCAGTGGGCCTACAAGCGCAAGCGGTTCGACGGCGAGGTCTTCTGGCTGTACGTCCTGCTCTATTCGGTGACCCGCGGCATCATCGAGATCTGGCGCGGCGACCTCGTGCGGGGCTTCGTGATCCCCGGCGTCCTCTCCACCTCGCAGTTCATCGGGCTTCTCACGGCGCTGGCCGCCGGCGCGATGCTCTTCTACCTCTCGCGCCGCAGCCGCGCGGAAGCGTGATTCGCCGCTTTCGCGTCGGAACCCCTTCGGCGGGGACGCGCCTCGATCTCTTTCTCGCGTCGGCATGCTCGGACCTCTCGCGCTCGCGTATCCGGAAGCTCATCGAGGGGGGCGCCGTGCGCCTGCAGGGCGGCGCGGCGAAGCCGTCGCATCTCGTCCGCGCCGGCGATGAGGTCGAGGTCGAAGTGCCGGACGCGGTGAAGACGGCGCTCGAGCCCGAGGCGATTCCGCTCGAGATCCTGTACGAGGACGACGACCTGCTCGCGATCGACAAGCCGGCCGGGCTCGTCGTCCACCCGGCGCCCGGCCACGCGACGGGGACGCTCGTCAACGCCCTGCTGCATCACGTCCGCGACTGGAAGGGCGTCGGCGGCGTCGAGCGCCCCGGCATCGTGCACCGCCTCGACCGCGACACGTCGGGCGTCCTCCTCGTCGCGAAGACCGACCGCGCGCACGCGTCGCTTTCCCGGCAGATGAAGAAGCGGTCGATGCGGAAGGAGTACCTGGCGCTCGCCGCCGGAGTGCCTCCGGTGCGCAAGGGCGAGGTCGCCTTTCCGATCGGCCGCGATCCGCGCGACCGGAAGCGGATGAAGGCGTTCCGCGCCACGGCCGACCCTCCGGCCGGGACCCGCGAAGCGCGCACGCTCTACGAGATCGAGCGGGATTGGTTCGGCGTCGGCCTGACGCTCCTGCGCTGCCGCCTTGTGACCGGCCGCACGCACCAGATCCGCGTGCATCTCGCCGCCGCCGGCCTTCCCGTCGTCGGCGACCCGGTCTACGGCCGCCCGCGCTACGAGCGCGTCAAAGACGCCGCGCTGAAGAAGCGGCTCCTCGACTTCCCGCGCCAGGCGCTCCACGCCGAGCGCGTCGGGTTCCGGCATCCCGCGACCAACGACCTCATCGAGATCGCCGCGCCCCTGCCGGCGGACTTCGCCGGCTTGATCGCCGCGCTCGACGGCCCGGCCGGCTAGCTCTTTCCCGGAGCTTCCACGGCCTTCGCCGGGGCGGCCACGACGGGCGGGATTCCCGCCTGCGCGACCGAGCGGTTGAACGCCGCGAGGTCGACGTCGAGCACCGCCTGCAGCTCCTTCAGGATCCCGTCGAGCGTACCCCGGATCTCCCGGTAGTAGACCGCCGAGGAGTCCGTCGGCTTCGCATCGGCGCTCGAAACGACCGACGCGAGCCCGGCGAACTGGTGGTCGAGCGCGGGCGGGAAGTTGAGCGGATCCTGGTTCGACTTGATGTCGGGGTTGACGAGCTTTTTTTCGATTGCCGTCAGCTTGTCCGAGAGCGTCTTGGCCTCGTCCTTCAGCGCCGCGCCCTTCCCGAGCCTCTCGGCGTGATCCTCGACCGTCTGGATCTGGGCCTTGACGTCCCGGATCTGGCGCACGGCCTCGTGGGCCGCAGAAAGCCCGTCGCGCGTGTCCCGCAGGAGCTCGAACTGAGCCTGCAGATCCGCGGGCGTCGCCGAGATCCCGGGCCGGGGAACGACCTCGAAACCCTGCGTCTCTTCCTGATCGTTCCAGCGCACCTTGACCGAGTACTTGCCCGGCGCCACCATCGGGCCGCGGTCGCTGCCCCAGAGGATCGCCTTCGGCAGGAGCGTCGGGCGAAGGATCCGCATGTCCCAGACGATCCGGTTCAAGCCCGCCTTCGGCTCGATCGGCTTGTCGGCGCGATCGTCCTCGGACTCCTCGCCCTTGGCCTTGTCCTTGTCCTTCTTCTCGTTCGAATAGGAACGCAGGAGCGTCTCGCCCTCGCGGATCTCGATCGTGAGCTTGTCGGTGTCCTTCGGCTTGTCCTTGAGCCAGAAACTGATCGGAACGCCCGCCGGCGGGTTCTTCCCGACGTCGAGGCGCGGCGACTCGTCGTCGCCGCCGAAGCCGCCTCCCGGGAACCGCACCGAGGGCGGCGGCGGGAAGAGATGGAGCGCCTCGCCGCGGATGGCGTCCTTGTAATCGCGCAGAGGAGTCAGGTCATCGAGCACCCAGAAGGAGCGGCCCTGCGTCGCGACGATGAGGTCGCCGCCTTTCACGGCGAGGTCCGTGATCGGCGTGACCGGCAGATTCCGCTGAAATCGCTGCCAGGAACCGCCGTCGTCGAACGAGACGAAGAGGCCGAACTCCGTCCCCGCGTAGAGGAGGCCGCGCCGGACCGGGTCCTCGCGCACGACGCGCGTGAAGTCGCGGTCCGGAATGCCGGCCACGATCTTCGTCCAGGTCCTGCCGTAGTCGGCCGTCTTGTAGAGATAGGGACGCTGGTCGTCGAACTTGTACATCGTGGCCGCGACGTAGGCGGCGCCCTTCTCGTGCGGCGACGCGTCGATCGCGTTGATCTGGATCCACTCGGGAATCCCCTTGGGCGTGACGTTCGTCCAGGTCTTGGCGCCGTCGCGCGTCACGTGCACGAGCCCGTCGTCGGTCCCGACCCAGAGGACGCCCGGCTCGACCGGTGACTCCGAGATCGCGAAGATCGTGTCGTAGACCTCGATGCCCGTATCGTCCTTCGTGATCGGGCCGCCGGACTTCTCCTGCTTCGTCGCGTCGTTGCGGGTGAGGTCGGGCGACGTCTCCGTCCACGACTGCCCTTCGTCGCGGCTGACGAGAAGCTTCTGCGCGGCATGGTAGAGGACCTTCGGGTCGTGCCTCGAGATGAGGATCGGCGCGTTCCACTGGAACCGATACTTCAGGTCCTTCGCTCCGAGACCGATCGCGAGCTGCGGCCAGGCGACGACCTGGCGGAACTCCTCGGTCTTGCGGTCGTATCGCGTGATCTCGCCGCCATAGGAGCCGGCGTAGACGACGTCCGGATCTCCGGGTTTCGGAGCGATCCAGCCGCTCTCGCCGCCGCCAACGTCGTACCAGTCGGTCCGTCCGATCGCGCCCTCGCGGCCGCGGCTCGCGATGGCGACGGTCGTGTTGTCCTGCTGGGCGCCGTAGATCCGATACGGAAAGTGGTCGTCGGTGATGACGCGATAGAACTGAGCGGTCGGCTGGTTGAGGAGCGACGACCAGGTCCGGCCGCCGTTGTAGGAGATCGTGGCGCCGCCGTCGTTGCCCTCGATCAGACGCTGCGGGTCGTCCGGATCGATCCAGAGGTCGTGGTTGTCGCCGTGCGGCACGCGGATCGGCGTGAACGATTTCCCGCCGTCGCTCGAGTGGAAGATGCCGACGTTCAGCACCCAGACGGAGTCCGCGTTCTTCGGATCGGCGTAGATCTTCGTGTAATACCAGGCACGCTGGCGCAGCTTGTTCTCCGAGTTGACGCGCGTCCACTTCTCGCCGCCGTCGTCGGAGCGATAGACGCCGCCCTTCTCGGCTTCCACGATCGCCCAAACGCGGTCGGGCCGCGCCGCCGAGATCGCCACGCCGACGTTTCCGACGACGCCCTCGGGCAGGCCGCCCGCGAGCTTCTTCCAGGTGTCGCCGCCGTCGGTCGAGCGGTACACGCCGCCCTCGGTCCCGCCGGAAGACAGAGTCCAGGGCTTGCGGTACACCTGCCAGAAACCGGCGTAGAGGATCCGCGGGTTCGTGGGATCCATGCAGAGATCCGAGGCGCCGGTCTTGTCCGAGACGAAGAGGACCTTCTCCCAGGTCTTCCCGCCGTCCTTCGACCGGAAGATTCCTCGGTCGGCATTGCTCGACCAGACGTGCCCCTGCGCCGCGACGTAGACGAGGTTCGGGTCCTTCGGGTGCACGCGGACGCGCGAGATCTGGAACGTGTCCTTCAGCCCCGCGTTCACCCACGTCCGTCCGCCGTCGGTCGACTTGTACACGCCGTCGCCGTTCGAGACGTTGCCGCGGATCGCCGGCTCCCCCATCCCGGCGTAGACCACGTTCGGATCCGATTCGGCGACGGCGATCGATCCGACGGAGCCCGACTGAAAGTCTTTGTCGGAGACCGGCTTCCAGTTCGATCCGCCGTCCACCGTCTTCCAGACGCCGCCCCCCGTGCCGCCGAAATAGAAGACGAGCGGCTGGCCGCGCACTCCCGTGACGGCATCCACGCGGCCGCCGCGGAAGGGACCGATGTTTCGGAACTCGAGCCCGCCGTAGACGGCGGAGAGACCGTCGTCCTTCTTTTCGGTCTTGTCGGCCTTGTCCGACTTGTCCGACTTGTCCGTCGAGGGCGCCGCGCCCGCCATCGCGAAGCCGGCGACCAGACACACGACCGCCCGAAAGCTCGCTCTCCCGATCATCGTCTGCCTCCTGCCGGATTACTCGTGGGTGTCGATCTGCGCCTTCTGCAGGCGGCCCGAGAAGTCCACGTAGATGGATTTCCACTCCGTGAAGACCTCGATGCCCGCGATGCCGGCCTCGCGGTGTCCGTTGCCCGTGTCCTTGATGCCCCCGAACGGCAGATGGACCTCGGCGCCGATCGTCGAGGAGTTCACGTAAAAGATGCCGGTCTCGAACTCGCGCATCGCGGTGAAGGCCTTGTTCACGTCGCGGGTGTAGATCGAGCCCGAGAGCCCATACGCGACCGAGTTCGCGATCCGGATTCCTTCCTCGAGCGAGGAGATGGGAACCACCGTCGTGACGGGCCCGAAGATCTCCTCGCAAGCCACCCGCATCCGAGCGTCGGCGTCGGCGAAGATCGTCGGCTCGAAGAACCAGCCGCGGGCGAGCTTGCCGTCGGAGAGCTTGTGGCCGCCCGTCACGAGCTTCGCCCCTTCCGTCTGTCCGATCTCGACGTAGCGCGCAACGTTTTCGCGCTGCTTCTCGGAGACGCAGGGTCCCATCTCGACGCCCGCGTCGAGGCCATTGCCGACCTTGAGCGTCTTCGCGCGCGCGGAAAGCTTGCCGACGAAGTCGTCATAGACCTTCTTGTGGACGAGAAGCCGCGAGGACGCCGTGCAGCGCTGGCCCGTCGTTCCGAACGCGCCCCAGATCGCCCCGTCCACCGCGAGATCCACGTCGGCGTCTTCCATCACGAGGATGGCGTTCTTTCCGCCCATCTCGAGATGCACGCGCTTGAACGTCGGCGCGCAGGCGACCGAGATCCTCCGGCCGACCTCCGTCGAGCCGGTGAACGACACGACTTTGACGTCGGGGTGGGAGACGAGGGGATCGCCGACCGCGCCGCCCGAGCCCATCACGACGTTGAAGACGCCGGCCGGAAGACCCGCCTCCTCGAACACTCTCGCCAACGCGACGACCGAGGCCGGCGTGTCCGTGGCCGGCTTGATGACGATCGTGTTCCCCGCGATCAGTGCGGCCATCGACTTCCACGCCGGGATGGCCATCGGAAAGTTCCATGGGGTGACGAAGGCACACACGCCGATCGGCTGCCGCACGCACATCGCGAACTTGTTCGGCAGCTCCGACGGCGTCGTGTAGCCGAAGAGCCGGCGTCCCTCGCCCGCGGCGAGGTAGGCCATGTCGATCGCTTCCTGGACGTCGCCGCGCGTCTCGGCGAGGACTTTCCCCATCTCGCGCGTCATGAGGTGCGCGAGCTTCTCCTTGTCGCGCTCCAGGATGCGGCCGGCGGCGTAGAGGACCTCCGCACGGCGCGGCGCGGGCGTGTCTCGCCAGGCCGGAAACGCCTTCTTCGCCGCGGCGACGGCGGCCTCGACGTCGGCCGCGCCGCTCTCGGCGAAGGCGCCGACGACGTCGTCCCGGTCGGCGGGGTTGCGGTCCTCGAACGTCTTTCCCGATGCCGCGGGCACCCACTTGCCGCCGATGAAATTGGATTGGGTTTCGAGCGCGAGCTCGGTGCTCATGGGATCGTCCTCCTCCGTTTCGAACCCGAAGCGCGGACCGGGCCGCGCGAAGTTACCGGATGCGTCTCGTGACGTCGTCAGCTCTCGGCCGGGACGGCGAAGTCGGGACCCGCCGTCGAGGCCGCCGCGGCCGCAGGCTCCCCCGTCGCCGGCCGGCGCGTCTGCGCCTCGAGCGCGGCGCCCAGGATCCGGATCGACGCGCGGAGGTCTTCCTCCTTGAGCACGTACGCGATCCGGACCTCGTTGCCGCCGAGGCCGGGCGTCGCGTAGAAGCCGCTCGCCGGCGCGACCATCACCGTCGCCTTGTCGAGCGCGAAGTCGGAGAGAAGGAAGCGGGCGAAATCCTCGCTGTCCTCGACCGGAAGCCGCGCGACGAAATAGAACGCCCCTTCCGGCTTCGTCAGGAAGACTCCCGGAAGGCCGCGCAGGCCCTCGAAGAGCAGATCGCGACGTCTCTGGTATTCGGCGACGACCGAAGCGTAGTAGGACGGCCCGATGTCCTTCATGCCCACGGCGACGAACTGCGCGAGCCCGGGCGGCGAGAGGCGGCCCTGCGCCATCCGGAGCGCCGCCCCGTAGAGGTCGCGGTTGCGCGTGGCGAGGCAGCCGAGCCGGATACCGCAGGCGCTGTAGCGCTTGGACAGGCTGTCCACGACGATGACGTGCTTCTCGAAGCCCGGCAGCTGCAGGGCGCTCTCGGCGCGCCGGCCGTCGTAGACGAACTCGCGATAGACCTCGTCCACGATGAGGAAGAGGCCGCGGTCGCGGCAAAACTCCGCCACCATGCGCAACTCGTCGCCCGTGTAGACCGTGCCGGTCGGATTGTTCGGGTTGCAGAGCAGGACGAGGCGCGTCCGCGGCCCGACGGCCTTCTCCCAGATTTCGCGCGGCGGCAGGTGGAAGCCGTTCTCCGCGCGCGACGGCAACGGCTTCAGCGTCACTCCGGCCATCGTCGCGAAGGACCGGTAGTTGGTGTAGTACGGCTCGACGACGAGCGCCTCGTCGCCCGCGTCGGTGATCGAGAAGAACGCGAAGAGGAGGGCTTCGCTGCCCCCGGCCGTCGCGACGAGCTCGTCCACCGCGAGGGAGACGCCCAGCTTGCCGTAGTAGTCGCGCAGCGCCGCGAGGTACTCCGGCGTGCCCCCGGAGGGCGAGTAGGCGAAGACCTTGTCCTTGAGCTTCGAGAGCCGCTCGCGGATCTCGGGCGGCGTCTCGAGATCCGGCTGCCCGATGTTCAGGTGATAGACGTGGACGCCTCGCCGGCGGGCGTCGTCCGCCAGCGGCATCAGCTTGCGGATCGGCGAGGCCGGCATGGCCAGGCCGCGGCTCGAAATCCGGGGCGCCGAGGTCGCGAGGGGGCTCACGGAGCCCGGATTCTACCTTCGGCGGGAAATGGACTGCGCGGGCGGCCCTAGAGAGACTGCTTCGAAGCGGCCGGCGCGGCGGCGGCGGGAACCGACATCGCGACGTTGCCCTGAAGCTTCGCGCCCTCGGCGATCACCACCTTGGGGGCCTGGATGCTGCCCTTGACCTCGGCCGAGGCGAGCAGCTCGGCCCTTTCCTGCGCCAGGATCTGACCCTCGACCTTGCCCGCCACCACGACCGACCGCGCCAGAACGTCTCCTCGAACGTCGCCGGTGCCGCCGATCGTGACTTTTCGATCCGTCCGGACCTTCCCCTCGAGGCGGCCCTCGACGAGGAGGTCCTCGTCGCCCGAGATCTCTCCGACGACGACCGCCTGCGGACCGATGACCGTCGGCCCGCGCTTCCCGTCGTCGACCAGGTTCTCGCGCAGGTCGCGCACCTCACGGACGTTGCTCGAAGGCGGCGGATCGGTCTTGACGAAAATGCCCAGAAGTCCTCCAGTCGGGGTGTGAGGCGTTCAGTATAAACCGAGGACGGCTTTTAGGAGCCCCCGAAAGCGCGAACGAGGAACGCCGCCATCTGTCCGCGGCTGACCGTGAGCGAGGGACAGAAGCGTCCCGCGCCACAGCCGAGGGTGATGCCCTCGCGGGCGAGCTCTTCGATCCACTTCCCGAACGGAGCGCCGGCCCCGACGCTCACGTCGGCGAAGAGGCCCTCCGCCGCGGGCGGGGCGAACGCGCCCCCCTTTCTTCCGCGGAGAAGAAAGACCGCCATCTGGTCGCGCGTGACGGAGTCGTTCGGACAGAACCTGCCGCCGCCGCAGCCCGACGTGATGCCCTCGGCCGCGAAGCGCTCGATCCAGGCCGCGTACGGCGCGTCGGCGGGCACGTCCGTGAACATCGCGCCCGTCGCGGCGGGCGGATGGTAGCTCGCGCCGTGCTCCCCGCGCAGGACGAAGACGGCCATCTCGCCGCGGGTGACGGCGAGATCGGGACAGTAGTTGCCGGCGCCGCAGCCGGACGTCACGCCGGCCCGCGCGAGGCCGACGACCGCATCGTGGAAGAGGCTCGCGGCCGGCACGTCATAGAAGTCGTAGAAGAACCCGCGCGCGAGCGCCGCGCCGCCGCCCGAGAGAGACACGGCGACATCCGCCGCTCCCGGCGCGTGCGATCCCGAAGTGGCGTCGACCCGGTGCGGCGTCGCGACGGCGACGGCGGTTGCCGGCGTTCCCGCGAGCGCCACGGCCGCGCCGGAGGCGAACCCCGCGCCGCGGATCGTGAGAGCGGTCCCGCCGGCGGCCGGGCCCGAAGACGGCGACACGGCCGAGACGGCGAGACCGGCCGCGGGGATGACGAAGAGCGTCACGGTCTGCGCCGGAAGCGTCGCCGCGAGGCTGCCCGCGGAGATCCCGATGTCCGACGGATGCGTGATCGCGTTCGAGGAGTCCAGCTGCCAGACCCGCGCCGCGGGCCCCGCGTCGAAATTCGACAGGTCGAGCGTCAGCGCCGCGCTTCCGGAGAGCCGTTTGTGCACGACCATCACCGTCAGCGCCGCGTCGTCCGTGCGGAACGCCGCGAAGGCCGAGAGCGTGTCCGGGTCGGGCGCCGTCGCGCGCACGCTCAGGTCGCCGAAGGACGATTTCGCGCCGTCGTAGTTGCGGTAGATCTTGATCGCCTTGTAGGTGGGCGTCGAGGGATCGGGGGTCGTCCACCGTGTGGCGAGATCGAGCCCTTCCCGGCCGAAGATGCCGAGCACGTCCGCCTGGGCCGTCGCGCCGTTGATGCTCGACTCGGCGCCCCAGTTGTACTCGGTGATCGCCGTCTTCGTGAACGGGTACCACGCGGCGACCCACTCCTTGAGGCGCGGGACGAGACGCACGGTGTCGGCGATCCAGGTCTCATCGACGTAGTTCGGATCCCACAGCGAGCGCGTCGAGCGGTTGCGGCGTTGCTGCACGGCGGTCGACACGTCGTTGGAGAACTCGCCGCCCTGCGGGTAGTAGTGGACGCTGAAGACGTCGAGCAGTCGTCGCCCGTTCCGGATGCCGTCGCGGCGAAGCTCGTCGAGCCACCAGGGCAAGTAGTCACGGCCAGAATGTGCCGCGCGGTCGGGCAGCGAGCCCCACCCGTGGAGCGACCCGTATTGCTGATCGTAGCCGCTGTAGAAGTAGCCGCTCCATCCCCATTCCTCGGGACCGACGACGAGGCCGCCCGCGTCGGCCTCCTTGATCCGCGCGGCGTAGTCGAGCGCCTTGTCGCGGATCTCCTCCATGTTCGGGCCGGTCGGATGCACGTCGCGGTGTGTCGAGAACCAGATCGACGGCTCGTTGTCGAGGAGGTAGTAGCGCACGTTCGCCGCCGACGCCGGCGCCCAGGTCGCGGCAATGTGCGCCACCCACGACTTCTGGAACGCCGAGTCGACCAGCACGCTCGCGTCGGTGGGGTCGTTGCCGGCGACGTTTCCGCCGCCGGACTTCACGCCGTTGCCGGCGTCGGGATACCACTGCCAGTCGTTGCCGGTCTGAGCGCCGTATTTCGCGATCGAGAAGCTCGCGAGCTTCCCGCGGGAGGCGCCCAGGCGCGCCACCCAGCCGATCGTCGGGATCGTCAGCATCGGGCGGGCGCCGCCGGCCGCGCTCTGCGAGACGAAGGTGTCGCCGACCTCCCCCGCCGCGCTCGACCCGTACGCGATGCTCTCGAAGTACCAGTCGGCGCCGCGGTTGTCGGCGTTCAATTGCCAGTTGTACCGGCTCGTGTTGTTGCCGCCGAGCCGATTGAGCGGGCAGTTCAGGTCGGAGAGCGACGCCGCATCGCCGTCGGCGACGCCGTAGACGAGCGGGCTGATCGGATGCCGGTCCGCGGCCGCGTCGACGGAGACGGTGACGGGCGTCTGCGCGGAAGCGATGGCCGCGATGGCGAGGAGAAGGACGGCGGCGAGGCGGACGGAGGCGGCATTGGCGGCGGGAGAGCGCATGGCGACCTCACGCCGGCGGCTCGCTTCCGCCCCCTCTCCAAGGCGAGGCCCGGGGAGGAGGCACCCCTGACCGAAACCTGAACAGGCGGCGGAGGAAAGACGTCGGCGAGACCATGATAGCAGCGGCGGGACCGGGCGGCGTATTCTTCCCGCGATGTCCCCGTCGGAACGCCTCGGCCGAGGCCTGCTCGGGCTCCTGCTGGCCTTCTCCCTGGCGCCGGCTCGGGCCCGGGCGCAGGCGAACACCTGGATCTCCATGGGGCTCGAGGGGGGCGACGCCCTCAACGTCGTGGTCGATCCGACCGACTCGAACGTGGCCTACGTCGGGACCTACGGAGGCGGGATCTTCAAGACGACCGACGGCGGCGCGCACTGGTCGCACGCCGGACGGCTTCTCTACGAGTACAACGGAGTCTTCGAGCTCACGTACGTAACCGCTCTGGCGATCGACCCTTCGCACCCTTCGACGCTTTGGGCGGCGACCGGCGCCATCCTCTTCAAGAGCGACGACGCCGGCGCGAGCTGGACGGATCTCGACATCATCGACCCCAACGAGTACGGATACATCTGGCTCCTCAAGGTCGACCCCGGCGATCCGAAGCGCGTGTACGCCGGAACCGACTACCCGGCCCTCTACCGCAGCGAGGACGGCGGCCATTCGTGGAAGAACCTGAACGCTCCCATCTTCTACGGAGCGATCGTCACAGTGGCCATCGACCCGACGGATCGGGATCGACTCTCGGTCGGCGCTTACGCGAATTCGGGCGCACGATCGTCCGACGGCGGAAAGACGTGGACGCCGATCAATCTCCTGAGCGTCTACTCGCTCGCGCTCGACCCGGACGATCCGCAGACCGTGTACCTCGGCACGTACGGCGGCGGCATGTGGAAGGCGACTGGAGACGCCGATCCGGTCGAGATCAACGAAGGCTTCACGAATCATCGCGTCCTCTCCGTCGCTGCAGGCCCGTCGGGACAAATCTGGGCGGCCACCGATGGAGGCGGCATCTTCCGCAGCATCGACGGCGGCAACCATTGGACGCCGTCGAGCGACGGCCTGAAAAACGGCTGGCTCGAGACGCTGGTGCTCGACCCGAACGACTCCGAATCGCTCTGGGCGGGAATGCAAGGAGCGGGAGTCTTCCATTCCTCGAGCTCCGGCGATCACTGGCTCTTCGCCGGCGGAGGAATCGAAGCGCCGGCCGTCGAGATCGTCGCGACCCATCCGAGATCGCCCGACACGGTCTTCGCCGCGCTGCGCGGCTTCGGGCTCGCGAAGACGGCGACGGGCGGGACGGACTGGCTGGTCGGATCGTCGGGGCCCGCCTATCCCGACTTCCGCGGAGTGAGCTTCGACTCGACCGACGCCACGAAGGTCTTTGCGGCCGAAGCCGGCGGGCTCGTTCGAAGCCTCGACGGGGGTGCGACGTGGCAGGACCGCAGTCCCGCCGGATACACCGACTTCCGGGCTGTCTCGGTGGCTCCGTCGTCTTCCGACACGGTTTACGCATCCGCTTTCGGACGGTCCGGATCGAGCTCGGTGTTTCGCAGCGACGACGGCGGAGACCACTGGACCCCCGCGAACGCCGGACTGGAAGGGTTGATCACGAGCTTCCTGCTGGTGGATCCCGCCGACGCCTCACACGCCTTCGCGATCGTCAGCGGGTATTCGCTTTTCGAGACGGTCGACGCCGGCGCGACGTGGGCTTTCGGAGATCCGACCCGTCAGATGAATGCCCAAGCCCTCGCCGAGTCACCTTCCGATCCGGACGTTCTGTATGCCGGGGCAGACGGTGTGATGTTCAAGAGCGCGGACCGGGGCGCCAGCTGGCTGCGTCTGCCGGACGCTCCGGCCCTTTCCACGCCCCTTTCACTGACGATCGATCCGTTGGACTCGCAGACGATCTATGCGCTCTCCTCCTACGGGGGCCTGCTCAAGAGCATCGACGGCGCGAGAACTTGGGACTCGCTTCCGAGCCCGGCCGGACGGATACCCAGCTCGCTCGCGATCGATCCGAACGACGCCAGTCACCTTTATGCCGGAGTCTACGGCGAGGGCGTCTTCGAGATGCACCAGAGCGCTCCGTCGGTCTTTTCCATCTCGCCCTCGTCGGGTCCGGCCGCGGGAGGAACCGGCCTCACCATCACCGGATCCGGGTTCGAAGGAGGGGCCACCGCGCGCTTCGGAATCGTGCCGTCGGCCGGCGCGCAGTATCTCGACGCATCGCACGTCGCCGCGACGGCGCCCGCGCTGCCCACCGGCTTCTCGGACGTCATGGTGGCCAACGCGAACGGCCAGGCGGCGATCCTCCCGAGGGCCTGGTTTTCGGACTTCGCGGACGTCCCGCAGTCCTACGTTCTCCACGACGCGATCGTGCGGGTGGCGCGCGCCGGAATCACCACGGGCTGCGGCACCGGCGGCTTCTGTCCCGACGCGTTCGTCTCCCGGTCGGAGATGGCCATCTTCCTCCTGCGCGCGGAGCACGGCGCCGATCATCATCCGCCCCCGGCCACGGGGAGTGTTTTTGCGGACGTTCCCCCCGGCGGATTCGCGGCCGCGTGGATCGAGGAGTTCGCGGGCGAGGGGATCACCAAGGGTTGCGGCGGCGGAAACTACTGTCCGACGTTGACCATTTCTCGGGGCGAGATGGCGGTCTTCGTGCTTCGAACGGTTCACGGCGCGACATTTCGCCCGCCCGATCCGGCCGGAATCTATTCGGATGTGCCGGTCACGCACCCCTTCGCGCGCTGGATCGAAGAGCTCGCCGCAGAAGGAATCAGCTCCGGCTGCGGCGGCGGCAAGTTCTGCCCCGCCGACGCGGTCTCGCGAGCGCACCTCGCCGGGTTCCTGGCGCGCGCCTTCCACCTGCCCTAGACGGGCCAGGTATCGACCGCCGGACTTCGCCTACGGCGACAGGAACGTCCGCGTCACCAGAACGGCCATCTCCCCGCGACTGACGACGCTCGACGGACAGTAGTTTCCGCCGCCACAGCCTGACGAGATTCCCTTCGCCTTCAGGTCCTCCATCCACTTGGCGAGGAACGTGTCGGTGTGGACGTCACCGAAAACGAGGCCCGTCGCCGGCGGCGGCTGATACGACGCGCCGAGCTTCCCTCGGAGAAGAAACGTCGCCATCGCGTCGCGCGTGACGACACTGCCCGGGCAGAAGGGCGGAGGCGCGCCGCTGCCGCAGCCGGTCGAGATGCCTTCGTGGCCGAACTGCTCCATCCACTTCGCGAACGGCGTCCCCGTGGAAACGTCGGAGAACACGAGACCCGTCGCCGACGGCGGCTGATAGTCTCCGCCGTGCTCGCCGCGCAGGATGAATACGGACATCTGATCGCGCGTCACCGCCCCGTCGGGACAGTACTTTCCGCCGCCGCACCCGCTCGTGATGCCTTCCTGGGCGACCGTGACGATCGCGTGGTGGTACGGATGGCTCGGCGGGACGTCGGCATAATCCGCGAGGGTCTTGGCGAGCGAAGGATCGGAGGAGGCGCAGTCCCCCGCGAGAGATTCGACGACCTGGATTCGAACGAACGTGCCGGGAAGCCCCGACGTGAACGTGATCGCGTTCGAACCCTGCCCCGAGGTGATCGTCCCGCCGGTCACCGTCCAGGCGTACCGGTGCGACCGATCCGACAGCGCGGCGGCCGTCAATCCCGCCGTCGAAGCCGGAACGGATGCCGCGACATCGAGAGCCGGCGCCGACAACTTCGAAGTCGCGTCGACGATCTCCCCCCCGCCGGACGTCGCGGTGCACGAATCCGACACCGACGCGACGTAGCTTCCGTCGTCGGTGTCGACCAGGGCATCGATGTGCAGATGCCGGGTCTGGGACCCGTGAATCCGCGAATCGTCCGCAAGGGGCGACCCGTCCTTCTTCCACTGATAGCTCAGTGGACCGAAGCCCGAGGCCGGCGCGTCGATGTCGAGGGCGGAGCCGGTACACGCCAGGACCGGGGTCGACGTCTCCGGGGCGACGGAAAGCCGGCTGTTTCGAAAGAGGTCGACGCCGCCGACCAGCATCTCCAGGTTCCCGCCGGCGAGAAAATCCCCGACCAGGAATTCGCCCCCGTAACCGGATGTCCGGTAGCTCTCCGGGGCGTGAAAGTGCCCATTTCCCAGCCCGACGAGAAGATTCACCCCGCCGGGATAAGTGTTGACGCTCGCGACGTCGATGTGATGATCGCCGTCGAAATCGGCCGCCGTCAGATCGATCGGCGAACCGGACAACCCGATGTGCGCCGGATCCCGAAACGTGCGGTCGCCGTTTCCGGCAAACAGCAGCACTTGCGACTGATTCGCCGTTGCGGCCACGATGTCCGGAATCCCGTCCTCGTTGAAGTCGCCCACGGCTCCCGCCGTCGACTGGGGTACCAGCGTCGCCCCTTCGACGAAGGTGCCGTCGCCAACTCCGAAGAACACGGCCAGCGGCGAAGTCGTGTTCTGCACCACCGTTCGTCCCGCGCCGACGACATCCAGATTGCCGTCGCCATCCATGTTCGCCGGGATCAACTGGGCCGGCGCGAACGAGAGCGTCGTCGCGATGCCGTCCTGGAACGTTCCATCGCCCTTGCCCGGCAGAACGGCGATGAAGTACGACGTCGCTCCGAAATTATTCGCCCCCGCGATCGCGAGGTCCGTGTGACCGTCCTTCGTCCAGTCCGCGACCGCCACGGACGTCGCGCTTCCCGCAAAGCCCGAATTCGTCGCCGCGGGGGCCGAGAACGTTCCGTCGCCGCGGCTGAGATACACGTCGATCTCGTTGTCATAGGTCAAGAAGGCGACATCCGACCGGAGGTCGCCGTCGAAGTCGCCGATCGCCGGGCGTCCGTTGGAGATGTTCCGGATGATCGTCGCGGGCCCCTCCCGAAAGGTCCCGTCTCCGACGCCTTCGAGAACGCGCATGGACGGCGGGTAGGTCGAGGCGTCGATCATGAGGAGGTCCGGGCGACCGTCGCCGTTGAAGTCGCCCTCCCCCGTAACCGTGCCCACGTTGTCGAGGCGGAAGGAGTCCATGAAGCGGCCATCGCCCTCGCCCCGCAGAATCCAGGTTCGGCTGGACGGGTAGACCAGAGCCGTCGTCGCCAGATCGAGATGCGCATCGCCATCGAAGTTCCCCGCGATCAGTCCGGCGGGATTCTGGTCCGCCACGAATCCGGCGGGGGGGCGGAATCCGCCCATCCCATTGCCAGCGAGCACCTCGACGGCCCCGCCCGTGAGGACCGCGGCATCCGGGATCCCGTCCTCGTTGAAGTCGCCGACGACGACCGAATACGGGTTCGGCCCTCCGTCGAAGAGGAGCGCCGCCTCGAACGAGCCGTCTCCGAAGCCTCGAAGCGCGGCGACGAATCCCGGGACGGTCAGCACAAGGTCGGGCACCCCGTCCAGGTCGACGTCCGCAACGGCAATCGAGGAGGCGCCGCCGTCCACGACGAAAGGCGTCGGACTCCCGAACCCTCCGGGCTTCCCAAGCAGAATCGAGACGTAGCCGTCCGATTGCGCGACCGCCAGATCCTGGCGCCCGTCGCCGTCCAGGTCCGCCACCGCCACCCCCTGCACACCGCCGGAGAGCGACGCGATGACGAGGGGTTGAAACGTTCCGTCTCCCTTGCCGAGAAGCCGAACAAGCCGCGAGTCGTTGTCGCCGAACGCGAGCAGGTCGACCTTCCCATCGCCGTCGAGGTCGGCGGGGACGAAATGCATGAGATAGAAGTCCGAGAAGCCCGTGTTGATGGGTGCGCCGAAGGTCCCGTCTCCGTTTCCCGGAAACACTGCGACGTTCGGATACTGATAGAGCGCGAGGTCCAGGGTCGCACCGGCGTCGAAATGTCCCGCCGCCAGACCGTAACCGGACTGCCCGGCCGTGGTCACGGGAGGTCCGAAGCCGCCCAGGCCGTCTCCCGGAAGCACCGTGATGCCGTTGTAGCCGATTCCGGCCAGGTCCGGTTTTCCGTCGGCATTCCAGTCCCCGGATATGGGCGCCACGGTCCACGAGGCCGTGACGACCGGCGGCTGGACGAAAACCGTCGGACTGCACACGGCCACGGCGAACATCGATGCGCCGCCCGCGGCCCAGCCGACGAGCCCGGCCTCGAGAACGGTCAGACAACCATTTCGTCGACGCATGCTCCCCTCAACTTTCCGCGATCCCTCACAACGCGAATGTCCGCTTGATGAACGCCGCCATTTCTCCCCGGGTCACCGTTCCGGACGGACAGTAATTCCCGGCGCCGCAGCCGGAGGAGAGACCGTCCGTTTTCATCTGCTCCATCCATCGCGCGAGGAATGTGTCGGCATGCACGTCCGCGAAGACGGTGCCGGTCGCCGCCGGCGGCAGAAACGCGGACCCGTGTTTCGACCGCAGAAGGAAGACGGCCATCTGATCGCGCGTCACGACGTCGCTCGGACAATAGGGGGGCGGAGAGCCCAACCCACAGCCGCCGGTGACGCCCTCCATGCCGAGCTGCTCGATCCACCGGGCGAACGGAGTCGCGATCGAAACATCGGAGAACACCGCGCCGGTAGCCGGCGGCGGCTGATAGGCGCCGCCGTGTTTTCCTCTGAGGAGGAAGACGGCCATCTGGTCGCGGCGGACCAGATCCGTCGGGCAATAGCGTCCCGACCCGCAGCCCGACGTGATTCCTTCGCGAGCCATCGTGACGACCGCGTCATGGTAGAGATTGCCCGCGGGCACGTCGAGGAAGTCCACGACGACCTCCGCCTCGACATCCGGCGATTCGCAGCCCCCCGGCGTCGTCTCCCGGACCCGCAGCGTCGTCACCGTTCCCGCGCTTCCGGGAGCGAAGGCGACTTGAGCGCTGCCCTGGCCGCGGAGGAGAGTGCCACCCGCGATTTTCCACGCGAACGCATGGCCGGGAGTGTCCGGAACGGAAGCCGCGACCTCGGCCGTTCCCGGCGCCACCGACGCGGCAACGGAGATGACCGGAGCCGAGGGCGGCGTCTCGACGACCAAGCCAAAGGCCCCGGACATCGCCGTCCCGCACGCGCCCGTCGCGACGACGTCGTACGAGCCCGCGTTTGCTGGTCCGGTCGGCGCGATGTGAAGAATTGCCGAGTGCGTCCCCGAAAAGCCGCCTCCGTCCGCGAGCGCGGCCGAGTCCTTCCGCCACTGATAGGCGACCGGTCCGAGCCCCGAGGTCGCGGCGCGCAACAGGGTTTCGCGTCCCGCACAGGCGGGGCCCGCAACGACCTCGGCACGCGGAGGATTGGCGGGAATCACTTCGAGAGAACCCACGAGCAGATCGACGCCTCCGCCGGACACGAAATCCGCGGGGCGAAGAAAGAGGTCGGATCCGTAGGGCAAACCGCCGGAGACCTCCGGCGACCGAAAGTGTCCATTGCCCAGGCCCCGAAAAAACGACACGAAGCTCGTTCCCGACGTCGCCAGGTCCAGATGCCCGTCTCCATCGAAGTCGGCGGCCGCGAGCCCCGTCACCACCGCGATCTGGGCGAGCTGGACGGGAGGATCGAAGGTCCCGTCCCCCCTTCCGAAGAAAAGTGAAACGAGCGGAAGATTTGTGCCGGGATCGGACACCGCGAGGTCCGTCTTCGAGTCGGCGTCGAAGTCACCGACTGCGACGACGCCGCCGACGACCGGAAGAACCGGCCCGTCCGAGAACGAACCGTCCCCCGTTCCGATGAGGACGCTCAGACCAGGACTGGAAAGGCTCGCGAGCAGATCGAGCTTGCCGTCCCCGTTCACGTCGGCCGCCGTCAGGGGGATCGGGGCCGTCGCCAGCGGATGGGCGAAGGGGCCGCGGAACGTTCCGTCTCCGTTTCCGAGAAATGCGTCGACGATGCCGGTGACCATCGTGGCGTCGCTGCGGGAGATCGCCAGATCGGGCTTTCCGTCGCCGTTCCAGTCTCCGCTGGCCATCGCGAAGATGGACGTGGGCTCGGTGATCGGAGGAAATTGACGGAACGAGCCGTCTCCGTTCCCGAGGCTGACGATGACGAGCCGGTCGTCGTACGTCGCGAAATCCAGGTGGCCGTCGCCATCGAAGTCGGCGACGAGCACGGGAGTGCCCGGAGGGAGAACGCCTGCGCGTTTTGATTCCAGGAACGTTCCGTCTCCGCGGCCTCGGAACCAGTCGACCTCGGAGAATCCCGAAGGCGGAGGTCCTGCCGCCAGGACATCCACGATCCCGTCGCCGTCGAAATCGCCGACGCCCAGAACGGGTCCGGTAAACGAGAGCTGCGGCGCGGCCTCCAGGCGCCCGCCCGCGACGCCACGAAGGATTCGAACGCTCGCATCCATACCGAGCGCGGCGACGTCTCCGAATCCGTCGGCGTCGAAGTCGGCCACCGCGAACGCCGTCAGCGAAGATTCGACCGAGTAGAAGCGGGGCTCGCGAAAGCGGCCCGCTCCGTCGTTGAGAAGAATGGTCGCTCCGGTCTGAACAGGAACGCCGTAGTACACGCCCGAGGCGAGGACCGCGTCCAGGCGGCCGTCTCCGTCGAGGTCGGTGAGCTCCAGACTCAGGGGCAGAGTGCCCGATGGGAAGGAAGCGGGAGGATCGAACGTGCCGTCGCCTCGTCCCGTGAGGCGGACGACCGAATCGCTCGCCGTCACGACCAGGTCGGGATGCCCGTCTCCGGTCACGTCCCCCGCCGCCATCGCGATGGGATACTCGCCGCCGGTTCCGGAAAAGACCGAGGCCTCTCCGAATGTGCCGTCCCCATTCCCGAGGAGCACGGCAACGTCGCCGTTCGCGAGGGCGACCGCGAGGTCGGCCCGACCGTCGCCGTTGACGTCGGCGGCGGCGAGCGCCCCGATCCCCTCGGTCGGCGAAGGCTCCGGAGCGGACGAGACCGTGAACTTTCCGTCCCCGGTCGAGAGGAGGATGATCGGCGGCTGATTCAAAGCCACGATCACGAGATCCGTACCGTCGACGGCATCGAGGTCCGCCGCGACGAGAATGTTGGCGGACGGAAAGCCCGGAATGTCCGTGGCGATTCCCGGCTGG
This sequence comes from Thermoanaerobaculia bacterium, assembly GCA_036558325.1. GTDB lineage: Bacteria > Acidobacteriota > Thermoanaerobaculia > UBA5066 > Gp7-AA6 > DATBFU01. Next base: position 20,510 of record DATBFU010000097.1, on the reverse strand, counting down.
AATGTCCCGTCTCCGTTTCCGAGAAGAACCGTCACTTCGTCGCCGTTCGTGACGGCCACGTCGAGCTTTCCGTCGTGGTCGAAGTCGCCCACGGCGAGGAGGTCTCCGCCGGAGAGCGGCGCCGGCAGCGCCGGCGTCTCGAACGTGCCGTCCCCGTTTCCGAGAAGTAGCGAGACGCCGGTATAGCTCATGCCGACGAGATCGGTCTTTCCATCTCCGTTGAAATCACCCGCGATCGGTCGCGCCGTATTCCACCCGACCGCATACGAATTCGCCTTCACGAACGCCGGGCGCGGGCAGACCGACGTCGGAGAGTCCACCGCCCCGAGCAGACACACGGCGACCGCGGGCAGACATGCCGCACGAAATGCGAGCCCAAGGCTCTGGCGCATCCGATGTTCGGGTCTCTGGCCGGGGAGCCTAACCCAAATTTGTCCGTCCCGAGGCGCTCTCGGGACGGACGGATTCCCTCTACAGCCCGAACGTCGCGCGGATGAACTTGGCCATCTCGCCCCGCGTTACCGTTCCCGAGGGGCAGTAGGACGGCAGCGGAACTCCGGCCGCGCAGCCGCCTGTGATCGCCTCGGCCTTCAGCTCCTCCATCCATTTCGCCAAGAACGTGTTCGTGTGCACGTCGGAGAACACCGTTCCCGTCGCCGCCGCGGGACTGAAGCTCGAGCCGTGCTTTCCGAGCAGCAGGAACTTCGCCATCGCGTCCCGCGTCACGTTCGCCGAGGGGCAGTACGGCGGCGGGCTGCCTCCGGCGCATCCCGTCGAGATACCCTCCGCCGCGAACCGCTCCATCCATTTCGCGAACGGCGTGCTGACCGTGACGTCCGAGAAGACCGTCCCGATCGCGGCCGGCGGGTTGTAGCTGCCGCCGTGCTCGCCCCGCAGGATGAACACCGCCATCTGGTCGCGCGTCACGAGCTGGCTCGGGCAGTAGTTGCCGCCGCCGCAACCGGACGTGATCGCGGCGCGGAACACCTTCTCGATGGCGGCGTGATAGATGTACGCCTGAGGCACATCCCCGAAATCCGCCAGCCACCCCTTCGTCAGCGTGCCCGTCTTCGTGCTCGGGTTCGTCACGACGACGTCGTAGAGCGCCCCGGCCGACCGCGCCGGCGCCTTGCACGTCAGGGACGTTGCCCCGTTGAACACCACGTTCGTCGCCGCCGCGCCGCCAATCTTGACCGTCGCGCCGGACACGAAGTTGGTCCCCGTGATCGTGATCGCCGTTCCGCCCGCCGCCGGACCCGACGTCGGCGTGATCGACGTCACGGTCGGCGAGGGCGGCCCCGGCGCGGACACCGTCAGACCGATCGTGTAGCTGCCGGCGTACGAGGACGACAAGCCGATCCAGCGCGTACCGGACGCGGGCGCCGTCCATCCGGCGGCCGTCACGATCGCGCCCGCCGCGACGTAATCGGGAAGCTTGGTCGTCCCGTCGAAAACCGAGATCGAAGGATTGATGAGCGTGATGCCGGCCGCCGTGATCGTCACTTTGTAGATCATCCCGGACGTCACGTTGAACTGGAACCAGTCGGAGTCCTCACTGTCCTTGATCGCTCGGTGCTGCGGCGCATCCGGAAGCAGACGCGGCGGCCCCTCGTCGCTCTCCGGCCGCGACAGCACCCCGGGCGTCCCGACGTCATCCGGCTCGCCCGGATCGGCGGGCACCTCGACCATCGTGAAGTCTTTGCCCGTCGAGATCGTGCCGTTCGTCACCGCGACCGCGTCCGCCGTCGCCAGCGTCGTCTTCCCGTCGTAGAGCTGATAGTCGAAGTTGTCCCTCGACGAGGCGACCAGGTTCACCGTCCCCGTATCGAGCCCGAGGATCGTGTAGCTGCCCGAGCTGTCCGTCATCACGCAGTTGCCCCCCGCGGACGTGCAGACGCGGATGCCCTGGACCGGCTTGCCGCCGAACGTGACATGGCCGGCGACACCGCCGCTGAGCTTCGTCAGGCTGAAATTTTTGACGAGATCCGCGCCGGCCATCACGAGACCGGCGGACTGGCTCAGGCCGCGATATCCGGTCGCCGTGACGCTGAGGTCGTACGTCCCGTCGAGAACGCCGTCGATCTCGTAGTCACCGCAAACGTCGACCGAAGCGAAGTAGAAATGGGCGGTGTTGTAGAACTCGACGAAGCCCGAGCGAAGGCCGCTCGCGTTTCCGGCGTCGGTCACGCGGCCGGTGACCTTGTGTCCCGTCGGGCCCACCGAGCCGGCCGGCAGCGCCTGATTCGACGTCGTGGTGGCGCCGGCCGAGACGGAGATCCCGGGCGCGGCACCGCACGTCGCGGCGCTGCCGTTCCAGATGCTGCCGAGCCCGGAGTTCGCCGGAGGTGAGACCATGTACCTGTAGGTTCCGGCGGCGAGGGCCGGCGACGTGAACTTGCCGTCGGAACCGGTGAAGCCATAACTCACCGTCCCGCTGGAACAATCGCTGCGGATCTGCACCGTCGCGAAAGCGACGGGGCTCGCGTCCGAAGCCTTCGTGATCGTGCCTCCGATCTTGCCGCCGAGCGTGAGCGGTATGTCCACTCCGGTCTTGATCTCCGCATTCAGATCGAAGAAGGCCTTCGTGGGCGACGCGTCGTAGTAGTAGCTCGTGTTCGGAACGAACGGGCTGACGGTGTATCGATGAAACGGCTGGATCCCGTCGATCTCGTAACTGCCATCGGCGGCGCTCGGCTGGGAGGTCCAGGAGTTGAAACCGAGCCGGTAGAGCCGAACGGCATCACCCGTCGTGACACTGATGCCAGGGATCGGGGTCGTGCTGCCCGCGACGACGACGTGGCCCTTCACCGTGCCTGGAGTCTGTCCCGCGATCGTTCCGACGGCGTTCGTTCCGGGCGCCGCGGTTTGCCAGTCGCCCGCCGACACGGGAAACGTGCCGGTCGTATTGCCGAGCGCCGTCACGAACGGGTGGGTGGAGCTGCCATAGGCGACGATCTGGCCCTGGTACCCGGGATCGAGATCGCCGCCGGAGAACGTGAAGTTGCCCGAGGCGTCCGTCGTCGTCGAGAGAATGTTCGTCGCGCCGCGGGTGTACAGGTAAACCGAGTTGCCGGCGCTGAAACCCCCGCCGGGATTGCTGAGCTTGCCGGTGATCGTGGCCGCGGACTCGAGCGAGAAGTTGATGTCGCTGCGGTTCGACGTGAGATTCACGACGGTCGCGGCCCCCACCGCTCGCGCGCCGGAGAAGTATTGCGCGGCATACTTCGTCGGAAACCCGAAGTCGGTTCCGGCGATCACCCATTTTCCGTCCGGCACGTACGGGATGCTCCAGGTCGCGGTCGTGAAGAACTGCTGGACGATCGTCCCCTCGCCGTGCTCGCCGAGGAGCGCGACGCCGAGCGCCGTCGGAAGAGGCCCCGACGCGGTGAACGTGCCGCCCACCGAATGGCCGGTCGGATAGCGGAGATCGACACCGCTCAGGCCGGTCGGTCCGACGTCGATTGCGACCTGCATATCCGGTCGGATCGTTCCGGGATACAGGACCGTTCCGTGCGCGGAATCCGAGACGCTCATGTCCCAGCAGCCGGGAGTGAGATCGATCGAATAGGTGCCGTTCGCGATCGAGGTCGTGGTGATCGGGAGTTGATAGAGCTGCTGAAACGAGATCGTCGCGTTGCTGACCGGACTACTGTCCGGCGCGAGGATCTTGCCGGTGACCGTCACCGCGTTGGCCGCGGCGGCAAAGAGCAGCGCGAGCGCAAACGACGCGAGAAAGATCGAGCGGACAGGGATCGACCAGGGAGAACGGACGCCATTCTTCCGGGACATCGCAACCTCCATCGCGGGTTCGCCCCGAGCCCGTCGGACGCGGGGAGCCTACTGCGGCTTGGATGCGAAAGGAGAATGGCCCAAACGTGCCATGCGAGGAATCCGATCAGGCATTGAACAACTCGTCGACAAAATCGAACAAGGAAACGACGATTTCGCGCGCGAGGATGAACGCAGGCTAAACGCGAGGCGAGAGGTTTGCGGAATGCGAGAAACGCGAGATCGGGCGGACGCTAGCCCGACCAGCGCGCCCGCTTGCCGCGGGCGTCGATGTGGACGAAGGGCCCGTGCGCGCCCGTCCCGGGATAGACACCGATGCCGCCGGCGAGCTCGGGGTGGCGCGATTCGACGGCGTCCGCCGCCGCGCCGAGGAACGCGGCGTCGCGCAGATCGATGCGCCCGTCCCCGTTCAGGTCTTCCATGCGTCCCAGGCCGGCGGTGTCGGGGAAGACGTCCGCCGCGTCGCCGAACATGTGGCGCGACACGGCCGAGCGGCCCGCGGGATTTCCCCCGGCCTCGTTGTAGTCGGGCGTGCGGAATCCGCTCATGACGACGAGGCCGCGGACGGGGTGGCCCCGCCGGGCGAGCTCGTCGATGGTCAGCTCGAGCTTGTCCACGAGCCGGCGGTCGAGCGCGACGTACTTGGGCCACACGTCGTCCTGTCCCTTCGTGACGAACTGCCCGAGCGTGAAGTGCTCGGAGACGTGCGTCCCGAAATTCTCAGGCGTGACCTCGATGAACCCGGACGGGTTCTCGTAGGCCGGGTCGTGCGCCGCGCGGCGCTCGTAAGGCCAGACGCCCATGCGATAGGACCCGATGCGTCCGTCGATCTTCGCGGAAAACGGCGTCAACACGATGAGGGAGAGCGCCTGTCGGGCGTCCGTCAGAATCTTGTAGACGCCGGGTCGGCCCGGGACTCCCGCCTGCCCCGGCAGCGCGAAGACGGCGCGAAGCTTCCCCGAGATTCCCGAGAGAAAGGCCGGCATTCCGGTCGAGCGGCCGAAGGCGCTGCCCAGGCCGGACAGGAGGAAGACCGCGAAGAACGCGGCGGCGCGGCGGGGCCTCATGGGACGCTCAAACCTTAGACGATCCCCGGGCTCCGGTCAACGCGAAGAGGTCCGAAAAGCCCGTAAGTGCTAGTAGATGATGACTTCGTCGCCGACCTTCGCGAGCGCGTAGAGCTTCTCGAGATCCTCGTCGCCGACCCGCACGCAGCCGTGGGAGACGCTTCGCCCGAGCTGCCCCGTCGCCTGCGTCCCGTGAATGGCGTAACCGTCTCCCAGGTTCAGCCGGTACTTCCCGAGCGTCTTCTCCAGGCGCCGCTGCCGCGTTCCGAGCGGCGGTACGACGAGGCTCTTCCCCGCGCGCAGGAACTCGCGCGGCGCGATTTCCTGCTCCGAGCCGTCGGGCCGGACCTCGACGATCGAGTCCTTGCGCACCTCGAGCACGCGCCGCGGCGCGGATCCCTGGCCGACGAGCGCCCACACGCCGCCCGCTTCGCGCGTGACCGCCGCACCCGTGTCCGCGTCGATCACGTCGCCCGGTTTCGCGCGGACGACCTCGAGGTTCTTCTTGCGCGCCTCCTCGACGTAGTGCCAGTCGGGAGGCACCCAGACGGGGTTCTCTTCTTTCGACAGGATCTTGAAGCGCCCGGTGGGCGTATCGAAGACCATCTTTCGGCCCTCGATCTCGAGCGTGGTTCCCTTCCCCGTCGACACCACCGCCGAGAAGACGCTCTGACGTCCGCGCCGGAGCCAGAGCCGGTTCTCGGCGGTCGAGACGAGAATCGTCTGCGCGTTCTCCGACGGCGCGTCGAGGTCCACGGCGATCTCCGCCACCTGCGTCCGCAGCCCGCCGATGCGATCCGCGCGCTGCGACGCCTCGCCGCGCAGCGTCCGGACTTCGCCGGTCAGCCGCGAGCCGAGGAGGCGGTCGATCTTCTCCAGGCGCCCGATCCGCGTCGCGTCGCGCAGGTTGGCGAGCTGCCCCGCGGCGGCGAGCGCGGCGAGACCGGCCGCCACGACGGCGAGGGTCCAGCCCCCGAGAAATCCCACCCGATAGCGCCAGATCTCGCGCATCAGAAGACGTACACGCGCGTGTCCTTGCCGAGGCGCTTCCAGATCGCTCCGAGATCCGCCTCCGGCGCTTCGAAGGAACCGGGCCGCGGACCCTGGAGCGGGCTCTCCGGAGGCGGCGGCGAGTGCAGCACGACGTCCTCGGCGAGCACGATCACGTAACGGCCGAGCCCTCCCCGAATCTCCGGCAACGGCGATGGCACGCGACGTCCCGCGGCCGTCCAGACGGACGCCGGCGGCTTCCAGGACGGCCGCTCGAGCTTCTGCCGCACCGAGAAGGCGCCCGAGAGCGGCGGCTCGCTCACGTTCTCGCCGGAAGCCGTCCGGATCGTCCGCGGGGGCCCGACGGCGAGGGGCGCTTCGCGCACGATGCGGTCGCCGACGCGCAGGCTCATCTGCTTCGCCTTCGTGTCGAGCACCAGATAGAAGTCCGAGCTCTCTTCCTCCTCGGACGCGGCGAGCCGGGCGTCGAGCTCGCGGGAAAGCGCCTTCTCGTCCAGATCGAACGCCGCGAGGTCCCGCCGGATGCGCTGGATCTCGAAGGGCGCGGTCTCCCCGCGCAGCACGAGCGCGTCGAACCGCGCGTCGAGGCGCTTGCGCTGCCAGGTCGCGAAGGCGGCCAGGCCGACCGCGAAGAGGAGCAGCGCGAGGCTCGCCGCGAGCGGCGGCCGCCAGAGCCTCGCCGGGCGCTTCATGACCTGGGACTGCCGCCAGAACGCCGTCCGGAGCCGGAAGATCCCCGACGCCCGCGAAGCGATCGTGCGCTTCCAGATCGGTCGCGGGCTCCGGGACGGATCCTGCTCGCTCACCGGGTCGCTCGCCTCACAGGCGCGGGCCGACGATCGCCGCGAGCGCGAGCGCCAGCGCCGCGACGAGAAGGGCCGAGAGGGCGCCGACCGCGAAAGGCCTCGGACCCAGCCGGCGCAGCGCCTTGAGATTCGTCGAGAGGCCGACGCCGGCCATGGCCGTGCCGAGAGCCGCCGCACCCCACGTCTCGCCGACGGTCTTTGCGACGCCCTTCCATCCGGCGGCGTCCCAGATTCCCCACGCCTTCGAGCCGGACATCAGCGCCGCGTCGCCGATCGACCGCGCGATCGCCATGGCGAGAAACCCGAGCACGAAGAGCGGGAAGAGCTTTCGAAGCTCCACGCGGCCGGCCGCGCGGCCCGTCCGCCGCGCGTGCAGGAACGCGAGGCCGGGGACGATCGCCACGAGGAACACGTTGCGCGTCAGCTTCGTGACGGTGGCGACGTCGAACACCCGCTCGTCGCCGAAGATCTCCTTGTAGGAAAGGGCCGCGCCGACGACCTGCGAGGTGTCGTGGATGCCCGTGCCCAGAAACAGGCCCGCGCCGCCGGGATGCGCGCGGAAGAGCGCATGCGCGAAATACGGGTACGTCAGCATCGCCGCGAGGCCGAAGAGCGTCACGTTGGCGACCGTGTAGGCGACCTCGCTCTCCTCCGCCTCGATGACCGGCCCGACCGACAGCGCCGCCGTGACGCCACAGATCGCCGTCGAGGCGGCGGTCAGCGTGCCGAAATTGTCCGAGACCCCGATGGCGCGCGCGAAGAAGTGCGTGATGACGAGAGCCGCGACGATGATCACGGCGACGACCGGCACGCCCCACGCGCCGAGCTTGACGACGTCGAAGAACGAGAGCCGGATGCCGACGCAGATGATCCCCAGGCGGAGCATCCGCTTGACCGCGAACTGCAGCCCCGGCTTGAGGATCGGCGCGGCGCCCACCGTGTTCGCCGCGAGCAGGCCGAGCAGGATCGCCATCGAGATCCCCGAGATCGGGCTCGCGCGTCCCGCCGGATCGAGGCCCTGGAGTCGGAGAACGCCCACGCCGAGCCAGCCCGCGACCCGATCCGCCAGCAGCATCACCGCGGCCGCGACGGCGAGCCCGGGCAGGATTCTCAGCGCGTTGTCGAGCGCCTTGCGCACGCGGAGGGAGCTTATCGGTTCCGCCTCCACTCGCGGTAGCGCTCCCGAAGGCATCGAGCGCACGGCCGGTAGCCCGCGGCGATCGCCGACGCCTCGTCGAGAAAGAAGACACGGTGGCGGACGTAGCCGCGCGCGAGCGCGCGGTTCGCCGACGGACACTCGAGTCGGCCGTAGATCCTCAATCGCCGGTTGCCGCCGAGCGTTCCGGGGACGGAGCTCTCGAAGAAGGTCCGACCGCCGCCGAGGAGACGATACCGACGTTGCCGGCTCATTCGCGTTTCGCTATATTCGACGGGCCCGGGCGGGCATAGCTCAGTTGGTAGAGCGTCAGCTTCCCAAGCTGAATGTCGCCGGTTCGAACCCGGTTGCCCGCTCCAAACCCGTCGTGCATTGTAGTCTTCGGGAAGCCCGATGACGCTCTCGGCCGGCACGCGCCTGGGTCCCTACGAGATCCTCTCGCCGCTTGGAGCGGGCGGGATGGGCGAGGTGTACCGGGCTCGGGACGAGAAGCTCGATCGAGACGTCGCCATCAAGGTCCTCCCGCAGTCCGTCGGCCGGGATCCCGACACGCTCGCCCGGTTCGAGCGCGAGGCGAAGGCGGTCGCGGCGTTGTCTCACCCGAACATCCTTTCGATCTTCGACTTCGGGAATCAGGACGGCATCGCGTATGCCGTCATGGAGCTCCTCGAGGGCGAGACCCTTCGCGGCAAGCTCGGCGCGGGTCCGATTGCCCCGAGGCAAGCCGTGGACTACGCGCTGCAGGTTGCCAGAGGCCTCTCCGCCGCACACGAGAAGGGGATCGTCCACCGGGACTTGAAGCCGGAGAACCTCTTCGTCTCGAAGGACGGCCACGTCAAGATTCTCGACTTCGGCCTGGCAAAGAAGACCGAGATGGTCCGCCCGGAGGAGCAGACGAGCGCCCCGACGGGCTCCGGCCACACGGAGCCCGGCGTGGTGATGGGAACGGCGGGTTACATGTCGCCCGAGCAGGTGAAAGGGCTCCCGGTCGACCACCGCTCGGACATCTTCTCGTTCGGGACGGTCCTCTACGAGTTGCTGTCGGGAAAGAGGGCGTTCCAGCGAGATACCCATGCCGAGACGATGGCGGCGATCTTGATGAGGGAGCCTCCGGAGCTTTTGGAGTCGGGACGCAACGTTTCGCCGGTGCTCGACCGCGTCGTCAAGCATTGCCTGGAGAAGGACCGCGACCATCGGTTCCAGTCCGCCAGGGACATCGCGTTCGCGCTTTCGGAGCCGTCCGCTCCGACGACGACAGGCGGCGCGCCGCTCGCGGCGCCACCGACCGGCGCGCGCAGAGTTCTCTTCGTCGTCGCCGCCATCGTCATTTTCGCGCTCGCGGGTGTTTTTCTCCTGCGACGGACCCATCGCACCGGAGGCGAAGCGGGCGTCAAGCGGCTGGCGGTGCTTCCCTTCGAGAACCTGGGAGCTCCGGAGAACGACTACTTCTCCGACGGCATCGCGGACGAGGTCAGAGCCAAGTTGACCTCGCTGCCGAGCCTCCAGGTGATCGCGCGTGGCAGCTCGACGCCATACAAGAAGACGGCCAAGACCCCCAAGCAGATCGCGGAAGAGCTGAATGCGTCGTACCTTCTCACCGCCACGGTGCGATGGGAGAAGACCGGCGGCGGCGGCCGAGTCCACGTAACTCCGGAACTCGTGGACGTGACGCGCCCGGATGCTCCCACCTCGAAGTGGCAGCAGCCGTTCGACGCGGCGCTGACGGACGTCTTTCAGGTGCAGTCGGACATCGCCTCGAGAGTTGCGCAGGCGCTTGGTGTCGCGCTCGGGGCGGGCGAGGAGAGGAGTCTTTCGGAGAAGCCCACTGAGAATCTCGCGGCCTACGACGCCTTCTTGAAGGGAGAGGAGGGTTGGAACAGCACGGGGGTCGATGCGCGGAGTCTCCGGAAGCAGCTCGGCTACTACGAGCAGGCCGTGGCGCTCGATCCCGGCTTCGCGCAGGCGTGGGCGAAGGTCTCGTGGGTCAATTCGGTCCTGTACGGCGTGAGCGCCCCCACGCCCGCGGTCGCCGAGCGCGCCCGGCAGGCCGCGGAGAAGGCGAGCGCGCTTGCACCGAGCCGCCCGGAAGGCTACCTGGCCCTCGGCGCCTACGAACGGTGGATCTCAAAAGACTTCCGCCGCGCCCTGGAGCAGTACGCGAAGGGTCGTCGCATCGCGCCCGGCAACGCGGATCTCCTTCATGGCACGGCGCGTGCCGAGCAGGGCCTCGGACGCTGGGATGCGGCGGTGGAGCACTTCCGGCAGTCGGAGCGCCTCGATCCGCGGTCGGCCTTCAAGATGGCAGATTTCGGCGACGCGCTCCTTCGTCTGCGGCGCTACCCGGAGGCCCGGGCCGTGTTGGACCGTGGCCTCGCCCTGGCGCCGGCCGACCTCGATCTGACCGAGGGCAAGGCCCTGACGTTCCTCGTCGAGGGAGATCTTGCCGGTGCCCGGGCCGTGCTCGAGTCCACGCCGAAGGATGTCGACCCCACCGCGCTCGTCGCCTTCGTGGCAAGTCACTGGGATCTCGTCTGGGTCCTCGACGAAAAGCAGCGAGAGCTCCTTCTCCGACTCACGCCGAGCGCCTTCGACGACGATCGGGGCACCTGGGGCCTCTGTCTTGCCGAGGCGTACGCCTTGAAGGGCGACACGGCGAACCGACGCATCTACGCCGAGGAGGCGAGGAGGACTTTTGAGGAGCAGCTGCGCGCATCACCCGATCACGCGCAGCGCCACGTCGAGCTGGGCCACGCGCTCGCGTATCTCGGTCAGAAGGAGGACGCGATTCGGGAGGGAGAGCGCGCCGTCGCTCTCGGTCCGGCGGCGAAGGATGCGTTGAGAGCCCCCTACTACCAGCACCGGCTCGTGCGGATCTACATGCTCGTCGGAGAGCCGGAAAAGGCGCTCGACCGGCTGGAGCCGCTGCTCAAGGTCCCGTACCTCCTCTCTCCCCGGTGGCTTGCGATCGACCCCAACTTCGATCCGCTCCGCAAAGACCCGAGGTTTCAGAGGCTCGTCGCCGGCGGGAGATGATTCCGGGGCGAAGCGTCCTCCACGGGAGAAGGAATGTCGCCGGTCGAACCGGGTTGCCGGCTCCCATCCGCCCGATCGTCAACCCGCGAGTCCCGCCGCGCGCCGCAGTCGAATCCGCGACGCGAGCCGCGGCAGGCGGACCTTCGCGAAGAGCCGGTCGTTGACGAAGAGCACCGGGATCTCCTCGCCGTATCGCCTCGCGAGCTCAACGTCGGCGTCCACGTTCACGATCTCCCACTGGCGGTCCTCCCCCGCGAGGATCGCGTCCACCTCGTCGCGCATGCGATCGCAGAGATGACAACCCGGGCGCGAGAGCAGACGCAGCCGGATCACGCGGCGGGCTTGCCCTCGGCGGCCGACGCCGACGCCACCTGATAGACGTAGTCGAAGCCCGAAAGGATCGTCGTCGTCGCGGCGGCGCCGAACGCGACGAGCACGAGCGCGTTCGGCCAGGCCCAGACGTTCGCGCAAAGCACGAAGAGCACGGTGATGATCTGGACGACCGTCGTGACCTTCCCCACCCAGCTCGGCGGGAAACGTTTGCGCCCGGTCGCGAGGATCATCAGGAGCGCCACCAGGAGCAGAAGGACGTCCCGCGAGATCACGAGCACGGCGAGCCAGACGGGAACCTTGACGGTCGCGGGGTAGGACGGAATGGCGAGAAAGAGATACGAGCTCATCAGCATCAGCTTGTCGGCGATCGGATCGAGGAGAGCGCCGATGGCGGACCGCATGTCGAAGCGTCGCGCGAGGAAACCGTCGATCCCGTCCGACAGACCGGCCGCGACGAAGATCGCGAGCGCGATGTCGAACCGCCCGTTCGAGATGGCCACGAGAAAGAACGGCAGCGCCGCCAGACGCAGCAGCGTGATGAAGTTCGGAAGCGTCCAGGGCCCCTTCACGCGCCTCCCCTCTTCGGCCGGGACGTGCCGCCCGGATTCTCCTGCGGCCTCGGGTTCGCGGGGTTCGCGAGCGAGCGGATCCGGTCGATCGCCTTCGTGAACGCCGGGCCCCCGACCGGCGGCCCGTCCTTCTCCTCGAGGATCCCGCACTCCCGCGCGAGCCGGATGGCCTCGCCCGGATCGAGCGTCTCGGCCGGACGGTCCGACAGGCACCTGGCCGACAGGGCCGGCGCGAGAAGCGCGAAGAGCCGCAGATACATCCGCGCCGCACCGCCGAAGCTCAGAGCGACGTCGGGCCGCGCGCGGTGCGTCTCGCGGTCCACGTCGAGGAGCCCGAGCCCCACGGCGCGCGCGATCTGCTCGCGGTCGCTGCGGTCGACGATGTCGCTCGCGATGATCCCGGTCGTCACGCGGGCCTGGCGAACTTCCGGCACCATCCACCAGACGAGTCGGGCGGCATCCCCGCGCGTCAGGCGGCTCGACCGCGCCGCCGCGCGCTCGGGCTCGGGCCAGTTGGAGAGGCGAAACGAGAGCCTCGCCTCTTCCGCCTCGGCTTCGAAACTCGGATCTTCCGCCGCGAGCCGCTCGAGCGCCGGAATCGCCGAGGCCCAGTCTCCGCGCTCCGCCGCGAGGCGGGCGACCTTCTCGCGGAGCGGGCGGCTCTCCGGATCTCGCTGCAGCGCCTCCCCGTAGCGCCCGAGCGCGGCGGCCGCGTCGCCCGCGTCGTGTTCCACGTCGCCTGCCGTCTCGCGGGCCGGCGCGGAATCGGGGTCGATCTCGATCGCGCGTCCGGCCGCCAGGCGCGCGGCGGCCCAGTCTTTCCTCGCGGCGGCCTCTCGCGCCTCCTGCAGCGATTGATCGCGCGCCTGCGGCTTGAGCTCCGCCGCGCGGGCCGTGATTCCCGCGCGCTCGGGAGCGCGCGCTGCCGCCTGCCGGTACAGGTCATAGGCCGGGATCGGCCGGCCGGAGCGCGCCTCGGCCTCGCCGCAGGCGACGAGAAGCGGAAGGGTGGCGCCGGCGGGTCCGGAGCCGGGCATCGCCTCGGCGCAGGCCGCGCGGGCTTCGGGCAGAGCGTCTCCGATCACGAGCGCTTCGATCTCGCCGATCTGGACCGGCAGGCTGTTGGGCTCGAGGCGGCGCGCGACTTCGAGCTCGGCCCGCGCCGCCCGTTCGTCGCCGGCGAGAATCGCGTTCCATCCCGCCTCCGCGTCCGGCGGAAACGCGCCGGAGGATCCCTCGCGCGGATCGAGCGGGAAGCGATCGCGCGGAGGAGGCGCCTTGGGCGCCGTCGCGCACGAAGCGACGAACAGCAGCGCCGCCGAGGCGGCGACGAGGAGCACCGCCGCGGGCGGAGCGAGCCGGCGCCGGGTCTTCACGGACGGCGCGGCCGGCCGACGGCGGCGGATCCGTCGCGCCGCCGGGCGACGGTCACGATCCGGAGGGCAGGTTCTCGGGACGGATCGAGGCGATCGCGTGCTTGTAGATCATCTCCTCGCGTCCCTCGACTTCCAGGACGAGAGCGAACTTGTCGAAGCGGCGCAGCCGTCCCATGCGCTCCTCGCCCGAGGTGAGGCGCACCGTGATGACGACGTTGTCCTTCCGGAGGTTGTAGAAGAAGGAGTCCTGAACGTTGATCGGGGCCTTGTTCATCCGCTTCTCTCCGTCAGCCGAGCAGCTCGAGCGCTCGCGCGAAAGCCGCCTCCGGTCCGACCCAGACGACCCCGGGCTCTCGCCGGAGCCAGGTCGCCTGCCGCTTGGCCAGTTGTCGCGTGGCGGTCACGATCGTCCTTTCCGCTTCCTCGGGAGCGGCGCCGTGAGGCAGCGCGCGGTCCGCGAGCTCCCGGTAACCAATCGCCTCGAACGCGTTCGCGTCCCGCGAGACGCCCCGCGCGAGAAGCCCTCGAACCTCCTCCTCCCACCCCGCAGCGAGCATCTCGCGAACTCGGCCGGCGATCCTAGCATAGAGGTCCGCGGCGGCCGGACGGACGCCGATTTTCACGACCCGGAATCGCTCCACCCAGTCGTCGGAGATCGGGAGGCGCGCCGAGGCGGGGCGACCGGTCTCGAGCACGATCTCGAGCGCGCGGTGAACGTATCGCCGGTTGCCGGGCTCGATGCGCGCGGCGGCCTCGGGATCGTTGAGCGCCAGCATCCGTGCGGCGCCCCGGGGATTCCGAGCTCCCCACCGCGCGAGCGCCGCGCGGCGCGCCGGATCCGCGGCGTCGCCGGGCGGAAGACCCTCGAGCAGCGCACGGATGTAGAAGCCGCTGCCGCCGCACACGATCGGAAGGCGGCGCCGCGCCGCGATGTCGTCCACGATGGCGCGGGCTTCGCGCGCCCAGCGGCCCGCCGAGAAGGTCTCGGACGGATCGGCCGCGTCGATCAGGTGATACGGAACCTCGCGCCGCCGCGCCGGCGACGGCTTGGCCGTTCCGATGTCGAAGCCGCGATAGACGGCGAAGGCGTCCGCCGAGACGATCTCGCCGCCGCGCGCGAGCGCGATCCGGTGCGCCACCTCGCTCTTGCCCGCGCCCGTCGCGCCGAGCACCACGAGAAGGGCCGGTCTCGCCGCCGCGCTCATTGGATCCCCCGCCACGCGACGCGCGTGCCCGCGGGCCCGAGCTCGACGCGGACGTCGGAGGAGAGGTCCGTGCGAAAGACGGGGATCCGCCGCCGCGCCAGGACGGCGAGCGTCTCCGGCGCGGGATGGCCGAACCGGTTCTCCCGGCCGCACGAGACGACGGCGACGCGCGGGCAGAGCGCGTCGAGAAACGCCGCCGTCGTCGAGCCGCGGCTGCCGTGATGCCCCACCTTCAGGAGGTCCACGGGCTCGACCGCGCCCGCGCGCAGCAGGTCCTCCTCGGCCGCGGCACCCGCGTCTCCCGTCAAGAGCGCGCGGCGCCCGTCCCGCTCGAAAACGGCGACCACCGACTGATTGTTGACCGAGTCGCGCTTCCGGGCCGGCCCCCCCGACACGAGCACGCGCAGCCGCGAGCCCTCCGGAAGCTCGAGAGTCCCCGCCTCGAGCACCGCGACGGGCACCCCGCGCGCCCGCGCCCGCCGCTCGAGCCCCGCGTAGAGGGAGGCTTCGTCGTCTCCGGCACCGCGGAGCAGCCGTCCGACCGGCAGCTCGTCCAGCACGGCGAAGAGGCCGAGCGCATGATCCGGGTGCGGGTGCGTCAGCAGGACCGCGTCCAGGGCCGTGACACCGCGATCGAGGAGCTTCGGCACGAGCCGCGTGCGGCCGAAGTCTCGCGCATCCAGGTCGAAGGGGCCGCCGCCGTCGACCAGCAGCGCGCGCCCGCCCCACCGCAGCAGCAGCGCGTCGCCCTGGCCCACGTCGAGCGCCTCGAGCGAGAACCCCCGCGCCGGCCCAGCGGGCGCGGGCCGGAGGGCGCAGAAGAGAAACAGCGCGGCCGCGCCGGCGGCCGACGGCAATCGGATCCGCCGCGGGCCGATTCCCGCGAGAAGAAGCATTCCGCCGACCGAGAGCATCGCGAAGAGCGGAGGCGTCGGCCGGAGCACGGCGATTCCCGCCGCGCGCTCCGCGGACCACTCGAGCAGCCGGCATCCGGCGGCGAAGACCGCCGCGAGCGGTCCCGCAGCGAAGCCGAGGGAGAAGAAAACGAGCAGCACGGCGCCCAGGCCGATGAGCGCGCCCGAGAGCGGGACCGCCAGAGGCGCCGTCAGCCAGGCGCCGGCCGCAAGCAGGTTGAATCGCCAGAGCAGGACCGGCGCCGTCGCGGCCTCGGCGGCGAGCGCCGTCGCGAGCCCCGCGAAGAGCCATCCGGGACGGCGCGGGAGACGCGCGCGGATCGGCGCGGAGAAGAGCGCGATACCGGTGACTGCGGCGAACGTCAAGACGCAGCCGATCGAGTACACCTCGCGGGGCGCGGCGAGGAAGAGCAGGATCGCGGAGAGGCCCGCGGCCTGCGCGCCGCGGATGGGCCGCTCGATCAGACGCGCCACGAGGAAGACGGCGAAGACGAGGCCCGCGCGAACGGCCGGCGGATTCGCGCCGCCGACGAGGACGATCCCGAAGACGGCGGCGAGAAGCAGGGCGTCGCGTCTCTTGCCGCGAACTCCCGCCAGGCGGAGCGTCCAGAGGACGAGCCCTCCTGCCAGCGCGACGTGCAGGCCCGAGACGACGAGGAGGTGGTAAAGGCCGCCGCGCCGGTAGCTCGCGACCATGCCGCGGTCGAGCTCGGAAGTGCGCCCCAGAAGGAGCGCCGCAAGCGGCCCGCGCACGTCCCGATCGAAGGCGGCGCCCGCTTCGGGCAGGCGCTCGAAGAGGAAACGGTTCGGCCACTGCAAAGGCGAGAGAAGCGTCGCGCCGCGGCGCTCGAGCAGCCGCGGGCTCTTGATCGAGAGCCGGTACCGCTTCCACGGAAGCGCAACGTCCCGCGTCGAGGCCGGCAGATCCTCCGGCCGCAGCTTGCCCGTGACCTCGACGCGATCGCCGCGGTCCGCCGCCGCGAGCCGGCCGGAGGACCCGTCGCCGCCGACGAAGAGGGCGACCTCCGCCGGGAACGGGCGTACCGTCCCGCCCACGCGGAGCGTCGCCGCCTGGAGGCGTCCGCGGGCGGCGGGAGGATCTCCCGACCAGAAGTCCGAGAGTGTCCCCTCGATGCGAGCGGCTTCTCCCGGAGATCTCGCCGCGGCGGCCCAGGCGCGCGACGCCGTCTCCGCCGGAATCGCGATGCGCGCGCGTCCCGAGAGGAATCCCGCCGAGAGCCACAGGAGGACGAGCGCCGCCCGCCGCGCGGGGCGTCCCTCCGGACGCCAGAGCCACAGGCCGGCGAGCGCGATGAGCGCGGCCGCGCCGACGGCCCCCGTCACGGCCCGGCTCCCGAGCAGGATTCCGGCGACGAGCGCGACGGCCGCCGGAAGGGCCGGCGCCTCCCCTTCCCGGAGGACGGGGCCGATCATCCTGCGGAATCCCGCTCGAGCACGACCAGCGCCTCGACCCGGTGGGTGAGCGCGAAGAGGTCGTACAGCAGGGCCTCGCGGATCGCGAGGCCTCCGGCGGTGAGCGCGGCGAGATCCCGCGCGAGCGTCGCCGGATCGCACGAGACGTAGATCAGGCGGCGGCCGACGCGCGCCGGCAGCGCCGCCGCGAGGCGCAGGCCGAGCCCGGCCCGTGGCGGATCGACGACGGCGACGTCGAACGTCCCGGAGTCCCGCGCCACGAAGTCGAGCACGGCGGCGCGCTCGATCGTCCAATCGCGCGCCCCCCAACGAGCCCGCGCGGCGGCGGCGAGCTCGGCCGCCGCGGAGTCCGCCTCGACGGTCGTCACGGCGTGCCCGGCGCTCCGGAGCGCGCCGCCGAAGAGACCGACGCCGCCGAATGCGTCGAGCGCCCGTCCGGGCGGGAGGGCGGCCCGCGCCGCGACGTCTCGGACGAGCCGGTCGAGGAGAAAGCGATTCGACTGGAAGAAGACGCCGGCCGTCGCCGGGAGCGACCGGCCCGCGACCGGAATGTCGATCCGCGGCGCGCCGTGGCGCGCGACGGCGGCACCCGCGGAGTCCTCCACCGCGAGGCCGTCAAAGAGAGGCGCGAGCTCCTCCGCGAGGGAGTGCACCTCCCGGCGATCCGATCCCGGCGCGAGCACCGCGCGGGCGAGCCGCGACCGGGCGTCTGGCGCCTCGACCGTCGAGATCTCGGCGACCGCGGCGCCGCTGCGCGCGATGGCCGCGGCCACGTTCGGCAGCAGCGCCCGCAGCCCTTCGCCGAGCGCCTCGCAGCCGTCCGCCGGCTCGACGCGGTGCGTCCGCGGCGCGAAAAATCCGACGCGCGACGACGTCCCGCGGCCCGCCACGTGGAAGCGCGCGCGCAGGCGGTAGCCGGCGGGCGACGGCGCGATCGGAAGCTCTCCGAAAGGCGCCGCGGGCACCTGGCCGATCCGCTCCATCGTCTCGAGAAAGAGCGCGCGCTTCCAGTCGCGCGCCTTCGCGAGTTCGAGGTGCGCCCAGTCGCACCCCGGGCACCCGCGTGCGTGCGGCCCCGACGCGCGGTCCGGCGACGGCCGGAGAATCTCCGAGGTACGCCCCTTCCAGAAGCGGCGGCGCGCCTCGACGACCTCGGCGTCCACCTCCTCGCCCGGGAGAGCTCCCGCGACGAAACCAACGCCCTCGGCGGTCCGTGCGATGCCTTCGCCGGTCGGCGCGAGGCCCGAGATCTCGACGCGGCGGATCATGTCCCCAGTTTGTCGCGAACCGGACCGGCCGGGCTACAGAAGGGTCAGGCGCGGCAGGTCGAGTGTCTCGCGAAGGAGCCGGCGCCCGAGCGCGCGGCCTGTCCGGCGCGCCGTCTCCTCGTCCATGCGGCCCTTGAGCGCCTCGAGCTGCCCGTCGATGCGGCGATCGATGTCCGCGCGCTCTCCGGCCGGCAGGGCGTCGAAGAGCGCGGAGGCGAGCTTGCGGTCGAGCCGCGCGAGCGACTCCTCGACCTCGCCCGGCGGCTTCGATCCCTTCGCGAGGCGCTCGAGCGAGCGGCGGGCGGTTTCGATCGGCTCGCCCAGATCCGGCCGGCGCGCCGCGAGCGCGGCGAGGCGCTCCCCGAGCGCCGCGAGCGAGGCGCGGGCGTCGATCGCCTCCTCGCGGCCCGTCCCGCGCCCCACCGCGGCCTCGGCGCGCCGCTCCCAGGCGGCCAGCACCGCGTCGTTGCAGTAGGCGAGCGAGTTGACCCGGCCCGTCGCCCCCCGCTCCTCGCGCCGCGAGAACGCGTCGTCGATCCCCCGCTCGACGGCCTCGATGGGCACGCCGAGCTCCCGCCACTGCTTCAGCAGCGCGAAGTCCCTGGGCGAAAGGAGAAACGGCGTGCCGCGCCGCCGGATGAATGCCGCCTCTCCCGCCGCGTAGTAGGCCCTAGCCTCCGCGGTTTCGCTCATGGATGAGACGGAGACCGGTGAGGGTCAGGAGCGGGTCGATCTGCTCGATTCGCTCGGAACCGCCGCCGAAGAGCTCCGCGAGGCCGCCCGTCGCAATGACGCGAGTCCGCGCTCCGAGCTCCTTCTCGATCCGCGCGATCACGCCGTCGACCAGGGAGAGGTAGCCGAAGTAGAGGCCCGACTGGATCGAAGCGGCGGTGGTCTTTCCGATGACGCGCTCCGGCCTCCGGATCTCGACGCGCCAGAGGCGCGCGGCCTTCTCGAAGAGCGCCTCCGCGGAGATCGAGATTCCCGGCACGATGACGCCGCCCGAGTACTCGCCCTTCGCCGTGACGACGTCGAACGTCGTGGCGGTGCCGAAGTCCACGACGATGCAGGGGCCGCCGAACTGCGCGTACGCCGCCACCGCGTTCACGATCCGGTCGGCGCCCACTTCCTGCGGCACGTCGTAGAGGATCGGCATGCCGGTCTTGACGCCCGGCTCGACGAACATCGGCTCGGCGCCGAAGAGCTGACGGAATGCCTGGCGGAGCGGAAAACGGACCGACGGAACGACCGACGAGACGATGACGTCGGGTCTCACGTCGGCGTGCCCGGCCTCCGCGAGAAGCCCGCGCACGGAAAGCGCGATCTCGTCCGACGTCGTGTCGCGGCGCGTCGTGAGACGCCACGAGCGCTCGAGCGCCGTGCCCTGGTAGAGGCCGAGAACCGTGTTCGTGTTGCCGACGTCGACGGCCAGGAGGCTCGGCCCGGCGTTCACCACTCGGCCACTTCTCCCGCGGCGAGCACGGCTTCTCCGGACGAGGTCTTGAGGCGGAGGAATCCCGACGGGTCGAGGCCGATGTACTCGCCGGTCAGCTCTTCTCCGTCGCGGCGGATCGTCATGCGGTCGCCGGGCCGGTGGAGCGATCCGCGCTCCCACGCCTCCACTTCGCGCGCCCAGTCCGGCGCGACGAGCTCGCTGTCGATCCGGTCGAGCAGCGCCTGGAGCAACGGCGCCCGCGGAACGGCACGCCCGAGCTCCTCCTCGAGGGTGGTCGCGTGCGAAAGACCGAGCGAGGCGGCGCTCCCCGCGACGTTTAACCCGACGCCCACGGCGACGAACGTGCGGTCGCCCTGCGTGCGCGCCTCGGGAAGTATGCCGGCGAGCTTCCGGCGGTCGACGTAGAGATCGTTCGGCCACTTGAGGACCGGCACGAGTCCGGCCGCCTCCGCGAGCGCCTCGCGGATCCAGTGCGCCACGGCGATCGGGACGACCGACAGGGGCACGCGCTGTCCGGGAATGATGAACGTGAAGTAGAGGCCGCGGCCCGGCGGAGCATGCCATTTCCCGGTCCGTCCGCGCGCGCCCGGCTGGCTTTCGGCGGCGAGGACGGACGCCGGGAGACTCTGGTCCTCGTTGAAATACAGCTCGATGATCTCGCGGGCCAGGTCGTTGGACGACTCCACCCGCTCGAAACACGCGAGGTTCTCGAACCTCTTCCAGTGACGCGATTCGAGGCCGCCGTCCGCGAACGGAATCATGCGCCGGTCAGCGCCGCGCGGCGCTGCTCGAGCTCCACGAGACGGCGCCGCGTCTTCTCGACCACATCCGCCGGGGCGCGGTCGAGAAACGAAGGGTTGCGGACCTTGGCGCCGAGCGTCTCGATCTCGCGGTCGAGGTCGGCGAGCGTCTTCTCGACCCGCGAGCGGTCGGCGGCCGACGCGGGACGCGCGAGCGCGAGACCGATCGGGAGGCCGGCGACGACGTCGCGCGCCGATCCTTCCCCCGGCGTCTGGAACCGCAGCGTCTCCAGGCGCGCGAGATGCGTCAGGATCGAGGCGAGCGTCTCGAGGTCGGCGAGGGTCTCGCGGTC
>DATBFU010000096.1:0-32585 GCA_036558325.1 Thermoanaerobaculia bacterium | reverse complement strand
AGCTTCTGGAAGGCGAGACGCTCCTGGCTCGCCTGGCCCGGGGAGCGCTGCCGCTCGATCAGACTCTCCGATACGGCCAGCAGATCGCCGACGCGCTCGACAAGGCGCACCGGCAGGGGATCGTGCACCGGGATCTCAAACCCGGCAACGTGATGTTGACGAAGTCTGGGGTCAAGCTGCTCGACTTCGGGCTGGCGAAGGCGATCGAGCCGAAGGCGACGCCGGGCACTTTGACGTCGCTTCCGACGCAACAGGGTCTGACTCAGGAAGGAACGATCCTCGGGACGTTCCAGTACATGGCGCCCGAGCAGCTGGAGGGTCGGGAAGCGGACGCGCGGACCGACATTTTCGCGCTCGGAGCGGTCCTCTACGAGATGGCGACGGGGAAGAAGGCGTTTGCGGGGACGACCCAGGCGTCGCTCATTTCGTCGATCCTGCGCGACGAACCGCCGCCGATCTCCCAGGTCGCGCCGATGACGCCGCTGGCGCTCGACCGCGTCGTCCGCACCTGCCTCGCGAAGGACCCCGAGGAGCGCTGGCAGTCCGCCGGCGACGTCGCCAAGGAGCTCAAGTGGATCGCGGAGGGATCGGCGGCGGGCATCGCGGCGCCGGTGGCGGTCGCTTCGCGCCGCCGCAACCGGGAGCTCATTGCGTGGAGCGTCGCGGCGATTGCCGTCGCGGCGGCGGTGTGGCTCGGCCTGTCGCGCGCGCGGCCGGCGGCGGCGCCGCAGCGGCTCATGCGGGCCAACGTCCTGCTGCCGGAGAAGGTCTTCCTCAACAACGCGGTCGTGTCGCCGGACGGATCCCGGATCGTCTTCAGCGGACGGGACGCGACCGGAAAGGTCCAGCTCTGGGTGCGCCCGCTCGATTCCTACGCGTCGACGGCCCTCGCCGGGACCGACGGGGCGATCCTTCCGTTCTGGTCGCCCGACGGTCGCTTCATCGGCTTCTTCGCCGACAAGAAGCTGAAGCGCATCGAGGCCTCCGGCGGATCGGCGATCGCGCTCTACGACGTGGACGGACTGGGAGGCGCCTGGGCGCCGAACGGCGACATCCTGTTCGCGGCACCGAGCGGGCCGCTCCTTCGTCTGCCGGCCTCCGGCGGAAAGGCCGAGCCGGTCACGAAGGTCGACGCCTCGAAGGGTGAGACCGCGCACCGGTATCCGTTCCTCCTGCCCGACGGAAAGCATTTTCTCTACCTCGCGATGAACCTGGCCGGAGCGCGCGGCGATCCCGCCAACCGCGTCTGGGCCGGCTCGATCGACGGCGGCGCCGCGAAGCCGATTCTCTCGACCAGCTTCAACGCGCAGTTCGCCGAAGGCCACATCCTCTTCATCCGCGGCGGCGACTTCGGCGGAAGTCTCCTCGCGCAGCCGTTCGACCCGGCGCGTCTGGAGACGAGCGGCCAGGCCGTCACCGTCGCGGATCAGGTGAGTTTGTACGGAGACGTTCTGGGATTCGGCGACTATTCGGTGTCCACCAACGGGACGCTCGTGATGGATTCCTCGCTGCTCCTCCGGCGGCTCGAATGGTTCGATCGCAAGGGGTCGATGAACGGAACGTTCGGAGAGCCCGCCGCGCAATTTGGCGTTCGCATCTCGCCGGACGGCTCGCGGCTCGCTACCGCCATCTACGACGCGGGCACGCAGAGCACCCAGGTCTGGATCGGCGACGTCGCGCGCGGCGTTCGGACCCGCCTGACCTCCGGCGCGAGCAGCAACACGGGACCTGTCTGGTCGCCCGACGGCTCGAAGATCGCTTTCCAGACCGACCGGAAGCACCAGGCCGACGTCTATGCGATGGCGGCGGACGGGTCCGGAACCCAGGATGCGATCACCGACGAGCTCGGGCAGCGGATCCCGACGGACTGGTCGAAGGACGGTCAGATCCTTTACCTCGACCGCGAGGCCGCGGGCGGCCGGCTGATGCAGCTGTCGGTCGTTTCGGCCTCGCCGCCGCGCAAGCCGTTCACGCTCATCCCGAGGGCGCAGAAGGACTTCGGGTTCTCGGTGCGACTGTCCCCGGACAACAAGTGGATCGCCTACGACCTCGACGAGTCGGGGCGTAGCGAGGTGTACGTCATCTCGTTTCCCGACGGGCGCGGGAAGACGCAGGTCTCGACCACCGGGGGCATCAGCCCGAAGTGGACGCGCGGCGGCAAGGAGATCGTCTACCAGGACTTCGACGGACAGGTCATGTCCGTCGAGGTCGACACGACCCATGGAGTCCGGGCCGGCACGCCAAAACCTCTCTTCGTGCTTCCCGAAGGGTCCGACTTTGGCTGGGACGTCACCGCCGACGGCGAGCGTTTCCTGGTGAACGCGCCCGTCATCAAGAGCTCTTCCGTTCCGTTGAACGTCATCGGAAACTGGACGGCGGCGCTCAAGAAGTAGATGCCGCTGGCCGCGGGCACCAAGCTCGGTCCCTACGAACCGTCGCGTTCGCTTGCGCCGGGATCTCGCTTGCGCGAACGGCGCCCGGCTCGGCGAACGGGCCTCGACCGGACCCCTGACTCTGCCGCTGCGCGCCCGCTCCCGCGGCGCAAGGCTCCTCCGTCGGTTACTTCGGGAGACTCCTCGCGCCGCGAACAAGAATGACCCCCTCTGCCGGCTCCCGCCTCGGACCGTACGAGATTCTCTCGCCGCTCGGCGTGGGCGGGATGGGAGAGGTCTGGAAGGCTCGCGACACGCGGCTCGAGCGGACGGTCGCGATCAAGGTGCTCTCGCCGCAGCTCTCGACGTCCGAAGATTCCCGCCAGCGCTTCGAGCGCGAGGCGCGGACGATCTCGCAGCTCTCGCACGCGCACATCTGCGCGCTGTACGACGTCGGGAGCGAGGACGGGACCGAGTACCTGGTCATGGAGTATCTCGAGGGCGAGACGCTGTCGGACCGCCTGGCCCGCGGCGCTCTGCCGCTCGACCAGACGCTGCGATACGGCAGCCAGATTGCGGACGCGCTCGACAAGGCGCACCGGCAGGGGATCGTCCACCGGGACCTGAAGCCCGGCAACGTCATGCTCACGAAATCTGGCGTGAAGCTGCTCGACTTCGGCCTCGCGAAGGTCTTCGAGCCTCCGGCGCCGAAGGGCAGCCTGACGGCGCTGCCGACGAAGGCGGCGCTCACGCAGGAGGGCACGATCCTCGGGACGTTCCAGTACATGGCGCCGGAGCAGCTCGAGGGCAAGGAAGCCGACGCGCGGACCGACATCTTCGCGCTCGGCGCCGTGCTGTACGAGATGGCGACAGGGCGGAAGGCCTTCGCCTCGTCCAGTCAGGCGTCGCTCATCACGGCGATCATGTCGGCGGATCCCGCGCCCATCTCATCGGTCCAGCCCATGGCGCCGCCGGCGCTCGACCGGATCGTGAAGACCTGTCTCGCGAAGGACCCCGAGGATCGCTGGCAGTCGGCGCACGACGTCGCGGGACAGCTCCAGGGGATCGCCGAGACCTCGGGAACCGGTTTCGCCGTTCCCGCCATCGCGCGCAAGAAGAGCCGCGAGGGAATCGCGTGGGCGCTCGCGGCGCTCTTTCTGGTCGGGATGGTCGCGGCGTTGCTCCGGCGCCCGTCCGCGCCCCCGTCGAGCCGCGCCGTCCGTTTCCAGTTGCCGCTCGCCGGCGGAACGGGCGTCACGAGCGGACTCGTGATCTCGCCCGACGGAACGCGGCTCGCGTTCGTGGCGCCGGCTCCGGGGACCGATGCCGCCCTGTGGCTTCGGCCGCTCGACGCGCTCGAGGCGCGGACCATCTCCGGGACGGAAGGCGCGCGAATGCCGTTCTGGTCGCCGGACGGCCGCGCACTCGGTTTCTTCGCCGGGGGCAGTCTCAAGACGATCGACGTCGCATCCGGCCTCGTCCGGACGCTCAGCTCGACCGCGTACGACCCGCGAGGAGGGGCGTGGGGGCCGGACGGCACGATCGTCTTCGCTCCGAATTTCCAGAGCAACCTGATGCGGGTCTCCGCGGGCGGCGGCGCGCCGAAGCCCGCGACGGTTCTCGATTCCGCCCACGGGGAACAGACGCATCGGTGGCCGTCGTTCCTGCCGGACGGACGTCATTTTCTCTACTACGCCTCGACCGGCTCCGGACAGGAGCCCGGCGAAATCTTCGCCGGCTGTCTCGACGGGGGACCGCCGAAGCACCTCGTGACGTCGGCGTCCCTGGGGCTCTATGCGGAGCCCGGCCACCTGCTCTTCGATACGGGCCGGAATCTCGTCGCGCAGCCGTTCGACCCGAAACGGCTCGAGGTATCGGGAGAGCCCGTTCCGCTGGCGGGGCAGATCAGCCGGATCATCGAGTTCTCGGGCTTTCGTCCGCTGTCGGTCTCGGGAACGGGAGTTCTCGTGTATCAGCTGGGGACTCCGTCGCGCGCGAGCCGGCTCGTCTGGCTCGATCGGTCCGGCAAGGAGCTCGGAACGCTCGCGGAGGGTCTGTACTACGGGCCGAAGCTTTCGCGCGACGGCACGCGCCTGGCGGTGACCCGCTGGGACCCCGACACGACGGTCGGTGACATCTGGCTCTTCGATCTCGCGCGCGGCGTGGGGTCGCGGTTCACGTTCGATCCCGCGGACGACAGCATCTGCACGTGGACGCCCGACGGAAAGCGTGTCATCTTCGGATCGAGCCGCACCGGCGCCGTGAATCTCTGGCAGGCGGCGGCGGATCGTCCCGGCACCGACGAGCCGCTCCATCGCTCGCCCGACTTCGAGGACCCGGACGACGTCTCTCCCGACGGACGCTTCGTGCTCTACGAGACCGTCGAGAAGAGCCAGAACGGGCGCGTCGGATTGTTTCTGCTGCCGCTCTCGGGCGACGCCAGGCCGTGGCGTTTTTCGGGCAGCGCGCTTTCGGAGCAGGCGGGTTCCTTTTCTCCGGACGGCCGGTGGCTGGCGTTCGCCTCCAACGAGTCGGGTCGAAGCGAGGTGTACGTCGCCTCGTTCCCGGGTCCCGGCGGCAAATGGCAGATCTCGATCAACGGCGGCGGCGCGCCGAGCTGGCGCGGCGACGGCCGGGAGCTCTTCTTCTACGCCGCCGATGGAACGCTGATGTCGTCGGAAGTGGCCGCCGGCGCGTCATTCGAGGCGGCTCCGGCAAAAGCGCTGTTCAAGATCGGCCTGGTGCTCGGGCCCGATCGGCAGTACGCCTTCTCTCCCGACGGCCAGAGAGTCCTCGCGAACGTGTCCGCCGGATCCGCCGATGCTTTCCCGGCGGCGGTCGTCCTCGACTGGACGACGGCGCTCAAGACGGGAGGCAAATGATGAAATGCGGACCGACCTTCGGCCGCGCCGGACCGACTCTCGTTTTCGTCCTCCTCGCCGCGGCGGCCGTGGCACGCGCCGCCGAGAAGGACCCGATCGAGCAGTTTTTCCGCGCCCTCGACAAGCGGGAGCGCGCCGCGGCGTCGGCGGTCCTCCATCCCGAGGCGACACTGTGGAAGCTGGGCGACGAGAGGCCGACGGCCGTCGGCGGCGGCATCCTCGACGTTCTTCTCGCGCGCTATCCCGAGTTCCCGAAGTGGTCCACGAAGATCGCCACGCGCATCGGTGCGGGCTCGTTCGCCGCCGTGCGCGAGCGGATCATCCTCGAGAAGGGCGAGCGTCCCCGCGAGACGCTCTTTCTCTTCCAGGTGCGCCAGAACGTGATCCGCCGGATCTGGGAAATGGATGCGTCGGAAGAGGGCGGCGAGGGCGCCGTGTCGCTCCTCGTCGAGAAGTGGAACGAGCGCGACCTGCCGAGATTCCTCGCGCTCTTCGACGGGGACATCTCGTTCTGGGAGCTGCCGTCCGGCGAGCGTCTCGGCTCGGGAGAGGACGCCGTGCGCGACCGCTATGAGAAGGTGTTCGAAAACGGAGACGCCCCGCGGCTCGAGATCACGGAGCGGATGTCGCTTGCGCCGTGGACGATCTATCACTCCCGTCCGTCGATGGACGGCGAAGGCGGCGAAGACGCTCTGACGATCTTCCAGACCCGCGACAACTCCGTGCGGCGCGTCTGGTTCGTGCGGCCGAGCGCCGGCAGCTAGACTACGCGGCGGCGCGGGCCGGCACGACTTCGCGCAGCGCGGCCAGGAACGCCTCCATCTCGCTCCGCCTCCCGATCGAAACGCGCAGCCAGTTCGGCATCGACGGGAACCTCCGCCCGACGAGGATCTTCCGCTCCCGGAAGGCGCGGATGATCGGGGCGACGTCGGATCGCACGTCGATCATGAGGAAGTTCGTCTGCGACGGGACGTACCGCCGTTTCTCGCGGTCGAGGGCGGAGCAGAGCCACCTGCGCGTATCGGTAAAGAGCTTGCGCTGCGACGAGACGAGGTCGGGATCGGAGAGGCCGGCGAGCGCGGCCGCGAGTCCCGCCGCATTCGTATTGTTCCACGACGCCTGGCGGCCCAGGATCTGCGTATTGGCCTCCGAGGCGACGGCATAACCGAGCCGCAGGCCCGCCATGCCGTAGATCTTCGAGAACGTGCGCGCCACGATGAGATTCGGATGCCGCCCCAGCATCTCGATCGCGCTGCCGTACCCCGGGTCCTCGACGAAGTGGTGATACGCCTCGTCCACGAGCACGGCGGTCTTCGGGGGCACGCGCGAGAGAAAATCCCCCATCTCCTCGCGGCTGACGACCGTTCCGGTCGGGTTGTTCGGGTTGCACACATAGACGAGCCCCGTCGTCTCGTTGCAGGCCTCGGCCATCTTCGTCAGATCGTGTCGGTAGTCTCTGGTCAACGGCACTTTCGTCGCGGCGGCCTGCATCACGCCGGCGTACAGGAGCACCGCTTCGAACGTCGGCTCCGCGGCGACGACGGATCGGCCCCCTCCGAGGTACGCGGCGTCGGCCATCCGCAGGATGTCGCTCGAGCCGCAGCCGAGGACGATCCGGGCCGATGGGACCCCGTGATGGCGGGCGATCGCGTTGCGCGTCTCGTCCTCCTGCCCGTCGGGATAGCGCGAGCCGACGGCGGCCGCATGCGTCATGGCATCCTTCGCCTTCGCCGACAGGCCGTAGGGGTTCTCGTTCGAGTTCAACTGGATGAGATCGTCGGGCGCGCCGAGCGGGAGACTCGCTTCGGCTCGGGAGCCCCCGAGCGCCGGCGTCAGCAGCGACGCCCCGGCGGCAGCCGTCGAGCAGGTGGCGAGGAAACCGCGGCGGGTGAGTCGCGCGCGCATCGAAGGGCCTCCTTCTTCGCCGATCTTGGCGGTCGTTCGGCGCCGCTAGCTTAGCTCCAGGCGGGCCGCCGGCTCGACCCGGCGTGATAGCCTCTCGTCGCCACGAACCAATCGATCGTCACCACTGCATGACCCTCGTCGCCGGAACCAAGCTCGGCCCCTACGAGATCCAGGCGCCCATCGGCGCCGGAGGCATGGGCGAGGTTTACCGCGCTCGCGACACGCGCCTGGGACGGGACGTGGCGGTCAAGGTCCTTCCCGCGCAACTTTCGTCCTCGCCGGAGCTTCGCCAGCGCCTCGAACGGGAGGCGAAGACGATCTCCCAGCTCTCGCACCCGCACATCTGCACCCTCCACGACGTCGGCCACCAGGACGGCATCGACTACCTGGTCATGGAGTATCTCGAGGGGGAGACGCTCGCCGATCGTCTCGGACGTGGCGCCATGCCCGTCGAGCAGGCCTTGAAGATCGGGATCGAGATCGCCGACGCTCTGGACACGGCGCACAAGAGCGGAATCGTGCATCGGGACTTGAAGCCCGGCAACGTCATGCTGACGAAGTCCGGCGTGAAGCTCCTCGACTTCGGTCTCGCCAAGCTCGGCGCGGCGCCGGCTGCGGCGGTCTCCGCGGTGACGAGTCTGCCGACCGCGCTGCAGGAGAGCCAGCCGCTCACGACGCGCGGCACGATCCTCGGGACGTTCCAGTACATGGCGCCGGAGCAGCTCGAGGGCCGCGAAGCCGACGCCCGCAGCGACATCTTCGCGTTCGGCTGCGTGCTCTACGAGATGCTGACGGGGCAGAAGGCGTTCTCGGGCAAGAGCCAGGCGAGCCTGATCGGCTCGATCATGACGTCGGAGCCCGCGTCGATCTCGAGCATTCAGCCCATGGTGCCGCCGGCGCTCGACCGCGTCGTCAAGGGCTGCCTCGCCAAGGAGCCCGAGCACCGCTGGCACACCGCACACGACGTGCGGATGCAGCTCCAGTGGATCGCGGAAGGCGGCTCGCAGGCAGGCCTGCCGGCGCCGGTCGCCGCGCGGCGCAAGAGCCGCGAGAAGCTGGCGTGGGGCGTCGCCGCCGCTGCCGTGCTCGCGGCCGCCGCGCTCGGGCTCGGCTTCTGGAAGCGCACGCCGAAACCCCCGCGCACGGTCCGCTTCGAGATCTCGACGCCCGAGGACCTCATCGCGATCGACACGCCGCGCGTCTCGCCGGATGGCAAGTACATTGCCTTCAACGCGACCGACAGCTCCGGCAAGACGCGCATCTGGGTACGCGCGCTGAACGCGTTGGCCGCGCAGCCGCTGGCGGGAACCGAGGGGACGACGCGGCCCTTCTGGTCTCCCGACAGCAAGACCCTCGCTTTCATCGCCGAAGGCAAGCTCAAGAAGATCGAGGTGACGGGCGGGCCGGCCCAGAAGATCTGCGACGCGCCGACGGGATCCGACGGAAGCTGGTCTCCCCGCGGCGTGATCCTGTTCGACGGTCGGGCGAACGATCCGATCCAGCGCGTCTCCGCCTCGGGCGGAAACGCCACGCCGTTCATCAAGCCCGATCCCTCACGCAAGGAGACCAGCGTCGGCTGGCCGGAGTTTCTGCCCGACGGCGATCACTTCGTGTACCTCGCGAACGGCCAGAGGCCCGAAGACAGCGTCTATCGCATCGCCTCGCTCGACTCGAAGGACTCCCGGACGCTCGTGTCCGCGCAGACGCTCGTGACTTACGCGCCGCCGGGATACCTCGTCTTCGTGCGCGACAAGACGCTCGTCGCGCAGCCCTTCGATCTGAAGGCGATGAAGACGACGGGTGAGCCCGTGCCGCTCGCCGAGCACATCGGCACCGACTCGGTCGGCCTCGCGCGATTCTCGGTCTCGCGCGACGGCACGCTCGCGTACCGGACGGGCGAGACCGGCGACCGCCTCGTCTGGATGGATCGCAACGGTCGGGAGACCGAGACGGTGGGGGATCCGGGCGAGTACCACAACCCGGACCTTTCGAACGCCGGCGATCGGCTCGCGTTCGACCTCGCGGACCCCCGTACGGGCAAGACGGACATCTGGGTCCGCGACATCGCGCGCGGAGTGAATTCCCGTTTCACGTTCGACAGCGGTTCCGTGTTCTCGCCCAAATGGTCTCCCGACGGGAAGTGGATCGTGTATACGGTGGACAACGATCTGTTCGTGAAGCCGGCCGACGGCCGCGGCGAGGCGAAGCTTCTCTTCAAGTCCGACGATCTGAAGTTCGCGACCGATTGGTCGCGAGACGGAAAGACGATCGCCTACTGCGACCGCGGGGAAAAGACGAGTTGGGACATCTACACGATCCCCGCGTTCGGAGACGGGAAACCGGCCGTGTTCCGGAAGACTCCCTTCGCGGACCTGCTCCCCGCGTTCTCGCCGGACGGACATCTGATTGCCTACATGTCGAACGAGTCGGGACGTCAGGAGATCTACGTCGAGAGTTATCCCGAAGCGGGCGGCAAGTGGCAGATCTCCGCGGGCGGCGGGGTCGAGCCGCGCTGGCGCGCCGACGGCAAGGAACTCTTTTATCGGGCGGCCGACCAGAAGATGATGGCCGTCGATATCGCAATGGAGGGCGGGAATCTCAAGGCGGGACTGCCCCACGCGCTCTTCGTCGGCCGGTATGACACGGCGACCGCGCGAAACCGCTTCCTGACTTCCGCCGACGGCCAGCGTTTTCTGCTGGTTGCGCCGCTCGGGCGCGACGCGATGAGCCCGACGACCGTCGTCCTGAACTGGGCCGCGGACCTCGGCAAGTAACCCCTCCCGGCCCGAAAGTGCCAGCGCGTCCGGCGGCGTCGCGGTCATAGAATCCCCGGAGAGGATCCGAGGAGGGACGCATGGCCACCGAAGCTCTGACGCGCTGCGATTTCGACAGCTCGGATCTGCTCGTCAAGGTGGATCTGACGCTGCCCGGCGACGTCAACGCGATCTCGCCCGTGGTCGAGAGCGTCATGCGGATCGTCACCGAGATGGGCTGCGCCGCGGGCAAGGAGTTCGAGATCGAGCTCGCTCTGCGCGAGGCGCTGGCCAACGCGATCGAGCACGGCAGCGGACACGACCCCTCGAAGGAGATCCAGTGCTGCGTCGCGTGCGATCACACGCGCGGCATGCTCATCGTCGTTCGCGACCCCGGCCCGGGGTTCGACCCCGCCCAGATTCCGTCGCCGATCAAGGGCCAGAACATCTTCTCGACCGGCGGCCGCGGCATCTACCTCATCAACCAGCTCATGGACGAGGTGCGCTTCGAGAAGGGCGGCACCGAGATCCACATGGTGACGCGGCCTCCGGAATCCGTGAAAGTCTCGAAGTCCGCCTAGGTCCTCTCGCGCGCTCCGGCCGCCTTCAGCCCTTGGCGCCGGCCCCGGGCGGGAACGGCTCGAGGATCTGGTCGACGGCGCGGCGGATGTCCTTCGCGATGGCTTCCGGGCTCGTGCCGACGAACTTCGAGACCCAGCCGCGCCAGACGAGCTTCTTTTGCGCGTCGCGGATGTCGAGGGCGAGGGTGCGCTCCTTGTAGGTCTGGCTCCCCATGTACGTCGGGATCGACCACCAGGTGTACAGGCCGTACTGGTCGCGCGAGACGATGCCGTTGGCGCGCGTGTGGTAGTCCACGTAGAAGTCCGGCGGCGCGTCTCCGGCCGGCTGGAAGCCCTTCTTCGCGAGGTTCGCGGTCACGTCCTTCTTGACGTGGTCGTCCACGAACCGGGTGTCCACGATCGCGCTGCCGATCCCTTTGTCCTCGGCCGGATCGGCGTACCAGCCGAACGTCTTCCAGCCGGCGAAGCTCACGTTGTGGTCCCAGGCCGCCTGCGGGGGAGGCGTCGCACTGCAGGAAAGCCCGGCGGCCGCGGCGGCCAGGACGAAGGCGAAGCGAAGCGTCTTCATGATCCCTCCGAGAGGCGTGCGACGTTACTACAGGCCCGGGTCCGGTCGGCGATATTCTCCGCACGTCTTGTCCGAGATCGCATCGTCATTGACCCGCCGCGGATTCGTCCGCCTCGCCGCGGCGGCGGGGGCAGGCGCGCTTCCCGCGGCGCGGCTGCTGGCGCAGACGGCCGGCTCGGTGTCCGAACGGCCGAGCGGGCCGCGCGCATTTGCTTTCGTCATCGACGCGTGCGGCGGCCCCGGCGACCCGGCGGCCGAGGACGGGGCGGCGCTCTCCGCGCGGGCGATCGCCGACGTGCGCGCGTCCGGAATCACGGCCGTCAACGTCACGGTCGGGCCCGTCGGAGAGCGTCCGAGCCTCGCGGCGTTCGAGGGGATCTTCCGCGACCTGGCCGATTGGGAGAAGGAGATCGAGGCGCATCCGGACGCGTTGATGCGCGTGCGCGGCGCCTCGGAACTCGACGCCGCGAAGTCTTCCGGACGCCTCGGCCTGATCTTCGGGCTCCAGGACGGTGTCGCGTTCCACGACGACGTCTCGCGTCTCGAGGTGCTGCATCGCTTCGGCCTCCGGATCATCCAGCCGACGTACAACCTGCGGAACCTGCTCGGCGACGGATGCCTCGAGCCGGACGGCGCCGGGCTCTCGCGCGCGGGGCACGAAGCCGTCGAGCGGATGAACGCGCTCCGGATCCTCCTCGACCTCTCGCACTGCGGCCGGCGCACGACGCGGGACGGGGTCGAGGCCTCGAAGCGCCCGCCGGCATTCACGCACACTGGCTGCGCGTCGGTCGCCGACCATCCGCGCAACAAGACCGACGAGGAGCTCCGAACGCTCGCGGAAAAGGGCGGCGTCGCCGGCATCTACTTCATGCCTTATCTCCGCACGGCCGGCCAGCCGATGGCGGAGGACGTCGTCCGCCACGTCGAGCGCGCGGTGCAGGTGGCGGGGGAGGACCACGTGGGCATCGGGACCGACGGCGTCATCTCGGCGACGGATCTGTCGCCCGAGTACAAGGCGAAGTTCCGCGCGGACATCGAGCGACGCAAGAAGGCGGGCATCGGCGCGCCGGGCGAAGTCCCCGACGTCTATCCGCTCGTGCCCGACCTCAACATGCCGCGTCGGATTCAGAGGCTGGGTGAGCTGCTCCTCGCGCGCGGGTACTCGACGGCGCGCGTCGAGAAGATCGTGGGCGGCAATTTCGCGCGTCTCTTTCGGGAGGTGTGGGGATGAGACAAGGCGCGAAGTTCCTGCGGGCCGCTCTCGGGGTCCTTCTCGCTTCCGCCGCGCCGCTCGCGCCCGCGCCCGCGTTCGCCCAAGCCGCGCCGGCGCCTCCCTGGTATCAGACGGACTTTCCGCCCGAGGAGTTCCACGCGCGCTGGGAGAAGGTGTTCGAGCGGATCGGCGACAAGGCCGTGGCGATCGTCGCGGGGGCGCCGCCGGCCGGCGGATTTCTCTTCCCGCGGCAGACGAACGACTTCTACTATCTCTGCGGCGTCGAGACGCCCGGCGCCTACGTCCTGCTCGACGGACGTCGCCGCAAGGTCACGCTCTTCCTCCCTCCGCGGAATGCGAGGCTCGAAGCGGCGGAGGGGCGGATCCTCTCCGCCGACGACGCGGAGCTCGTCGAAGAGCTCACCGGAGTCGACGCCGTCGCGCCGACCGACGCGATGCGGGGCGACTGGCTCGGCGCCGCCCCCGCGAATCTCCCGGAATCCATCTGGACGCCGTCCGCCCCGGCGGAGGGCGCGGCCGAGCAGCGCTACGAGCTGAACGCGCGCAACGCGGCGATCGCCGCCGATCCCTGGGACGGCCGGATCCCGCGCGAAGGGAGGCTCGCGGAGCTTCTCCGCGCGCGTTACGCGCGCGCGAAGATCGCGGACCTGACGCCGGTCCTCGACGAGCTGCGGGGCGTCAAGAGCCCTCGCGAGCTCGCGCTCATCCGGCGGGCCTCGCAGATCGCGGGACGGGCGCTCCTCGAGGCGATGCGGAGCACGCGGCCGGGAGTGCGCGAGTACGAGCTCGACGCCGCGGCGCGCTACGTCTTCCTCGTCAACGGCGCGCGCCTCGAAGGGTACCGGTCGATCACGGCGTCCGGGACCGCGAACATCTGGAACATGCACTACTACCGCAACGCGGCGGAGCTGAAGGCCGGGGACCTCGTCCTCATGGACTATGCCCCCGACTATCACTCCTACACGAGCGACATCACCCGCATCTGGCCGGTGTCGGGAACGTACGATCCGGCGCAGCGCGAGCTCCTCGGGTTCGTGCTGGCCTACCGCAACGCGATCCTGTCGCGTATTCGCCCGGGCGTCCTCGCGAAGGACATCCAGGAGGAGGCCAAAGCGGCGATGGAGCCGGTCTTCGCACGGACGCGATTCTCGAAACCTCTGTACGAGCAGGCCGCGCGGCGTCTCGTGGACACGGGCGGCGGCGTCTTTTCGCATCCCGTGGGCCTCGCGGTCCACGACGACGGCGAGTACGCGAGCAGGCCGCTCGCTCCGGGGGTCGTCTTCTCGGTCGATCCGCAGCTGCGGGTCCCGGAAGAGAACCTCTATCTGCGCTACGAGGACGTCGTGACGGTGACGGCGACCGGCGTCGAGAATTTCACCGCGTTCCTGCCGTCGGAGCTCGACGCGCTCGAGAAAGCGGTGGGCGGCGGAAGCGCCGGAGGCATCGTCCAGAAGTTTCCGGCCGTTCCCGGAACGAATACCCGCTAGGGCTTCCTCGGCCAGCGGTCCATCGGGACGTCGCGATAGACGTCCTCAAGCTTCTGGTAGCCGTCCGCGATGACGGTCGAGACGAGATTGTCCCGGTCGACGGCGACGGGCGCGAGCAGGATCGAGGGCACGTCGATCTTCCCGTTGGAAAGGCTGCGCGTGGCCTCGCCGACCGGCTTCTTTCGCGCCAGCTTCATCGCGACCTCGGCGGCCTTCGAGGCCAGCAGGCGGATCGGTTTGTAGACGGTCATGCTCTGCGTTCCCGCGGCGATACGCTGGCAGGCCGAGAGCTCCGCGTCCTGGCCCGAGACGAGCGTCGTGCCCGCGAGCTTCTGCTCGGCCAGCGCCTGGATCGCGCCGCTCGCCACGCCATCGTTGGCGGCGACGACCGCGTCCACGCGGTTCGCGTTCGCCGTGAGCGCGTTCTCCATGATCTTCAACGCCTCGACCGCGAGCCAGTCGCGGGCCCACTGATCCGCCACGATGCGGATGTCGCCGCGCGAAACGGAGGGCTCGAGCGCCTTCATCTGCCCCTGGTGGTAAAGGTGCGCGTTGTTGTCGGTGGGAGCGCCGCCGATCACGACGTAGTTGCCCTTCGGGCGGCGGGCGACCAGATACTCCGCCTGCATCTGCCCGACGCGCTCGTTGTCGAACGACACGTAGAGGTCCACGTCGGCGTCGTTGATGAGCCGGTCGTAGGCGATGACGGGAACCCCCGCCCGGTGAGCGGCCTGGACGATGACGGCGGCGGTCTTCCCGTTGTGCGGCGCGACGAGGAGCACGTCCACGCCCTGCGTCAGCATGTTCTCGGCCTGCGCGTTCTGCAGCGCGTCGTTTCCGTTGGCGGCCTGGACGAGGACCTCGGCTCCGAGCTCGCCCGCGCGCTTCACGAGCAGGTCCCGATCCCGGTGCCAGCGCTCCTCCTTCAGCGTGTCCATCGAGAAGCCGATGCGGATCTTCTTGCCGGCGGCGGGCGCGCGCGAAGGGGGCTCTTCGCGGGACGGACACGCGATGGCGAGCACCGCGGCGAGCGCCAGAACGAGGGTCCGCCGGCGGCGCGCGAAGAGAGTCATGGGCTCCGGGGAGACTACCTCTTCCCTCTCACCGCGCGGGGCGGCGGCCCGCCACGTCGGCCGCGACGGCCGCGACGAGGATCGCGCCCTTGAGGATGGGCTGCCAGTAAGGCTCGGTGTTCATGAGGCTCATCCCGTTGTCGAGCGAGGCCATGACGAGCGCGCCGAGAAGCGCTCCCCACACCGTGCCCCGCCCGCCGAGGAGCGAGGTGCCTCCGATGACCGCTGCGGCGATGGCGTCGAGCTCCATGAGACGTCCGGCGTCGGATGTGGCCGAGCCCACGCGCGCCGTGAGAACGATGCCGGCCGCGCCGCACAGGAGGCCCATGAGCGTGAAGACGCCCGACACATGGCGCTCGATCGAGACACCCGAGTAGAGCGCCGCCTCGCGGTTGCCGCCGATGGCGTAGAGCCGGCGGCCGAAGGCGGTGTGGTTCGCGATCGTCGAGAAGGCCGCCGCGACGGCGACGAGGAGAAGGACCGGGAGAGGGATTCCGACGTAGGCGTTCATCAGCGCGGTGAAGGCGACCGAGGCGGCGGCGAAGAAGATCCGCCTCGCACGCGATGATCCGGACACCCGCGCCGCGGCCACGAGAAAGGCCGCTGCCGCCGCGCCCGCGAGCGCCCAGCCGGCGGCCCGGCCGAGGTACGCCTGGCCGACGCGGAGAAACGCCTCGCCGGGAGAGATCGATATGCCGCCCGTGACGCCGAGCAGCGTTCCCTGGAAGACGAGCATGCCGCCGAGAGTCACGATGAAAGAAGGGACGTGAAGCCGGGCGACGAGCGTTCCCTGCGCGAGGCCGAGCGCGGCGCCGAGCACCAGGGCCGCGGGGAATGCCGCCGCGAGCGGCCAGCCGGCGTTGACCGACGCGATCGTCGCGACGGCGCCGAGCAGACCCGACATCGCGCCGACCGAGAGATCGATCTCTCCCGTCACGATGACGAGCACCATTCCGACGGCCAGAAGCGCGGTCACCGACATCTGCCGGGCGAGGAGGGCGAGATTGCGGGGACTGGCGAAGGTGCCGTGCGTCGCGACGAAGAAGACGGCCCCGATGAGGAGCAGCGCGCCGGCCAGCGTGAGCGCCCGCCACGAAGGAACCGAGCGGCGGCTCGAGGTCACGTCAGGCGCTTCCCGTCGCCGCCGCGACGACGGATTCGGGCGTCGCCGCCGAGCCTTCGAGCCGCGCGGCCGGCCGTCCCTGCTTCAGGACGAGCACGCGGTGGGAGAGGGCGAGGAGCTCCGGAAGATCGGAAGAGACGAGCACGATCGCGGCTCCCTCGGCCGCCAGCCGGCAGACGATCCCGTGGATCTCGGCCTTGCCGCCCACGTCGATGCCGCGCGTGGGCTCGTCCAGCAGCAGGATCCGCGGCTTCGCGAGCAGCCACTTTCCCAGGACGACCTTCTGCTGCGTCCCGCCGGAGAGATCCGCCGCGCGCGCGCCGAGGGACGGCGTCCGGATCGACAAGGCCTCGACCTGGCGGCGCGACGCTTCGGCCCGTGCGCCATCGTCGAGAAAACCGCGGCGGACGTAGCTCCCGAGCGTCGGAAGCGTCAGGTTCTCGAGGACCGACGCTCCCGCGACGAGCCCGTAGCGCTTGCGGTCCTCCGAGACCAGGGCGACGCCCGCGGCGATCGCCTCCGACGGCGCACGGAAAGGCGGACGCCGCTCCCCTCCGGCGATCGCGAGACTTCCGAGCACGCGCGAGCGGGCGGCCCCGAAGAGCGAAGCGGCGAGCGCCGTGCGGCCCGAGCCCATGAGGCCGCCGATGCCGAGAATCTCTCCGGCGCGCACCGCGAAGGACACTCCGTCCACCGCGAAGCGGCCCGGCCGATCGGGGTCCGCGACGCGCCAGCCTTCGACGGAGAAGGCTTCGCCGCCGAGGGGCGGCGCGGGCCTCGGGTAGAGCGTCGAAACCGGGCGTCCGACCATCGCCGCCACGACGCGCGCCGGCGTCCACTCGGCGGCGGGCGCCGAGGCGACCGCGCGCCCGTCGCGGAGCACGGTGATCCGGTCGGCGACCGAGAAGACTTCCTCGAGACGGTGGCTGACATAGAGGGAGGCGACGCCCTTCGCCGCGA
The DNA here is from genome assembly GCA_036558325.1 of Thermoanaerobaculia bacterium. Lineage (GTDB taxonomy): Bacteria > Acidobacteriota > Thermoanaerobaculia > UBA5066 > Gp7-AA6 > DATBFU01. The sequence goes on along the minus strand of DATBFU010000096.1, from coordinate 15,647 downwards.
GCTCGCGCAGGAGAGCGAGCAGCCGCCGCGCGTCGCGCTCGGTCAGCGACGCGGTCGGCTCGTCGAGAACCAGGATCTCGGATCGCTTGTCGAGAGCCCGGGCGATCTCGACGAGCTGCTGCTGGCCGACGCCGAGCGAGCGCACCGGCCGCTCGACGCCGAAGTCGGCGCCGACCCGCGCGAGGGCGTCCTGCGCCGCGGCCCGCAGGCGCGTCCACCGGATGAAGCCGCGCCGCACGGGCTCGCGCCCGAGCATCAGGTTCTCGGCGACGGAGAGCTCGGGCACGAGCGCGAGCTCTTGGGCGATGACGGCGATGCCGCGGCGCTCGGCGTCGGCGACCCCCGAGAAACGGACGGTCTCGCCCCGGAGGCGGATCTCGCCCTCGTACGTGCCGGCGGGAGAGTAGCCGGAGAGGATCTTGATGAGGGTGCTCTTGCCGGCCCCGTTTTCTCCGCAGAGCGCGTGGATCCGCCCCCGCTCGAGATCCAGATCGACGCCGTCCAGGGCGCGAACTCCCGGGAAATCCCTGGTGATCCCCCGGAGCTCCAGGAGCGCCATGGCGGCGGTTATATCCTTTCGCGGCCGTTTGCCTTCAAGGAGGAGCCTGTGATCCAGATCCATCGCGCCAGCCGGAAGGTCTTCTGCGCCGCCGCGTCCGCGCTTCTGTTTGCGGGAGCGGCGGGAGCGTCGCCCGCCGCCGAGCCGCCCGCCAAGCCGAAAGACGCGGCGGCGGACTCGAAGCCGGCGACCGGAGGCGGGCCCTACGACCACCTGCCGTTCCGGTTCATCGGCCCGCCGGGGAATCGCACGAGCGCGGTCGTCGGCGTCCCGGGCGACCCCAACGTCTATTACGTCGGCGCGGCCTCGGGCGGAGTCTGGAAATCCGTGGACGGCGGCAACCACTGGAAGCCGATCTTCGACTCCGAGACCGCGCAATCGATCGGCGCGATCGCGATCGCGCCGTCGGATCCGAACGTTCTCTGGGTCGGCACGGGCGAGCCTTTCATCCGAAGCAATGTGTCGATCGGCAACGGCGTCTACAGGTCGACCGACGCCGGCAAGACCTGGACGCACGTGGGGCTCGAAAAGACCGGACGCATCGCGCGCGTGATCGTCGATCCGCGCAATCCCGACGTCGCTTTCGTCGCGGCGATCGGCACGTGCTACGGGCCGCAGCCGGAGCGCGGCGTCTTCCGAACGACCGACGGCGGCAAGACGTGGGATCGCGTCCTCTTCGTGGACGAGAACACCGGCGCTTCCGACCTCGTCATGGATCCGACGAATCCGCGGATCCTCTTCGCCGGGACGTGGCAGATCGACATCAAGACGTGGGGCCGCAAGAGCGGCGGTCCCGGCAGCGGCGTCTTCGTGACGCGCGACGGCGGCACGACCTGGAAGCGGATCACCGGGCACGGGCTGCCCGATCCGCCGCTCGGCAAGATTGCCGTGGGGATGTCGGCGGACAACCCGCGCCGCGTGTACGCTCTCATCGAGACCGGTGACCGCGGCTCGCTGTGGCGCTCGGACGACGGCGGCGAAGAATGGAAGCTCGTCAACCACAGCCGGCTGCTCAACGAGCGGCCGCACTACTACACGCGCATGCTCGTGATGCCCGACAACGCCAACGAGGTCTATTTCCCGTCGAACGGGATGGGCAGGACGCTCGACGGCGGCGAGACCGCGGAGCAGATCCCGTGGGGCGGCGATAACCACGACATGTGGGCGGACCCGAAAGACCCGCGCCGCATGATGATCGGCAACGACGGCGGCGTCGAGATCTCGACGACGCGCGGCAAAGACTGGAACTTCCTCCGGCTGCCGATCGGGCAGATCTACCACGTCGCGACCGACAACCGCGTGCCCTACGACGTCTACGGCCAGATGCAGGACGACGGCTCGATGAAGGGGCCGAGCCGCGTGCCCGGCGCGGGGAGCATTTCCGAGTCGCTATGGACCTCGACCGCCGGCTGCGAGACCGGGTGGGCGACGCCCGATCCCGTGGACGCGAACATCGTGTGGGGCGGCTGCTACGCGGGCGTCGTGGAGCGGTTCGACTCGCGCACCGGCATGTCGCGGTCGGTCAGCCCATGGCCGGAGCGCACGATGGGCGCCAACGCCGGCCAGGTCAAGCTGCGGATGAACTGGACGTTTCCGATCGCGATCTCGCCGCACGACCACAACGTCGTCTATGTCGGCAGTCAGTACGTTCACAAGACGGCGGACGGCGGCCAGACGTGGGAGACGATCAGCCCGGACCTCACGACGAACGATCCGTCGATGATGGGCGATTCGGGCGGCCTGACGATGGACAACCTCTCCGTCGAGTACGCGGGCGTCGTGTACTCGATCGCGGAGTCGCCGAAAGAGAAGGGGGTGATCTGGGCGGGCACCAACGACGGCCAGGTCCAGGTCTCGCGCGACGGCGGGGCGCATTGGGACAACGTCACGAAGAACATCCCGGGCCTTCCCCCGAAGGGAACGGTCGACAGCGTCGATCCGTCGCCGCACGACGGCGGCACCTGTTACATCGCGGTGGATTTCCACCAGGTCGACAACCGCGACCCCTTCCTCTACAAGACGGCGGACTACGGCAAGACGTGGAAAGCGATCGCGTCGAACATCCCGAAGAGCCCGCTCTCGTACGCGCACGTCGTCCGCGAGGACCCGTTCCGCAAGGGGCTGCTCTACGCCGGCACGGAGAACGCGCTCTACGTCTCCTTCGACGACGGCGGCCGCTGGGAGCCGCTCCAGGCGAAGCTGCCGCACGCGCCCGTGTACTGGCTGACGGTGCAGCCGCACTTCCACGACCTCGTCGTCGCGACGTACGGCCGCGGCTTCTACATCCTGGACGACCTCACGGCGCTCGAGCAGCTGACGGATTCGGTGCGCGCGTCGGCCGCGCAGCTCCTGGAGCCGCGCGAGGCCTACCGCTTCCGCACGGTCTCGCGGCCCAATCTCGCGCGCGCGGGGACGTCGCGCGGCCAGAACGCGCCGGCCGGCGCGACGCTCAACTACTGGCTGAAGGACGCCGCTCCTGAGGCAGATAAGGACGCTTCGAGCAACGACAAGAAAGACAAGAAGAGCCCGGTCGAGATCACCATCACCGACGCCGAGGGACAGAAGATCCGGACACTCCAGGGACCGGCGAAGGCCGGGTTGAACCGCGCCGTCTGGGACCTGCGCCTCGAGCCGACGATCGAGGTGCGCCTGCGCACGACGCCCTCGGGGAATCCGCACGTGTGGGAGGAGAAGAGGTTTCGGGGGAAGGACACGCGCGACGTCTATTACTACGGCATTCGCGAGCTCAAGAACGGGCCGCTCGTGGCGCCGGGGACATACACCGTCCGCCTCACGGTGAACGGGAAGGAGGCCGGAACGCAGAAGCTCGTGGTGAAGAAGGACCCCAACTCGGCGGGATCCGAGGCCGACGTCCAGGCGGCGACGAAGCTCTCGCTCGCGATCTACCGCGACACGAACACGGCGGCCATGATGATCAATCGCCTCGAGTGGACCCGCAAACAGATGGAGGAACTTCGCAAGATGCTCCGCGCGGAGAAGGCGGCGGCGGCCGAGCTCACGCTCGTGGACGACCTCGAGAAGAAAGTCCGCGCCGTCGAGGACCGCCTGCTCCAGCCGACGCTCGCGGAAGCCGACCTCAAGTCGTTTCGCGGGCCGCTCGGGATCTATCTCAAGTATTTGTGGCTCGAGGCCGAGGCCGGCCCGGGCGCGGCGGACGTCTCCGGGAACGCGGACTTCCCGCCGACGAAGCCGGAGCTCGACGTCTATGACCTCCTGTCGAAGGGTCTCGCCGAGACGAAGCGGGATTTCGACGATCTCTACGCGAAGGCCATACCGGCTTTCGAGGAAGCGTCGAAAGGACGGGTGCGTCTGCTGTCGGTCGAGGAGCCGGCGGAGCCGCGTTCCGAACGGCCGAGCGAGGACGAGGACGACGACTGGACGGACGACTGACGGACGGGCGCCCGGCGCGGTGTATCCTGATCCGCTGATCTTTCGTTCCGAAGGGTCCGACGGAGAGAAATTCGGAGTGGAGCCGATGAAGGAATACTCGACGCTGCTCGAAGAAACCCTGGAGGCCTGGGAGTACACGCGGCAGGGAGTCGTGGACGAGTTTGCCGCACTTCCCGAGAAGGATCTCGGATTCCAGCCGGGCGAGAAGAGCCGGACGGCGATCGAGCTCATTCAGCACATCGTCGAGGTCGGGACGCTGATGGTGGGGGAGCTCGCGCGGTCCGACGGCGACTTCCAGAGAAAGTCCTACGAGGGATTCCTGCACGAGTACGGCCGCGGAATCTCCGCGAAGCGAACGAAGGCGCAGCTGCTCGACGCGCTCAAGAAGACGCACACGGAGGGGCAGCGCCGTTTCCGCGAGGTCGGCGAGCTGCACATGCTTCAGATGATCCGCCGCTTCGACGGGAAGATGGGCACGCGTCTGGCCTGGTTGAACCACGGGATCTCGCACGAGGAGTACCACCGCGGTCAGCTCGCCCTCTACGCGCGCCTGCTCGGCCGCGTGCCGGCGCTGACGCGGCGCATCGAGGGCAAGTGAGCCGCGCGGCGGGGCGGGGCGCGGGCGGTTCGGCGCTGCCGTTCGCCGCAGTCCTGCTCGCCGCGGCGTCCGTCGTCTCCGCGCAGGCTCCCGCCCGGCTCGGCAAGATCGACTTTCCGACGTCGGGGTCGCCCGAGGCGCAGGCGCCGTTCCGGACGGGCGCGCTGCTGCTCCACAGCTTCGAGTTCGAGGACGCCGCGGCGGCCTTCCGGCAGGCCCAGGAGATCCAGCCCGGATTCGCGATGGCGTACTGGGGCGAGGCGATGACGTACAACCACCCGCTCTGGGCCGAGCAGGACCGCGACGCCGCGCTGAAGGCTCTCGCGAAGCTCGGCCCGTCGCCCGAGGCGCGTCGCGCGAAGGCGCCGACGCCGCGCGAGAAGATGTATCTGGATGCCGTCGAGGCGCTCTATGCCCAGGGAGGCGGCGACAAGACGGCTCGGGACCGGGCGTACGAGGAGGCCATGGAGCGGCTTTCCGCGGCCTTTCCGGACGACCTGGACGCCGCGAGCTTCTACGCGCTGTCGATTCTCGGCGCCTGCGAGGGCAAGCGCGACACCGCCCGGTACATGAAGGCCGCCGCGATCGTCGAGGAGGTCTTCGCGAAAAACCCGGAGCATCCCGGCGCCGCGCACTACCTCATCCACTGTTACGACGATCCGGTGCACGCGCCCCTCGGCATGCGCGCGGCGCGGGTGTACGCGCAGATCGCGCCCGCGGCGACGCACGCGCTCCACATGCCGTCGCACATCTTCCTGGCGTCGGGGATGTGGCCGGAGGTCGTCTCCTCGAACGAGGCGTCGTGGAAGGCATCGGTGGACCGCGCCGAACGGCAGAAGCTCGGGCCGGACGCGCACAGCTTCCACGCGCTCTCCTGGCTCGAGTACGGATACTTGCAGCAGGGCCGGTACGCGGACGCGCGCAACACGCTCGCGCTCATGGAGAAGGACGCGGCGGCCGGCGCGTCGTCCGGGCGCGCGACGGCGGGCTTCGTCGCGATGCGCGCGGCGTACGTGGTCGAGACGCGGCGGTGGAAGGGCGACGCGGCGGACTTGAAGGTTCCGTCCGACGGCATGCACCGGGATCTCAACCTTTTCGTCACGGGCCTCGCCGCGATCGAAACCGGCGACCGCGCCGGCGCCGAGAAGTCGCTTGCGGCGATGTCGTCGGCGGGGGGCGCGGCGGCGGCCCCGAGCGCCGCGCACATGCACGGCGCCGCGGCCTCGTCCGATGCGTCCGGCCGCGCATCGGCGGACACGGTGCTGCGGCAACTGCTCGACGCGCAGATTCTTTTCTCGAAAGGACAGCGCGACCGCGCGCTCGCGGCGGCGAAGTCGGCGGCGGCCGCGGAGGACGGTTTGAACTACGAGTTCGGGCCGCCCGACGTCGTGAAGCCCGCGCACGAGCTCCTCGGCGAGATGCTTTTCGCGGCCGGAAAGGCCGGGGACGCGCGCGAAGAGTTCGAGGCCGCCCTCGCGCGATACCCGGGGCGCGCGCTGTCGCTGCTCGGGCTCGCGCGCGCCGCGTCGAAGGCCGGCGACGCGGCGGCCGCCAGGGATGCCTACGGGAAGCTGGCGGCGGTCTGGAGCCGCGCCGACGCGGACGTGCCGGAGCTCGCCGAGGTGCGACGCGAAGCGGCGGTCAAAGTCGCGGGGCGCCCGTAGCCCGCATCCGCCGGCCCACCAGCCAGAACACTCCGGAGATCGACAGGACCAGGCCGAAGATCGCCGCGGTCGAGTCGAGACTCGCCGCGGTGGCGCCCGCGATCGCGTAGATCAGCGAGCCGGGCAGCGCGCCGGCGGCCGAGGCGATGGTCAGGCGTCGCCACGTCATCGCGGAAGCGCCGGCGAGGATCGCCACGGTCTCGGCGAGGATCGGTACGGGGCGCGTGACGACCACGGCCATGTCGCCCCAGCGGTCGAGCAGAGCATTGGCCCGGGTTCGCTCGGCCGCGGGAACCAGCCGCTCGAGCAGCGGCCCTCCGCGCCGTCCGAGGCCGAAGCCGACGAGCGCGGCGCCGAGGGAGCCGATGAACGACAACGCCGTCCCGAGCGCGACCCCGAAGAGCGCGCCGTGCGCGATCATGACGAGGCTCGACGGGACCGGAAGCACCACGTCCGCGACGAGCAGCCCCACTCCGAGCGGCGCCGCGAGCGCGCCCAATCCCCGCAGCGAGGCCGACGGGTCGGTCAGGAGCGGAACGCCCAGCGCCTCGACGATCCCGAAGAGCAGCAGCATGATGCCCATCATCGCGGCGGTGAGGAGCAGATAACGCTTCACGGACGGCGGCTCGATAGAATTCTAGCCAACCGAAGGGGAGGTACCGCCGTGCGCTCGACCGTTTCGGCTCTCGCCCTGTGTCTCGCTCTCGGCGCGACGTCGCCGGCGTCCGCGCAGACCGCGCGCGCCGCGTTCGCCGTCGGAACCGCGAAGGCCGCCCCGGGTCAGAAATCGACCGGCGTCATCTCCGTGCCGGCCGGCGTGGATGCGGGCCTCGACGTTCCGGTCGCCGTCGTGAACGGCGCGCGGCCGGGTCCAGTCCTCGCGCTCGTGGCCGGCGCCCACGGCACCGAGTACGCCTCGATCATCGCGCTCGATAGCCTCATCGAGAGGCTCGATCCCGCCGAAGTCTCGGGAACCGTGATCATCGTCCCGCTCCTCAACCTCGCGTCGTTCGCGCAGAAAGTCCCGCACGTCAATCCCGTGGACGGCAAGAGCATGAATCGCTTCTATCCCGGCAAGGCCGACGGCACGCAGACCGAGCGCGCGCTCTACGCGATGACGCGCGAGGTCGTCGAGCGGTGCGACGACCTCATCGACTACCACGGCGGCGATCTCGACGAGGACCTGCGGCCCTACGGCTACTGGATCAGGACCGGAAACCAGAAGCAGGACGCCGCGTCGTACGGCATGATCCTCGCTTTCGGGCTGCCGACGATCATCATCGCGGCCGACCGTCCGGCCGATCCCGCCGCCTCCCGATACCTCGACAGCACGGCGACCTCGCGCGGCAAGAACGCGATCACCGTCGAGGCGGGGCACGCCGGGACGGTCGAGCCGCAGGACGTCGGCGCGCTCGTGGACGGAACGCTCTCCGTGATGCGCCACCTCGAGATGCTCCCGGGCGAGCCGGATCCCGTCGAGCACCCGGTCTGGATCGAGAGCGTGAAGACGGTCTCGAGCGACCGGACGGGCATCTTCTATGCAACGGCAGCCCGGGGCGCCTATGTCTCGGAGGGAGCCAGGCTGGGATATGTGACCGATTTCACGGGACAAAAGGTGTTCGAGGCCCGATCCCCGGCGGCCGGAATCGTCCTCTACGTCTGTTCGGTGCCCTCCATGAAGAAGGGAGACACGATCGCCAACGTCGGAGTGATCGCGCCGGCCGCGCCGCCCAAACCGAAATGAGCGAAAATCGTAGGTAGGAACAATGGGTCGGGTGTTCCCGTGATCGCTTGCGCACGCACCGTCAACCTCCTGCTCGACCAGGTCGGGCGGCTGGAGCTCGTCCGGAAGGCCGACCTGAAGTGCGGCGACCGCATCGAGGTCGAGACCGAGAACTCCGTCTACTCCATCTGCGTGTGCGAGGACGCGACCTATTCGATCTCGGGCGGGTGGTTCGACTCGCAGGGCCTGTCGCCGGCACGCCTCTCGATCGCCGGATGCACCTGGGGCGGCAGCGTCATCAAGTCGGACATCGTCGCGGCCTGCGGGCTGCGGCTCGAGTTCGGCAACCGCGTGGTGACGAGCACGATCCAGGAAGTCCGCTTCGTGCGCGAGCGGAGTCGGGAGCTCGTCAACTAGACGTCCTCTACGGCTCCGTCGAGGGAGCGGTCGTCGGCAGCGGCACGTCGATCTTCAAGGGCCCATGGCCGGACCCGCGCACGCGCAGCATCAGAAGCGCCGCGAGAAGGCCGAGCGCCAGCACCAGGAGCCACAGAACGCGCGGCCCGAAGCTCGCGAGGATCTGGAGCCCGCCCCACGGGCCGACCATGAACGCGAGCCCCATCATCATCTGCGAGAGCCCCATGTACTCGCCGCGGCGCTCGACGGGCGCGATGTCCGTCAGGTAGTCCGCCATCCCCGGGAAGATCAGCATCTCGCCGAACGTCCAGACGACGACCGTCGCGGCGGCTCCCCGGAAATCGCGCGCCCAGGCGAGCGAGCCGAAGCCGAGGCCGCACAGCGCCGCGCCGAGCGCGAGGGTCCGGCGATGCGGCCAGTGCGCCGTCGCGGTGTTCAGGCCGACCTCGAGGAAGACGATCAAGAGCGTGTTGACCGTGAAGAGGAGGCCGTAAGCGGACTCCGAAAGGCGAAGGTCCCGGACGAGATACACGGGCATCGAGGAAATGTGCTGGAAGAAGACGAAGGAGATCGGAAACATCGCCGCGAGGAAGTAGAGAAGCCTCGGATCGCGATGCGCAGACCGGGCGAGCGGAGGCGCGATCGCGTCCTCGAGCTGCTTCGGCGCGCGCCGGTGAGGCGGGAAGACGGAGAAGGCGAGGATGGCGCCCGCGAGGAGCGACGTCCCGCCGTCCACGACGAACAGCCACCGGAAGGAGATGCGCGCGAGCACGCCGCCGAGCGCCGGGCCGACGCTCATGCCGAGGTTGATCGCGAGCCGGTTCAGAGCGAAGGCGGGCTTGCGCTGGACCGGCGTCACGAGGTCGCCGACGAGCGTCAGGTTCGCAGGGCGGAACGACTCCGAGGTGACGGCGAGCGCGAGCGTCAGCGCGACGATCGCGGGCAGCGTCCGGGCGGCGGGAAAGGAGAGCATCACGATCCCGGACGAGAGAAGCGACGCGCGCATGACGCGGATCGGCCCGAAGCGGTCGGCGAGTCTTCCCGCGACCGGCGCCGTCACGAGCGCCCCGGCGCCGTAAACCAGGACCATCAGGCCGGCCGTCGCGACCGGGAGGCCGACGTCGCGGGTGAGATAGAGGACGAAGAACGCGAGCACCATCGAGCCCGCCCGATTGACGAGCGTCGCGGCGAAGAGCATCCACATCTCGCGCGGAAGGCCCGCGAGCCCGCGCCAGGGGTTCCACCGGCCCGACCGGCCCGAACGCATCGTGCGCCGATCTTACGGGGCCGATCGAAAAGGTCTAGAGCCGCCTCCAGAGCCACGCGGCGAGGAACGCGAGAGCGGCGAGCGCGAGGAAGAAGCCGAAGACGTAGAGGAGGATCGGGAGAAAGGCCGTGTCGGGCGGCGGCCGGGGTTTCTCGCCGGCTCTGCCGGTGCCCGGGTCCTCGGTCAATGCGCTCCCTGGTGCGCGAGCCACCGCTCGGCGTCGATCGCCGCCTTGCAGCCCTCGCCCGCGGCCGAGACGGCCTGGCGGTACGTCGGGTCGGCGACGTCGCCCGCCGCGAAGACGCCTTCGACCGACGTCGCGGTGGAAGGGTGCTTCACCTTCAGGTAGCCGACCTCGTTCATCGCGAGCTTGCCTTTGAAGATCGCCGTGTTCGGGGAGTGCCCGATCGCGACGAAGAGTCCCTGCGTGGCGAACTGCGAGCGCGCGCCGGACCCGGTGTCCTCGAGCGTCAGGCCCGTCACGCCGCCCGGCGCGTCGCCGTGGATCTCCGCGACGGAGGAGTTGAGCTTCCAGGCGATCTTCGGGTTCATGCGCGCGCGCTCGAGCATGATCTTCGAGGCGCGGAACTCCTCGCGCCGGTGGACGATGGTGACCTTCGAGGCGAATTTCGTGAGAAACGTCGCCTCCTCCATCGCGGTGTCGCCGCCGCCCACGACGGCGACTTCCTTGCCCTTGAAGAAGAAGCCGTCGCAGGTGGCGCACGCCGAGACGCCGTGGCCCATCATTTTCGTTTCGCTCGGGATGCCGAGGAGCTTGGCCGACGCGCCGGAAGAGACGATGACCGCGTCCGCCGTGAGGTTGCCGCCGCCGTCCAGCACGAGACGGAACGGCCGCGCCGAGAAATCCACGTCGGTCACCGTATCGAGGACGACCTCCGTGCCGAAGCGCTTGGCCTGCTCGCGGAAGATCTCCATGAGCTCGGGGCCCTGAATGCCGTCGCGAAAGCCCGGATAGTTCTCGACCTCGGTCGTGATCGTGAGCTGGCCGCCCGGCTGCGGCCCTTCGATCACGACCGGCTCGAGCTCGGCGCGCGAGCTGTAGAGCGCGGCGGTCCAGCCGGCCGGTCCCGAGCCGATGATGGCGACGCGATAGTGGCGCTTGGAAGGAGCCATTCGTCTCTCCCGGTTCGGGGGCGGAGAATATCAGCCCAGCGCGCTGCGGTTCCGCCCGGCGGGGTATCGGTATCATCGCTCTCGTGCGTCCCGCGCTCTCCCGCAAGCTCGAGGGATTCGGCACCACGATCTTCACCGAGATGACGCGCCTCGCCAACGAGCACGGGGCCGTAAACCTGTCGCAGGGATTTCCGGATTTCGACGGTCCGGATTTCGTCAAGGAGGCCGCGATCGCCGCCGTGCGTGCGGGGCGCGGGCAGTACGCGCGGATGAGCGGCATCCCCGAAATCCATGCGGCGCTCTCGGCGAAGTATCGGCGCGACTACGGCCTGTCGTATTCGGCGGACACGGAGATCACCGTGACCTCCGGCGCGACGGAGGCGATCTTCGCGGCGATCCAGGGCGTCTGTGACGCCGGCGACGAGGTGATCCTTTTCGAGCCGTACTACGACTCTTACAAGCCGAGCGTCGCGATGGCGGGCGCGGCCGCGCGCGTCGTCACGCTGCGAGCGCCCGACTGGCGCTTCGATCCCGGCGAGGTTCGCGCCGCCGTGACGCCGCGGACGCGCGCCATCCTCGTGAACACCCCGCACAACCCGACGGGCAAGGTCTTCTCGCGGGACGAGCTCGTGCTCCTCGCGGAGATCTGCCGCGAGAAGGACCTCCTGTGCATCACGGACGAGGTCTACGAGCACCTCGTCTACGACGGCACGCACGTTCCGATGGCCGCGCTGCCCGGGATGCGCGAGCGGACGATCACGATCTCCTCCTTCGGGAAGACGTTCTCGCTCACGGGTTGGAAGATCGGCTGGGCGGCGGCGCCGCCGGATCTCACCGCGGCGGTGCGCGCGGCGCATCAGTTCGTCACCTTCGCGACGGCGACGCCGCTGCAGCACGGCGCCGCGGCGGCTCTTTCCGCGCCTTCCGACTACTACGAGCGGCTGCGAACCGACTATCGCGAGCGGCGGGACCTTCTCGTCCGGGAGCTCGCGGCGATCGGTTTCGGCGTCCGGCCACCCGCGGGGACGTATTTCGTGTGCGCCGACTTCACGGCATTCGGCTTCGAGGACGACGTCTCCTTCTGCCGCCACCTGGTCGAGAAGATCGGCGTCGCCGCGATCCCGCCGTCCGCCTTCTACGACCACAAAGAGCACGCGCGCGGCTACGTCCGGTTCGCCTTCTGCAAGAAGCGCGAGACGCTGGAGAACGGTGTGTCCCGCCTTCGACGGCTCGAGAAGAAGTGACCGGTGGACTTCTTCGGAATCTCGCTCGCGACGATCCTCGTGGCCGTCTTCTTCGGCTGCGTGGGCTTTGCGGCGTTTCGCTACGGGAAGAAGATGGGTGAGCCGCGGCCCCTCTTTCTCGGGATCGCGCTCATGGCCTACGGTTATTTCGTCTCGAACGCGTGGGTCTCGTTCGCGATCGGCGCGGTGCTGACGCTTCTTCTGTTCTTCCCCCGCTAGCGGGCCTGGAGCTCCTTGCCGGCGAACGCGGCGAGGGCTTCGACGCCTCCCGCGATCATGTCCTCGGCCACCGAGAACGAGAACCGCAGGTGCCCCTCGCCCTCCGGTCCGAAGACCATGCCCGGCACCGTCGCGACCTTCGCGCCCTCGAGGAGCGTCTGTGCCGCGGCGCGGGAGTCGGCTCCGAGGAACGCGGGGACCTTCGGGAAGAGATACAGCGCGGCGCGCGGCGTCGGAACGTCGAAGCCGGCGGCGCGGAGCCCGGCGGCCAGGCGGTCGCGCCGGCGCCGGTAGCCCTCGCGCGCCTCGCGCAGGAACTCGTCGGGAAGCGAAAGCGCTTCGAGCGCCGCCCACTGCGTCGGCGTCGAGACTCCGTTGATCGAGTAGAGAACGACCGTCTGCATCGCGACGCGATAGCGCTCGGGCACGATGACGTACCCGGCGCGCCAGCCCGTCATGGAGAAAGTCTTCGAGAGCGTGAAGACGGAGATCGTGCGTTCCTCCATCCCGGGCAGCGAGGCGGGGGAGACGTGGCCCTCGCCCTCGTAGATCAGGTCCTCGTAGGCCTCGTCGGAGATCACGGCGAGCCCGTGCTCGAAGACGAAGCGTGAGACCTCCTCGATCTCGGCGCGCGTGAAGACGTCCCCCGTGGGGTTCACGGGCGAATTCCAGTAAAGAACCCTCGTCTTGGCCGTCAGGGCCTTCTCGAGCGTGCGGAAGAGGCCGTCGGCGCGCGCCGCCGCCGTCGAGACGAGGACGGGCCGGCCGCCGAAGAACTGGATGACGTCCACGATCGGCGTCCAGTAGGGCGAGAAGACGAGCACGTCGTCCCCCGGGTCGACGAGCGTCGCGAACGCCGCGAAGAGGCCGTGCATGCCGCCGTTGGTCACGATCGGGGCCTCGCGATCCGCCGGGATCCCGTTGCGCCGCGCCACCTTGGCGACGATCGCCGTGCGCAGCTCCGGAACTCCCGACGAGGGCGCGTATCGCGTCTGGTTCCGCGCGAGCGCCCGCGTCATCGCGTCCTTGATCGGCTGCGGAGTCGGCATGTAGGGCTCGCCGCCCTCGAAGCGCCAGACACTCTCGCCGTTCGCGAGCTTCTCGAGGACGCGATTCCGTACCTGGACGATCTCGGAAAAGCCGACCGAGTCGAAGCGGCCCGCCGGATCGGGAAACGCGCCGCGCATCATCGCTTCTAGACGGCCGCCTTGCGGCCGGGGCCCATCAGGAAGTACAGGACCATTCCGAGGAGCGGCAGGAAAACGATCAGGAGCAGCCAGAGGATCTTGGTCCCGGTGTCGGCGCTGCTCTTCAGGAGCGACAGGATCGCGACGATGTCGAGGATCAGGACAATCAACCCGAGCAGGGAATACATGCCCTTCCTCCTTCCTTACCGCGGATTCTTTCCGGCCCGAGGTGTCAGAGCTTTTCCGAGATCGACTTTGCCTGGGTGAAAAGATACAAGTATTCGCGTCCGCCCGCCTTGGAATCCGTGCCCGACATGTTGAATCCCCCGAAAGGGTGGACGCCGACGAAGGCGCCGGTGCACTTGCGGTTCAGATACAGGTTTCCGCAGTAGAGCTCCCGCTTTCCGCGCTCGAGGCGGCTGCGGTCGCGCGAATAGAGCGAGCCCGTCAGGCCGTACTCCGTGCCGTTGGCGACGCGGATGCCCTCATCGAAGCTCTTGACCGGAATGACGGCGAGCACCGGGCCGAAGATCTCCTCCTGCGCCAGCCGGGCGTCCGGCTTGATTCCGTCCACCACGGTCGGCAGGACATAGTAGCCGCTCTTGGGGCCGGCCTTGCCGCCGGCGACCACCTTGCCTTCCTTCTTGCCGACGGCGACGTAGTCGAGGATCTTCTTCTGCGCGCCGGCGTTGATGACGGCCCCCACGTTGTTCTTCGGATCGCGGACATCGCCGACGGAAAGCGCCTTCGTCTTCGCGACGACTTTCGAGACGAGCTCCTTGTGGACCTTCTTGTGGACGATGAGGCGCGAGCAGGCGGAGCACTTCTGGCCCTGGAATCCGAACGCCGACTGGACCACGCCTTTCGCGGCCTCCTCCAGGTCGGCCGTCTCGTCCACGAGGATGAAGTCCTTGCCTCCCATCTCGAGCACGGCGCGCTTGATCCAGATCTGGCCGTCCGGGACCTTGCCGGCCTTCTCGGAGATCTCGACGCCGACGTTGCGCGAGCCCGTGAACGCGATGAGACGCGTCTTCGGGCTCTCGACGAGGGCATTGCCGACCGTCGCGCCGCCGCCCGGGACGAAGTTGAGGACCCCTTCGGGAAGCCCCGCTTCCTCGCAGGCCTCGACGAACATGGTCGCGATGCCGGCGGCGTCGGACGAGGGCTTCAGGACCACCGTGTTTCCGGTCACGAGCGCCGCCGCCGTCATGCCGGCCAGGATCGCGAGCGGGAAGTTCCAGGGCGGGATCACGGCGCACACGCCGAGCGGGATGAACTCGAGCTCGTTGCGCTCGCCGGGGAAGGGAGTCAGCGGCTGCGGCTCCGCCAGCCGCTCGGCCTCGCGCGCGTAGAACTCGCAGAAGTCGATGGCCTCGGCCGTGTCGCCGTCGGCCTCCGGCCAGGACTTGGACTCCTCCAGGACCATCATCGCGGAGAACTCGTGCTTGCGTCGGCGCAGGATCGCCGAGATGCGCAGGATCGCGGCCGCGCGCTCGCGCTGGGAGAAGCCGGCCCACGCCGGGAACGCCTTGTGCGCCGCGTCGATGGCCTTGCGGGCGTCGGCGGCGGTCCCGGACGGGAAGTGGCCGATGACCTGCTTCGGGTCGCAGGGGTTTACCGACTGAAATGTCGTCTTGGCCGCGACCTTCTTTCCGCCGATTCGCATCTTTCCGGAGAGCGGCAGGCGCTTCTCGACGGCGGTCAGGGCCTCGCGGAAGGCCTTGCGATTGGCCTCGATCGAGAAATCGGTCAGGGGCTCGTTCTGGAATTCAGGAAGCACAACTTACCTCCGAGGCGCGAAACTTATCAGAGGTGGCGAGGGCGCCTCTTGGTAGCATCGCGGCAATGGCGGAAGGCCGGCACGACGCGCTCGCGGACTTCACCACGGACCGAAGCGTCGTCGTCCTGACCCTCATGGCGCTGGTCATCGGCGCGATCGGGGCTCTCGTCGCGTACGCGCTCGTCTGGCTGATCGGCGTCATCACCAATCTCGCCTACTACCAGCGCTTCTCTTCGACGTTCGTTTCACCCGCGGGCAACCATCTGGGCGTCTGGGCCGTCCTGGTGCCTGTCGCGGGCGGGTTGATCATCGGTCTCATGGCGCGCTTCGGCACGGAGAAGATCCGCGGCCACGGCATCCCGGAGGCGCTCGAGGCCATTCTGCTCGGGCGCAGCCTGATCAATCCCAAGGTCGCGGTGCTCAAGCCCGTGTCGTCGGCCGTCT
>DATBFU010000095.1:0-3177 GCA_036558325.1 Thermoanaerobaculia bacterium | reverse complement strand
TGCCCCTGACCTCGCCGATCTCGGAGCGCAGCTCTCCGGCGACGGCGTCGAGGCTGCCCTTGACCTCGCCGATCTCGGAGCGCAGCCCTGCGAGCCCGGCGTCGAGGCTGCCCTTGACCTCGCCGATCTCGGAGCGCAGCTCTGCGAGCCCGGCGTTGAGGCTGCCCCTGACGTCGCCGATCTCGACGCGCAGCCCTCCGGCAACGGAGTCGAGGTGGCGCTTGCTGTCGTCGATCTCCGACCGCAGCCCTCCGGCGACGACGTCGAAGTGGCGCTTGATCTCGTCGGCGGTCTCGCGGTCCATCGACACCTTGTTGTCGCGAGCGTACCACCCGCAAGTCGGAAGCCGCCCCCTCGCCCTGACGCCGAGGATGACGGCTCACCGGGCGGGGTCAAGCCCCGCCCCTACGAGAACAAACGTGACGCATGGGGAAACGTAGGGGCGGCCCTTGTGGCCGCCCGATCGAGCGCCTGTCATCCCGAGGAGTCCGCGACGAGGGATCCCGAGCTCTCTCGCCGAGGATGCCGCCGACAAAAGAAAAGGGCGGGCTCGCGCCCGCCCATGAGATCCGCGAATCGAGACGGGTCAGTAGCGCCCGCCGCCGCCGCCGCCGGCGGTCTTCGGCCGGGCTTCGTTGACCTTCAGATTGCGGCCGCCGAACTCGGTGCCGTTCAGCGACATCGCCTTCTTGGCTTCCTCGTCATTGCTGAACTCGACGAACCCGAACCCCTTGGACTGACCGGTGTCGCGGTCCGTGATCACCCGCGCGGAGTCGGGCGTCCCGAAGCGGGAGAAGAGATCGCGCAGCTGGTCGTCCGAGACGCTGTATCCGAGATTACCTACGTACAACTTCATGAAACCATCCTTTGTGCCGGGAAACTCTCGTTTGACGGAGGGACCGCCGGCGCGGGCCCCTCCGCATTCTCGTCGTATTCGTTCGGGAATCGTCAGGCAGGCTGGCAAGATCGAGCGAAACGAGAAGGGGCAACAATACTACAGATCGGTCCGGGGCGTCGAACAGGGACCGGTCCTCGGACGCCGGCTCCGCTCCTACTTGCCCGCTTCGGCGACGAGATCCGCGGCCGTCACCGGTCCGATCGTATCGGTGTCGGTGTGCCATGCGATGAGCGAGCGGAACTCGAGACTGGCCGCCATTCCCGTCTTTCCGCCGTGCTTCTTCGTGACCTCATCCACTTTGGCCTGCTGGGCCTCCGTCAGGTCGGGCGCGATCTGCATGTAGTCCCAGCTGTCTCCGTTCGTGTGCGCGTAGACCTGCGCGGCCGGCACGCCCGCTTCCTTGGCGAACCCTTCGTTTGCGGCGGCCCACTTCAGAAACTCGAGGTGCTTGCCGGGCGCGACGCGGACGAGCATCACGCGCGCCTTCGGCGGCTTCATCTCGGACCTGGCGGCCTGTCCGGAGATGGTCGAAGTGTGGAGAACGGCGAAGGCGAACGCGAGAGCGAAGGGCAACAGGGAAATGGCACGCAAAGAACGTCTCATCTTTCCTCCATGGTGCGCGCGGCACCGGCATTGGGGTTCCGTAGCGTCCTGTCGCCGATCATCCTACAAACGGGGGCGAGGGGAACTAAAGGACTCCCTCTCCCGGTGACGGGAGAGGGTCGGGATGAGGGCCTCCTACCGCGAGATCGGCTGCTCCAGCCGCTTCGCGCTCTGCGCCCGCCGCTCCTCGGGCATCCGCGACAACGGAATCTCGACCTCGATCACGAACCGTCCGTCGTCCCGGCGCTGCTCGAGCCGCCAGTCCTCTCCGTAGAGCAGCGCCAGCCGCGCGCGCGCGTTCGACAACCCGATCCCGAGCGAGGACGGCCCGGTTTCCGGGCGCGGCGCGGTCTCGTTCATCGTGTTCGAGACCGAGAGGCTCAGCCGCTTTTCGCGCGCGAGGCGCCGCGCGACCACCTCGATCCGCGTCGGCCGAGGACCGCGCGCCACGCCGTGCTTGATCGCGTTCTCGACGAACGGCTGCACGATGAACGGCGGGACGCCGACGCCCACGACGTCCGGATCGACGTCGATCGACACGGCGAGCGCGTCCCCGAAGCGCAGCTTCTGGATGTCGAGGTAGGACTGGAGGAGCTCGATCTCGCGGTGCAGCGGCACGAAGTGCTCCGCGTCCCGGCGCATCCCGGCGCGCAGCAGGTCGCCGAGCTTCACGATCGTGCTCGCCGCAGCGTCGGGATCCCGCTTGACGAGCGGCAGCATCAGGTTGAGCGTGTTGAAGAGGAAGTGCGGCTGCATCTGGTTCTCGAGCGACTCGAGGCGCGCCGTCGCGAGCTCGTTGGCGAGCCGCGCCGAGCGGAGGCGCGCGCGGTCGATCGCGAGCAGGCCGAGGAGGATCGCGATCCCGACCGCCGCCGCGAACCACGGCGTCTTGTAGAAGTGCGCCCGGAGCCGGAAGTCGTACGGCCGCGTCTCGATCCAGACGCCGGGCCGCACGGACGCCGCGGCCTGGAAGTGATAGGAGCCGGGAGGCAGGTTCGTGTAGAAGGCCGCGCGGCGATCGCCGGCCTCGATCCAGCCGCGGTCGTAGCCCGCGAGCCGATAGCGGAAGCGCACCGCGCCGGGCGCCCGGAACTCGGCCGCCGTGTAGCGAAACTCGAGATGGTCCCGGCCGGGCGCGAGGTCCGCGGCCTTTCCGGGAGAGAGACGCTCCCCGTCGGCGAAGACGTCCTCGAGATGGACCGCGGCGTCGCGCACCGGAGCGGACGAGAGCTTCGCCGGATCGACCGAGACGAGGCCGCCCGCCGTCGGGAACCAGAGCGTCCCGTCCGGCGCACGCCAGCCGGCAGGCTGGTATCCGCCGTTGCACTCGCTCTCGCGCATGCCGTCGGAGGTGCCGAACGACTCGGAGACGACGCGGCGCGTCTTTCCCGACACGAGGCGCGCGATCTCCTCCCGCGCGACTCGGAAGACGCCGCGGTTCGACGTCATCCACAGGAAGCCCAGTCCGTCGTCCACGATCGTGAAGACCGTGTCGTCGGACAGTCCCTCGGCGCGCGCGATCTTCGTGACGCGCTTGCCGTCGAAGCGCGTCAACCCGTGGTCGCCGGTGCCGACGAGGATCGCACCGTCCGGCTCCTCCAGGATCGCGAAGACGAACGGCGCCTCCGAGGAGGGGAAGGCCGCCGTGATGCGGCCGTCCTTCATCCGGTCGAGCC
>DATBFU010000094.1:0-13622 GCA_036558325.1 Thermoanaerobaculia bacterium | reverse complement strand
CCGCGCGGGCGCTCGCGCCGGAGGGCCTGCCCGGCTGGGCCGAGTCGACCGCCGCGGCGGCCGGCCGGCTGGAAGAGGCCGCGCACCGGCTCCGCCCGGGCGTCCGCCTCCCCGACCGCGCCGCCGGGCTCGTGCGCTCGCTCGTGCGCCGCAGCGCCTCGGCCGAAGGCGCCCTCGACCGCGCGCGCCGGCTCTCGGAGATGGCGCCCCTCGCCGGCGTGGGCGACCGCGCGTTCTTCGCCGCGGCCTCCGGCGGCGAGCTGCGCCGCCTCGCCGCCGGTGGCTATCTCTACCGCGAAGGCGAGGCGCCGGGCGAGATCTCGCTCGTCGTGTCGGGCCGCGTCGAGCTCGAGCGCTCGACGCCCTTCGGACCGCAGACGCTCGGCGACGCGCCCGAGGGAGATTTCGTCGGCGAGGAAGCGCTGCTCGACGTTCCCCGCGGCGCCGACGCGCGCGCCGCCGGGCCGGCGACTCTGCTGGGCTTCACTCCGGACTTCTTCGCCGACGACGGCGACCGCGCGGCGTGGCTTCGACACCTGCGCGCCTGCCTGTCCCGGAGGCTCGCGCGTCTGAACGACCTCTTCCGCGCGTTCTTCCCCGGGCAGGCGCCGCCGCCGAGCCTGCCGCAGGCGGCCGAGGGCGGCGCCGCCTCTCTTTCGCCCGAAGACAAGGCGCGGACGCTCTCGACCGGCGGGCTCTCGGCGTCGGACCGATTCCTTTTCGCGGCATTCGCGGAGGAGCGCCGCTATCCGGCCGAGGCCCTCCTCTTCCGCGAAGGGGACCCCGGCGACGCGCTCTTCGCGATCGCGCAGGGCCGCGTGCGCATCTCGCGCCGCCTCGCGGGCGGCGAAGAGGCCTTCGCGATCCTCGGGCCCGGCGAAATCTTCGGCGAGATGGCGATCCTCGACCCCTCATCGCCCGGCCGCTCGGCCGACGCGCGCGCGCACGAGGAGGCGGTCCTCCTCGTCCTCTCGCGGCCGCGCTTCGAAAAGCTCGAGCGCGCCGATCCGGAAGGCTGCGCCGATCTCTCGGGACTCCTCTGCCGCATCGCCGCCCGCCGCTGCGTCGAGACGGCCGACCGCCTCGCGCGCTGGCGGATGATGGCGGGCCCGGGCTAGTTCGCTTCGTCGAGCCAGCGGCGAAGGATTTCGCCGACGCGGTCGCCGTGCACCGTGAGGTAGGTGGAGTGGTCCCCGGGACATGCGGCGACTTCGATCTGTGGTGCCCGCCTCGCCCACGCGCGGGCACAGCCGCTCGCGCGGGCCGCGTCGCTTTCGACGAGACCGATGCGGCCCGCGAAGGACGGCGGGCGAGACGCGAGGAGATGTCCCGCGTAGGAGGCCAGCCGCCGGAGACCGGGCTCCCGGTGCGCCGCGGCCGCGGCGACGATTCCCTTGGCTCCGACGCCCGCCTTCCTCGAGAGATAGGCCAGCCGGCTTCCCGAGAGCGCGCGAAGGGCCCGGGTGTGATGGCGAAGCCGCCCCCCGTAGTAGACGAACCGCTGCACGACGCTCTCCATCCACGGCGCGCGTCTCAAGAACCAGGCGTGCAGGCGCTTTCCCATGGTGGGAAACGGCGTGTCGAGCAGCGCGACGAACGCCACCTTCTCCCCCTCCTCGGAAAGTCTTCGAGCCATCGCCAGCGCAAGGATCCCTCCCACGCACTCTCCGACGAGGAAGTAGGGGCCATGGGGCTGGACTTCTCGCAGCGCGCGAAGGTGCTTCTCGGCCAGCTCCCCGAGCGGCGGAAGTGGACCCGGAATCGAGCGAAAGCCGAAGAACGGATGATTCGATCCCGCGCGCCGCGCCAACAAGACGCCCAGGAAGAGATTCTCACCCTCGCCCGTCCCGCCCGGCACGACGAAGACCGGCCGCGCGCCGCCGCCGCGTTGGAACGTGACGACCGGGCCCGGCGGGGCGGCGCCTGCGGCGACCCGAGCGGCGAGCGTGGCGGGAGTCGAAGCTTCGATCAGATCCGCCGCCCCGAGGTCGGCGCCGAGGCGCGCGGAGAGCCGCGCGAGCAGGTCCGTCGCAAGGAGCGAGGTGCCGCCGAGGTCGAAGAAGTCGTCGTCCGCGCCCACAACGTCGATCCCGAGCACCTCCGCGAAGACCTCGGCGGCAATTCGCTCCGGTCCGTCTCTCGGCGCGACGAAATCCGAGTCGAGCGCCGGCCTCGCCGCGGCGAGATCCGAAAGGGCCCGCCGATCGAGCTTCCCGTTCGGCGTGCGCGGCAGCGCTTCGAGAAAGACGAACGAAGACGGCACCATGGGATCCGGAAGGTGCCGGGAAAGCGCGGCGCGCAGGGCGCCGATGCGGGGCCGGCGCGGTCCCCGGGCGACCGCGCACGCCACGAGCCTTGCGCCGCTCGGCTCCTCGCGCGCCACCACCGCCGCCTCGAGGATCTCGGGGAGCGAGACGAGCGCCTTCTCGACCTCGTCCGTCTCGACCCGATGGCCTCGGATCTTCACGCGCGCGTCTTTCCTCCCCAGCGAGAGCAGGCAGCCGTCGGGCAGAAGCCGGCCGAGGTCTCCCGTTCGAAAGCGGCGAAAGCCGTCGCGCCGGGAGACCGGCGAAAAGGCCTCCGCGGTCCGGACCGGATCGTTCCAGTAACCGATCGGCAGAGTCCGCGCGACGATTGCGATCTCGCCCTCGCCGGCAGTCTCGCAACCGGCATCATCCAGGAGAACGACCTCGGTCTCGTCCACGGGATACCCGAGCGGGCTGCCGGGCGGCCAGGGCGTGTCGTGGTCGCCGAACCACTGACGAACGACGTTCATCTCGGTCATTCCGAGCCCGACGTGAAAGACGCCGCCGCGCGGGAAATGCCGGCGAAAGAGCGCGAAGTCGGCGGCCGTGACGGCCTCGCCGCCGAGCTTGAGAATCCGCAGCTTCGAGAGGTCTTCCGTCCCGTCGCACGCCGCCACGAAGGACCGGAAGACGCCGGGGATCGAGTGGTAGACGGTGATCCCCTCGGCCGCGACGCGCCGCGGCAGAAGGCGCAGGCCGTCGCCGGCGAGCGGGAAGGGATGGAGGGCCGCGCCGTTCAGAAGCGCGCCGTAGATGTCCGAAACCGACGCCCCGAAGCTCGGCGAGGAGAGGAGAGTCCATCGGTCTTCGGCGGAGATTCGGAGGCCGTTGGTCAGCTTCAGGATGTTGTGGAGGACGTTTCGGTGACTCTGCACGACCCCTCGCGGCCGGCCCGTCGAGCCGGAGGTGAACAGGACGTACGCCGCGGCGTCGGGCGAGACCCGCCGGCCCGGATCGTTCGCCGGCCGTTCCCGAAGGGCATCCTCGACGCGGAGAATTCGCGCGCGGGACGCCGCCGCCAGCTCGACCGCGAGCTCCAGTCGCGGCTCGTCGATGACCACGATCCCGGGCGAGAGCAATTCGAAGACGGCGCGCGCGTGCTCGACGGGAAGCGACGCGTCGAGGACCGCGTAGAACCTGCCCGAGAGGAGCGTCCCGAGCATGGCCGCGAAGAGGGGCGCGTCGGACGGGAGAAGCAGCGCGACCGGACGCTCCCCCGCCGCGGAAGCCAACGCCCGCGCGACGCGGTGAGCCGCCGTCCTCAGGCGAGCGTACGTCCAGAGCTCGCCGTCGAGCGCGCGGATCGCGGCGCGGTCCGCGTAGCGATGCGACATCTTCTCGAAGCGCTCGCCGATCGAGCGCTCGATCTCGGACTTTTCGAACGGCTCGAAGGCCGCCGGAGACGTCGGGGCCGCCCCGTGTCCGGCGACGCTCACGCTCCCTCCGGCGTCGGATCCCCGTAGAGGGCCTGGATGCGCGTGTAGAACTCGACATCTCCCGGCCCTCGTTCGGGAGGACCCAGGCCGGAGAACTTCCATCCGCCGAACGGCGCCGACGCGTCGGCCCCCGCGGTCGTCCGATCCCGCTTGAGCACCCCGGCGCGGGTGCGCTCGAGAAATCGCGCGGCGTGCTCCCTTCCGCCGAAGAGCGCGGCGACCAGTCCCTGGCGCACGCCTCCGGCCAGCTCGAGGGCCTCGTCGAAATCGCGCGCCCGCTGGAGAACGAGGACGGGCCCGAACGTTTCCGTCTGCACGATTTCGCTCGCGGGGCCGGGCCCGACGACGATGGTCGGAGGCAGGTAGGCGCCGGCGGCGTCGGGCGGAAGCCCCGCGTGCGGCGTGACGATTCGCTCCGTCTCGCCTTCCGCGCGCGCGACGGCGGCCGCCACGCGGTCGCGAGCGGCCACCGAGAGAAGCGGGCCCACGTCGGTCGCCGGGTCGAGGGGGTCTCCCCACCGGAGCGCCGCCGTGGCCGCGGCGAGCGCCTCGGCGAATCGATCGAAGATTCGATCCTGAACGACCGCTCGCCGGTTGGCGGTGCAGCGCTGGCCCGCGAAACCGAACGCGCCGCGCGCCACCGCCGCCGCCGACGCGGCGACGTCGGCTCCTTCCCAGACGATCGCCGCGTTGTTGCCGCCGAGCTCGGCCTGCAGCGGAATCCGCCGTCGCGCGCAGATCTCCTGCGCCGCCCACCCGGCCGCCGAGGATCCGGACAACGAGACCGCGTCGACGTGCTCGCTCTCCATCAGGGCCCGGGCCGTGCCGCCGCCGCCGCAGACGACGTTGACGAGGCCTTCCGGAATCCCGGCCGACGAGGCGGCCGCGAGGATCTCGAGCGCGATCCGGGACGCGGCCGGCGCGGGCTTCCAGACGACCGCATTGCCGAGCGACAGCGCGGGGCCGATCTTGCCGAGCGGAATGCCGACGGGATTGTTCCAGGGCGAGACGATGGCCACGACGCCGAGCGGAACCCGGCGCCAGAAGGTCTCGGCGCCGCGGCGCTGCCACCGGGCTTCCGCCGCCGGCGGCGCCGGCGCGGATCGAAGCAGCTCCGCCGCTCGCCGCACTTCGGCCTCGGCTTCCGCCACGGGCTTTCCGACGTCGACGGCCATCTGGCGCGCCAGAGAGCTCGACGCGGATTCAAGGCATTTCGCCAGGCGCTCGAGCGGGAGCCGCCGATCCGGCGGTCGCACGCGTTCCCACGCGGGCCGCGCCGCCGCCGCCGCGCGCGCCGCCCCGTCCACGGCGTCCGCGTCCGCCGCCGGAATCGCGAAAAGAATTCTTCCGTCGCGGGGCGAGCGATGGACCGGCCAGGATTCCGCCGGCGCGGGGACGCTCGCACCGGCGACGACGGCGGCCGGGAGAACCGACGCCGCGACGGGCGACGCTCCCCCGTCGATCGCGTTGAGAATCGCCTCGACCGCCGCGAAACGGGCCGCGCGGCCTTCGAGGTAGCGCCGCGTGACGGCCGCGTGGAGCGGGTCGTCGCTTCCGACGGCATCCTCCGCGACCCAGACCGCGAACCCGCGCTGGTAGGCGTCGAGAGCCGTCGCGCGCACGCAGCCGTGGAGATGCACCCCCGCGAGCACGAGGGTGTCCGCTCCGGCGGCCCCGAGCGCGCGATCGAGTGCCGGCGCGCCGAACGCCGAGAAGAACTTCTTCTCGACCACCGCTTCGCCGTCGCGTGGCGCGAGGTCCGGCGGCGCGCTATGGCCCGGCGTCCCTCGAACGCAGCGCCAACGGCCGAGCGCCTTCCAGTGCGGCATCCGGTCGTCGCCCGAGGCGTCGATCGCGGTGATGACGTGGACGATGGGAAGGCCTCGCGCGCGCGCCCCGGACAGGAGCCGCGACGCCCCGCCCACGATCTCGGCGACGGCAGGCTCGAGCCCCGGCGCGGCGAGAAAGTCGTTCTGGAGATCGACGAGGAGAAGGAGCGGCCTCATTCCTCGGGGGCGAGGACCCATCGCTCGGCCGCGGCGGCGACGCGATCCGCCATCTCCGTCGTTCCGACGACCGTCGTCCCTTCTTCCGCGATGTCGAACGTCCGGAAGCCGAGTCGGAGCACCTCGGCGATTCCCCGCTCGATCCCCTCGGCAGCGCGCGCCAGCCCGAAGCTCTCGCGGAGGAGCATCGCGAGCGACGAGATCTGGCCCAGGGGATTCGCCCGGTCGAGGCCCGCCAGGTCGTGCGCGGATCCGTGATTGGTCTGATACACCGCCGCTCCGTCCTCGGCGAAATTTCCCGAGAAGGAGAGCCCGCGAGAGCCGAGCAGCACGGCCCCGAGGTCCGCGAGCACGTCGCCGAAGAGGTTCGGCGCGGCGATGACGTCGAAGCTTCTCGGGTCCTGGATCAGCCGATAGGCGGCCAGGTCCACGTCCACGAAAGCCGCGTTCACGCCCGCCCGATCCGCCGCTTCGAGCCCCGCTTCCCTCCAGAGCGCGCTGATGCCCGGGATTCCTCCGGTCTTGACGACGACGGCGAGCTCGCCCCGGCGGCGCGCCGCGAGACGGGCCGCGACCTCGAGGATCCGGCGGACCCGGGTCTCGCTGTATCGGAAGCGGTGCTCGCAGACGCGCCCTCTCTCGGGATGCATCCGCTCGTCCCACTCGCCCTGGTACACGCCTTCGACGTTCTCGCGCACGATCAGGACGTCGCACCCCGCGACCACCGAAACTTTCAGACGGCCGGCGTGCGCCAGGGCGTCGAACGGACGAAGCGGGGAAAGCTTGCAGAAAAGGTCGAACCGCCGCCGCAGGTCGTAGACGAATCGGCCGCCGCCCGGACCCGCGAGCACGACGCCTCCCTCCGCGAAGACGCCGCGACAGAAGTCCTCGACCTCCGCGGTCAGGGCGCGGCCCGACAGCTCCTCGGCTTCTCGTCCGATCGGGCCGCCCGTCCGGATGTCCAGGCGGCGGCCGGCGGCCGGCTCGACCGCGCGCATGACGCGACACGCCGCCGCGGTGGTCTCGGGGCCGATCCCCTCGCCGGGAAGCACGCCGATGACTCCGGACGCCGAATCCGGCGACCGCCTCCCGGCCCAGTCCTCCGTCCATCGTGCCGTGCCGGCGGCACGTCCTCGCGTTTCCATCGGGTCTCCCGGACGCGAGTTTATCGTCGGCGAACGACGCGCCGAAAACCTCGGCCGCAGCTAGTTCCCGGAGGCGGGAAGGGCCTTGAGCGACAGCGTCACGACGGCTTGCGGCCGGTCCGCGTTCGACGAGACGAGGATCCGGATGTTCCGCGACTCGTAGCCGGGCGCGGAAATCTCGAGGTCATGCACCATGGGGCCGGCCAGCTTCAGCGGCGTCGCGGGCCCGAACGAGGACGCCGGCCCGAGCGCGCGCCCGTTTTCGGACACCACGGCGCCGGGCGGGACCACGCTGAAAATTACCGGGCCTTCCGTGCGTCCGGCGGGCCCCTTCAGCTTCGGATAGTCCACGCGGGAAAGACGCTTCAGCTCGTCGTCGATTTCCACGGTCTCGTCGTCGGCTTCGGGCGTGACGAGAACGTCGAGATGCAGCGTCCGATACCCGGGCAGCTCGAGGCGGACGCGATGCCGCCCCTCCCCGAAGGGCAGCGTCTTGCCGCCGCCGCGGTCGTCCCAGTCGTCCACGATTCCGGTGTAGCGGCCGTCGAGATACAGACGCGCCTGGTCCGGGCTCGCGGAAAACTTCGCGTACCGACGGGTGCGGTACGCCTTGTCGGCCGGCGCGTCGTCGGGGGCCGTCGCGCGCTGTGCCGCCGCGCTCGCCGGAGCCGCCGCCGCGAGCCCCGCGGGCGCGGGAAGCGCCGCGGACGTCGGGACGGCCGTGGGAACGGGAGAGCGCGGCGCCGGACGCGCGCGCGTCGGCGCCGGCGTCGTCTCGACGATCCGCGTGGCGCCGACGATCGCGTCGGCGGCCGCGGCCGGCCCCGGAGTCGGCAGGACGATCGTCGGAGCTTCCGTGGGAGGAGCGGAGCCGG
This sequence comes from Thermoanaerobaculia bacterium, assembly GCA_036558325.1. Classification (GTDB taxonomy): domain Bacteria; phylum Acidobacteriota; class Thermoanaerobaculia; order UBA5066; family Gp7-AA6; genus DATBFU01. The sequence goes on along the minus strand of DATBFU010000094.1, from coordinate 5,854 downwards.
TCGGCTCGGCGGACGCCCGGGCCGGAGTCGCCGCGCCGGACGCGCCCGCGGCCGCCGGTGTCGCACCCGGAGCCGCCGCCGTCTCCGCGCGACGCGAAGCGGACCGCCCGATCCAGAGGAGCAACGCCAGGGCGGCGACGAGCGCCGCCACGCCGAAGAGGTAGAGCGGGCCGGAGCTCCGCGGCCTGCCGGATTCCGGTGTCGGGGGTGAGGGGGGTGGCAGCGTCGGTGGCGCGGCGGGCGGTGGCGGAGGGCCGGCTGGAACCGGCGGCGCGGGAGCCGCGCGGGGCGCCCCGCGCTCGAGCGGCGCCGTCAGTCGCTCGGCGGTCAGAGCCTGCGTCGGCGCGACGTCCCGCAGCTCCGCCTCGATCCTCCGAATCTCCTTCAGGAAGCCGGCGGCGTCGGCGGGCCGGCGGTCGGGCGACTTCGCGAGAAGCCGCGCGAAGACCTCCCGCGCCACGGGCGGCAGGTCGGCGCGCAGCGCGAGCGGATCGCGCGGCTCGGTGTGCAGGATCTGGTAGACGAGCGTGGTGATCGAGTCGCCCGGAAACGGCCGCGCGCCCGTCAGGAGCTCGTAGCCGACGACCCCGAGGGAAAACAGGTCCGAGCGCCCGTCGAGCTTCTCGCCCTTGATCTGCTCCGGCGACATGTAGGCCGGGCTGCCGAGCATCTGTCCCGTGCGCGTCAAATCGCCCGTGCCGCTCGCCAGGAGCTTGCCGATCCCGAAATCCGCGACCTTCACGCGGCGATCGGCCGTGATCAGAATGTTTCCGGGCTTGATGTCGCGGTGGAGGACGCCGCGGGCGTGCGCGTGCTCGAGAGCATGCGCGACCTGGCGGACGATCTCGATGCGCGCGGCGGCGTCCAGACCCCCGCCGGAGGTCGCGACGCGGCTCAGAGACTCTCCCTCCACGTACTCCATCGCGATGAATGGCGTGTCGCCGTCACGGCCGACCTCGTAGACGGTCACGACGTTCGGATGCTGGAGGCGGCCCGCGAGCTTGGCCTCCTTGAGGAAGCGCGCCTCGAGATCGGCGCGCGCCGCGCCGCTCGCTTCCGCCATCGGGCGCAGCGTCTTGATCGCGACGGTGCGCTCGATCTCCGGATCCCGCGCAAGGTAGACGACTCCCATCGCCCCCTCGCCCACGACCGAAAGAATCTGAAAGCGGCCGAGCTTCGAGCCCGGCGCCAGATTCCTCACTCGTCTCGCTCCTCGGAATCCTCTTCCTCGCGGCCGCTCTGCGCTTCGTACTCTTGCTCGCGCTGCGCGAGCGCCGCCCGGGCTTCCGCGGCCCGCTCGGGTGGAACCATCACACGGCTCTGCCCGAACGCTCCGATATCTTCGGGAAACGGCGACATCGACGGGCCTTCCACCTCGGAGGGAATCCCCTGCGCCTCCAGGAAGCCGGCGATGAGCGTCGCTTCTTCATCCTGGCCGACCGCGGCGACCTCGACCCACTCTTCGTCCTTCTTCGTCATGCCGGCACCCTCCTCGCGCTCACGGCTCGACGCCGAGCGCCTTCTCCCCGCGTTCGATCACCCGCCCGACGACCGCCGCGCGGCGCGCACCCCGGGCCCGGCAGGCCGCCGCATAGGCCTCCGCCTCCGCCTCGGGCAGCGCGACGAGCAAGCCGCCGGAGGTCTGAGCGTCGCAGAGCAGCAGAAAATCTTCGTCCGTCACGCCGGACGCGCGCTGGGCTCGGGGCGCGATGTTGCGGGCGTTGGCGCGCGAGCCGCCCGGGACGGCGCCGGAAGTCACCAGGCGCCGCGCCCGGGACAGCAGGGGAACGCTCGCGACGCGAAACACTCCCGTCGTTCCGGACGCTTCCATCATCTCGAACGCGTGCCCGAGGAGCCCGAATCCCGTCACGTCGGTCGCCGCGTGCACGGCGAATCCGTTCATCGCCTCCGCCGCCGCGCGGTTGAGCTCGGCCATCGTGGCGGCCGCCTCCGCCGCCGCCTCGTCCGACAGCAGGCGCTCGCCGGCGCCCGCCTCCGGACCCTTCGCCGTGTCGATGCGGCCGGCGCGCACCGTCACGCCGATCCCGAGCGGCTTCGTCAGCACGAGCGCGTCTCCGGGCCGGGCACCGGCGTTTCTCGTGACGCGGGATTCCGCGACGAGGCCCGCGACCGCGAGCCCGTAGAGCGGGATGTCGTGGTCGATCGAGTGGCCCCCGGCGACGACCGCGCCCGCTTCGGCCGCCTTCTCCGCGCCGCCGCGGAGAATGCCCTCGAGCGTCTCGCGCGGCAGGACCGAGAGCGGAAACGCGGCCAGGGCGAGCGCCAGGATCGGCCGGCCGCCCATCGCGTAGACGTCGGACAGAGCGTTGGCTGCCGCGATCTGGCCGAACATGAACGGATCGTCCACGACGGGCGTGAAGAAATCGACCGTGAAGACGAGCGCCTGGCCGCCGCCGATCCGATAGACCGCCGCGTCGTCCGACGTGTCGTTGCCGACGAGGAGATCGGGGTCGTTGACCGACGGGATCTTCGAAAGGAGGGCCGAGAGGTCGAACTGCGGGATCTTGCAGGCGCAGCCCGCCTTGGAGGCAAAGGTCGAGAGGGCCGGGGGGCGGGCCGTCGAGGCGGTCACGCGCGGATTATAGGAGGCGGCGACGCAACCGCCTCCGCGGGACCGGTCGCGGCCCTAGTCGTCGCCGCCGCGGAGGATGAATCCGAGCAGGAATCCGGCCCCGATCGCGACCGCGAGCGCGGCGCCCGGATTCTCCCGAACGTAGCCGCGCACGTCGTCCCAGAGCGGCCCGTAGTCCTTCTCGAGGCGGCGCGCGGTCTTCTTGAAGTTCTTGCGGGCTTCCTCGCTGACGTCGTCGAACTGCTCGCGCGCCCGCGCATAGCCCTCGCCGAGAGCCTCCTTGGTCTGGTCGATCTTGTCCTCGACGAAATCCCGCGCACGGTCAAACGGAGTGTCTTTGCCCATAGCACCTCCCGGTCGGAAGGCCCGCATCATATACCCTAGCGGCCGAACCGAGATGAAGCGGCCGGTCACGCTGACCGTCGAGAAGACCCGGCAGCGCGCGCCGTGGGCGCCCACGAGCGTGCTCCGGGCGGGCGTTGCGCTCCGCAACGTCGTCGTCGAGACTTACGGCGGCTTCAAGGCGGACCGCGGGCTCGATCTCGCCGGCTCCCTCGCGTTCGCGACGCTCCTGCTCGCCGTGCCGCTCCTCGCGACGCTCGCGCTCCTCCTGGCGGCGTTCTTCCAGGACAACGTCAACGAGATCGTGGAGCTCGCCAATCGCGTCCTCCCCTTCCACGCTGCGCGTCTCTCGGAGAGCCTTCGCGACTTCATCCGCGAGTCGCTTGCGATCTCCGGAATCGGGCTCGCCATCCTGATCGCTTCGTCGATCCGCATGATCTTCATCGTCGAGGGAGTCTTCAACGCCGTCTGGGGAGCGCCGCGCCGCCGGGCGTGGATGCCGCGCATCGCGATCTACTCCCTCATGCTGCTCGCCGGTGCGCTGCTCGCCGGCGCCCTGGCGCTCGGCTTCCGGCGCCTGCGGAGCGCGGGCGTGGCCGGACCGCTCCTCGGTTCATCCGATGCCGAGCACGCGTTCCGCTTCGCGATCGAGTGGTCCGCTCTCACGCTTCTCTATCGGTTTCTTCCCAACGCCTACGTCCGCTGGAGCGCCGCCGGCGCCGCCGCAGGCCTCATGTCGATCGCGCTCGAGATCCTGCGCGGCCTGTTCGGGCTCTACGTGCACGCGTTGTCCTCGATGAATCTGATCACGGGATATCTCGCTCTCGTTCTCCTGTCGCTTTTTTCGATCTATCTGCTCTGGGTGCTGATCCTTCTCGGGGTCGAGCTGACGCGGGCGATCCAGGTGCACACGGGACGCGCGGACGTGCCGGGAGCGTCGCGCGCGGGCCGGGCCGAAAACGCGATCCGCATGCTCCTGCGGCTGACGCGTGGCGAGACCGACGGTTTCCGGGAGCTCTACGATCAGCAAGAGGCCGACGCGGGCGAGGCGGAACAGATCCTGAAATCGCTGCTCGAGAAAGGAATCATCGAGGGCGACCCGTCGACGGGCTATCGGCTGGCGCTCAAGCCCTGGCAGATCAGCGTTGCCGAGATCGTCGAGGCGATCTCCCCCGATCTGTTCCGCATCAGCCCGCACGAGCAGGACCGCGTCGTGCTCGTGCTCGAGCCGCTCTTTGCCCGGGTCGAGAAAGAGCGGCGCGCGCTGCTCGGCGCGACGCTCGCCGACCTGCAGGAGTGAGCGGAAGCCGTCAGGCGGCGCGGGGCGCGAGGGCCTTCAGGAGCGGCGGCGCGAGGAACGTCGTCGCGAAGACCGCGATCACGACGGCGACGAACACGCCGGCCGGCAGGGCTCCCGTCTGCTTCCCGAGCGCCGCGAAAATCAGTCCGACCTCTCCGCGCGGCACCATGCCGGCGCCGATGAAAGCGCGGCGAACCCCGCCCCACGCGCAGAAGCCCGCCAGGAACTTGCCGAGAAAGCCCACGACCGTCAGGACGAGCGCGAGGAGCAGTCCCGTGCGATTCTCGGCGCGAAATGGATCGAGCAGTCGGACGTCCACCTGCGCGCCGACGGAGACGAAGAAGAGCGGCGCGAAGAGATCGACGGCCGGCTTGATGGCCGTGTCGATGTCGTGGCGGCGGTTCGTGCGCGCCAGCGCCATTCCGGCCGCGAACGCGCCGACGATCGGCGCCGAGCCGGCAGCCTCCGCCGCGCGGGCGACGAGCAGCGCGAAAGCGACGGCGGCGGCGACGAGGACCCCCCGGACGCGCGCCCGGCCCACCGCTGTCACGAGGCGCTTGCCGAGCGGAATTCCGACCGCGAGCGCGACGACGAGGAATCCGACGGAGAGGAGGCCGGCGCGAATCGCGGCGGCCGCCTCGATGTTCCCCCTCTCGGCGATCTGGCTGACGACGGCGAGGACGACGAGCCCGAGCACGTCGTCCAACACGGCGGCGCCGAGAATGATCTGCCCCTCCCGCGTCTTGAGCACCGCCAGCTCGGAGAGCACGCGCGCGGTGATGCCGATCGAGGTCGCCGTCATCGCGGCCCCGACGAAGATCGCGGTGAGTGATGGAAACCCGGACGCGCGCGCGAGCGCCCAGCCGCCGACGAAGGGCAGCGCCATCCCGGCGAGCGCCACCGCGAGCGCCGGAAGCCCGACGCGCGCGAGCTCCTCCAGGTCCGTCTCGAGGCCGACTTCGAAAAGGAGCAGGATGACGCCGATCTCCGCGATGAGGAGCACGGCGTGGGAGAGCGGCACGAGGCCGAGCACCGAAGGACCGAGGAGAACGCCGACGAGCAGCTCGCCCAGGACCGCCGGCTGACCCAGCCGTTCCGTCAACTCACCGAAGAGCTTCGCCCCGAAAAGCGCCGCCGCGAAAGCGACGAGAAAGGAGCCGATCTCGCCGTGATCCATCCGCGCGATCCTATGGCAGGGAACCGGCGGCTTGTCCCCCGCCCGGGCGCGTGCTATTCTGCGCGGCCCGCTGGCGGCGTGGGGCTGTAGCTCAGTTTGGGAGAGCGCGTGAATCGCACTCACGAGGTCGCCGGTTCGATCCCGGTCAGCTCCACCAGTTCGTCGCCTTCGCTCAGCTCGGGACCTCGCTTTGCGACCGGCCCTCGGCTCGGCCAAAGGGCCTCGACCGCGGGCCTGGTCCCTCGCCTCACTCCGGCTCCCGCGGCGCGAGGCTCCTCCCTCGATTACCTCGGGAGACTCCTCGCGCCGCGACCGAAGCAAACAACGACGCCCGGATCGAACCGGCGACCTCACCGGGGGGTTCGGGGGGCGCATCCGTCGCCCTCGCTCAGCTCGGGACCTCGCTTTGCGACCGGCCCTCGGCTCGGCCAAAGGGCCTCGA
>DATBFU010000093.1:0-4296 GCA_036558325.1 Thermoanaerobaculia bacterium | reverse complement strand
TCGGGATCTGGCGCGTCCGCGGCTCCGCTTTGAGAATGCGCGCGGCTTCCCAACCGTCGAGCACCGGGAGCGTCAGATCCATGAGGATGAGATCCGGCTCTTCCGCGCGGGCCTTGGCGAGACCTTCCTCTCCATGCGAGGCGACCACGACCTGGTATCCCCGGCGAGCGAGACGCCGCGACAGGAGATCCCGATTCTGATCGTTGTCCTCGACGAGCAGGATCTTGGACACCGGAACACTCCCCGACGGCGAGGCCCGCGAGATGGGCTCTCGACATCCGGGCCCTCGAAAGAGATCCTACTCGCAGATCGTCGGAAATGAGAGCGTCATGACGCGAGGACACGAAATTTTCATGACGGGCGGCACGGGGTACATCGGGCGGCGTCTGATCCCGCTCCTGCTGGCCCGCGGTCACCGCGTGCGCGCGCTCGTGCGCCACGGATCGGAAAGGAAACTGCCCGAAGGGGCCGAGCCGATCGTCGGCGATGCCCTCGAGGCCGCGTCCTTCGCCGATCGCGTCGCGCCCGCCGACACGTTCATCCAGCTCGTCGGCGTCGCGCATCCCTCTCCCGCCAAGGCCGCGCTCTTCCGGTCGGTGGACCTCGCTTCCGCCCGCGCTTCGGTCGACGCGGCGGCGCGCGGCGGCGCGGCGCACTTCGTTTACGTGAGCGTGGCCCGTCCGGCGCCCGTCATGCAGGCGTACCAGGCCGCCCGCGCCGCCGCCGAGGAGGCCATCGCGTCCCGCGGGCTCGACGCCACGATCCTCCGTCCCTGGTACGTCCTCGGACCCGGACACCGCTGGCCGGTCGCTCTTCTGCCCTTCTACGCGATCGCCGGTCGGATTCCGGCCCTGCGCGAGAGCGCGAACCGGCTGCGTCCCGTGCGGCTCGGGAACGTTCTCGCGGCGCTCGTGCTCGCCGTCGAGAGCCCGGCGCGAGGGATTCGCATCCTCGAGACGGCCGACCTGCGGGCCGCGCGGCTCTGATCGGTCCCGAAGCCCGTCTCAGCCGGCCGGCGCGGCGCCGGCGGCTTCTTCCCGGCGCAGCTTCGCCTGCATGCGCGCGAGGCCGGGTTTCAGGATCGCGTAGAGAAGGAAACCCATCGGCACCGAGAGCACCGCCCAGACGAGCGCGCCATGCCAGAGGACCGTGCCCAGAGAGGCGATCGTCCCCCGCAGGTCGGTCCGCGCCATCGCGGCGATCTTCGAGGGCGAGAGCGGCGTGTGGGGCTCGCGGAAGAGCCACTCGCCGGCGCGCAGGTACGGGACGAGCAGCAGGAGCTGCAAGGGGTAGGCGAGGAAGTTGACGGCCTGAATGAGCGGCTGGTTCAGGCGCAGCACGACGGCGGCGAGCGCGCAGAGAATCGTCGTCGTCCCGATCACCGGCGGCACCGAGAGGCAGAGACCCACGGCGAGCGTCAGCGCCAGCTCGTGCGGGGTCAGGCCCTGCCGGACCTGATCGGCGAGTACCCGAACCGCGCGCTCGAGCGGCTTCACGAACCGGCCGCCGCCCGCCGGGGCGCGCGGACCGGATCGGACGATTCGAGCTCTCCCGAGAGGCGGTCGCCCGACGGGTGCTTGACGAAGACCATCTGCGCGTCGCCGATGTGCCGTTCGGCGAAGGCGGCCGCGCAGGACGCGAGGTAGAAGTCCCAGAGGCGCACGAACCGCTCGTCGAACCCGAGCGAACGCACGGCGCCGACGTTCGCGAGAAAGCGCTCCCGCCAGGCGAGCAGTGTGCGGACGTAGTGGAGCCCGATGTCCTCGAGGTCCACGAGCGACAGGCGCGAGACGCGCCCGATCGAGCGGAGCACCTCGGAGACCGAAGCCAGCTCCGCGCCCGGAAACACGTAGAGCTGAATCCAGTCGGCGCGGCGGCGGTAGGCGGGGAAGCTCTGCTCGTTCATCGTGATCGTCTGGAGGAGCATCGCGCCCTGCGGCGAAAGGAGACGCTCCGCCGCCCCGAAGAACTCGTCGTAGCGCGGAAGACCCACCGCCTCGAACATTTCGATCGAGACGATCCGGTCGAAAGTACCCGAGAGGCGCCGGTAGTCCTCGTAGAGCAGAGTGACGCGGTCGGCGAGGCCTTCGCGGTCGATCCGGCGGCGCGTGAAGTCGTGCTGGGCGCGGCTGATCGTCGTCGTCGTCACGCGGCAGCCGTAGCGCGACGCCGCCCAGACGGCGAAGCCGCCCCATCCCGTTCCGATCTCGAGAACGTGGTGCGACGCGTCGAGGCCGATCTTGCGCGCGATCCGCCCGAACTTCGCCTCCTGGGCGTCTTCGAGCGACGCGTCCGGCGCTTCGAAGAAACCGCACGAATAGGCCATGTGCCGGCGGTCGAGAAAGAGCGCGTAGAAATCGTTGCCCAGGTCGTAGTGCGCCTCGATGTTGCGCCGGCTCCCGGCGATCGAATTGGTCCGGCGCCGGTGCCGCCGGCGCAGGGCCGCGCGGGAGAGCGCGGCCGTCAGCGCGAACGGCGAACGTTCGGGAGCGAGGGCGCCGGCATTTCGCACGGCCGCCCGCACGGCAGAGAAGAGATCCGGCGTCGTCCAGAGGCCGTCGGTGTATCCCTCGCCGAGCGCCACCTCGCCGCGCCGCAGGAACCGGCCGTAGAGCCGCGGGTCGCGGACGTCCACCCGCGCCGCGAGCGGCGCCTGGACGTCCCCGAAAACGCGGATGCCCGAAGGATCGCGCAGCTCCACGCGCGCTCCGTGAATCCGCTCGAGACCCCGGAAGAAGACGTCGCGGGCGAGGGGCACGGTCTCAGGTCCGCTGCGGATCGGGCAGGAGGACGGAGACGAGCACGCTCACGATGGACACGACCAGCGCCCCGAGGAAGGCGGCCCAGAATCCCGCCACGTGGAATCCGAGCCCGAGAGAGCCGGAGAGCGCGCTCGTCAGCCACAGCACGAACGCGTTGACGACGAGCGTGAAGAGACCGAGCGTCAGGATGAGCATCGGGCAGGAAAGAAGCAGCAAGAGCGGCCGAACGAGCGCATTCAACAGGCCGAACACGAGCGCCACGAGGAGCAGCTTCGACCACTCGCCCTGATACGTGACGCCGGACACGATCTGCACGGCCACCCAGAGGGCGAAAGCGCTGATGAGGAGCCGGATCACGAATCGCATGGCGGATCTTTCCTTTCTCTCACTCGGGACGCCGCGTATTCAGCGGGGCCAGAGCCAGGCGAACGCGGCCGCGGTCACGAGCCCGTACACGACGCCGTCGAAGACCTCTTTCGCCGTGACCGACCACGCCTGCCCCCACCAGATGCTCCGGGGCACGAGGGCCGCGGCGTACGCGAGGATCGCCGCGACCGCGACGAACCGGAAGACCGGAGCCGCCGCCGCCCCCGGCGCGAGCACGAGGCCCGCGAGATACGCGACGAGCGCCGACACCGCGAGCAAATAAACGAACCAGGCGATCATGTTGCGGCCCATCGGCACGTCGTAACGCTCCCAGAAGACGAGAAAGCCCGACGGGCCCTCCGCCATCTTCTTCTTCATTTCCGGCGTCTGCATCTGGCGTGCCTCCGCCCACGGGAAACGGTACTGGCCGTTCGGGACGCGCGCCTTGCGAAGCGCTTCGAGGATTCCCTCCTCGCCCGGCAGGCCTCTCCAGTCCGAGTCGTGATGGCGGACCACCATCCAGAAGAGCGAGCTGACGATGAAGACGAGAACGGCCGACACGAGGATCGGCAGCCAGAGCATGGAAAGCGCGACCATGTCCCACCTCCTTCGCGGGGGAGACCCGGGCAGGATTATCTCCCTCCGGCGCCGCGAAGGAAGAGGCGGAGGTCCCCTAGACGGAGGCGGGAGCGGGCACCGCGGCCTCGGCCGCGGCGACCAGGCGCTCGAGGACCTCGGCCAGGTGCGTCCGGCACTTCTCGATCTCGCCGTGGAGCTCCTCGAGCCGCTTCTCTGCGGCCGCTCCGGCGCGCGCTTTCAGCTCGACGACCTCGGCGTGCAGACGCTCGAGCCGCTCGACGGCGTGCACGCGGGCGGCCTCGAGCTCTTCCACGGCGTGCCGGGCCGTGGCCCAGGCGGCGTCGCGGCGCTCGACCCAGGTCTCCGTCAGACGGCGGATCCGGTCGTTCCAGGGCTCGCCGGCCGGGGCGGGCCGGCGGAGGCGCGCGGCGTCTTTCCGTCGGAGCCGCGCCGGCGCCCGGTGCAGGTCGCGAACGACTCCGACGCGCTCGAGGGCCCAGAGCGCGTAGTAGGTCGGATCCACCTGCCACCAACGGAATCCCTGGGCGGCCGAGCCGGGGAAGTAATGATGGTTGTTGTGCCAGCCTTC
>DATBFU010000092.1:0-57534 GCA_036558325.1 Thermoanaerobaculia bacterium | reverse complement strand
GGGACCTTGTCCACGACCTCCCAGGTTCCGAGCTTCCACTTGGCGATGGCGCTGTCGAGAAAGAGCGAGGTGTAGGCCCATCCGTCGGGGCCGAACTGCGTGTGAAGGGGGCCGAGGCCGACCGGCACTTCCGCGTCCTTGATCGCTTCGTACTTCAGGATCGGGATGCCGTCCTCATCGCCCATGAAGTCCTTGTTTCGAATGGCCGTCTGCACTTTCTCGAAATTGAAGGCCGTCGTGACCCCCTGGAGCTTGCCGGAACCGATGACGTACTTGCCGTCGGGGGAGACATCCACGCCGTGCGGCGACTTGCCGCAGGGCATCAGATAGACGACGCCGGGCACCTTCCGCGGGTCGAGGACCTTGACGCCGCCGATCATGTCGCCCTTGCCTTCCTCGATCGCCTTCGCGGCGGCGCGCCAGTCCACGGCGGCGATGTAGTCGCGATCCCGCTGCGACGCCGTGACCTCGAGCTTTCCCGTGGCGCGCTCGGAGTTGTAGCAGGTGAAGAACGCCCATCCTTCCGAAACCTTCTTGCCGGCGTCTCCCAGGTCGTAGTCGAAAGGCGGCATCAGGATCTCGAAGCCGTAGGAGATCTCTCCGGTCTTCGGGTCGATCTTCATCGCCGCGACGACGCCCTTGTATTCGGTGGCGTACTTCTCGATCGGCGCGTACGTTCCCTTGGGAATCGGGATCGAGAAACGGGAGCCCATCAGGGCGTATTCCGTGTTCGGCGTGACGAAGGAGGAGGCGTGGTTACCCGAGACGTTCGCGACGGGGCCGAAGATCTGCTTCGTCTTGAAGTCGCGCAAATCGATGCGGGCCAGGCGCCCGTTCATGTCGTTGATGAAGAGCCAACGTCCGTCGTAGTCGCCGGCCGTCTCCGAGAGCGCGGGGTGATGGGCGTCGCCCCAGGTCAGGTTGCCGAGCATCTTCCTCGACTGGTCGTCGAAGCCATAGCCCGTCCCCGGGTAGGGCGTGAAGACGGGGATCGTGGAGAGGTGCCGCATCGACGGGACCCCGTAGACATAGACCTGTCCGGAGTGTCCGCCGGAGGAGAACATGTAGTACTCGTCGAGATCACCGGGCGCGACGTAGGTCTTCTGCGCCGCCACCGCGAGATCCGAGGCGCCGGCCGGTGCCTTCTTGGACTTCGGAGCCGACGGCGCGCAGCGCCCCGAGAGCGCGGCGGCGGCGGCGAAGGCGGCGACGGCCGCCCAGGTCATCCAGGATTTGACGTGGCGTTTCATGAGAGTCCCTCCTTCTTCAAGGCGTTGCGGGTCGGGTCGAAGCGCTGGAAGCCGCGGCGGCCGAGGCCTTCTGTCTCTCGTGCTCCGCGAAGGCCTCGCGCAGCTTCTGCACGGCGGTCGCCTTCTGGTCCGGCGAGAGGACGATCTGGCGCGAGAGCACCACCGCCATCGTGCCCGTCGGTTCCCGGAGAAAGTCGTCCACGGTGCGGCCGAAGCGCGACTGCGTGTCCTCGACGGCCGTCGAGAGGTCGGGTCCGATCTGCGCGGGGCTCTTGACGCCGAGCGAGGCGATCGAGTGACAGACGAAACATCCGGTCTGGACGAACCAGGCCCCGGGCCCGGTCTTCATGCGCTGCTCGTCGGCGATCTCGTCGGGAGTCTGCGGGTCGGTCCGGGGGAGGCCGGGACGGTAGTCGGCGGGCACCGGCGCGCGCCGCCACGAGAGGGCGAGCATGGCGAGGGCCTGCGCCTGACCGGTCGAGAGATGGAAGTTGGGCATCACGGTGTCGGGGACGAGCGCGCGCGGGTCCTTGAAGTGCGCCACGTGCCAGGCGAAGGCGCTCTTCTGGCCCGAGAGTCGGCCGTACTCGTACTGCTCGGGCGCCTTGTCGCCGACCCAGGTCAGATCGGGCCCGATCGTTCCGCCGCGTCCGTTGATCACGTGGCAGGCGCGGCAGCCTTTTTCGGCGACGAGCTTTTTCGCCAGGTTGACGGCGCCGGCGCCGGGTGTCTCGCGGTCGTAGCGGTGGCACACGTTGCAGTTGATCTGCAGCAGCGCGTTCTTGTCGTCGGCGAGCGAATACGCCTCGCCGAGCTCGCGCCCGAGAAGCGGCTCCTCCCAGTGTTCGGCCGGCGCATGCGCTTCGGCCGTGTCGATCGCCCAACCCTGGCCGCCGTGGCACGAGGTGCAGCCGAATTTCTCGATCGGGTGGTTCTTCAACGGCCCGGCGGGATGGGTCCGGAAAGGCTCCGCGGCGCCTTCGAACCCCTTCCACGAGACCGCCTGATGACAGGTGATGCACCGGTCCGCCCGCCGGAGCTCCGGCGCCCAGATCTGCGCAACTCCGCGCGGGATCCCGCGGGCCTTCTCGGCGCCGAGCTTCTCGGCGACCTGGCCGCGGAACGCAAACTGGTAGTAGCGCCAGTCGTGCTGCCGGTCGCTCCACGCGAAGAGCGCCGTCGAGGCGACGAGCACCACTCCGACGATGGCGAGGATCGGGCGGTCGGTTTTCGGGAGCGGCGAGTCGGTGCGCTTCTCCATGTCAGATCCTCGACGGCAGCTCGGGCCATGGCTGCCAGGGCCAGTAGAAATGCCAGTAGGGCCCGCGCAGGAAGGTTCCGATCACGGTCAGGACGAGAACGGCGAGCACGAAGAGGAGGAAGACGACGTTCTGCCGGCGCCGGCTCACGGCGAACCATGCGCCGGCGGCGCCCGCCGGGCTGCGATCGAGCCACGGCCAGGCCGTGAGGAGCGCCAGCAGAATCACGGGAAGGAGCACGCCGCCGAGGAACGCGCCGTTGATGGTGACCGGCCCGATGTGGACCGTCGTATCGGTGACGATCTCCTGGAGCCAGAGGAAGTACCAGGGCGCTTTGGCGGGGTTGGGCGTGATGATCGGGTTGGCCGGCTCCTCGAGCGGCGACCGAACGAAGACGGCCAGGATTCCGACCGCGGCGATCGTCCCGAGGACCACGATGGCGGCCCGGCGCGTCAGGTCCGGAATCGAGTTGACCGTGGCTGCCGGCGATCCGAGAGACGATGCGCGGATCTGCGGCGCCGTGCCCCGGGCCACGCCGAGGAGCGTGTAGGTCTTCGTCGGGGACGGCTCCGCGGGGCGGGGCTCGGACGACGCGACCGCTCGGTCGGCGCGCGCGAGGCCGCCGTCCTTGCGGACGCGCCACATGTGATACGCGAAGAGAAAACCCACGATCATCGGAAGAAAGAGCACGTGCAGGACGTAGAACCGGATCAGCGTCGGCTGCTCGATCGCGCGGCCGCCGATCAGGAGCTCGCGGATCGTCGGTCCGATCACCGGGACGGAAGAGGCGATGTTCGTGCCGACCGTCACGGCCCAGTACGCGAGCTGATCCCACGGCAGGAGATAGCCGGTGAACGAGAGGAAGAGCGTCGCGAGGAGCAGCGCGACTCCGAGGACCCAGTTCCACTGGCGCTTCTGGTTCCGGCCGACGCCGTTCTTGTAGGCGCCGGTGAGGAAGACGCGCACCAGATGCAGGAAGACGGCAGCCACCATCAGATGAGCGGAGATCCGGTGGACGGCACGGATCCAGGAGCCGAAGGTCACGACGAACTCGATGTCCTTGACCGACGCGTAGGCGCGCTCGACCGAGGGGACGTAAAGGAACAGCAGAGGAAGCCCCGAGACAACCAGCAGGAGGAGGAGCGCCGCGGAAACGGTCCCGAGCCAGAAGGAGTAGCTCCAGGCGAGCGAGGCCCGGTAGCTCTTCGCGGGGAACCAGTGGAGCAGGAAGTTGGAGACGACGGCGTCGCCCGCCTCGCGATCGGATCGCGGCCGGACGCTCCAGAGACGCCGGGGGTGCACGCCGGGCGCGGCGGGGGCGGCTTTCGAGGATCGGGTCTTCTGATCGGCGATCATGCGGCCTCCTTCAGGCCACCGTCAGGCGGAAGTCGCGGCCGACGGGCCGCGCGAGATCGACGACGAGCTGCCCGTCGTCGGGAGAGACCGAGAGATGGAACCACGCGAGCGGCCGCGGCGCGGGTCCCGAAACGTTCGCGCCGTCGCCCGAGTACCGCGAGCCGTGGCACGGACAGAGGAACCGGTGCGTGAGGCGCGTCGGGCGGCCCTCGACGGTCTTCGTCTCCGGCTGAGGGAGCGCCTCGGCGCGGACGGTGCAGCCGAGGTGCGTGCAGACGGCGGAGACGGCGTGGAAGGTATTGCCCTCGCGGAACACGAAGAGCCGCTCGTCGGGAAGGAACTTCAGGCCGTCGGGGAAGTCGTGCGGCATCCCGAGGCGCACGGTCGTCGGCGCGTCGTAAGAGACGTTCGGGACGAGGGAGCGCATCGAGGCGATCGTCTGCGCTCCCAGCGCCGCGACGCCGCTGCCGATGCCGAGCTTCCAGAGAAACTCGCGGCGGCCCTTCGCGTCCTTCATCGGAGATCCCCTCCTTCCGCCGCCGGGGCGGCGAACCGTTCGGTGATGGAGAAGCGCTCCATCGTCATTGCGTCGGTCGGGCAGCGGACCGCGCACAGCCCGCAGCGGATGCATCGCGTGTCGTCCTTGACCATGGCCGAAAGCGGCAGCCCGTCCGGTTGCGCGCGCGCTTCCAGAAGCCGCCGCTCCGCATCCGTAAGCTCGAGCTCCTCGAAGGGAACGATCGCCAGGCAGTACTCCGGGCACACGTCGACGCAGCGGCTGCAGAGCACGCAGGCCTCGGGGTCGTAGATCGTCTGGACGTGGCAGACCAGGCAGCGCGCCGCCTGGCGTCGCGCCTCCTCCTCGGAGTATCCGGTCTCGACTTCGGCGATGCCGGTGCGCCGTCCGACGTCGAGCGTCGGGGGCGCCTCGCGGTCGAGGACCTCGAAGCCCGCGATCATCCGGTAGGTCGCCGAGGGCAGCGTCTCGATCTCGAGCGTCGCGCACGTCGCCGCCGCCTCGCGCGAGAGGTGCTCGTGGATGGAGCGCGCCGCGCGCTTGCCGTTGGCCACCGCCTCGATGAGATTGCGCGGACCGAACGCCACGTCTCCGCCTGCGAAGATTCCCGGAGCCGTCGTCGCGAGCGTCAAGGGGTCCACGCGGATCGTGCCGCCCGCGGTCAGCGCGACCCCGTCCGCGGGCCGGAGGAACGAGAGATCCGGCTGCTGTCCGATCGCCAGGACGCAGGCGTCGCATTCGATCCGCGTGACGTCGGCGTCGTCGTAGCGCGGCGCGAAGCGCCCGTTCCCGTCGAAGACGGAGACGACGCGGCGCAGCTCGACGGCCTCGAGCCTGCCGTCGCCAAGGAATTGTTTCGGGCCGCGGCGCGTCTGAAAGGCGACTCCCTCGCGCCGCGCTTCCTCGAACTCCTCGCGGCCCTGGACCGTCCGGAGGACTGGCATCTCTTCGAACGTTTCGAGGGAGACGATCGTCACCGCCGTGGCGCCTCCACGCAGCGCGGCGCGCGCCGAGTCGAGCGCCTCCTTCATCCGGTGGTCTTCCGCCTCGTCGATGCGGTCGAGCGCCTTCTCGAGGTCCTTTCGCCCGGACCGCAGGGCGGTGCGCGCCGCGTCGAACGCGACGAAGCCCCCTCCGATGACGACGACGCGCCGCCCGAGGTCCATGCGGTAACCGCGGTTGACGTTCAGGAGATAGTCCACTGCCTTTACGACGCCGTCGAGCTCGACACCCGGCACCTGGAGGTCGCGCCCCTTCGAAACGCCGATCGAGAGAAAGACGGCCTCGAATCCGGCCGCCCGCAGATCGGCGAGGCCGAATTTCTCGGAGAGGCCGATCTTCGTCTCGAGGCGGACACCGAGCGAGAGGATCTTTTCGATCTCGGCGCGGATCAGCGTCCGCGGTAGCCGATACTCGGGAATGCCGAACCGCATCATGCCCCCCGGCTCTTCGGCGGCCTCGAAGACCGTGACGCCGTAGCCGAGCAGCGCGAGATCGTGCGCGGCGGACAGGCCGGCGGGCCCGGAGCCCACGACGGCGACCTTCCGCCTCTCCGGGACGGGTCGCGACAGCGGATGAACGGGCAGGTGGCCCGGATAGCGATTGCCTTCTCCGACGAGCGCTTCGCGCAGCCGGTTCTGGGTCTCCGGACGGATCGACTCGACTCCGTAGCGCTCGGTGACGAAGCGCTTCAGCGCCCGGATCGCGATCGGGGCGTCGATCGCCCCGCGCCGGCACGCGTCCTCGCAGGGCGCGGCGCACACGCGGCCGCACACGGACGCGAACGGGTTCGGCGCGCGGGCGACGAGGAACGCCTGCTCGTCACGCCCCTGCGCGATGAGCTGCACGTACCGTCCGGCGTCTGTCTGCACGGGGCAACCGGTCTGGCACTTGACCTGCGCCTTCCAGTGCTCGAGATCGGGGAGCCGGGCGGCGATCGCCACGTCAGTCGAGCCTCACGAGCTCGTCCGCCGGAGACCGGCGCGCCGCGCGGCGCGTCTCTTCGGCGGGAAATCGGTAGTGGCCGCCGGGCGTCCGGAGGGCGCGCAGAAGGCCGAGCCGCGCCCACCGGGTCACTGTCGAGGCCGAGACGCCGAAGAGCCTCGCCGCTTCGCGTCGCGAGAGGAATTCGGACGCGCCCTTCGGATCTTCGTTTCCGGTGGCCCGCCGCTTCGGTTTCATCGGTCACCTCGCACGATCTCGCCTGGACTGGCGGTCCCCTATGACGCCGGTCATACGGGACGCGCGGTTCTCGCCGCTCGAGCGATCTGCGCTCATTACACGGTTCGGAACGGGCGGCCGAGTGAGGTGAACGCATCAATTCGCCGAAGGCGACGGCCGGGTGATTTGCATCATGGCGCGCCCGGCGCGGGCCGCCGAGGATAGGAACGGATGCTGTCTCCCGTCGCGCTCGAGATCGATCTCTTCTGTCGCGGGTTGCGCATTGATCCGTCCTGCGCGGTCGGAGAGGACGGCCGCCGGATCGCACGCACACGCGCCGGCCTCGGCTCGGGACTCGAGCTCGTGCTGCCTTCGCCGCGCAAGCCGATCTGGGTCAACGTTCCGGTGGTCGAGCGCTTCACCGCCGCATCGCCGTGGCGGCTGCGAAAGGTGGCGAGCGGCTACCGGGTCGCGGACCTTCGCAGCGGCGACGAGTATCCGGTCGAGATCCCGGAGGAGCCGTCCTGGTACGGGCGCCGCACGGCGTCGGGTGTCGAGATGAGCCGGATCGGAGTCCTCCAGGGGAACTACCTCGGCGTGTACGTGTCGAACCGCTGCCTGTACTGGGCCTCGGCCCCTTCGCGCGCGTGCAAGTTCTGCACGACGGGCAAGAACCTCGGCGTCGCCGAGCAGGTGCGCAAGTCCGTCGCCGACGTGGTGGAGGTGGCGCGCGCCGCGCGGGACGAGTCCGGCGCGATCTTCACGCACCTGAACACCGGGTATCACTACGAGGAAGTGGACCGGCTCGAGCCGATCCACGGACTGCGCCAGTGCGAGCCGTTCGTCCGGGCGCTGCGGGAACGGGTCGGCGGATTCCTCGGCGTGCAGTGCATGCCGGTGCCGAGGCGGAAGTTCTCGGAGTACGACGCCCTGATCGCGGCGGGCGCCGACCACTTTTCCTTCTGCTACGAGTTCGAGGATCCCGAGGTCTTCCGGCGTCTCTGCCCCGGAAAAGCGGAGACGCTCGGCCAGCAGGGATTCTTCGAGGCGATGGAATACACCGCGCGACGGCTCGGGCGCGGTCGCGTCTCGGGCGAGATCATCGCGGGGCTCGAGCCGGTCGAAGCGACCAAGCGCGGAATCGACCGCATCGTCCGGTCCGGCGCGTTCCCGACGGTCTGCATCTTTCGTCCGACGATCGGCAGCGAGCTCGAAGACGCGCCGCCTCCCGATCCGGAGGCGATGAAGGACGTCTTCGCGCACGTGTGGGAAGCGTGCCGCCGCGAGGGCCTGCCGGTCGGGGTGCTGCCGATCGAGGTCTCGCTCGTCGTCCAGCCGGAGGAGACCCGGGACCTCGCCGCGCCGAGCCTCGGTTCGTCGTTCTACGCCTGGAAGCTCGCCGCTCTCCGGAGACTCGCGCGGCCTTACGTCGCCTGGAAGAAGAGGCCGCGGCGTTCCGTCCCGCCGGCCGCCGGGCTCGCCGTTCCGCCGCCCGCCTGACGTTCACTCCTCGGGCGCGATGGCGTGGAGCGCCTCGAGGTCGGGTATCCGGAAGCCTTTCGCCTCCGTCTCGACGATTCCGTCCTTCTGCCAGCGGCTCATGACGCGGATCGCGGTCTCGATGGTCGTTCCGACGAGGTCCGCGATTTCCTGCCTCGCCAGAGGAAGCGGAACGAAGACGCCGACCTCGCGCGGCTGTCCGAGCCTCGCCGCGAGCGTCGAGAAGAGCCGCGCCGTCCGGTATTCGACGGATCCCGTCATGTCGGCCAGCCGCCGATTCAGGGACATCAGCCGGAGCGTGAGGCCCGCCAGCAGGGCGCGCGTGATCGCGGGCCGTTTCTCGATCAGCTGGAAGAAGGCGGTCTCCGGAATGGCGATGAGGCCCGATGGCTCGATCGCGACGGCGGACGCGGGAAAGGGGCGACGCTCGAACGCGGCCACGGCCCCGACGGGCTCTCCCGGGCCGAGGATCTCGAGGATCAAGTCGCGCCCCGGTCCCGCCTTGACGATCTTGACGCGCCCGAGGAACAGAAAATAGATCCGGTCCGCGGGGTCTCCCTCCCGAAAGATCGTCGCCCCTTTCTCGAAGGCGGCGAGCTCGCAAAGGGGCGCGAGCGCCGCGCGCTCGGGAGGAGAGAGAGACGCGAGGACCGGAACCGCGTCGAAGGGGATAGGAGGGCGGTCGCGCACGCCGCTCGACGGAATTCTCGCTTCGCGTCTAGGGAAGCGGAGCCGCGGCCGCGGAGGCCGGGGCTGCGGTCCGGCGGAAGGGCGCCGCGTGCGCGGGAGGATGCGCGCGGCACCAGGTGCAATCGCAGATCGAAAGCGCGCACCCCGGGGGCGCACGTCGCGACTGGACCGCGCGCTGCGCCACGGGGAAGACGAGCCGCTTGGGTAGCGTCGACGCGTAGTGACGCCGCAGCCAGCGGCGCGCGTCGCGAGACCGCCCGATCGAGCGCATGAGACGGGCGTAACCCCGGTCGCCCATCCGCGCGAACATGTATCGGTTGACGAGCGACGTCCGGAGGATGGCGCCCAGCCGGCGCCTCCACATTCCGTCGTAGAGCGAGGGGTCTCCGGCGAGGTGGGCGCGCGCGGCGAGATTTCCCGAGATCATCGCGAGGCGCATCCCGAAACCCCAGAGGGCGTCCTGGAATCCGGCGGCCTCGCCCACGAAGAGAATGTCCCCGTGCCGGGCGGTGGACGGCAGCAGGACGTTGCCGGTGCCGCCGAAGCGCACGGGGTTTCGCATGTCGAGCCCCGCTCGGGTACGGAAGAAGGCGAGCGTGCGGTCGAGATACTCGCGTTCGTGGTGGAAGTCTTCGAAGAGGCAGGCGGCGACCGTCCCGCGGCCGCGGGAGACGAGCAGATACGAGTAGCCCTTGGGCGCCAGCCGCTCGGACAGGACGCCGAAGACGCCGTCGGCGCGATCGGTCTCGAAAACGTAGCCGACCGCGATCGCGTCGGGGCCGCGGGGTCCGCCCGCCACGATGCCTCCCTGGGGAAGGCGCGTGATCGGATCGCGGAAGCGGAGCTCGACCCCCGCCGAGAGCGCCTGCGCCTTGAGCTGCTGATCGAGCGTGCCCGGCTCGCGGCCGCGCCGCACGAGATAGAAGAGCGGCTTGGGAGACCGATAGACGTACTCGCGACCGGCCGGATCGAAGAAGACCCCCTCGTGACACGGCTGCGCGGCGAAGTGGAGATCGACGCCCATTGCGTCGAGCTCCTCCAGCACGTCCTCCGGCGTCGTCCAGTTCTCGATGCCCTGGAGGTCCCCATGGAATCGCGCGCCGACCTCCGGGCGCTGCTCGTGGACTACGGCGCGGCGGCCGGCGCGCGCAAGCGTCAATGCCGCAGTCAGACCGGCGGGCCCCGCGCCGACGATGTGGATCGCGTCGTGTGCGATGTCGGACATCGTATGCGGCCCCATCGTAAATCGTCTTCCGGGCCTTCGCCTCCCCCTTTTCCGGGAAACTGCCTGCCGACCGGCCGTCAGCGCGTGGGGAGCGTCGAGAGGAAGGCGGGGCGTGCGGGCGCCGGGGGAGGTCCGCCGGCCCTCATCGTGCGGAACAGATTGAAAGTAAAGAGCAGGAGGGCCAGGACGACCGGGACTCCCATCCAGGAGCCGATCTCGTAGAAGACGGGCCGGAAGGCCGCCGGATACTGGAGAAGCCTCATCGCGACACCGGCCAGGAGGAGCCCGTAGGTCGTCCGGGCGAGCGCGGGCGACCAGAGCCTCTTTCCCGAGAAGACCGGCAGGATCCGGAAGCTCATCCCGACGATGAGCAGCGTGAGGAAGCCCACCGTGAAGACATGCCGGGCGGCGTCGGACCACCAGAGGTTCTGCGCGGGGAGGCGCGTGGCGCGCGAGAGGATCACCGCTCCGAGCGAGAGGATCGCCCAGAGCCCGAGGCAGGCGAAAGCCGCCCGAATCGCGAACCCCGGCGATCCCGGAGCGCGCATCGCCGGAAACTCCGCCCGTCTCGAAGCGAACCCGTGACCCCAGAGAAAGACGAGCGCGGAGAGCGCGACGGCCGCGAGGCCCGCGTCGCGCAGAGCCAGCGAGGCGGAGAGGGGTAGGCCCGGCACGAATCCGACGACCGCGAGCGCCACGCCGGCGGCCTGCAGCCCCAGAGCGATTTCCGGCGCGCGTCGCCGCGCGGCGCCGACACCGAGAAACAGGGAGACGACGCGATTCCCGAAGCCGTAGATCCAGGCGAGAAGGAAGCCGTAGAGCGCCGCGAAATAGAAGGGTTCGGTGAGTGCGACGGGAAGCGCCGTCTCCCGATGGCCGGCGAGCCAGATTCCCTGGGCGGCGTCGATCGCCATGGCGGCGAGGAAATAGACGGTGCCCGCCCTCACGAAACGGAGGATCGGATCGCCGGGACCGTACTTTCCCTCGCGCGCGCGGGCGAGCATGCGGAAGACGAACCCGGCGAAGAGAAGAGCCGCAGCGCCTTCGAGGGCCGACGAAAGGAGCGAGAGCAGGCGGCCGGCCGCATCCACATTGTAGGGCTGCCCGGCGTTGCGGAGTACCACTCCGGAAAACATCAGCCAGAACGCCGGGACGGCCGCGCGGACACGCCCGCCGCCGATGCCGAGAATTCGCGGGAGCGCGTGGAAGGCGATGCCCATGAGAAAGAGCGTCGCGAAACCCAGGACCTGAGTGTGTCCATGGATCTGGCGGTGCGAGATGGGGACGTCGCCGCCCGCGGCGATGCGGAGCAGGTTCACCATTCCGGTCGTGGCGCCGAGGGTCAGCGTGAGGACGAGCGAGCCGAGAAGGAAATGCGGAGCGAACGGGGCCGACGGCGGGCGGGAAGCAGCCGGAGCAAACGGCCCCGAGGACGGCGCATCACTCGCCGCGGCCTCGCGCACGTCGCGCAGGAATTCCTCGACCGGGAGCCGGTGCACGGTCGCGAACCAGGCCAGAGGCTCGTCGGGCCCGTCGGGGCCGCCGCAGTCGCCGACGCCGTACCGCGCGAGCACGGGAATCGTCGCGGGGAACCGACGCCGAAGATCGCGAATCGACGTCGTCGGGGCGACGAAACCGGGCCCTGCGGTGCGGCGCGCCGACTCGAGATCCGCGAGGAGGCCCGCGAGCGGGATGCCTCGAGCGGCGCAGGCCTCCGCGAGCGGGTGCGCGCCGCCGCAGCAGGTGTCGAGGCCGCGCGACGAGAGAACGGGCAGGGCGAAGGGATGCCGCGCGAGGAGCTCCCGAATCGGGAGAGCGGGATCGATCGGGTCGTCGTTCATGTCGCGATTCCAGCCTTCGCCGGAGTCGGCGTCCATGACGTCCGTCATAAGAAGGAGAGAGAAGGCGGATTCCGGGCGGGAGCCGGGATTCTTACCGAGAGCGCTTCTGCCGCTCGAGCTCGATCCGGTGCACCTCGGAGAGCGCCCTCCGGACGATCTTCTGAAGACTGCGGCGCCGGCGCGCGGCGCGGAGCCGCTGCCACGAGGGGAGGGGGACATTCCGGTAGCGGACGCTCTCCCGCCAAAGGAGATCGACGGCCCGGCGCCAGCGCCGGTGGAGAGCCGCGGCCGTCAGATCGAGGACGTCGTCCATCGGAGAGATTCTCCCTCGGTTCGAGGCCAGCGGTTGATGCGTTCGCATCATTCCCGTCCGGCCGTCCGCCGGGAGACTGGGCGACGGTGAGCGACGCTGAGGTGTGGACGCGGCCGGAAGCCATCGGGGAGCTTCGCCGCGCCCTCGGCCGGCTCGCCGACGACGAGCATTCGCTCTGTCAGGTCGCCGCGGAGCGCGGGATCTTCTGCCGCGGCTTCTCCCGGTGGCCGGACTCCGAGTTCGACCGCCGTTTCCGCTACGCCCTCGGCCGCAGCACGCATCTGTCCCGGGCCCAGATGGAGGAACTCGCCAACGTCTGGCAGCTCGCCGAGCAGCTCCGATGCCGCGTGGCGCTCGCCTGCGATGCCCAGACCGCTTCCCGCAATGCCTGCCGCGGCTGGGACGAGTTCTCCAACGCGGATCTCGAGCGCTACTGCAGCGACCTTCTCGGCCGAAACGTCGTCGTCGCCTGAAGAGGCGGAGCGCCCAAAAGGAAAGGCGGCCGGGTTCGCCGGCCGCCGGTGGCCGCCCCGCAGGGCGGCGGCTCCGCGAGAGCGGAGCGAAATCTAGGAAGCCACCTTCACTTCGATCGCTTTCGAGAGCGGCTTCTCGGTCTTCGGCAGGTGGACCCGAAGCACGCCGTCCTTGAAGTCCGCCGTGATTTTCGTCGGGTCGGCGTCTTCGGGCATGGTGAAGGTGCGCAGGAACGTGCCGTAGGAGCGCTCGATCCGGTGGAACTTCTTGCCCTTCTCCTCCTTCTCCTGATTCCTCTCGCCCTGGAGAGTGAGAACGCCGTTCTCCACGGTGACCTTCACGTTCTCCTTCGTGATTTCGGGCAGCTCGGCCTTGACGAGATACTCCTTCTCCGTCTCCTGGATGTCGACCGGCGGAGCCCATTCCGCCAGCGTGAGCGCTTCCTTCTGCTGCGGACGCGTCCAGGTCCCGAAGAAACGATTCAGTCGATCCGAGACGTCCTCCATCTCGCGGAAGTACGGATCGGCTGAAAAACGGAAGAACGGAGCAACCGTGAGCGGTTCGCGACGCATGAGGTTGAAGTTCATGACGACCTCCTTGTCTTTCACGCCCTCATGATTCGTCTTGGCGACTCGTCCGGCATGACGCGGTTGCATCAATTTCGGCGGCCGCCCTTCCGGAGCCCGCGGGGGTTTCTGCTATCCTTTCGTTCCGCCCAATGCGATCTCTCGGGACCTACGTTCCGGTCACCGGCCTGCCCGACAACCTCCAGCCCCTGCAAGACCTGGCGCGCGACCTGCGCTGGTCCTGGCGGCCGAGCGTCCGCGCCCTCTTTACGTCGCTCGATCCCGACGGGTGGGACCGCGCGGCCGGGAACCCGGTCGTCCTTCTCGCGCAGTGTCCGGCCGACCGGGCGTCGCGGGCCGCTTCGGATCCCGCTTTCCTCGCGCAGCTCGTGGCGGTGCAGAGCGAGCTCGGCCTCGAGGACGATGCGCAGCCGGCCCACCCGGCGATCCGGGCGCTGCGTCAGCGCGGAGATCTCGTCGCGTACTTTTCGGCCGAGTTCGGACTGACCGAGGCGCTTCCGATCTACGCCGGCGGTCTGGGGGTCCTCGCCGGCGACCACCTGAAGTCTTCGAGCGACCTGGGAGTCCCGCTCGTGGGTGTCGGCCTCTTCTACGCGCGCGGCTACTTCCACCAGGTCCTCGACCGGCAGGAAGGGCAGCGCGAGCGGGACGTCGCGCTCGACCCGGATCGGCTCCCGCTCTCCATCCCCCGCATGCCGGGCGGCGCGCCGCCGGTCGTGACCGTGCCGGTCGGAGAACGCGAAGTCTTCGTCCTCATCCGGCTGGCGACGGTGGGCCGCGTCCCGCTTCTCCTCCTCGATACGGACGTTCCGGAGAACGCTCCCGAGGATCGCGAAATCACCGCGCGACTCTACGGCGGCGATCAGGAGACGCGGATCCGGCAGGAGATCGTCCTCGGCATCGGCGGCCTGCGCGCGCTCGAAGCGATGCGCTGGCGGCCGACGATCCGGCATCTCAACGAGGGGCACGCGGCGTTCGTGGGGATCGAGCGCATCCGCCAGTTCGTCTCGGAAGAAGGGCTCTCGTTCGGCGAGGCGCGCGAGCGGTCGGCGGCGGGCAACGTCTTCACCACGCACACGCCGGTGCCCGCCGGAATCGACCGGTTCGCGCCCGAGCTCCTGGAGCGGCACCTCGGCGGATACGTGCGAGGCGCCGGCATCGATTACGCCGATTTCCTCAAGCTGGGACAGGAGGCGCCGGGCAAGGCCGACGAGCCCTTCTCGATGGCCGTTCTCGCGCTGCGACTCTCGGGGCACGCGAACGCCGTCTCGCGTCTTCACGCCCGCGTGTCGCGGCGCCTCTGGTTGGGCCTTCTGCCGGAGCTCGCCGACGAGGACGTCCGGATCCGCGCGATCACGAACGGCGTCCATCGCGCGACCTGGACGGATCCGGCGATCGCGAGCCTTTCGCTGCTCGAGAACGGGCGCGAGCTCGATCCGGCGCGGTTCTGGGGCGCGCACGAATGGCTCCGGGAGCGTCTGATCGCCGCCTGCCGCCGGCGCCTCGCCGACGAACGACGGTCGCGCGGCGAGCCCGACGAGCGCATCGCGGAAGTGGAAGGGCTTCTGGATCCGCGCGTCCTCACGATCGGGTTCGCGCGGCGCTTCGCGACCTATAAGCGCGCGACGCTTCTCTTTCGCGACCCGGACCGGCTGCGCCGCATTCTTCACGACGGTCCCGTGCAGATTCTCTTCGCCGGGAAGGCGCATCCGCGCGACGAGGCCGGCAAGGAGCTCCTGCGCGCCGTGTCCCACTACGCCGAGATGCCGGAATTCCACGGCCGCGTCGTTCTTTTGCCAGACTACGACATGGCGCTCGCGCGCGCCCTCGTATCCGGATGCGACGTGTGGCTGAACAACCCGATCCGGCCCCACGAGGCCTCGGGCACGTCGGGGATGAAGGCGGCGATGAACGGCGTGCTGAACCTGTCGGTCCTGGACGGCTGGTGGGACGAAGCGCCGACCGACGAGACCGGCTTCGTCATCGGCGGCGCGAGCGACGACGATACGGACGACCAGGTGGCCGGGGCGCTTTACCAGACGCTGGAGGAGAAGGTGCTGCCGCTCTTCTCCGTGCGCGACGAGCGCGGCGTGCCGATGGGTTGGATCGAGAAGATGATCCAGAGCGCGTCGCGCATCGGGCGGCAATTCTCCTCGGACCGGATGGTCACGGAATATCTGGAGCTCTGTTACATGCCGGCCGCCGAGCGCAAGGTCGAGCTCCTCGAGGGTCCGCCGGAGCGGCTGCGCGCCGTCGGCATGGGGCACGACCGCGATCCGCGGGCGTGACCGCGGTTTGACCGCTCCGCGGCGAGCCGGGCTCCTCTTCCATCCGACGTCGCTTCCCGGCGGCTTCGGAATCGGCGATCTCGGACCCGAGGCGGAGCGATTCCTGGCGTGGGCCGAGGAGGCCGGCGCGACGCTCTGGCAGTTCCTTCCGCTCGTGCCGGCGGGAGCCGGCGGATCTCCCTACGGCGGGCGCTCGGCCTTCGCCGGCGAGCCGCTGCTCGTGTCGCCGGAGCGGCTCGTCGAAGACGGCCTTCTTTCGAAGGAGGCGCTCGGGGGGGAGCCGGCTTCGGCGGCCGATCGGGTCGACGTCTCCGCGGCTCGCGAGAAGGAGCGATGGCTGCGACGGGCCTTCGAGCGCTTCGAGACCGCCGGCGCCGCGCCCGATCTGCGGCGCGACTTCGACGAATTCCGGTCGTCACCCGACCAGGCGGCGTGGCTCGACGACTGGACGCTCTTCGCGGCGCTTTCCGAGCGCTTCGCGCCCGCGGGCTGGATCCACTGGCCGCCGGCGCTCGCCGCCCGGGAGAAGGACGCGCTCGCGCAGGCCGCACGCGAGATCGCGCGCGAGCGGGACTTTCACGCGTTCGTCCAGTTCCTCTTCCATCGGCAGTGGGCGCGGCTGCGGGCCGAGGCGCGCCGGCGCGGCATCGGCCTCGTCGGCGACGTGCCGATCTACGTGTCGCTCCACAGCGCGGACGTCTGGGCGCATCGCGGCCTCTTTGCCCTCGACGCGCAGGGTCGGCCGGAGGCGGTGGCCGGCGTGCCGCCGGACTACTTCAGCGAGACCGGCCAGCTCTGGGGATATCCGCTCTACCGCTGGGACCGGCTGCGCGACACGGGGTATGGATGGTGGATCGACCGTCTGAAGCGGGCGCTCGCGCAGGCGGACCTCGTGCGCGTGGATCACTTCCGCGGATTCGCGGGCTACTGGGAGGTGCCGGCGTCCGCGCGCACGGCGGCGGAGGGGCGGTGGGTCGAGGGGCCGGGGCGCCCGCTCTTCGACGCGCTGGGAAACGCGCTCGGCGGCCTGCCGCTCCTCGCCGAGGATCTCGGGACGATCACGGACGACGTTCGGGAGCTCCTCGCCGAGACGGGAATTCCCGGCATGCGGGTGCTCCAGTTCGCTTTCTCCGAGGACGACAGCCCGCACGCGCCGCACCGGCACGTCCCGAACGCGGTCGTCTACCCGGGGACGCATGACAACGACACGGCGCGCGGCTGGTTCGCGAGCCTCGGAGCGGAGGAGCGGCGCCGAACGCTCGACTACCTCGGCGGCGACGGAAGCGAGGTCTCCTGGGGTCTCATCCGCGCGGCCATGGAGTCCGTCGCCGAACGCGCGATCGTTCCCGTGCAGGACGTCTTCGATCTCGGGAGCGAGGCGCGGATGAACCTTCCGGGCAAGAGCGCGGGGAACTGGATCTGGAGGGCGCGGCGCGAGGATTTCACGCCGGACCGGGCGAGGCGCTTTCGCAGACTGGCCGAGCTCACGGGCCGCCTCTGATAGCTTCCGTCGGTGCGTCTCTTCACGGGCACGAGCGGCTTCTCGTACAAGGAGTGGAAGGGGACCTTCTATCCCGAAGACCTTCCCGCGGCCGACATGCTGCGCTACTACGCGGAGAGGCTTTCGGCCGTCGAGATCAACAACACCTTCTACCGGATGCCGCGCGCCGAGACGCTGTCGCAGTGGTCCGAGCAGGTGCCGGCCGACTTCGTGTTCGTGCTCAAGGCCTCGCAGCGGATCACGCACCAGAAGCGGCTGAAGGAGGCGGGAGATTCGGTCGACTACTTCTTCAAGATCGCCGCGACACTCGGCGACCGCCTGGGCCCGGTCCTCTTCCAGCTGCCGCCGAATCTCAAGAAGGACGGAGAGCGCCTCAAGACCTTCCTGACGACGCTTCCCGCCGGAGTCCGCGCGGCCTTCGAGTTCCGGCACGCCTCCTGGTTCGACGACGAGATCTTCGAAGCGCTGCGCGCGCGCGACGCCGCCCTCTGCATCGCCGAGGACGAGGATCTCGCGACCCCGCTCGTGGCGACGGCCGACTGGGGCTACGCGCGCCTTCGGCGGCAGGACTATGCCGAGGAGGACCTCCGGACGCGGGCCTCGCTGTACCTCGGGCAGCCGTGGGGTGATCTCTTCGTTTTTTTCAAGCACGAAGAGGGAGGCAAGGGTCCGGACCTCGCGAAGCGATTCGCCGCGTATTTTCCCGCCTCAAACGGCTAGTTTTGTTACACTTACGGATGCTATGGCAACAGAAGCGCCTTCCGCGAGAGCCCTCGCCGCCGCCAACATCTCCTTCGGCCTCGTCTCGATCCCGGTCAAGCTCTACTCGGCCGGGAACTCGTCGGCGGCCATCTCCTTCAACATGCTGCACGGCAAGTGCGGCGCGCGCGTCAAACAGCAATACGTCTGTCCGAAAGAGGACAACGTCATCGTTCCGCGCGACGAGATCCGCAAGGGGTACGAGTTCGCCAAGGACCAGTACGTCCTCTTCACCGACGAGGAGCTGAAAGCCCTCGAGGAGGAGTCGACGCAGACGGTCGACGTCACCGAGTTCGTCCCGCTCTCCGCGATCGATCCCGTCTACTTCGACAAGGCCTACTACCTGGGCCCCGACAAGGGCGGATCGAAGGCGTACTGGCTGTTCGCGGAGGTCCTCCGGGAGACCGGACGGGTCGCGCTCGCAAAGTACGCCGCGCGGGGCAAGCAGTACCTCGTGATGGTCCGCGCCGTGGACGAGGGGCTCATCATGCAGCAGCTCCTGTACGCCGACGAGGTCCGCTCGATGTCCGACGTCGGTCTGGACCGCGAGAAGCCGAAGGAAGGGGAGCTCAAGCTCGCCAAGATGCTGGTCGACCAGGCGTCTTCCGATGAGTTCCGGCCGCAAGCCTACGAGGACGAGGTCAAGAAGCGCATTCAGCAGCAGCTCAAAAAGAAGATCGAGACCGGCCAGGAGATCTCGGCGCCTCCTCGGCCCAAGAGCGGCGAGGTGATCGATCTGATGGAGGCCCTGCGCCGCAGTCTGTCGAAGGCGCCCGCGCGCCCCGCCCGAAAGGCGGCGTCGGCGGGCGGGGAACGGGCGGGCAAGCGGGCCGGAGGCAGTGCGGAGAAGAAGGCCGCTTCGAGGAAGTAGCCCAGCGGGAGGACCCCGATGACGGGCTATGCCACGCGCGAGGTCGCGCAGGCCCTGGGACTGTCGCCGGCGCAGGTGCGCTCGTACGTCCGGGCCGGTTTCCTGTCTCCCGACCGTTCGGCCCGCGGCCACTTCCGGTTCTCGTTTCCCGATCTCGTCTTTCTGCGCGCCGCGAAATCGCTGCTCGACGCGCGCATCCCCGCCCGCCGCGTCCGGCGCGCGCTCGCGCGGATCGTCCGGCAGCTGCCCGAGAGCGGACGGATCACCGAGCTCCGGATCCAGGCGGACGGGGAGCGGATCGTGGTCGGCGACGGGCGCGCCCGCTGGCGGCCCGAGTCCGGCCAGCGCCTGCTCGACTTCGACACCGCGGTTCTGGCGGCGCCCGTGGAACCCCTCCCGGGCGGCGAGGCGCCGCCGGCGGGCTCCGGCGAGCCGCTCTCGGCGGAACGCTGGTACGAGATCGCCGTGGACCTCGAGGAGCGGGAGCCGGCGGGCGCCGTCGAGGCCTACGAGCGGGCGCTCCGGCTGGATGCCGAACACGCCGACGCGCACGTGAACCTCGGCCGTCTCCTCCACGAGCGCGGCGATGCGGCGGCCGCCGAAGAGCACTACCGCCTCGCGCTCGCCGCGCGGCCCTCCGACGCGACCGCCGCGTTCAACCTGGGCGTGGCGCTTCAGGATCTCGCGCGGGACCGCGACGCGCTCGTCGCGTACGAGCGCGCGATCGCCCTCGATCCGGAGGACGCCGACGCCCGCTTCAACGCCGCGGCCGTGAGCGAGCGTCTCGGGGACTCGGCCGCGGCGCTGCGCCACTGGACGGGCTATCGCCGGCTGACGTCGGGCCGCTAGAAGCGTAGACTCCCTCCAAAGAAGGAAGGAGGCTCGCGCATGAGCCGGCCGCGTCGTCTGTTGGTCTGTCTCGTCGCCGTTCTTTTCGCCGGTCCGCTCGGGGCGCAGACGCTCAATCTGCGCGATCTGCTGACCGATTTCCTGCGCGAGGGCATCATCCTTTCCGATCCGCCGCCCGGATCGCCGTTTCCGACGCATTCGCACCACTTCATCGCCGAGGATTCGCCGGAGTTCCTGGCGCTCCAGCAGTTCAACAACCAGATCGCCAATCAGCTCTCTTCCTTCCCGCTCGCGTCCTCCTCGGGCGGCTTCGCCTACACGTACGATCCGAAGCTCGGCGTCTTCACACGGACGACGGACAGCTTCGGCCCCATCTACGCCGAACGGGCCGACACCGTCGGCAAGGGCCGGTTCAACCTGGGCCTCAATTTCAGCCATTTCACGTTCGACGACGTCAACAGTCTCTCGCTTCGCGACGGCGATCTGCGGCTCGTGTTCACACACGAGGACATCAATCACGACGGGTCGAACTTCCAGCCGTTCTTCGAGGGCGACGTCATCACGGCGCAGCTCTTCCTGAAGATCCAGAGCGACATCACGGCGCTCGTCGTCACGTACGGCGTCACGGACCGGTTCGACATCGGCGCCGCGATTCCGCTCGTGAGCGTCTCGATCGACGCCCAGACGGACGCCACGATCCAGCGCCTCGCCACGGCGGCCAATCCGGCGATCCACACGTTCGTGGGCGGCGGGAGCGAAGCCACGATCCGGCAGTCCGGCAGCGCCAGCGGCGTCGGCGACGTCGTGCTGCGCGGCAAATACCGCTTCACGTCGAGCCCGACGGCGGGATTCGCGCTCGGCACCGACGTGCGGCTTCCGACGGGCGACTACCGGGATCTGCTCGGCACCGGAGCGCTCGCCATCCGCGCGTACCTGATCGGCTCGGCGCACCTCGGCGCGTTCTCCCCGCACATCAACGCGGGCTACACGTGGGCGGTGCATCCGGCCGCGAGCGTCTCGGTCGCCGACGAGATCAACTACACGGGCGGCTTCGACTGGGCCATGTCGCCGCGGTTCACCGTGGTCGTCGACGCGATCGGCCGGATCTTCCGCAACACCCAGTCCGTCCAGGTCAGCGAGGCGACGTTCTTCGCCAACACGAATCCGAATCCGGCCCAGCCGCCGACGGTCGTGAGCGCCGAATTCCCGCGCCTGGTCGCGACGACGGCGAACCTCAACACGCTGCTCGGCTCCGTCGGCTTCAAGATCAACCCGTTCGGCAACCTGCTGCTGACGGTCAACGGGCTCTTCTCGATCAGCAAGAAGGGGCTGCGCGACGACTTCACGCCGCTCGTCGCCCTGGACTACGCGTTCTGAGCCGGTGTTCTGATCGGGCGTTCCGACCCGGAGCTCGCACGCTGCGAGCGGATCAGTCGAGCCCGACGATGACCCAGCCGTCGCCGTGCTTCTCGAGGTGGAGAACGCGCTCGCCGGCGGTGTTCAACTCGCTGCCGGCCCGCGGCTGGGCCACACGCTTCTCGTAGCCCGCGACGTCCGCCTTCGCGCCGGCCGGATCGATCTGGATGCGGCGGATCTCGAACTCGACCCTCTGGGAGCGAAGACTCTCGAAGGCCTGGGCGATCCGCGCGTGGTCGACCGAAGGGAAGATCCGCGAGTAGAGCCCGGCGTCGAGCGTGCTCTGCGCGACCTCGTAGCGGTGCACGACCTCGCGGATCTTTTCCTCCGCCGGGTTGGCCGCGCGCGTCGAAGCCACGGCCGGGCCCGGAACGGACGTCGGAGCGAATGTCGGAAGGGCCGCGGCGACGCGCGTCGCGGGTGGAGGCGTCGGGGGCGCCGGGATCGGCGTCGGCGCCGGAGCGGCCGCGATCGGGACGGGCGACGGAGCGGCGCGGCGATCGGCCTCCCGCTCGGCGGCACTCCGGGCCTGGGCGAAGAGACGCGCCGCCGATTCCCACGCGATCTGCGCTTCGGAGAATCGGCTTCGGGCCGTCAGGGCCTCGGCATCGCCCGCCTTCACGCGGCCGCGGCGCCAGAGATCCGCGGCGAGCTCGGGCGCGCGGGCCCTTTCGGCGTCCGAGCGGGCGCGGGCGGCGCTCGCCCGCGAAGCTTCGAGAGCCGCCGGCGGCACAGCGGCCGCGACGGACGGCCCTTCGGCGGCGCGCGTCGGTTCCGGCGTCGGTTCGGCAGGAGGCTCCGCCGTGGGCTCGGGAGC
This sequence comes from Thermoanaerobaculia bacterium, assembly GCA_036558325.1. GTDB lineage: Bacteria > Acidobacteriota > Thermoanaerobaculia > UBA5066 > Gp7-AA6 > DATBFU01. The sequence continues at coordinate 35,861 of DATBFU010000092.1, read as the reverse complement.
CGGCTCGGTCGCGCCCGCCGCGGGAGGAGCGGGGACGGACGTGGGCTCCGCGCGGACGCCGGTCCCGGGCGCGGCCGGGGGTGACGGGAGCGGAGCGGACCGCGCCGGAGCGCCGCGGCGCGACACCGGGATCCACAGGAGGAGCGCCGCGCCGACGACGGCGGCGGCCAGGAGAGCGAGCCAGAGGCCGCCGCGGCCGGCGCGGGGTCTCCCGAGCGGCGCGGTGTCGCGCTCGTCGGGCGGAATCCGGCGCGGCGGCGGCCCCGCGGTCGTCGGATCGTGCTCCGAGGCCGCCGTCCGCGCGGGCACCGAGGTCGCGCGGGACGGCGTCGGGTGAGGGGTCGTGTGGTCGGCGAACTGGCGGTCGAGTCGGTCCTGCGCGCTGGGCGTGACGCCCGAGCCACCGCCGGCGGGAGCCGAAATGCCTTCGAGCATCGAGCGCGTCTGGTCGAGGTCTTCGGGCCGGCTCAGGCGGGGCCGGAGCACGGCGATCTCGCGGTCCATCTCTTCGGCGGACGCGAACCGGTCGTCGCGGTTTTTCTCGAGCGCCTTGAGGACGATCGCCCGAAGCTCGGGAGGGATCTTGCCCTCCGGGTCCGATTCCGAGAAGGGGATCGGCGTCGACAGGAGGTGCGCGCGGAGCAGCTCCGCGGCCGACTCCCCCGGGAACGGACGCGTTCCGGTCAGGACCTCGTAGAGCACGATGCCCAGGCCGTAGAGATCGCTTCGCCCGTCGAGCTTCTGTCCCGGCCCGAGCGTCCCGTACTGCTCCGGCGAGGCGTATCTGAGCTTTCCGAGGAAGACGCCCGACGCCGTGAGGTCCGCCGTCCGGTCCACTTCCTTCGCGATGCCGAGGTCGATGAGCTTGACGAAGAGGCGGCCCTCCTCGTCGCTCGAGAGCATCAGGTTGTCGGGCGCGACGTCGCGGTGGATGACGCCCTTGCGATGCAGGTAGCCGAGCGCGAGAAGGGCCTGGTGCGCGATCTCGAGGGCCGTGGGAATGCCCGGCGCCCCTTTCGACTTGAGAAAGTCGGCGAGGTTGACACCCTCGATGTACTCCATGACGAGATACGCCGTTCCGTCGGAGTCGAGCGCGAAGTCGTAGAGGACGCAGAGGTGCGGGTGCTTGAGCCGCGTCGCCGTCCGGGCCTCCTCGAGGAAGCGGCGGCGCATTTCCGCGTCGCCCACCACGTGCGGCTGCATGACCTTGACGACGCGGACCTCATCGAGCAGACGGTGGCGGACGCGGTAGATCGTCCCCATGCCGCCGTCACGGAGCTTGCCGAGGATCTCGTACTTGCCCTCGAGGAGGGTTTCGGGCTGGTGCAGATGTCCTCCCGCCGGACGGATTGTAGGACGCCGCGGGCCGCGCGACGGGGCGTCGGGCCGCGAAAGCGGTTACAATGAAAGAAAAAATGACGGCGACTTCGTCAGGCGAGCCGGCGACGGCCGCCGGGGATCACGCGATCCGCGCGCTCTCCGCGCTCTTCATCTCGGCCCGGCCCGCGCAATGGGTCAAGAACCTCGTCCTTCCGCTCCCGTTTCTCTTCGGGGGAGCGCTCGCGACGGGACGGGGCTGGAGCCTCGCCGCGGCGGGCTTCCTCGTGTTCTGCGCAGTCACGAGCTCGATCTATCTGATCAACGACGTCATGGACCGCGAGCGCGACGCCGCGCACCCCGTCAAGCGCCACCGGCCCCTCGCTTCGGGCGAGCTGCGTCCGGGCACCGCCGTGGCGGCCGGGACGTTGCTCGGCGCCGGGGGGCTGACGGCGGCCTTCCTCCTCGACCCGCGCTTCGGGCAATGGTGCGCCCTCTATGCCGCCGTCATGACGGCTTATTCGCTGTGGCTCAAGCGGATTCCGTTCCTCGAGGCCCTCATCGTTGCGGCCGGCCTCCCGCTGCGCGCGCTCGCGGGGGCGGCGCTCGCGGACCTGCCGCCCTCCCTCTTCCTGATGGGTTGCGCGTACGTCCTCGCGCTCTTCCTCGTCGTCGGAAAGCGCCAGTGGGAGCTGCACCACGCCGGACGCGAGTCGTCGGCCGAGCACCGCCCGGCGCTCGCCGCGTACCGCGCCGAGGGCCTCGACTTCCTGTTCGTTCTGTGCGCGCTCACGACCGTCGCCGCCTACACGGCGTACAGCGTGTTGCCGGCCACGCAGCAGATGCACGGCGGCCGGAGCTTCGCCGCCACGATTCCCTTCGTCGTTCTGGGCATCGCGCGCTACGTGCGCCTCGTCTATCGGCGAGGCGGCGGAGGAAATCCGACACAGGCCTTGCTCATCGACGACCCGCTTCTTCTGCTGATCGTCGTCGGGTGGGTCGTGACCGCCGGAGTGATCATCTATGGCCGCTGAAAAGACGCCGCGCCTCGGAGTCGCGTTCCTCGCCTACAACGAAGAAGAGCTGATCGAGAAGACCGTCCGGGACGCCGCCGACGCGCTGTCGAAGGTCCCGGGCCTCGAGTGGCGGATCCTGATCGTCGACGACGGCAGCCGCGACCGCACGGGAGAGATCGCCGACCGGCTGGCGAAGGAGAATCCGAGGGTCCTCGTCGAGCACCACCAGGGCAACAAGGGTTATGCCGTCGCGACGGAGACGGCGCTCCGCGCGACCCCCGGCGAGGTCGTGATGGTCGTGGACGGCGACGGGCAGCACACGCTGGCGGACGCGCCGAAGTTCCTCGCGGCGATCGACGCCGGCGCGGACGTCGTGTTCGGCTGGAAGAAGGAGCGGCACGATCCCTTCGTCCGCCTCATTCTGTCGAAGGGCCTGAACACGCTGTCCCGATGGGTCCTGGGCTCGCCGCTCCACGACATCAACGGCGGGTGCCGGGCGTTCCGGCAGTCGGTCGCGCGGCGCATCGAGATCCGGCATCGCATCAATTTCGTCGGGGACGAGATCTTCGCTCGCTGCCGGATGGCCGGCTGGAAGGTCTCCGAGGTCGTCGTGCAGCATTTTCCGCGCGAGGCGGGGCAGTCGATTCACCGCCCGTGGAAGATGGTCGGGACGGTGACGCGCGTCGTGCGCTACCTGTTCGATCTGCGCGGCGAGATGCGCCGCAACGAGGCCCTGAAGCGCGTGGTCGCCGCACGATGAGGGGCACCGTCATCCTGGGCGCGGGGCCCACGGGCCTCGGCGCCGCCTATCGCCTGGCCGAGCGCGGCGAGACCGACTTCGAGCTCTACGAGCGCGCGCCGCGGATCGGCGGGCTGGCGACGAGCTTCGAGGACGCCAAGGGCTATACGTGGGACGTCTCGGGCCACATCATCTTCTCGGGCTATCCGTACTTCAACGCCTTCCTCGACAAGATGCTCGGCGCCGACGGCGTGCGGCGCATCTCGCGGGAAAGCTGGATCAAGTTCGAGGACCGCTACGTCCGCTATCCGTTCCAGAACCATCTGTCCTCGCTGCCCGAAGAGGCGATGATCGAATGCCTGATCGGACTCGTCGAGTCGCAGACGATCGATCGCGGGCGCGCTTTTTCGAACTTCGAGGAGTGGGTTCAGGCGAAATTCGGCGCGGGGGTCGCGAAGCACTTCATGGTTCCCTACAACCTGAAGGTCTGGTCGACGCCGCTCAATCACATGGGCTTCTACTGGATCGCCGAGCGGGTCGCCGTCGTGGACTGGAAGAAGGCGCTCGAGACGACGCTCTCCCAGAAGGTCACCGACTGGGGGCCCAACGCGACGTTCGGCTATCCCGCGACGCGCGGCACGGTGGGCCTGTGGCTGGCCGTGCTGCCCTATCTCGGCGACCGCGTCCGCTATCGGCGGCGCGCGGTGTCGGTCGACGAAGACAAGCGCGAGGTGACGTTCTCCGACGGCACGAAGCGGGGCTACGATCGCCTCCTCTCGACCCTCCCGCTCACGACGCTCGTCCCGCGGCTCGTCCACGCGCCGGACGCGGTGCGAAAGGCGACCGAGAAGCTTCTCTACAACCGGCTCTTCTCGGTCGGGATCGGCCTCAAGCGGCCCTCGCCTTCGGACAAGAACTGGATCTATTTCCCGAACCCGAAGACGCCTTTCTACCGGATGACCTATCTATCGAACTACTCGCCGGACATCGTGCCGGGCGGAGACACCTCGAAGTATTGCGCGCTCCTGACCGAGACCACCTACTCGCGGTTCCGCGAGCTTCCGTCCGGCGATTTCGTGCAGGCCGTGCTGAGGGGTCTCGTGGAGGAGGGGATTCTCGAGTCGAAGGACCTCGGGCTCGTCGACTCGACGTATTTGATTCACGCGGGGCACGCCTATCCGATCCCTTCGCTCGAGCGCAACGAGGCGCTGGACGTGATCCAGCCCTATCTCGAGTCGAAGGAGATCTACTCGCGCGGCCGGTTCGGCGCGTGGAAGTACGAGGTCGGCAACCAGGACCACTCGATGATGCAGGGCGTCGAGCTCGCCGACCGGTGGCTGGACGGGACACCGGAGAAGGTCTATCGCGCCTGAGTCGCGCGCGGGGCGTGGCCGCCTTCCGTCCCTGGCGCTTCTTTCGTCCGCCATCGCCGCCGGCTGGGGCGAGGCCCAATGGCTGGCGCACCGCGGCAGGGACCTGTCGCATCCTCCCGCGTCTCTCCCGGCGCTCCTGATCCTCGGCGGCTGCCTGGCCGCGGCCTTGGCGGCGGGGAGGACCGCGCCGCGCGGCGATCCGGAAGCCGCGGCGGCCGGAACCGCCTCGGCGCCGCCCGCCCCCGTCTCGCGATTGCGGCGCCTCGCGGCTGCCGCGCTCGCCGCCGCCGCCACGGCGGCGCTCGTCGCGGCCGTCGTTCTCAAGCGCCGCTTCGAGCCGGCGCTCGCGGCGGGCGCAGCGTCGGCGGCCGTTGCGTTCCCCGCCGAGCCGCGCCGGCGGCCGGCCGTTTCCCGCACGCTCCTCGCGGCGACGCTCGCGGTTCTCTTCGCCGGCGCCTGGTGCCGGCTTGCAGCGCTGTCGGAAGTCCCCTACGCGTTCGGCGGCGACGAGGCGAATCAGGTCCACGACGCGATGGGATTCCTGCGAGGCGACTATCGCTCCGATCCGTTCGGGACCGGATGGGGCGGAACCGTGCGCCTCGGGATGTTGCCGGCGGGCCTCGGCGCCTGGTGGTCGGACGAAGCCGTCGCGGCGCCGCGCCGTCCCTACGCCGCCGCCGGGACCCTCGCGCTCGCCGGCTCGACCGCCGCCGCCGGGCTCGTTTCGGGCCCGTGGGGTGCGCTGTCCGCGGCCTGCCTGCTCGCGTTCGCGCCCCATCACGTTCACTTCTCGCGTCTCGCGAGCGTCATGGTGCTCGACTCGCTCGTGGCCGCCGCCTTTCTCATCGCGGCGCTTCGCACGCGCGCGGACGGAGCGCCGGTTTGGGCGTTTCTGACCGGCGCCGCCGGCGGCATCGGCATCTACGGATATGCCGGAGGGCGCGTGCTGCCGGTCGTCTTTCTCGTCTCGGCGCCGGCGCTCATCTTCGCGCCCGGGGTCCGGCGCGGCCGCCGCGCCGTCGTCGCGCTCGCTCTCGCCGCGGGCCTCGCGATCGCCGCGGCGCCCGGCATCGACGCGGCGTCCCGCAACTTCCGGGAATGGAACAGCCGCTTCAACCAGACGTCCATCTTCCGGCCGGACTGGTGGAAACCGAACGTCGCCCGGCTCCGCGGCCCGATCCCGGTGCTCTGGAACCAGCTCGAGAGCGGCACCGTCGCGCTTCTCGACCGGGAGTCGAACTGGCCCTGGTTCCAGGGCTATCCGATCGTGGGCCCGGCGCCGCTCGCGGCGTTCGCGATCGCCGGTCTCGGATGGCTCGCGGGAAAGCGCCGGTACTTCGCGGCGCTCGTCGTGAGTCTCGTGGCGGCCGGGAACGTCGCGGCGGTCGTGCTGACCGATTCGGCTCCGGCCCCCCAGCGTCTCTCGAGTCTCTTTCCGGCGCTCGCGATCCTCGGTGGCGCGGCGGCGGCGGGCCTCGTCGGTCTCGCCGGAGGGGGCCGGCCCGGCCGGACGGCGGTCGCCGGGACGGCCGTCGCGGCCGCGATCCTCGCGGGCGCCTTCCGGGGCTTCCCGCCCGGGTGGGACCCGTCGCCGGGATACGGCAGCGCGGGGGCGACCTCGATCCGCGCGGCCGCGGAAGCCCTGCGCGCGCCCTGCAACCGCCGGGACCGCTTCTACCTCGACGGCCTGCCGGAGGTCGACGCGACCTTTCCTCTCTTTCCCTACTTCTTCCCCGGCCGCCGCTGGATCGAGACGAACCCGGAGGAGCAGCCCGACCGGCGTCCCGAGCCGGGCGTCCACTATCTCTCGCCGCGCTGGAGCGATCTGGCGGCGCTCTGGAGGGAGCGCGACGGGGTGCGGCATGCGATCGCCATGCCGGACCCGGATGGCCTGGTCCGCCCGAACGGGTACGTCGTGCGGATTCCCGCGAAGAGGCCCTAGCGAAACGCCAGGTCGCGGAGCTCGATGTGGGCGGGCTCGCCGACGAACTTCTCCTGAACCTTGATCCGGACGCGCGCGGCGGACACCGGCGCGGGCAGCGAAAATTCCTGGGTCGAATCGCCGGGCGGATTCCGGAGCTCGCGCGTCAGAAGAATGGGCGTCCCGCCGTCCGCCGGCATCACCTCGATCTCGATGTCGCACTTCATCTGCGAGAGGGAGAGAGCGATTGTCGAGAGGCGCCTCGGCGACGGGAACTCGATGTCCAGAGAGAACGGATTCGCCTCGTAGCCCCGGACGAGGGTGTAGAACTGCCCGTCGAAGAGGTCCGCGATCCGGCCGATGTCGGTCAGCGGATGCGTCACGCGCACGGCCTGGCCGTCGATCGTGACGGTGTCCTCGCGGGGCCTGCGCCGCTCTTCGCGCTCGGCCGCGAAGATCGCCGCCGCGGCCGCGGTGTAGCGCATGCGCGCGAAGTAGAAGCCCGGCTTGCCGTCGGGGTAAGGGATCGTGCGCTGCGGGGGCAGGACCTCGACCTTCGGATCGTGGCGCGCGCGGTCGTATTCGGCCGGCGTCATCACGAAGAGATCGTCGTCCGTCAGGTCCTTTCGGTACGTCAGATAGGGATCGATGTCTCCCATCTTCGCCCGCGTGAGCTCGGAAGGCGTGAGGAAGAAGTCGAGGAACTCGTTCGGGTTGTTGGCCCAGGAAGAGGCCAGGTGGATTTTCACGGTCGGCGATCGGGCGAGCTCGGCGCGAATCCCGTTGAACACCTGTTTCGCGCCGTACTGCAGTCCGTAGAGGCCATAGTCGTCGAACCATCGCGCCGCGCCGCGCGAAACCACGACGAGACGGCCGGCCGAGATGGCGAGGGCCGCGGCGACCGGGACGGCGAGCGCGGCCTCCGGCAACCGGCGCCGCAACAGACGATAGATCTCCCAAAGGCCGGCGGCGGCGAGCAGCACAACCGGCACGACCATGGGGAGAACGCGCAGGAGCTGCCGGTGATCCGCGGCCGCGGCGAAGGGCACGCCGAGCGGTGAGAGGAGGATCACGCGGTGCCCTGGCGATCGCCTCCAGCGGGCGATGCCCGCGACGATCCCGACGAGGATCAGCGGCGCGAGGACGATCGGGACATCGGAGAGCGAGTCCATCCGGTGTCGGATGAGCTCGGCGCCGCTCGGAAGAAACCAGTAGCGCGGATCGAATCCCTCCAGGTACTGCCGGCCGAACGTGCGCAGCTTCGTCGACAGGGGATCAGGCGCGATCCAGTAGGAGTGGAGAACGAGCAGCTGCTCGCTCGTCGTGTTCGGATGCCGCCGCTGCTCGCGGAGGAACGGCCAGGCGAGAAGGGCGAGAAGGAGAAGCGCCCCGACCCAGAGCCGCGCCTTCTGCCGGAAATGGTACGGCGCGTCCACGGCGAAGAGGAGCAGTCCCGTCACGAGCATGATCCCTTGGCCGGCCGTGTAGCTGTAGAACGTCGCGGCGCCGAAGAGGAGCGCGAGGAAGACATAACGAGGCGAGCGCAGCCGGTAGAGCAGATAGGCGGCGAGGAAGGCGGCGAAGAAGGCCGGCGTCGTCTCGAGGGCCATGCGCGCGTGGAGGAAGTCGATCGGAAGCACCGCCAGGAGGAGGGGCGCGGCCCACCAGACGCCGATTCCGGCGATCCAGAGCGCGAGCCCCAGGGAGGCCGCGCCGAAGATCGAGACGGCCGCGAACATCGCCCGGACCGAAACGATCGACCGCGGCACGACGGCCACGACCGGGGCGAGCAGGTAGATGTTGAGACTCATCGCCCAGCGTTGGTCGTTCAGGAAGTACGGCGGCAGAAGAACGCCTTCGTCGTCGCGGAAGTGGTGCGCCACGAGCCGCGCCGCGACGTTCGGCTGGATGGCCTCGTCGCAGAAGAAAAAAATGGGGAAGCCCGAGAGGTCGTAGAGACGCGTCACCGCGTAGACGGCGAGCCCGAAGGCGAACAGGAGGACCGCGCTCCGGGAGGCGGTCGCGCGCGGAGTCGGCGAAGCCGCCGCGGCCGGCGGCGGAGACGTCTCGGCCGTTTCGCTCACGCGGCGGGCGTCATTGGAGGACCGAGGCGAGCGTCCAGGAGAAGATCCGGTTGGTGCCGCGGTCCGATACGTTCAGCCGCCCGAACGCGTCGAGGGCGACTCCGGTCGGCTGCTTGAAGTCGCTTCCGGCCTTGAACGACTTGCGGAGCGCTCCCGACGAGTCGTAAACGGCGACCCGGCCTCCCCAGGCATCCGTCGCGATCACGGCGTCGCCCGGCCCGATCGCGAGATAGGGCTCCGTATAGAAGTCCTTCCAGCCCAGCGCCGGGAACTGGCGGACGAACTTGCCTTCCGCGTCGAACACCTGGATACGGTGATTGCCCGTGTCCGCGACGACGACCTGACCCGTCGAGTCGACGGCGAGGCCGACCGGCTCGACGAGCTGGCCGGGACCGTTGCCGTTCTCGCCGAACTCGCCGGTCTTCTTCCCGTCGCGGTCGAAGCGCACGATGCGTTTGTTGCCGGTATCGGCGACGTAGAGCGAGCCGCGCGAGAAGACGACCGCCCGGGGGCCGAAAAGGCTTCGCTCCGGATCGCCGAAGGCCCGGAGGAAGCGGCCGTCGGCGGCGAACCGCGCGATCCGGTGGTTCCACGTGTCGGCGACCCAGACGCCGCCTTCGGAATCGATCGCGACGCCGCACGGCTCGTTCAGCTCGCCGTCGCCGGCGCCCTTGTGTCCGAAGGCGCGCAGGAACTGGCCGCTCGAGCCGAAGACCTGGATGCGGCTGTTCTTGGTGTCGGCGACGTAGAGGTTGCCGCTGCCGTCCACGGCGAGCCCGCGCGGCTCGGCGAGCTGGCCGTCCGCCGAGCCGGCCGAACCGAAGACGCGCTCGGGCGGAAGGATCGCCGCGTCGCTCGGATAATCGCGTCCGGTCGTGTCCTGGACCGCGAGCTCGAGTGGGGCGAGCGCGCCCGAGCCCTCGAGATCCTTTCGGACGAAGAACGTGCAGTCCTGAGATCCGATCGGGCTCCAGAGGCGGTGGTCGATCCACCAGCGAAACGCGTCGCCGAGCGTCGGATGCCTCTCCGGCTTGTCGGAATTCCCGGTCCATTTCTCCGGAAACCACCACGCGCGGATCGGCACGCGGCGCGCGGTGTACTTGTCGGCGAGCTGCTTTTCGAGGGCTCCTTCGGGATCCCAGTCGGCGACGATGACGGGCGTCGAGGCGCGCTCGATGCGCGGCGTCCAGGTCGTGGGCGTGTCGCGCAGGTACCAGGTCAGCGGCCAGGAGGCCTCGCCCGACACCGTGATGAGCGGCTGACCGGACGGAACGCGGGAGCGCACGCGGTCGAGAACGCGCAGGGCGCGGACGAGATCCTCGGTCGTCTGGACGTAGGCGAGGTACTCGCCGTGGCGCGGCTCGCGCTCGAGGTCGTACGCGCCGTATCGGAAGCAGGCGAGCACCATGGCGCTCGCGTTGACGGCGAGCAACGCCACGACGGCCGCGAGGGCCGCCCGCGGCAGCTTTTCGCGGCGGTCGCGCCAGAGATTCGCGAGGCCCACGGCCGCGAGAATCGTGAGGGGAAGTAGCGGGTGGACCGTCAGCCAGGGAACCTTCTCGCGGGCCCAGGCGTAGATCGCGAGTGACCCGGCCGCCCAGAAGACGACGAACCCGAGGAACGGATCACGCTTCCATCGGCGGAAGGCAAAGGCCGCCGCGAGCACCGTGGCCGACTCGTAGTAGAGCAGCTGAGGGAAGTAGTAGTACCAGGGCCCCGGGATGCGGGCGATCGAATGCTGCCCCATCCAGTACTTGATGGCCTTCGGGATCGCGAGCCAGTCGCCCGGGTAGTGCCCGAACGCCGAGTACATGAGCGCCCAGATGGAGAGGAAGACGATCGCCGCGGTCAGCACGGCGATGAAGCGGCGTCCCAGCCAGGCGGCGGTCTCCGCGATCGCCGGCCGTCCCTGGCCCGCGGCGACGCGGCGCGCCAGCACCCAGAGCCCGAACGCGACGAAGAGGACGCCGGTCATGTACGCGTTCTCCTTCGTCACGCCGGCGAGCGCGAACGACGCCGCGGCGGCGGTCAGCCACCGCGCGCGGTCCGTCTCGAGAAAGCGCCGGAAGGCGAGGATCGTCCCGAAGGTGAAGACGAGCGAGTAGAGGTCCTCGCGGATGAATCGGGAGAAGTAGGTCAGGTGGGGGGAGAGGAGAACGAGCAGGGCGAAGAGGATGGCGGCGGCGGACCCGATCCATCGGCGCAGCGGAAAAGCGAAGGCCACGAGGAGCACGCCGAAGAGCGCCGGCAGCACGCGCGCCGTCGTGTTCGAGACGCCGAGAATCTTGTAGACGACGGCGTTGGCGTAATAGAGGAAGGGCCCGTGATACGCGGGGTCGTAGCGCCACTCTCCGTTCTGCGACAGCGTGTAGGACTGATACGCGTGGATCGATTCGTCATGATGGAACGGGCGCTGGCCGAGGCGCCAGAATCGCGTCGCCGCCGCGGCGAGCAGCAGGACGAGAAGGATCGTCCGGAAACGCCCCGTCGCCGGCTCGGTCATGGCCGTCGCCGGCGCCGCCGGAGCCTCCGGGACCTCGGGGGGCGAGCTCACCGCGAGAGCTTCAACGCCGCGATCGTGTCGTTGTCCGTGTTGAGGACGAGGACGCGCCGTCCCTTCCGGTCCAACGCAATTCCCGTCGGCCGAGCGAACGGCTTTCCGGCGTCGTCGGCCGTCCACCGGCGGGCGAGCTTGCCGCCCTTCGCGAACTCCAGAACGGCTTGACCCGGGGGGTCCGTCGCATAGAGGTTCTCGTCGTCGTCCACGGCGAGGGAAGGCTCCGTATTGGGTCCCCAGCCCGAGACCGGATAGCTCGACTCGAACTTTCCGTGCGCGTCGAGCACCTGGACGCGTTTGTTCACGGAATCGGCGACGTAAACCTTGCCCGAGGGACCCACGGCGATGCCGACGGGCGAGTCGACCTCCGTGGCGCCGGATCCCTTCTTGCCGAACGCCTTGGGCGACGACAGATCCTTCTCGCAGGAGACGACGCGCTCGTTGCCCGTGTCGGAGATCCAGACGCGGCCGTCCGGCGCCACCGCGACCCCGCGGGGGCCGTAGAAGTCGCCGGGCGCCTTGCCGAGCGGCGCGCCGGCGAGCGAGAAGTGAAGGACGCGGCCGTTCCAGGTGTCGGCCACGTAGAGATCGTCGCCGCGGACCGCGAGCGCGCACGGGTCCTTGAGCTGGTACGGTCCGTCGCCCTTGCCGCCCCACCCGCCGAGGTATCCGCCCTCCGCGTCGTAGACGGCGATGGCGGCGTGCTCGAAGTCGGCGATCCAGACCCGCCCGCGGTCGTCTACGGCGATTCCGCGCGAAGCGTGGAAGCCGGAGAACGGCGCGCGACCTTTCTCGGCCGTCTCGAGAATCGACGGCGTTGAGGCCGGCGCGGGAGAGGCCGCCGCAGGGGCGCTCGGAGCGGAAGCGGCGGCGGGCGCGGGCGCCTCGGCCTTCCGGCAGGCAGTCATGCCCACGGCGATTCCGACGGCGCCGATCGCCCGGACCAGCGGGCGACTCGAGCGGGTTCGCATCAATCTCCCTTTCGTTGCGGCAGCTTCTTCTTGGAAATGAAGTTGTCCCCGGAATTGACCACGTAAAGGATACGATCTTTTCGGTCGATCGCGATGCCCGTCGGCGCGGCGAAGCGGCGGCCCGCATCGTCCGCCTCCCATCGCGTCCGAAGCTGCCCCGTGCCGTCGAGCACGAGCACGGCGTTTCCCGGCGGGTCGGCGACGTAGAGCAGGTCGTCCTCGTCGGCCTCGAGATCCGGCTCGCTGCCTGTCTTCCAGGCCGGGACGGGGAAGGCGCGCAGGAACTTTCCCTGCGAGTCGAGCACCTGGATGCGCCGGTTGCCCGTGTCGCATACGAAGATGCGGCCGTCGGGCGACGCGGCGATTCCGACCGGTCCGTCGAACTCGAGCGGTCCCGTTCCCTTCTTGCCGATCGGCAGAGAACCGCCGAGGTTGGCGTCGAAGCGGACGACGCGGTGGTTTCCGGTGTCGGTCACCCAGACCGATCCGTCCGCGGCCGCCGCGACGCCGCGAGGCCCGTAGAGGTCGTGCGCCGTGGCCTTCCAGGCGCCGTCCAGCGTGAACGCGGAGACACGGCCGTTCCACGTGTCGGCGACGTAGAGGTCGTTGCCGCGCGCCGCGACGCCGCAGGGCTCGCGCAGATTGTAGGTCGCGTCGCCGCGGCCTCCCCAGCCCCCGAGGTATCCGCCGTCGGCGTCGAAGACGCGCAGGCGCGAGTGCCCGAAGTCCGCGACCCACAGCCGGCCGCGCTCGTCCACCGCCGCGTCGCGCGGCTCCTTGAGGTCCGAGAAGGGCGGGCGCCCCGGGGACGGTTTGCCGGAGAGGATCGGCGCCTCTTCGGGCTCGAGCACCTCCGTGGCCTGCCCGGAGGCGGCCTCGGCGGTCAGCGTCTCGCGCTCGGGCACGATCACGTCCTCGGCCTCCGCGCCGGTCACGCGGTAGATGCGCACCTGCGGGTTCTCGTAGGCGACGCTGAAGAGATTGCGCGCGGCGTCGAACTTGGCCAGTCCCGCGCGCGCGTAGGTCCGGCGCTCGAGCGGGCCCACGTAAACGTAGGCGACGTGGTAGCGGCGCAGAAGGCCTTCGATCGCGTCGGCGTTCGGGTTCGCGTAGATCGCCTCGACGGCGGCCTTGCGCCGCCCGATCTCCTCGGGAGAATTTCCGCGCTGCTGGACGTGATACTCCCAGCCGAGCACGGTCGGAAGGCCCGTATACATCGAGATCCGGCCGAAGTCCTGGTACGAAGGTCCCTGCGCCTCGAGAAGCACCGGCGTTCCCCGGACCGTTCGGCGCAGCCATTCGACGGCCTTGTATTCGCCGGGTGCGGTCTTCTCGAGATACGCGAGGCCGTCGAGCGTCGGGATCGGGGCGCCCTCCTTGCGGGTCGGCCGCGCGTCGTCGAGCGCGCCGCGCGCGACCGTCACGGTCGTGAAGAGCGACAGGGCGGCGAGGGCGGCTGCGACGGCCCGGAGCACCGCCGGCCATCGCGCGAATGCGCCGCGCGCCTCGCGAGGGCGGAAGGCGAGCGCGGCCGTCGCGACCGCGAAGAGAATCCAGCACTCGAGGTAGAGCTTGAAGAACGTGTTCATTCGGTCGTAGAGATAGAAGCGCTGCGTGAAGAGGACGAGGAAGAAGGCCGTCCCCGCGAGGCCGGCCGCCAGTCGGTCCTCGGCCCGTTCGGCGAACGCGAAGAACGCGACCGCGAAGAGGAGAACGCCGGCGGCCCCGACGGCGTCGGCGGAGCGGAGCGCGAGCGCCGACAGCAGCAGCGCGCCGGCGATCGTCACGGCATTGCGCGTCGCGGGCTTCCAGCGCCAGCGGTCCGCCGCGGCCGCCAGCCACCAGACGAGCGCAAGGAAGAAGAAGAGTCCGAAGATCGTCGCCACGTCGAGACCCGACGCGCCGGCCTCGGTGTTCCGGCCCCAGGCGGGAGTCTTCCCGCCGGACGGCCACAGCGGGCGCGCGAACGCGAGCGCGACGGCTCCCGCGACCACGAGGCCCGTCACGGCGCGAGACACCCTGCTTCGCAGGCGGGCGGCGCCATTTCCCGCGAGCGCGGCGGCGAGCGCCGTCAGCGCGAGGAGTCCCGCCAGAAGCGGCGCGTCCCAGGCGTTGGTCAGGGCTTCGGCGGCCCCGACGGCGCCGAGGGCCGCCGCCGCGAGGAGGCGCGTGCGCGGCAACGCCGACGGATCGGCGTGAACCCGCACGAATTGGAGCGCCTGCGCGAGAAAGAGCAGGAGGAGCGGGATCGACAGGACGTGCGCGTGCAGGTCCGCGAAGAGCAGGCTCCAGAGCGGGTATTCGTTGATCGTGTCGCGCACGACGCGCGAGGTCGCCCAGAAATAGTGCCAGTCGAGCGGCTGGTGCTGGGGCCGGCGGACGAAGAGCCACTCGCGGAGTCCCGCGAGGTTCCCGGCGATCGTCACGAAGAAGGCGCCGGCGAGGCCGCCGGCGAGCCGCCGCGCCCAATTGCGGGTCAGGCTGAAGGCTCCCTGCAGCAGCGCGCCGCCGAGCAGACCAAACGCCAGGTTGAAGGTCTGCCGCGTGGAGATCCCGGTGACGAGCGTCAGGAAGGCGACGATCTCCTGGCCGAACGTGTAGTAGCCGAGCGGCGCGCCCGCGAACCACGGGTCGGACGCGGGAAGCGTGCGCGTGCGGACGAGGATGTTCAGGATCGAGAAGTCCATCGGCTTCTCGCCCCACACGATCTCCGGGTTGAACGCCCGCAGGACGAGGAAGAGGACGAACCCGGCGGCGAAGACGACCTCGCCCTGCCAGAGCGGGCGCCGGTTCGCGCGCACGAAGGCGACGATCTCGCCGCGCCGGGCGAGAAAGATCGCCGCGCCCGCCGCCGCGAGGAGGAGAAGGGCCCCGGCGGCGGCCGGTCGGCCGCTCGAGACGCCGAGCCGCGCGACCGAGAAGTTCAGGGCGTAGGCCGCGACGGCGAGCCCCACGACGCGCGCGAAGCCCAGTCCGCGGTCCTGCAGACGCGAGAAGACGAGCCACGTGAGGGGCAGCGCCGCGAGACCGACGAGCGCCAGCGCCGCGTACCAGAGGAGCGCGGCGGAGAAGGAGCCCATATCGCGGTCGGCCAGCGGCGGCGGGCTCTCCCGCGCCGCCGTCTTTCCGAGATGCGGCGGAACGACCGGACCCGTCGTGACGCGCCGCGCGCGCGGCCACTTCTCCCACTCGTAGATCGTGGGCGGCGTGGATGGCATCGCCGCGAGGAGGATCGCGCGCGCCCGCGGGAGGGAGAACGCGGCCGTCTTCTTGAAGAGCACGACCCGCGGGTGGTCGTAGACCGTGAACTGCTCCTCGGCGAGGCCGTCGTCGAAGTGGAGCGGTCCGATGGACGGGTAGGACGTGAAGTCGGCCGCCTGCTCGAAGCCGAGCGCGCCGCCGAAGAGGGCGCGGTAGTACGCGACCGTCATCGGGAAGACCGCGGGCACCCGCGTCACGTTGCCGTAGACGCGGTTGGACGTCACGGCGATCCAGTCGGCCTGCGACAGGACGCGGAGAATCTTCTCGATTTTCTCGCGGGAGTCGGGATCGTAGAGCTCGAGCACGGGTCCGGAGTAGGCCGAGGCGTCGCGGCCCGGAAGCGGGATCGGCTGGCCGTCGTCCCACGCCTCGTTCGCGAACCGCGCCGGCGGCGGGACGTGCGCGTAGATCCACCGCGAGGCCTGCGGGCGCGTGTGCGGATGACGGTAGACGGACGTGAAGGCAACGGCCGCGAGGAAGTTGCCGGCGAGGATCGCGCCCGCGGCGATGCGGCGCGCGCGCCCGCGGCGGGCCGTTGGGCCGCCGACGAATCGCGCGAGAAGGAGGGCCGACAGGACCGCGAGCGTCGGGTAAGCAGGGTAGAAGTACCGGATCGACTTCACGAGCGTGAGGCCGTGGTACAGCGCGACGAAGACCGCGTAAACGGCGAGGGGCGCGAGGTCGCGCCGATCGCGGCGGCGCAATTCCAGCAGGGTCCACACGAGGGCCGCGAGCGCGGTCAGGCCGAAGAAGGGCGCGGCGCCCCAGAGGACGAAATTCTTCACCGGGAAGAAGACCGTGCGGCCCGCCCACTGGAGCGCGGGCGGGAATCCCGCCACGCTCGACGAGATGGCGGCGAGCTGTTTCATGTCCCGGAGGTAGCGGGGATCGAGGCGCCAGCCGAGGAACGCGTAGGGCAGGGCGAGGCGGATCGCGACGAGGGCCACGGCGAGCACGACGGACCCGCTCGCGAAGGCGCGGCGAAGCGCGCGCGGGACCGAGGCGAAAGCACCGCCGGCGCGGCGGTCCGCGTCGAGCCGGAGAAGAAGGGCCACGCCGACCGCGGCGAAGAGCGCGAGCCCCGTCACCTTGCAGGCGACGGCGAGCCCGAGGGCGAGGCCCGTCCCGGCGTCGCCCGCGAGACCCGAGCGCCCGCGCGCCAGGCGCACGCTGCCGAGCAGGGTCAGCGTCGCGAAGGTCGCGAGGAACGTGTCCACCGCCCAGAAGTGCGAGAGCTGGATCGCAAGAGGGCAGAACGCGAGCAGGCTCGCCGCGGCGAGCGACGCCTTCCGCCCTGCGAAGCGCCGGCACAGCCGGTACACGAGCCACACCGTGAGCAGATCGAAGACGCCGGACAGGGCGCGCCCCACGAGGTACGCGCCGTCGTAGCCGTCGCGATGGAAGGCGCCCGCGATCGCCTTGGTCAGGAAGACGGGGAACGTCCCGTACACGAACGTATCGTTGCCGCGGTTGTACGGGTTGAGCGGCGAGTGGGCCGAGTCGAGATACTCGCGGAAAGACTTCGGGAACGCGAGCTTCTCCTCGACCATCGAGATGAAGCGCTCGTCCGGATGGAGGTGGGCGCCCTCGTCCCAGTTGAGCTTCTGGAAACGGAAGAACGCGCCCGCCAGGAGGATCAGACCGAGGACCGCGCGGGCGATCGGTCGCGAAATCGGCACGTCGGATGGTCGGCCCGGGCTCCGGAGGCGCCTACGCCGTCACCGGGATGCCCTTGCGAGCGAGGAAGGACGCGATCTCCGCGCGGTTGGCCGAGATCCACGAGAGAAGGCGCTCGACGCCTTCGTCCGGCGAGACGCGCGGCTTCCAGCCGAGCTCGCGCTCGGCGCGCGCGATGTCGCAGTAGAAGACGCGCTGGTCGCCGAGACGGGAGGGAGCCCTCGAGACCGAGAGGGGCTTGCCGAGCTTGCGTCCCAGGGTGTCGAGGAGCTCTTCGAGAGAAAGACGGAACGCCGGGCCGCCTCCGATGTTGTAGGCGCGGCCCGCGACCTCGTCCTTGCGCGCGACCGCGGCGAGATAGGCTTCGACGAGGTCGTCCACCCAGAGCAGGTCCCGGACCTGGAGCCCGTCGCCGTAGATCGTGATTGGCAGGCCGAAGCTCGCGGCGAGCGCGAACCAGGCCACCCAGCCCTGATCCTCCTCGCCGAACTGGCGGGTTCCGTAAATGCAGGATTGCCGGAACGCGACCGTCGGCATCCCGAAGCTGCGGTGATAGTCCACGACGTACTGGTCGGCGGCGCCCTTGGAGCAGCCGTAGGGCGACTCGAACGAGAGCGATTCCTCCTCCGAGACGCCGCGCGGCCGCTCGGCGAGGTCCCATCGGCCGTCCCGCAGGACGTCGCCGCTCGAGAGATGGCCGTAGACCTTGTTCGTGGAGGAGTAGAGGAGAAGCGGCGCCCTGGCCGGGTCCTTGCCGTACCGTGCGCGCAGCGCCTCCAGGACATGAAAGGTGCCGAGGGCGTTCGCCTCCCAATCGGCGACGGGGTCCACGATCGAAGTCGTGACCGCGACCTGCCCGGCCAGATGCAGGACGGCGTCGAAGGGCTCCGCGAGCGCCGCGCGGAGATCCTCGGGCCGCCGGACGTCGCCCGTGACGAAAAGGACGTCCGGCCGAGACGCCTCGAGCCACTTTCGGTTGAACGGGGCCGCCGCCCGGGAAAAATTGTCGAAAACGACGACCCGGTGTCCCGCCTCGGAGAGCTTGCGGGCGGCGTTACATCCGATGAAGCCCGCGCCCCCGGTGATGAGGAATCGCATGTTTTCTCTGGAGTTTACCCGAGTCGGGGCGTGCTTTCGAGGGCGCCGCGGAAGCGGCCGGCTCCGATGTCAGGCGGCGGAAGCGCGGCCGTAGATCCTCTCGTACTCGGACACGGTCGTCTCGAGGTCGAACGTTTCGCGAATCGCGCGCCGCTCGCGGCGATACGTCTCGGGCGATTCGAGGACGCGGAGGAGCTGCCGCGCGAGGTCCGTCGCGTCGCCGATGCGCGCGATCTCTCCCATTCCGGTCAGACGCACGGGCTGCCTGACGCCGGGAAGATTCGACGCGACGGACGGAACGCCGCAGAGCATCGCCTCGACCTGACAGAGTCCGAACGATTCGGTCGAGTTGATCGACGGGAGAACGAGCACGTCCGCGATCGCGAAGAGCTCGGCGGTCTTTTCCGGCGGGACGAGACCCGTCGCGACGATCCCCGAATCCGGGTCCGCGAGCAGCGGGGCGAGGCGCTCGCCGACGGTCTCGCCCGGGACCGCGTCCTTTTCGCCCGCCAGGACGAGCGCCGCCTTCGGGAACCGACGCCGCACCGCGGCGAACGCGTCGATCAGGTGGGGCAGCCCCTTCTCCTCGGCGAACCGGCCGAGGAAGAGAATCACGGGCGCCCCGCGGACGCCGTATCGCGCGCGCACCGCCTCGGCCGGAAGGGCCGCGGGAACCGGATCCGGAACGGGCGGGAGCACCCAGGTCACGCGCTCGGGGCGCTCGGCGAGGGCCTCGGTATGCCGCGCGTAGTCCTCCGTGTAGGTGACGACCGTCGCCGCCCGGTCGAGGGCGAAGTTCTGCGAGGCGCGCGCGACGGTTTCGACGAAGCGGTGGACGACCCCCGGCGGCGGCCGGAGATCGCAGTGATAGGTGACGACGACGGGCACCTGGCGGTGCGCCGACACGAACGCGAGCGGCACCGCCGGGACGAGGGGGGCGTGGAGATGCAGCACGTCGGAGTCCTCGAGCTCCCGCGCCGCGGCGGCGACGAGCGCGGGGGAGAGGAGCGCCTTGCCGAGGCGCGCCGCGACGGCCGCGCGCACGATCCGGACGCCGTCCCGCTCCTCTTCGCGCGCCAGATCCGGGCGGTGGCGGTGCGTGAGCACCGTGACCCGATGTCCGCGCCGCGCGAGGCCTTCCGCGAGGCGCTCGACGTAGAGCGAGAGCCCCGACACGTTCGGCCGGTAATAGTCGAGCGCCATGAGCACTTTCACGGCGTCCCGCGGACCTCGTAGACGGTGGTCGTTCCTTTCAGGACGGGATTGAGGAAAAGAAAGTTCGCGATGTGGTCGGCGTTCGGATGGCTCTGGCGCTCGAGGTCGCCGAGGACGACGTAGCGGACATCGAACTTCTTCACGATTTCCTGCGCCGTCTCTTCGTCGGCCGTCGAGTAGAAGCCCCGCACCAGCTGCGCGCGCGCGGCGATCTCCGGGTCGTTCGAGCGCCAGAGTCCCTCGTGGTTGGCCCAGCCCATCACGGTGGGGAGTCCGGTATGGGACGAGATCCGCGCGAACTCGCGGTACGGATCGCCCGTGGCCTCGAGGATCACCGACCGCGCCGGCGCGTGCTGCTCCAGCCAGACGATCGCGGCGGCGTCGCCGGAGCTCCGTCGCGCGAGCGCCGGCAGCGCGTCGAGCGAGAACGGCCCTTCGCGTTGCCGCAGCCGCGAGACGGTCGCGTTGGCCGGATAGAGCAGCGCGACGGCGGCAGCCGCGGCCGAGAGCCAGCGCAGGGCGGCGGCGCGGGCGCCGGTCTGCCGCCACGCGCGCTCCGCGAACGCGACGACCGCGATCCCGAAGAGGGGCCATGCCTGGTGGTAGAACTTGAAGATCGTGTTCATCCGCTGGAGCTGATCGCCGTAGTCGTCCTTGAAGTAGCGAAACTCACAGCCGGCGATCATCGCCAGCGAGAGCACCAGGAGCCACGCGGCGTAGAGGACGGGAGAGGCGTCCTCGCCCGCGGAACGGAGCGCGGCCGCCGCCCGGTGGACCGCGAGCGCGCCGAGAAAAAGGATCGGCAGGAGCACGGGCTTGCCGGTCGCCATCGCGGCGAGAAGCGAGCCGCCTCCCGCCGCGGCGAGCCACAGGTCCGTGCGGCGCCGGCCGAGCTCGTCGTTTTCCCGCGAGGGCCAGAGCGCCGCGATTCCGACCGCGAAGAAGAGGCCCCAGACGCCAAAGAACTCGAGGAGGCCCGACTTTTGCTTCGTCCAACCGAGGCCCTTGTTGGGGAGCTGATACGTGAGGGAGTTGGGGAGCCACAGGAGGAGCGCCGCGAAGAAACAGACCGAGCCGGCCAGCGCGCCGGCGACCAGCCGTCCCGGGGACGGCCAGGCGCGCCCGCCCGTCGAGCGGAACGAAGCCGCGGCGGCGAGCGCGAGGCCGATCGCCGGCGTGTTCCATTTGTTCGCGGCGACGGCCGTGCCCGCGACGAGCGCCGTCGCGAGGTATGCGAAGAGGCTGCGGCCGCGCCCGGCGGACGGCGCGCCGGCGTCGGCGGACGGATCGCCCTCGAAGAGCCGGTGGGCGAACACGAACGCCGCGACGAAGTAAGGGAACGCAAGGAGATGAGGGTGCAGGTCTGCGTGGAAGAACGTGAAGAACGGAAACTCGTTGATCGTGTCGCCCTTGGCGATCACGCGGGATGCGTGCCAGTAGTCGAAACCTTTGTCGAAGGGCGCCCGCGCGGCGTCGATCGCTCCCTGCACGTTTCCGGCGAAGACGGCCACGAATCCCGACGCGAGCGCCGCGACGCGGCGACCCTCGGCGAGCCGGAAGCCGAGCGCGGCGGCGGCGACGAACGAATAGCCGGCGAAGGTCGCGACCGACAGGTTGTAGGAGACGAAGGGCGTGACCGAAGCGATCTTCGCGAGCGACGCCGCGAGCAGATACCCCCAGTAGTAGTAATTGATCGTCTTTCCCGACATCCACGGATCGAGGGGCGGCATGGCGCCGTGCCGCGCGATGGAGTTGAAGAAGGCGAGATCCATGAACTTCTCGGCGCCCAGAATCTCGGGCACCGCCGCGCGGATGACGAGGAAGACACTGGTCGAGGCCCAGAACCAGAGCGCGGCGCGCCGCTCCTGCGGTCCCCAGAGACGGGACTCGCCGTCCTTGGGGAGGCGCTGGCGCGCGACGCCCCACGCGGCGGCGCCGACGGCGACGATCGCGATCAGAAGGAGCCGGCGGTCGAAGGGGATTCCCGGCAGGAGCGTGCCCGCCCAGGCCAGGTAGACGACGGTCGCGAGGCCGATGGGACGTGAGAGGAGCGCCGCGTCGCGGCGATTGCCGAAGAACAGGCGCAGCGCCGGCAAGACGGCCAGCCCCAGGGCCTCGACCGTCACGGCCCATGCCAGAATGTCGCGCACGTTGAGCAACAGTGTAAAGGACAAGTCGAGGGGCAAGCCGCTCGCCGAGTACCGCCGCAAGCGCCGCTTCGACGTGACGTCGGAGCCGGCCGGCGCGAAGGCGCCGAAGCCGCGCCGCGGCAAGTCGCTCGCGTTCGTCGTTCAGAAGCATCGGGCGACCGCGCTCCACTACGACTTCCGGCTCGAATGGAAGGGCGTCATGCTGTCGTGGGCCGTGCCGAAGGGGCCGTCCTACGATCCGTCGGTCAAACGCCTGGCGATGCAGGTGGAGGACCACCCGATCGAGTACAACAAGTTCGAAGGCATCATCCCGGAAGGCGAGTACGGCGGCGGGACGGTGATGATCTGGGATCACGGCACCTGGCTGCCCGAGTCGCCGGACGTGGACGAGGCACTCCGAAAGGGCGAGCTGAAGCTCTCCCTCGACGGCCAGAAGCTTCACGGCGGATGGGTGCTCGTGCGTACGCGCGGACGCCAGGGCGGCTCGAAGCCGGCCTGGCTCCTGATCAAGCACCGCGACGAGTGGGCGAGCCGCGAGGACATCGCCGACCTCGCCCCGCGGTCCATCGTCTCCGACCGACTGCTCGTCGAGATCGCGCGCGACGAGGGAGGCAACGTCGAGAAGGCGGCCGACGGAGATCCGCCGGCGCTTCTGCAGGAGATCCTGAAGAACCCGAAGCTGCTCGCGCCCGCGAAGACGTCGCGGAAGAAGTCCGTCTGGCATTCGAAGAAGAAAGCGTTCTCGTGAAGCGGGGCGCGGACCGCATCCCGTTTCGTGTCTCTCCCATGCTGGCCACGCTCGTGGACGAGCCGTTCGACCGGCCGGGATGGGTCTATGAAGAGAAATACGACGGCTATCGCATCCTGGCCTACAAGGAGGGCGGTCGCGTGACGCTTCTCTCCCGCAACGGAAAGGACCGCTCCGACTCCTTCGCCGACGTGGCGCGTGCGGTCGCGGCCCTTCCCGATCGGACCCTCCTTCTCGACGGAGAAGCGGTCGCGTTCGACAAGCGCCTCGTGTCGCGCTTCCAGCTCCTGCAGCAGGGCGAATCACCCGTCGTCTTCGCGGTCTTCGACTGTCTGTACCGCAACGGAAAGGATCTGCGCGAGGAGCCGCTCTCGGTGCGGCGGGCCGCGGCCGAAGCCGCGATCGCGGGATCCGACCGGCTCTTCGCGTCGCGGCGCCTGGGCGACGACGGCCGGAAGGCGTTCGCGGTCGCCCGGAAGAAAGGGTTCGAGGGAATGGTCGCCAAGGACGCCGCGTCGCCGTACTTCGAGGGGCGCTCGACGCGGTGGTTGAAGGTCAAGGTCCACCAGGAGGAGGAGTTCGTCATCGGCGGCTACACGCCGCCCGCCGGGACCCGGACGCACTTCGGCGCGCTGCTGCTCGGCGCGCATCGCGGGAAGGAGCTGCGCTACGTCGGCAGCGTGGGCACCGGTTACTCGCAGAAGACGCTCGCGACCCTCCACCGTGGATTCCGTCCGCTCGTCCGCACGGCCTCTCCGTTTTCCGACCCGCCCCGCATCAAGGGCGCCACCTGGCTCGAGCCGCGCCTCGTCGCGCAGGTCGCTTTCCAGGAATGGACGCACGACGCGCGCCTGCGGCAGCCGGTCTTCCTCGGCCTGCGCGACGACAAGAAGCCCTCCGACGTCGTGCTGCCGAAGGACCTGCCATGAGCCCCAGGCCGAAGGCGATGTCGAAGTCGAAGGCGAAGTCGCATAAGTCGAATCCGAAGTCGAATCCGAAGTCGGAGTCGAAGACGACGCCGACGAAGCCGACGAGACCGAGGACAGAACCGCCGAAGGCGGCGGTCGGGACCGCGCTTCCGAGCGTTCCGCTCTCGATCTCGAACCCGGACAAGGTCTTCTGGCCGGACGAGGGCTACACGAAGCTCGACCTTCTGCGCTTCTACATGGAAGTCTTCGACGCGCTCGAGCCTTACGTCGCGGACCGGCTTCTCTCGCTCGAGCGATGTCCGGACGGGCTCGCCGGCGCCTGTTTCTACCAGAAGGAGAAGCCGCCCGGGATGCCGCCCGACACGCCGACGCAGCGCATCCAGCACGAGAAGGGGACGACGAACTACGTCGTGGGCGGAAAGCTCGTGACACAGCTCGCGCTCGCGAACCTCGGCTGCATCGCGGTGCACGTCTGGAACGCGCGGAAACAGGCGCCGCGCAGGCCCGACTGGGTGTGCTTCGATCTCGACCCCGACTCGGGCGAGTTCGCCGACGCCGCCCGCGCCGGCCTGAAGTTGAAGCAGGCGCTCGACGCGCTCAACCTCGTCTCCTTTCCCAAGACCTCCGGGAAGAAGGGAATGCACGTCTTCGTGCCCATCCGTCCCGGACCCGACTCCGACGACGTCCGCGAGTTCGCCGACCGGCTGGGGCAACGGCTCGCGCAGGCCTTTCCGAAGGAGCTGACGATGGAGACGCGCATCGCGGCGCGAAAGGGCCGCGTCTACCTCGACCCCTTTCGCAACGGGTTCGCGCAGACCGTCGTCGCACCCTACTCGGCGCGCCACGCGCCGGGCGCGCCCGTCTCGACGCCGCTCGCGTGGTCGGAAGTGAAGCCGACGCTCGCGCCGGCGCAGTTTCACATCGGCAATTTCGGGAAGCGGCTCGCGAAGAAGGATCCGTGGGCGGGCTTCTTCGAGAGCCGGCAGGCGCTCGAGCCGGCGCTCAAAGCGATTCGCAGCCTCTAGACCGGGTCGTTTCCGCCCTTCTTCCGGATGTACACGGTCTTCTCGACGCTCGCGTGGACCGTGCCCTGCGCGTCTGCCAGGTCCACGCGATAGACGCGATCGATCGAGGGATGGCGTTCGGCGAGATCGCGGATCGCGCGGATCTCCTCCTCGCCGAGCACGAACCTGGCGAAGAGCGTCGAGCGTCCGGGTCGGAGGAACCGGATCGTCGCGGCCTTGTCCCAAACGGTGTAGTCCGGCCCGAGGATCTTGATGAGCATGATCATGTAGACGGGATCGACGGCGCCGTAGAGGCTGCCGCCGAAAATCGTCCCGACGTAGTTGCGCGTGCGCCACGAGAGCGGCAGCTCGACGCGCACCTCGCGGAAGTCCGCCGCGACATACATCACGCGCGCGCCGGTCCCGCGATAGGCCGGGATGAGGTTGAAGACCCAGCGGAGGCGGCGGCTCGCGAAGCTCTCGGGCACGGCCGAATGCTAAGCTGGCCGCGCATGTCCGAGCCCGGCTATCTCGCACTCCTCGCCTCGGGCGAGTTCGAGGAGCGCGTCGCGCGCTTGTATGGGTTGCTCTCGTCCTGCACGGTCTGTCCCCGCAACTGCGGCAACGACCGGCTCGCCGGCGTTCTCGCCTCCTGCGCGTCGGGCGCCGACCCGGTCGTGTCGGCCTGGACGCCGCACTTCGGAGAGGAGCCGGTGCTCTCGGGCACGCGCGGCGCCGGGAACATCTTCCTCGGCAACTGTAACCTGCGATGCGTCTACTGCCAGAACTTCCAGATCAGCCAGGACTACGCGGCGCAGAAGGACAACTCGGTCCCGGTCGAGCGTCTGGCGGAGATGATGCTCGAGCTCCAGGGGCGAGGCTGCCACAACATCGGGTTCGTCTCGCCGACACACTACGCGCCGCAGGTGGCGCGCGCGGTGCTGCTCGCGGCAAAGCGCGGTCTCCGCCTCCCGATCGTTTACAACACGAATGCCTACGACTCCGTCGAGGTGCTCCGCCTTCTCGAAGGCATCGTGGACGTCTACCTTCCGGATCTGAAGTATGCCGACTCGGCGATGGGCTGGACCTACTCCAAGGTGCCCGACTACGCCGAGCGCTCCCGCGAAGCACTCGTCGAAATGTACCGCCAGAAGGGCGCTCGCCTGGATTTCGACGACGAAGGGCTGCTCCGGAGCGGGCTCCTCGTGCGCGTGCTCGTCCTCCCGAACGGCGTGGCGGGAGTATCGGATTCGCTCTCCTGGATCGCCGAGGCGCTTTCGCCGCGGGTCGCGATCTCGCTCATGGCGCAGTACTACCCGATCCATCGCGCGGCCTCCTCCGAGAAGTACGCGGCGCTCAATCGCTCGATCACGGCGGGCGAGTGGGAGCAAGCGCTCGCGGCGCTCGAGGCGGCAGGTCTCGAGCAGGGTTTCCAGCAGGAGCTCGAGACCTCGAATCGCTATTACCGCCCCGACTTTCGCGACCGGCAGACGCCTTTCCGCGACATCCGCGACTTCGGACGCTCCGAGAGCTCGTAAGCTCTCTAGAAGAGCCTCCGCTGCCCGGCCGCCGCGCGGTCCGCGACCTTGGCGAGCGCCGGATAGGTCTCGAAGAGCGAGTCGGGCGCCGGGCGACGTCTCCCGGTGAGCGCTTCCTGGAGCTCCAGCGCGTTCGCCACGGCCTGGCCGCGGAAGTGGTTGTTGAGGATCGCGTAGGCGCCGCCGTCGCGCGACGAAGCCGCGGCCCGCTCCGCCGCGCGGCGCGCGCCGTCCCGGATGCGCTCGAGCCAGGGTGCGAGCTCGTCGGGCGAATAGAGGTAGTTGTAGCGCTCGACGTTCGAAGTGTCCGGGCCGAACCACTTCGGCGTATTGCGTCCGTGGAAGCGGTAGTACGCGATCGACGACGTGACGCGGTTGGTCGGCCGCAGGTTGCCGGGCAGATCCGGCTGGTCGATGTTGACGAAGGCCGCTTCGCGCTCGGAAAGGAGCCGGGCGGTCCCGTCGCTGTCCCACGAGTCGTGGCGGAACTCGACGGCGAGCGGGAGCCCTTCGAGCTTCTCGAGGAGCGAGACGAGTCGCGTCCGATTCTCCGCCGTCCCGTGGAACGAGTACGGGAACTGCACGAGCACGGCGCCGAGCCGCCCTTCGGATACGAGCGGATGCATCGCTTCCCGGAACGCCTTCCCGTCGCCGGCGCCGGGCTCCTTCTCGTGGGTGAACCCCCGGAAGAGCTTCGCGGTGAAACGGAAACGCGCGTTGAAGTCGACGCGGCGCGCCCAGTCGGCGGTCTGCCGGGCGTCCGGGATGCGGTAGAAAGTCGAATTGATCTCGTTGGAGTCGAAGAGCGCGGCCATCGCGGCGAGTCGGTCGAAGCCGCGAGGCGGCCGGCCCGGATAGACGATGCCGGACCAGTCCTCGTAGGACCAGCCGGCGGTGCCGACGCGGAGGATGTTTTCCGCCATGGCGTCCGCTCCGCGGACTACTTCTTCTTCAGCGCCGCCGCGAAGTCGAAGCGATCCGGATCGGCCGCGAGCCAGAACTGCCCCATGCCCGCGCTCTTCTTGTCGACCTGGAAGCGCAGCATCCAGATCCCATCCTCCCAGTCCCTGCCGACCGGGATGCTGAACGGCGTCTTGATCGACGTCCCTTTTCCGGGGACGGTCACCGAGTCCTCGAACACGGTCGCCTTCGATCCCGTCGGCGATACGGCCTCGACGCGGACCGCGACCTTGCGCGCCGACTCGACGGGAGGCAGGTCGATCGAGGTCTCGACGCGGACCCGGGCATCGACGCCCTTCTTGATGGGGAAACCCTCCGGAGCGGACTTCCGGCCGGACCCGTCCGCAGGATAGACCGCGAGCTCCGAGATCGCGGGGCCGGGAAGAAAGCCCGAAGCCCGGCCCTTGTCGTCGCGAACGCGAAACGGGAACACGATGTTGGCGGCGATCTCAACCGGCTGGCCGTTCTTGAGCGCCGGGCGAAACACCCAGGCTCGAACGGCGGTCAGGGTCGGCTCGACGAGCTGCTCGTGGGTCGTCCAGACGACCCGGGGGTCCTGGACGGCGCCGGTC
The DNA here is from genome assembly GCA_036558325.1 of Thermoanaerobaculia bacterium. Lineage (GTDB taxonomy): Bacteria > Acidobacteriota > Thermoanaerobaculia > UBA5066 > Gp7-AA6 > DATBFU01. The sequence goes on along the minus strand of DATBFU010000092.1, from coordinate 8,731 downwards.
TTGTCTATGCGGCCGATGAGGACGGCGTTGCCCTGGCCGGCCGCCTTCTGGAGCGCGTCGGGATAGACGGGCTTCTGCTCGCGCGTCAGCTCGGCGCCGCGGGTCTGCGCGGGGAGAGAGGACGATGCCGAGAGTGCGGCGAGAACCGCCGCGCCGACGAGGCGCCTCACGCGACCGGCGCCTCGAGCGCGCGGCGTGCGTGATACGAGGACCGGACGAGCGGCCCCGACTCGACGCGCAAGAATCCCATTGCCTCGCCCTCGACGCGGAGCCGCTCGAACTCCTCCGGCGTGTAGTACCGCTCGACGGGCAGGCGCTTCTCGTAGGGCTGGAGGTACTGGCCGACGGTCGCGATGTCGCAGCCGGCGGCGCGCAGGTCCGCGAGCGTCGCGAGGAGCTCGTCGAACGTCTCGCCGAGGCCCGCCATCAGGCCGGACTTCGTCTTCATCTTCGCCGAGGAGGCGGTCCGGCGCCGGTGCGCGTCCGCCCGCGCGAGCAGCTCGAGCGACTGCTCGTATCTCGCGTCCGGGCGCACCCGGCGATAGAGGCGCGGAACGGTCTCCGTGTTGTGGTTCAGGACCTCGGGCTCCTCGGCGAGGACCGTCTCGAGCGCCCGGCCGTCGCCGCGGAAGTCGGGGATCAGCACTTCGACGGTGCAGCCGGGCAGCCGGCGGCGGATCGCGCGGATCGTCTCGGCGAAGTGCGCCGCGCCGCCGTCTTCGAGGTCGTCGCGGTTGACCGACGTCACGACCGCGTGCGAGAGGGAGAGCTCCGCCGCGGCCTCGGCCACGCGCTCGGGCTCCTGCGGGTCGAGCGCGCCCGGCTTGCCCTTGCCCACGGCGCAGAAACCGCAGTGGCGCGTGCAGATGTCGCCCATCAGCATGAACGTCGCCGTGCGCTCGCGCGCCCAACACTCGTGGATGTTCGGGCAGCGCGCCTCCTCGCAGACCGTCACGAGGGACAGGCGCCGCATCATCCGGCGCACTTGCTCGTATTCGCCGGTCGTGTTGGCGCGGATCTTCAACCACTCCGGGCGCTGGAGGCGGAGAGGCTTTTCGGACGCCGGTGGAAGCGTCGGCAGGGTCGGGAGCTCGGCGCTCACGCCCGAATTATCTCCCGGCCGAAGACGGCCCCGAAATGGACGGAGACACGCGCGGCGACGTCCGAGAGCGCCGGAGCGCGTCCGAGGTGATGCTCTATCGTCGTGACGCCGCCGTCGGTGATGCCGCAGGGCACGATGCCGGCGAAGAAGGGCAGCGGCTCGTTGGTCACGTTCAGGGCGAAGCCGTGCGTCGTCACCCAGCGCGAGATGTGGATGCCGATCGCGGCGATCTTGTCGTTGCCGACCCAGAGCGATGAGATGCGCTCGCGGACCGGCGAGCGCTCGGCGCGGATGCCGAAATCGGCGAGCGTGCGCCGGAGGACTTCCTCGAGGTCCGTCACGTAACGCTTGACGTCGCGGCGGTCCGGGTCGAGATCGACGACGGGGTAGCCCACGAGCTGCCCGGGGCCGTGGTACGTGACCTTGCCGCCGCGATCGCTCTCGAGGACCGCGATGCCGAGCTCCGCGCAGCGCGCCGGCGTGAAGAGAACGTCTCCGCGCGACGCGTTGCGGCCGAGCGTGAAGACCGGCTCGTGCTCGAGGAGGAGGAGCGTTTCGTCCCCGCCGGCCTTGACCTGCTCGGCCGCCCGGAGCTGGAGCGCGTGGGCGTCGGCGTAGGCGATCCGGCCGAGCCAGCGGACCTCGATCGCGCGCCGTTCGGCCAGAGTCTGCATCGTCGGAAAGTGTACCGCGCCGGTCTCTTCGCGGCGGTCAGTGGCCGAGCAGGAGGATGTCCTGCGCGCGGAGCCGATCGGAGCCCGGATAGAAATGAAGGGACGTCCAAAGGACGCGCAGCCCGGCCTCGCGCACCATTTCTTCGAAGAGCGAACGGTCGTACGCGACCGCGGCCGTCGGCCGGTAGAAGCGGCGCCACCGCACGCGCTCGCCGCCGTGCCGAAAGACGCGGCGCGCGCGCTCGGAAGCGAACGAGCGCGCGTCGAAGAGAAAGGCCGTGACGACCGCTCCGTGCCCCTCGCCTCCTTTGAGCGTTCTTCCGATCTCGCGCAGGTAGTGGCGAGCCTCCGGCTCGAGGAGATGCGTGAAGAGCGATTTCGCGAGAACGAAGCCGGCGCCGCCGCTCTGCATCGGAAACCGGTAAGGGGCGGCCGCCGATCCCGCCGATCCGAGGCCGTCGGGCGGCGCGACGTCGGCGAGCTCGAAGCAAAGCCGCGGATCGTCGCGAAAGAACTCCCGGCACCAGCGGATCGACGGCGCGTGAACGTCGAAGCCGACGTACCGGGCGTTCGGACCCATTCGCCGTGAGAGCTCACCGGCCATGCCTCCGGCGCCGCAGCCGACGTCGAGAACGTCGTCCGTTCCGTTGGGGAGATGGAGGCTGTCGAGAAGGGCCGCCATGTCTTGCGCCGATTTTCGAAACTGCGAAGGCGCCCCGGCGTGCCGGCGCAGCCAGAGAGGCGGCAGCGCGCTGCTTGGCCCGGGGCGGCGGACGGCCCAGTCGACGGGAGACGCGAGCCAGTAGGCGGCTGTCCGCGCGGATCGAAGCCAGTTGGAAAGTGATGCCTGTCGGGGGCGCTCGCTCGAGGACTCAGGCATGGCCCAGTCGCCACGCGAGCCACGGCAACGAGAATCCGATCAGGGCGGACGCGACGAGGTGCACGCGAGCACGAAACGGGTTGCGATCGTCGAACAGCGGATAGGCGAACAGGGGCACCAGCAAGATCAGAGGCGACACGGCGGTGCTCGCCAGGCCCAGTGCGCCGCCCGAAAGCACGGCAAAATTCGAGGAGGGCCGCCGAACGGCGATCCGAAGAAAGAACGCTGCCGCGGCGAGCGCCGCCAGCGCCGCGATGAGGCAGAGCGTTCCGCCGCTACCCGAGGTCGAACTCTCCCTTCTCGAGCGTCTTCTTGACCGACGCCATGAACTTGTCGGCGTCGGCGCCGTCGATGAGACGGTGGTCGAAAGAAAGAGCGAGGTAGCCGACCGTCCGGATTCCGAGCGCGTCGTTGCCGTGCTCGTCGGTCACGACGACCGGCCGCTTCTCGATCGTGCCCACGCCGAGGATCGCGACCTGAGGCTGCGGGATAATCGGCGTCCCGAAGAGCGACCCGAAGACTCCCGGGTTCGTCACCGTGAAGGTGCCGCCCTGGATCTCTTCGGGCTTGAGCTTCTTCGATCGCGCGCGCTCCGCGAGGTCCTGAGTCGCGCGTGCGAGGCCGAGGATCGACTTCTCGTCGGCGTTCTTGATGACCGGCACGATGAGGCCCCAGTCGAGGGCGACCGCCATGCCGAGGTGGACGTCCTTGTGGTAGACGATGTTGTCGCCGTCGATCGACGCGTTGACCTGCGGGAACTCCTTCAGGGCCTGGATGGCCGAGCGGAAGATGAAGGGGAGGTAGGTCAGCTTGACGCCGTTCTTCGCGAGGAACGCTTCCTTGTTCTGATCCCGAAGCCGCGCGACGTTCGTGTAGTCGACGTGGAAGACCGTCGTCACGTGCGCGGAGGTGCGCTTGGAGAGCGTCATGCTCTCGGCGGTGATCTTGCGGATTCTCGACATCGCGACGACCTCGTCGCGATCGGTCGTGGCGAGGGCCGGCCGGGACGGCGCGGGCGCCTCGGGCGCGGGGGGCGAAGAGGGAGCGGGAGTCGCGACCGGGGCCGGAGCGGCCGCGGCGCCCGTCTTGCGGTTCTCGATGTAGGACAGGATGTCGTTCTTCGTCACGCGGCTGTGAATCCCGGTCCCTTCGATCTCGGCGATCTGCACGCCGTGGTCGGCGGCGATCTTGCGCACGAGCGGTGACGAGCGCTGGCGCACGCGCTCCTCGAACGACTCGACGCGCCCGGTCGCGGCGGTCGGTGCGGTCGGCGGTGCCGCCGGCGGCGGCGGGGGAGCGGACGGCGCGGGAGCGGGTCGAGGCTCGGGTTTCGCTTCCCGCTCCGGGGCCGCTGCCGCCGGAGGAGCCGGCGGCGCGGGGGCCGGCGGTGCGGAGGCCGGCGCGGCGGCGGCCGGTTTCGGGGCCGGTGCCGGGGCCGCAGGAGCCGGAGCGGCGGCGGCTTTCTCGCCGGCCTCGCCGATCAGCGCGACGACGGTGTTGATCGCGACGGTCTGCCCCTCGGGAACCTTGATCTCGACGAGCGTCCCGGCGACGGGCGAGGGGATCTCGGCGTCAACCTTGTCGGTCGAGATCTCGAAGATGGGCTCGTCCCGTTTGACGGGATCTCCCACCTTCTTCAGCCATTTCGTGATCGTTCCCTCGGCGATCGACTCGCCCATCTGGGGCATGATGACTTCGGCGGCCATGGTCCTCCCTTTCGCCGTCAGCAGTTTAGCAGGCTGCCAAAATATGAGAGCGACCGCCCGGCCGGCCGGGCGCCAAGACGGAGCGCCACCGGAAATCGGTCGAGGCACTCTGCGCCCGCCGGCGTAGGCCGGATCGGGGCTTGACTTCACCCGCGGCGAAACCCAAGACTGGTCGCTCCAGCACAATCCGACGGCGGCCGCCGGAGAACGGTCGTTCCGCCGTGAGAGCGCGTTTGTCCCTGGCGAGGGAGGTTCGCATGACGACCGGTGCCCCGGCTTCGCGTTTCATTCGCCTCGCCATTCCGGCCGTTCTCGCCGCCTGGATCGGCGCCGTGTCGCTCGAGGCCGCCCCGACGAAGACGCCGACCAAGACTCCCACGCCGACGAAGACGAAGACCCCGACGCCCACGAAGACGCGGACGCCGACCCCGACGAAGACCAAGACGCCGACGATCACCCGGACGCCGTCGCGTACGCCGACTCCCACGCCGACGCCCGTCATCCCGCTCGTCCTCACGTCGAAGTGCTCGGAGGACCCGGCCGTCGCCCGCGTCTGGAAGGTGCACAACTCGAACTCCTTCGCGGTGCCCTTCACATGGAAGGTGTACGGCATTCCGATCTCCGGCACGGACCCGATCAGCTGGAACCCGTTCGTCCTGCAGCAGGGCACGGGAACCGCGGCGCCCAATGCCGACACGACGTTCGCCTCGCCGACCGTCAAGGGTCCGAATCCGGCGGCCATTTTCTGGACAGACAAGCGCTCGCCGCTCGGATTCGGGTTCTGGATCGCGCTCTCGACGACGGCGGCCTGCGCGAATCCGGTGAGCGTCAACCCGCAGCCGGGCGTGAGCGTCAACATGGTGTCCGGCACGAGCTGGCCTGGCGGCGACCCGTTCCTGAATCGGCAGAACGAGGGGTCGGGGGCCTTCTCGACCCGCAATCCGCAGCACCTGATCGCGGGCGCGAACGACTATCGATCCGTCGACATCCCGTTCCCCGCGGTTTCGGACGACGAGGAATATGCGGGAGACGCGTGGCTCGGCCTCTTCAAGTCGTTCGATGGCGGACAGACCTGGCAGAGCACGCTCCTGCCGGGCTTCCCGCAGGATCACTCCCCGGAAGGCAACGCGTTTCGCAGCGCGCTCGGCCTCCCGCCCGGTCAGGTCTTCGGCGCGGGCGCCGACCCCGTCGTGCGGGCGGGCGTCGCCGGCCTCTTCCATTACGCCGGCATCGTCTTCGACCGCGCGACCGACCCGGACACCAATCCCACGGAAGGCGCGCTCTTCGTCGCGACGCTCATCGATCTCAACAACAAAGAGAACGGGGACGCGACGCAGTCGGCCGACCCCATCCGCTTCGTCGGTGTTTCGAAGGTCGAGGACACGACCGCGTCGGCCGTCATCGACAAGCCGACGATGGCCGTGGACACGGCGCGCGGAGATCTCGCGCCGTGCTCGCTCAACGTTCCGCAGGGCGGGGGCTCCGTCGCCCAGACGATCCCGGCGGGAAGGGTCTACGTGGCCTACTCCTCCTTCACCGGGAGCACCGGCAGGATCTTTCTCCGGACCTCGAGCGACTGTGGCCAGACCTGGGGAGCGGCTCTGCCGCTCTCGACCGCGTCGCAGCAGCTCAACCAGGGATCCTCGATCGCGGTGGATCCCACGACGGGCAACGTGTTCGTCGCGTGGCGTCAGATCGCGGTCGGGATTTTCGGCCAGGCGGGCTACCAGCCCGACGCGATCAACGTGGTCAAGGTCACGGGCGGAGGAACGATGGCCGGACCCGTCATGGCCGTCAAGGCGCTCGACCCGTACACGACGCCTTTCGCGGAGAGTTTCTTCGACCAGGGCACGACCGAAGGATCCTTCCGAACGCGCGCCTATCCGTCGCTCGCGATCGACGGCTCGGGCCGCGTCTATCTGGCATGGGCGCAGCGCAAGGCGCTCAACGGCGACGGGCGGATCATGCTCTCGACCTACGACGGGACGTCCTGGTCGACGCCGACGTTCGTGGACGACGGTGCGGTCGTCGACGAGGCGAACCCGAACAACTCGTTCAGCCGAGGCCATCAGTTCATGCCGCAGGTGACGTTCAACGGCGGGCGAATCACGGTCGTCTATTACGACCTGCGTCTCGACCACACGCTCGGTCTCTTCGACGCGGTCCCCGGGTACCCGAAGCCCGACGCGCTCGGGCGCTTCGAGCTCGAGACGCGTTCCACGTGCACCGAAAACCCGACGCCGTCGGCTCCGTGCGCGGGCGAGACCCCGTTGACGAATCCGCCGCTTCTCGCGGGCGCTCCGGTTTTCACGCCCTTCATCGTCGACACGGCCTTCACGCCGGACGGTGTGACGGTATATCCCGCGCTGACGCTGCGTCGGCACACGCTCGACATGCGCCTGGCCCAGGCGGGCCCCGGCGCCGTCCCGGCCTTCACGAAGAAGAGGCTCTCCAACTACAAGTTCGGGACGCGCGGCGACGAAGTCGGAAGCATCGGGGCGCTCCAGCAGCTGCAGGTCAATCCTCCCAATCTGCGGATGTTCAGCCTGGGCACCGTTCCGTTCTTCAGCGACTACATCGACGTCCTCGGCGTGGCGTTCGTGCAGTCGTCTCCGGGCGGGCCGTGGACTTTCAATACCGGCAACGCGAAGTCGAGCTCCCAGTTCGCGATCTGGACGAGCAATCAGGACGTCGTTCCGCCGTACAACGCGGCGACCGGCGAGGTGGACTGGACGCAATACACGCCGCCGTTCTCGGCGGCCAACAACGGCACGAGCGTTTACGACGGCTCGACGGTGCCGCCGTGTCTCGCGCCGTACGCGGGGAGCCGCAACCAGAACATCTATGGCGCTCTCATCACGCAGGACTTCCTCTTCTCATCCCCGCAGAACTCGAAGCCGCTCTCGACGACACTCCAGCGCGCCTTCGCGGTCGTGGCGCAGAACCTGTCCAATTTCGATCGCACGTTCCGGCTCGTGATCCAGACCCAGCCCGCCGGGGGATGGGCGTCGTTCACCGCCGGCACCAACCAGCCGCTCGCCGCGCCGTCGCCCGTCGTGACGACGCTCGATCTGGCCGTGGCGGCGCACTCCGTGGCGTCGCGGTCGGTGTTTGCGACGTCGTCGAGCCCGACGGCGAACATCACCGTCGACATCGCGGAGACTTCTTCGCTCGGCGGTCCGCTCGTCGTGAACGGCCTGACCGGCTTCCTCGTGCTGAACAGCGACGCGACCGCGCCCGGCCTGGTGCCGCCGGACGGCGGAAGCGAGGACCCGGGAACGATCGAGATCTACACGCCGAACGTGACGAATCCGAACGTGACGAATCCGAACGTCACAAATCCCAACGTGACGAACCCGAACGTGACCAATCCCAACGTGACGAACCCGAACGTGACGAACCCCAACGTCACGAACCCGAACGTCACAAACGCGGACATTGCGAGCCTGAACCCCGCGAACCCGAACGTGACCAATCCCAACGTCACCAACCCCAACGTGACGAACCCCAACGTCACGAACGTGGATCCGACCAATCCCAACGTGACCAACCAGAGCGTCTCGGACACGGTGTATGAGGTGTCGAGCGACGCGAACACGTCCGCGTCGTACCGGATCGCGCTCGTCGGCAACGCGCCTCCGGGCGTGAAGATTCAGCTCATCATCACGAAGACCTACAAGACTCCGGCCGTGCTCGACTGCCAGCTCTTCGAGCAGGACCACGAGATACTTCTGACCAACGTCGTCAACCCCGTCTTCCTGCCGCCGGGCTCCAACCTGCACGATCCGGCGATCTTCGACGGGTCCATCGGCAACGCGACGGTGACGCTCAAGCCGAAGGAATCGGCGACGATCATCCTGCGCGCTTTCAGCGACACGCCGCTTCCGAACGGGCTGACACAGATCGCTCCGGTCGTCGTGACGCAGGCCGCCAACACGAATGATCCGACGAACACTCCGGTTGCGGTCGGTCCGGGCAACACGACGATCACGGGCGGACTGCAGATCCTGACGTCGTCGCTCCCCGACGCCGTCATCGGCGTGCCGTATACCGCCTCGCTGGCAGGCGCCGGCGGGACGCCGGCCTATTCGTGGGATTCCACGAGCCCGCCTCCGCCCGGACTCTCGCTCTTCGGCACCGGCCAGATTACGGGCACGCCGACGGGCCCGCCCGGCACGACCGTCTTCACGGTCAAGATCTTCGACTCGGCCTCGGGCACGAGCTCGAGGGATCTCGCCATCCGCGTGGCGAGCCCCGTCAACTTCCCGGCCGCGGCGTTGCCGGCCGGCGTCGTCGGCGCGCCGTATGCCGCGAGCGTGTCCGCGACGGGCGGCAATACGCCTTACACGTTCAGCCTCATCTCGGGCAC
>DATBFU010000091.1:0-16696 GCA_036558325.1 Thermoanaerobaculia bacterium | reverse complement strand
AACTTGCCGCTCTCGAGCGACACATCCTCTTCACGCTTGAAGTGAGTGACCACGCCGCGACACGTCTCCCCCTCGAACGCTTCGGCGGCAACAAACATGCCGCTCTGCATCATCAGCTGAGCGACGCCGATACTGCGCAGGAACGTCGACTTGCCGCCTCGATTCGCGCCGGTGATGACCACGAGGTCCTTCCCGTCGGCGGCGGCCGTGCTCCCGACGACCCGATGCCCCGTCTCGAGCGCGAGGCAGGGGTCGGAAAGCTCCCGGAAACGCAGGCTTCGCGGGGCGGAGGCCGGATCGGGAAAACCGGTCGGAACGCCGAGAGATGCCAATTGCTCGTGCAGATTCGAGCAGCCGACGAAAAATGCCAGCTCGGCCCGCAGCGTCCGGAAGAAACTTTCGACGTGGTCGGCCGACTGCGCGAGCGCCGTCGCCGCCAGATGGATGCCGCGGTTCCTCAGGTTCGAGAGCGACTGAGCTCCCGCCTCGTCCCGCTCGGGCAGTCGATAGGTATAGGCGTCCGATTCGCGATGGAACAACCGATCCAGCCACCGGCGCGTATCGACGCGAGGCTTACGGAGGACGAGATTGCGGCCCACGTTGCCCGGGCCCAGCTCGGCGCTCACGAGCGCCCCGCGGCGGAACCTCAAGTCGGCGACGAAGCCCTCGATCCGCGCGACGTAATCCTCGGCAAGTTCACGCTCCAGCATCGCGAACAGATTCCGAAAGCCCTCCGAACCGAAGCGCGAGGTCTGCGCGGCAGAGAAATCGCGCAGTCGGCGCAGGTAGCCGACGAACATCTGCATCATGTCGAGGGCGCCGTAGAGCGTGGACGACGGATAGTGGCTCGACATCCCGAAGGACCGGCGGCGCGCGCCCTCGAGGGCCTCGACCGACAAATCGTAGAGTTGCCGCACGACCGCCGCGTTGCTCAGCGCGTCGCGGGCGACGGCCTGCCGGTAAAGGATCGTCTCGCGGTCGGAGCCGCCCTCCGCCAGGAGCGCTGCCATCGCCACTCCCTGGACGAATTCGTCGCCGCGCGCCATCGCATGAACGAGCGGCATCAGTGCGAGGTCCTGCACGAGGGCGTCCTGGTTCCAGGGCTTCGCCGGCTGCGCGTCGAAATCGCGATCCCGGTTCATCAGGTGCGCCTTCACGACGGAAGGCGCTCCTTCAACCAGCGCTCGGTGACCCGATGCTTCTCGGCGATCGCCAGGGCGTACGCCAGCCCATCGGCTGGGCGGCGCTCGACCTTGAAAGTCCGCGTCGTCGGATCCGTGGGGTCGACGGCGGCCACCATGCTCACCGTCTTGCGGCCGAGGGCCGCGAGCTCGTCGAGAAAGGTCACCCAGACGCACACCAGATCGAGTCGCGCGAGCCGGTCCATGATCTCGCGGCTGAGAAAGAGCGCGTCCTCCGCGCTCGTCGATGAGAAGATCTCGTTGACGATCACGACGCTATTCGGCGTCGCCCGCTCCAGGATGCCGCGGGCCCGCACCAGATCGTTCTCGAGCTCTCCGCGCTGCGTGGCGATCTCCTCCTCGCGCCCGAAATGGGTGAGGATCCGGTCGCAAAGGAACAGACGGGCCTGGCGTCCCGGCACGGGGCAGCCGAGACGCGCGAGACAGTGAAGCTGTCCGACAGTTCGCGCGAACGTCGTCTTCCCGCCCTGGTTGGGACCCGTGACGACGAAGAAGCGCTCAGCGCCCCGGAGATGGAAGTCGTTGCGGACGATCGGCTCGTTCTCGGCGAGCAGCCGGTCGGCGAGGGCCAGATCGTAGGCATCCCGGACGACGATGTCCTTCCCCGGGTTCGAGAATGTCGGGAAACAGAAAGGCAAGCCGGCGCGCCGGAAGCGGCCGACGTAGTCGAGAACAGCAAGGTAGAACTGGATCTCGCGATCGAACCTCGCGATGAGAACGGCGACGAACTCGGTGCGGCGTCCGGCAAACCGCGCGAGCGCGTCGAAAGGCGCAGGGAAGAGAAGCGCCACGCGCTCGACGATCCCGGCGTCCACGTGGTCCATGCCCTGGCGCTCTCCGAACCGGAAGTCGTACCTTCGTTCCCGGCCCTCGCGGAACTTCGCGAAGGCTTCCTGCACCGCGACGCTGTAGTCGATCTCGCCGGCGTCGCGGACTACGGTCACGCTGCCGTCGCGAATCCACATGCCGTACCGGATCGCCGCGAGGGCACCCGCGACCTCCCTCGCTTCGAGGGCGAGCCCACGAAAGACTTCCGAACGGACATAGTCCCCGAGCGCCGAGCGAAAGGATCTCAGGCCGCGAGAGGCGAGCCTGAAGGCGCCGAGGTCGCGGTCCAGTTGCTCGACTCCATCGCCATACGTCTCGGCGGCGGCCAGCAACCAGCGCTGTCTTTCGAAATCGTAAGAGCTTTTCGCCGCCACCGCGAGCGACCGGCGCACGGTCCGCATGCACTCGGCGAACGACTCGATCGCTCGCTTGACCGCCGGGTCTTCCAGGTCCCGCATGATTTCCTGGCGATAGGAGACCTGGCCGCTGTCGTCGAGCGGCGCGTAGAAGAAGGGCGTCAGATCGTATTCCTCGCGGCCCGCGGTGATCGCGGCGACGATGCAGTCGAGCCGCAGGTCGTGGAAGAAATCCGGTTCTTCCCGCGCCTCCGCGCGGGGCGCGTCCGCTTCGTTCGCGAAGAGAACCCCGTGGAACGGCCTCGTCCACCGGGCCGTCTCGCCGGCATCGCGCACGGCGTCCGCGCGCGGGGTCTCCGCTCCCGATTCCTCCGCGGCCGGCGCCTGCGGTCTCTCCCGCTCGGGGATCACGGCGAGCCCCGGGGGCTCCGGCGAAGCCGGCGGATCAGCTTTCCGGCCGAGCGCCGGATCCGCCATCGAGAAATCGGAGCTCGCTCCGCGAATCGCAGATCCTCCCTCGCCGCGAGAAGCCCGGGCATGGCCGCGTCTCCCATCGCCCGAAGCTCGGCCTCCGCGTGACGACGCAATCGATGGTCGGAATCCCCGAGCGCCCGGGCCACCATCCGAGCGGCCGCGGGCCCCCTCGAGGCGAGGGCCGCGAGCGTCCGTCCCCGGACCGCCCTCTCCGGATCGCCGAGGAAGCGCCCGAGAACGGACACCGCCGCCGGATCGGGGATCCGGGAAAGCGCGGCGACCGCGGCTCGCCGCAATCGAGCTTCCGGACTGCGGGAGAGCCCCGCGAGGGAATGCAGCGCCCGGCTCGACTTCAATCGGTCCAGCATCGCGATGGCGTCGATCGCGCGGAGAATCGCTCGCTCGTCGCGCGACGTCGCCCAGACGGCGCCGACCAAGCCGATCTCCGCCGGCTCTCCGAGCGTCGCCAGGGCCCGCGCGACTCTCTCCCGCTCGCCGGCGCGGAGCCCTCCGAGCGCCTCGACGAGAATCGGCGCGCAGCGATCGGCATGCTCCTCGGAACCGGCCAGGGCGATCGCCGAAGCGATTCTTACCGGCCGGCGCGAGACCGAAAGACCGGAGGCCAGCACCTCTTCCGCCGCGGAGCTCCCGATCTCTTCGAGAGCTTCGACGGCCGCAACGCGCGCCGCGTTTCCCGCCGTGGCTTCGGGGCCGCCGGGGTCGTCCGAGAAAAGCGCCCGCGCCAGAGCGATGACGCTCGGGTCGCCGATCGCAGCGAGCGCCTTGCGCGCCGCATCGCGCGCGAAGTCGTCTTCGAGGCACTCCACGAGCCGCGGAACGGCTCGGGCATCCCGTAGACGTCCGAGGCCCTCGGCGCAAGCGGCGAGCGGCCGGCGGCGGAGAGCGGCGAGCAGCGCATCGGAGGCGTCCTCGGTGTCGAAGCCCGAGAGGCTCTCGGCGATGCGATTGCAAACCGCATCCTCGGCCAGGCGTTCGACCGGCTCGAGATCGCGGGACGCGCTGTCCTCCAGGGCGCGGAGCAGGATTTCGAAGGCGACGGGGCCGCCGATTGCGCCGAGGGCCTGGGCCGCAAGACACCGGGGCTGCGGAACGGATTCCGAGCGTCCCCGCAGCAGCAACCCGAGATACGGCACCGCATCGCTTCCGAGGGCAATGACGTCGCCGAGGGCGCCCGGCCCCTCCTTGAGCTCGCCAAGGCGGGCAACGGACTCCTGAACGGCCCCTTCGGGGAGCGGCAACGCCTGCAAGAGGCGGAGAGTCACCGATGCTCCTGGGTAGGCTCGAGCACTTCCAGGGCAGCGGGCGAGACGAATCGCTCCCGATAATCTTCCATGCTTCGCGCGATGACCTCGAGGGCCTCCTCGCGGTCGTACATCTCCGCGATCGAGACTCCTCGGGACCGCGCATCCGGGCGCTGCTTGTAGCTCAGGAAGTAGTGACGAACGCGCTCAATCAGGCCTCCCGGGACGTCTTCGAGCTCCCTCCAGGAGCCGTAGGCGGCATCGGCCTCCAGAATCGCCACGATCTTGTCGTCGGCCCGGTTGCCGTCGATCATTCGCAGACCGCCGATCGGGCGGGCATGGACGAAAAGGTTCCCCTGGGCGACCGGCCTCTCGGTGAGCACGCAGACGTCCATCGGGTCGCCGTCTCCCTCGATGCTTTCGACTCCGGTACGCTCGGCGCATCGGTCCGCGACGCGACGGCCGCAGTAGGTCCTGGGGAGGAAACCGTAGAGCGTCGGGCACAGGCTCGAAAGGAGCTGCGGACGATCGAGCCGCAAATGTCCCGACACCTTGTCGAGCTCGTACTTGACCGTGTCCGTCGGAACGATCTCGACGAAGACGTTGAAGATCCCGGCGGCGGGACCGGCCGGCGAGACGCCGTGCCAGGGATGCGCCTGGGTGAGGGGCGGGGAAATCGGGCCGCGCATGGAAGCCTCCTCCGTCGGACCGGTCGAGGGCACCGTCGTCACGACGTTCCGGTTCGAAGCAGTGTCGAGAGGTGCCGAACGACGTTCGGCGACAGGGCGGATTTCTCGAGACGGCGCACCGTCGCCTCGACGTCGTAGGCGACGCGGTCGAGGCGGGGCCGGCCGTCCTCGATGACGGCGAACGACGCGCGCGGATCCCCGTCGCGCGGCTGTCCGACGCTGCCCGGATTGATCACGGTCTTCTCCCCGATCCGAAGGATCATCGGCAGATGCGTGTGACCGACCAGGAGGACGTCCGCCGAGACGCGCTCGAGCTCGCGCGCCCAGCGACCCCGGTCGCCCGGCCGGACGTAGGTGTAAAGCGGATCGGACGGCGTCGCGTGCACCAGGTGAAAGCGCATGCCTCCCAGGCGGAGCCGCGTTTGGAACGGTAAGGTGCCGAGATAGGAAGCGTCGGCGGGGAGCAGCCGATCCTGAAAGAGCCGCCGCGTCGCTTCCGCCTCTTGCGCCAATCCTGGGTTGCCGCGGCACGGAACGTGCGCCGCGACGGCCTGGTCGTGGTTGCCACGAACGCAGATAGCATCGCGGTCGCGCAGCCACTGCAGGCAGGCCTCCGGCTCCGGACCATAGTCCACGAGATCGCCGAGACATAGGACGTAGTCGAACGAGTCCGGGATCGCGCGCAACGCTTCGAAGTTCGCGTGAATGTCGGAGACGACGAGAAGCCGCACGATCAGCCTCGGACGTCTCGGAAAATCGCGCGGCCCCGCAGGCCGCAGCGGTCGAGAATCTCGACGGCCGCCAGGCGAACTGAGACGGGACGGTCCGCGCGCGCGAATCGCATCCATTCGATGGGCAGGAGATTCGGGAATCGGTCGATCAGGCGAGCGAGGCCGTGCAGAGCGGGGCAGGGCCGGTACGGGTGATCGTCGTTTGCGACCCGCAAGAGAGTCTCGCGTGCCTCCGGCCCTCCCAACTCCCCGAGTTGCCTAGCGACGCGCCCGCGGACGTCGCCGATGGGATGGTCGAGAGCGCCGACCAGCTTGACGACGAAGGGCCGATTGGAGAAAGCCTCGATCGACGCTCCGCAGCGCACGCAGGTTCGAACGTCACTCGAGTGAGCGCTCCGGCAACATGGACAGAGAGCGAATCTCGTTGAGGAGGGCGACGAATTGGGGACCGCCTCCATAACTCCCGTCCTTTCTTCTTCAGACAGGAGTTATCAGCCCCTCGGGCGGTTAGGCGAACTCCATCGCCTTTCATGCGGATGATCCCGCGCACAAAGGGAACCTGTCAAGCCGCGCACAAATTCCATTTGCCGGCGGGACGCAACGGGTGTGAGATCGACCCCGGCGATGGAGTTCGCCGTAACCGTCCGTCGAGGCTTCTTCGCCGGACTGATGACTCCTGCGGAGGTTAAGATGATGCAGGATCACGAACTCCCGGTCGCTGCTTCGCCGTCGTCGGCCCTCCCCGACCCCTGCGCCGTGTGCAACGGCATCGCCCGGGCCTTGATCCGGGAGTCGCAGCAGTTCGGATCGCGGGTGGCCCGCACTACTGCGATCGCCGAACGCGTCTGCAATGCTCACCTCCCTCTCGTCGTCGGCATGACGGATCCACGAAATCTGGCGCGTTGGCTGCGGCAGGCACTTCGAGAGCCATGTCTCGACGGGGCGCCCTGTTCTCTTTGCGTTGTGGAAGATAAGGCCAGAGCGGATCTCGCCAGCCTTCCTTCAGGCGCAATGAGCTGCCGCCAGCACGGCGGGGTCGCGCCGGCTTCGATGGAGCGCCTCGAGTCCTGGCTCGATCGCATCGCCGCGAGCGAGCGGCTACAGCCGGATATCGAGCACCGCGTTCTCCGAACGGCGCTCGTGCTCTACGCGTCGACTCTGGGGACCAGCGCCTACGTTCCTCGAATCGACTGACACGGGCGTGGCGCCCCCGCGGCCTCTTGCGAGGCCGTGCCAGCTCCCTCCACGACGATCATCCGGGTCGCGGCGCTCTTCTCGCGGATGTCGCGGGCGGGGCGGTAGAGATCCGAGGCCCACCACTCCTTCGCGCGCGCGACGCTCGGAAACTCGAGGATCACGAATCGTTTCGGCCGCCAGTCGCCCTCGAGGGTCTCGCAGGCGCCACCGCGCACGACGAAGCGGCCTCCGAACGCCTCGACGGCGCGCGTCGAGAGCGCCTTGTACTCCTCGTAGACCGCGGGATCCTTCACATCGATCTCGACGACGACGTAGCCCGGCATCGGTCCCTCCACCTTTCGAGGCTCAGACCATGACTCCGCGGGCGGCCAGAAACCGCTCCGCCAGCGCGGCGTTTCCCTCGAAGACAATCCGTTTTCGCGCCGCGTCCTCCGAAAGCGCGTTGAAGAAGAGCCGCCACGCGGCGTCGGCGTCCATCGCCGCGAGGAGCGCGGGGCGATCCGCGGCGCCGCGGAAAAGCTTCCATCCCGGACCGGTCCGCAGGAGGGACCACGCTCCGCCGGCGTCGCCGGACACGCGCACGGCCACCGGCGACTCTTCCGGCAGATCGATGCCCACAAACGCAACCGGCAGCGCGTACATCGAGAGCTCGATCACCGGCCGGAGCCAGCGCGCGGCGTCGAGCGGCGGCGCGCCCACGGCGTCGCGGATCTGCGCCTGGTGATGCCACCACTCCGTGTATTCGCGGCCGACGTCGAACCAGTTGCGCGAGCTCTCCTCCCCCGCCCAGGCCACCGAGAAGATCGCGTCGCCTTCGGGCGGCAGCGACTCCACGAGCCGCGCGACGGCCGGCCCCGATACTTCGAGCAACTCCACGAGAACGCGCGGCGAAAAGCGGCGCGCGACGCGGATCCACTCGGCGTTGAGGCGATTGAGATGCCCGACGAGGTCGCGGTAGCCGGCGATCGGGTCCTCGGGCGGCAGGGAGTATCCGTCGCGCTGCACGGAGAGGCGCCGGAGGCTCGTGTCCAGGATGTGCGCCGCGACGTCGCGCACGCGCCAGCTCCCCGCGATGGTGGGACGCTCCCAGTCCTCCGGCGCGAGGCGGGAAAGAAGCGCGAGGAGCTCGTCGTGGAGCGGCGCGAAGAGATGAGCGGTTTCGATCGGTCCGGCAGGAATCAATTGCACGCCGCGACTCTAACTCGCGCCGCGCGGCTGCCCGGGTCTACGGCGTGATGGAGACGTGATCGAACGTGGCGGTGCAGAGCGTACCGGGGCTGTGGCTGGTCACGGCGAGGCCGATCAGGACGTTCTGAGGCATCGACACCGTCACCGTCTCCACCACGTTCCACGTCGCGCCGTCCGTCGACCACGACGACGTGAACGCGCTCCCGCTGCGTGTCAGCTTCAGCCATACCGGCGCCGTCATCCCCGCAATCGTCGGTCCCGCCGCCTTGGCCCCCGAAGACGCCCGATGCTGCGACGCCACCCCCATCTCCGGCGTCACGAGCATGAACGCATACGCCGCGTTGACCGTCAGGTCCGCCCGGATCATCACCCCCGCCTTCGACCACGCGTTGACGTCCTGAACGTTCGCCGCGCGCGCCACGATCTCCCCGTCCCCTGTCAGCCCCTGATAAAGGAAGTGGAACTGATCCGACGCATACCAGATGTCCGAGCCCGAACCCGTCACCGTGTACACCCCGTTCGCTACCGTCCCGCTGCCCGCCGGCGCCGTGATCCCCACGTCCTTGTTCGTCCACGTCACGGCCGGAGGCGTGGGAGTGCTCGTCGGTTCCGGGCTCGGGGTACGGGTCGGGGTCCGGGTGAGTGTCCGCGTCCGCGTCGGGCTCGCCGGCGCGGCCGTGCGCGTCGGCGTCGGTGTTGACGATGGCGCGCTGACGGTCACGCTGTCGAAGGTCGCGCCGCACAGCGCGTTGGGGTCATGACTCGTGACGGCGAGGCCAATGAGAGCGTTCATTCCCATCGACAGCGTGACCGTCTCCACGACATTCCATACGATCCCATCGAGCGACCAGGACGAGGTAAACGAGCTCCCGCTGCGGGAGACCTTCAGCCACACCGGCGCGGTCACTCCCGCGATCGTCGGTCCGGACGCCGTGGCCCCGACCGATGCCCGATGCTGCGACGCCACGCCCATCACCGGCGTCACGAGCATGAACGCGTATGGCGCGTTGGACGTCGTGTCCGCCCGAATCATCACCCCCGCCTTCGACCACGCGTTGACGTCCTGAACGTTCGCCGCGCGCGCCACGATCTCCCCGTCGCCCGAAAGCGGCTGGTATGCGAAATGAAACTGGTCCGACGTCTTCCAGATGTCGTTCCCGGATCCGAGGACCGTAAAGACCCCTGCCGCGAGCGACGCGTCCCCGGCATGCGTGACGCCACCGACGTCCTGATCGAACCAGGGGGCAGGCAACGCCGACGCGGAGCTCACCGTGATCGAGACCGGCGCGGAGCTCGTCGAACGTCCCTGGTCGTCCGTCGCGACGGCGGTGAGCTCATACGAGCCGGCCGCGGCGCCGGTCCAGTCGAAGGTGAACGGCGGGGCGATATCCGCGGCGATTCGCGTGCCGCCCGCGTAGAAGTCCACGCGCGCGACGACGCCGTCGTCCGAGGCGCTCGCGGCCAGAGGAATCAGGCCCGGCGCGGCGAAGACGGCGCCGTCGGCGGGGCTCGTCAGCGTCACGCTCGGCGGCGTGTCCGGCGCGGTCGCGGCGTTGTAGGCGGCAGGGGCGTCGACCCGGCCCCAACCGGCGGTGTCGTTGGGGATCGCGCCCGAAGGAATCGCGCCGCAAGTGTTCGTCGTCGTGAGACCTCTGGCGGACTGCTCCATGAGAACCTCGAGTCCGACGGGATTGCCTTCGAGCGACGGGTTGGCGGAGAGAATGAGCGCCGCGACCCCCGCGGCGTGCGGCGAGGACATGCTCGTGCCGCTCATGGTGGCATAGCCGCCGCCGGGCACGCTCGATCGAATGCCGACTCCCGGGGCCATGATCTGCGGCTTGATCGAGCCGTTCTGCCCGGGTCCGCGGCTCGAAAAGTTCTGAATGACGTCGTTGTTGTCCGTCGCGCCGACGTCGAGCGAGGCCTCGTACTGCTCCGGCACGTCCATGGAGTTGCAGGCTGGGCCCTGGTTTCCGGCCGCGACGACGACGAGGATTCCCGCCGCCCGCAGCGTCTCGACGATGCTCTTGAGCGTGTCCGCGTTCGTGCAGCCTTCGCTCGGCGGGCAGTCCCAGGAGTTGTTGATGATGTCGGGCGCCTTCGACGGATCGGGATTCGTGCCCGCCAGCGTCGTCGGCGCGAGGAAGAACTGGAAGCACTCCGTGTAGCGCGCCGGAGTGCCGGTGCCTTCGGCCATGTTCCGGCAGCCGATCCACTTGGCGCCGGGCGCGACGCCGATCTGATTTCCGGCGCCGTCGTCGCCGACCATCGTCCCCATCGTGTGCGTCCCGTGCGTGTCGTCGTCACAGGGTGCCGGCGCATCGGACTTGCAGGGATTTCCCGGTGCGCTGTGCACGGCGTCGTGCCAGTTGTAGTTGTGGTCCGCCGTCGCGCCATTCCAGCCCCGGTACTTGCCCTTCAACGCGGGATGCGTCCAGTCGTATCCGGTGTCGGCGCCCGCGACGACGACGCCCTGCCCGGTGAACCCGGCCGCCCAGACGTCCGGCGCGCCGATCTTCACGATGTCCGGACCCGGGCCCGCATCCAGAGCGAGCGCGCCCTCGGGAGCGAAGCCGGGCGAGACCTTTTCCGGCAGAGGCAGGCGGACACGGATGGGCGCGTTCGCCTCGATGCGTGAGACGTCGGCCCGGCGCGCGAGCGATTCGACGAGATCCCCGTGCCCCCGCACCGCGATCATGTTCGTGATCCAGAAGCTCTGGTACGGGACGCCGGCCGCGTCGAGCTCCGCCTTGAGCGGCCCCTGCGCCCGGTTCGCCGTCTCGGTCAGCCGATCGAAGACGAAGCGCGCTTTCGCCTCCTTCGTCGGCAGGTCGCGGGCGCCCGAGAGATCCGCCTGGTCCCGCAGCACGACGAGAAGCTCTTGCTCCTGGCCCGCGGAAGCCGCGGCGAGGACGCGGGCGGGAACCTTCGCCTGCCAGGAGAGCTCGCGGGGCAGAGGCTGATCGAGCGCCGCCGCCGCAACGATGCCCGCGGCCGCCGTGACGAAGAGTCTCCGACCGATTGCGGACACACGTCCTCCCCGGCTCGCCCGCCGGATCGCAAAGGTTATCAGCGGCGCGGGTCGGAAAGCCGCGCGGAGGAAGATCGGGCGGCGACGTCAACGGGCCCGGCCGACGGGAAGCGTTTCCGCCACTGCCTCAAGATAGCGCGAAGCGCGAAAGAGGCCCGATTTCGCGGCCCGGACCCGCCCATCTTCACACCGTCTGCACATCGGGCGGCTAGGTTGGGGGCCATGCGACTCGTCGAGGAAACGGTCCGACCCCCGGATCAGATCCGATCGCACTTCGAATCGGCGTACCCGAACTTGTCTCTCGATCTCGCCTGCCGCATGCGCCGCCGCTCCGGCGACGTCTGGACGGCGACCGTGCGCGAGAAGAGCCACGGGCACATCGTGTCGCTCGGGGTTCGCCACTATCAATCGCTCGCGATCGGCGCGGCGCTGAGCGGCATCCCCGAGCGGTTCCGCCGGACCTCGTAGGGCGGTCGCTTCGCTTCGCCGCCGCGTCGGCGCGAAGCGGCCCGAGTGGTCAGGTCGAGCGCCGCGGGAGTGGTCATTGTCCGCGGCCGCTCGCGGCGCAACACTCGCCGGCGATGGAGACGGAAGCCGCGGGCGTCCGTTCCGGCGTGCGGATCCGATCGCCGGCGATCCCGTCGAACGCTTTGCGATCCGTCGGCCGCCTCTTCTACGCCCTGCCGCTCGTCGGTTTCGGCCTCCTGCACATCGCGCTCGGCGACTTCGCGACGCGGTTCGCGCCGGGATGGCCCGCGTGGATACCCGGCCGCCCGTTGGCGGCGCACGTCCTCGGCCTCGCGTTGGTCGCCGCGGGTCTCGCGATCGCCTTCGAGATGCGCACACGCCCGGCGGCGCTCACGGTCGCGGGAATCATCCTGTGGTTCTTCGTCGTCTGCCGGATTCCCGCCGTCATGGCGCGGCCGGGCTTCGGCGGCTCGTGGACCAACCCGGCGAAATATCTCGCGCTCCTCGGCGGCGCGCTCCTCATCGCCTCGCGAATGGAGGGCGGCGACGGCGACGGCCGGAGCGCGAAGCTGCCGGCCGGCGAAGAGACGTCTCCGCCCTCGCCGATCGAGACGTCCGTTCTCGGGGCGCGATTCCTCCTGAGCGCCTTCTTCGTGATCGGCGGGATCCAGCACTTCGTCTACGAGGACTTCGTCGTGACGCTGATCCCCGCGTACATCCCCGCCCACGTCTTCTGGTCGCGGTTCGCGGGCGCCGCTCTGATCGCGGCGGGACTCGGGCTCTGGAATCCGAAGACGGCGCGACCGGCGGCGATGCTCTCGGGGCTCATGATCTTCCTCTGGTTCCTGATGCTCCACATCCCTCGCGCGGCGGGGAGCAGCCAGGATCCGATGGAGTGGTCCGGCGTTTTCGAGTCGCTCGCGATTTCGGGGGTGGCGCTGACGGTCGCCGGCTGCACTCCGCGAAGGGCATCCGGCCCCGCGCGCCGCTGAAAGGTCCGGACCCCTCCCTTTGGTCCCATGCGAGGCCCGCCCCTCAGGCGTAGGCTTCGCTCCCGGCGAACCGTTCGATATCCGAAGTCCGTCCGCGCGGACAGGAGGTCCTCCGTTGCGAAGCACGAGAATCTCGAAATTCCCGGGCCGGCCCGCTCGAACCGTTCTCGCTCTCGCCTGTGCGCTGCTCCTGCTGCCTCCCGGCGAGATCGGCCTGCTGGCTCAGGAGGCGACCGCCCCGGCCCCGGCCCCACCCGCGCCCAAGCTCCTCCCGCCGGACCAGCTCGACTCGCTCGTGGCGCCGATCGCGCTCTATCCCGATGCGCTCCTCGCGCAGACGCTCGCCGCGGCGACGTACCCGCTCGAGATCGTCCAGCTCCAGCAGTGGCTCGCGAAGAACCCGAACCTGAAGGACAAGGCGCTCGCGGACGCGGTGGCCAAGGAGCCGTGGGACCCTTCCGTTCAGTCGATGGCGGCATTCCCCGACGTCGTGAAGCGGCTCGGAGACGACATCCAGTGGACCAACGACCTCGGCAACGCGTTCCTCGCGCAGCAGTCCGACGTCATGGACGCGGTGCAGCGGATGCGCAAAAAGGCGAAGGACAAGGGCACGCTCGCGACGAACGAAGAGCAGAAGGTCGAGACGCAGGTCGTCGAGAAGAAGGAAGTCATCGTCATCGAGTCCGCGAATCCGGACGTGATCTACGTCCCCTCGTACAGCCCGACGGTCGTGTACGGGCCGGCGATCTATCCGTATCCGCCGATCTATTACCCCTATTACCCGGTGGGCGCCGCCTTCGTCTCGTTCGGCATCGGCGTCGCGATGGGCGCCTTCTGGGGCGGCGTCTGGGGCGGATGCGGCTGGGGAAACAACACGATCAACATCAACAACAACAACAATTTCAATCGCGTGGAGCACAACCGCGGAGAAGGCAACCGCGGAGGAAATCGCGGCGAGGGAAACCGCGGCGGAAATCGCGGGGACGGCGGCCGCGGCGGCGGCGGGAATCGCGGCGGCGGCGGGAACTGGAGCCACAATCCCTCCCACCGCGGCGGCGCGCCCTACGGCGATCGCGCGACCGCCAACAAGTTCGGCGGGAACGCGCGCGGAGACTCGCTCTCGAACCGGCAGGCGAGCGCGCGCCAGCGCACCGGGCAATCCGGCGCGCGGGCGAGTAATCGCGCGGGCGGGAGCGCGGGCGCGGGGGCATCGAATCGGGCGGCTGCCACCGGCGCGGGCGCGTCCAACCGCGGAGGCGCGTCGCGGGGCGGCTCGGGCGCCGGCAGCGGCTCCTTCAACCGCAGCGGAAGCCCGGACCGCGTCGGCGGACGCGACCTCGGCGGCGGAAGCTCCCGAGGAGCGAGCGGGTTCGGCGGCGGTTCGTCCGGCGGATTCAGCGGCAGCCGGACCCGGGCCTCGAGCTCCCGCGGCGCGTCGAGCTTCGGCTCGCGCGGCGGCGGGTCCCGAGGCGGCGGCGGACGGAGGAGGTAGAGACATGATGACGAAAATCCGGCTCCGGCTCCTCCTCGTCTCGCTGTCCGCGTTCGCGGTTTTCTCGCCGGCCGCATCGGCGATCCTGAAGCAGCGCACCTTCGCGACGCCGCGCGCCGCGGCCGACGCTCTCGCGGACGCGGCGACGCGATTCGACGTGCCGGATCTCCTCGAGATCCTCGGCCCCGACGGCACCGACCTCGTCGTGACGGGCGATCCCGTGCTCGACAAGACGCAGGCCTCGAACTTCGCGACGGCGGCGAAGGAGAAGCTCGCCGTGGAGACCGACAAGGCGAATCCCAAGAAGGCCACCGTGGTCGTCGGCAAGGACGACTGGCCGCTGCCGATTCCCCTCGTCGAGCAGGACGGCAAGTGGCGGTTCGACTCCGCCGCGGGACGGCGGGAGATCCTCCTGAGGCGGATCGGGCGCAACGAGCTCGACGCGATCGAGGTCTGCGAGGGCTACGTCGAAGCACAGGAGGAGTACGCCTCCGAGCCGCGCGGCGGGGCGAGTGTCACGCAGTACGCGCAGAAGGTCATCGGCGGCGCGGACAAGCAGGACGGCCTCGGCTGGCGCGACGCGGACGGAACGTGGCGGGGGCCGATCGGCGAGAAGATCGCCCAGGCGATCGCCGAGGGATACGACAGCAAGTACGAGCCGTACCACGGCTACTACTTCAAGATCCTCAAGGGGCAGGGCCCGCACGCGCCGCTCGGCCAGCTCGACTACGTCGTGAAGGGTTTGATGATCGGAGGGTTCGCCCTCGTCGCTTCGCCGGCCGAGTACGGCGTGACCGGCGTGAAGAGCTTCCTGGTCAGCAACGACGGCGTCGTCTACGAGAAGGACCTCGGACCGAAGACGCTCGAGACCTTCGCGGCGATGGAGCGCTTCGATCCCGACGACTCCTGGAGTCCCGTGTCGGAGAAAGGCCAAGTCGATTAGGCCGGAGCCGCACCCTGCGCCGGACGTCGGACGGGACGCGATCTGGTACGGGGACAGCGTGAATCAGGTCGGACGCATCGCAATCGACGAATCCCGGGTCGTTTACACACTGACCGGCGCCAACTCGTGCTTCGGGCTCGTCGCGGGAATCGGGGACGATATGTGGCTCACCGACGATTTCGGGGACAACGTCTGGAGGGTGGCGGGAGACGGAGTTTCCGAAGCCTTCCTGACCCCCGCAGACCTGAACCGCCCTCAGGGAATCCCCTTCCGACCCGATGGCAACGCCTGGTTCATCGAATCGAAGAGTCCGCTAGGCCACTCCGTTGGCCTTCCTGCAATGCCAACGCCAGGATCATCCAACCGATCCGTAGTTCTCCGGTGTTCCAATGACGACGCAATTCCGGATCAGAGCCTCCACTGCCTCGCTGCGCACGCCGTTCGCCACGTCGTCCAGGACCTCGCGGTCGAGCGATACCGATTCCGACATGTACTGCCTGCACTCAGCGTTCGCCAGAGCGTAGCGCGCCGAAGGAAACTCCAACTTGAGCTCGACCATCCCCGACCGGGTTGCGCCGACTCGGCGGTACAGTGGATTGACTGCGAGCTGCCCGAGCGAGTGCGGCCAAACGTCGAACGATCGGTGATCCGGAAGGACTCCCGCCGAGTCCGTCGCAACCAGCGAGATCCACTTGACTTCCCGAAGCTTCTCCAAGGGACCCTGCGAGCCAAGGGCGGGCCCCCTCTTCTCGAGATACGCCTCGAGCACCGCCTTGTCGCCGACGAGACGGGTGGTCATTTCGCCAAAGAGCTCTCCATAGCTCTCCGGCGCGAGCTCATACCCTTCATTGGGTGGGACGAGCGCGTTGCCGATTCTCGACAGGGCGATGACGCCGTTGTCATCCAGGACTCGGCGGGCCTCTCGCGCGGCCTGCGACTTGCGCAAGAAATAGTGAAAGGCGTCGGAGCAATAGACGCCCGACATGCTTCGCCCGCGGAAGGGCAGGCCCATGTCTCCCTCGGCACAGATGTAGTCGGCATTCGGCGCGATCCAGCGCTTCGCAATGTAGAGGAGGAAGAAAGTTCGATCGAGACCGACGAGAGGCTGACGTGGCCTGCTCATCGACCAATAGTGAAGCATGTGGCCGACACCGCAGGCGAGATCCAGGATTGGCCTCGTGGAATGCGACATCAAGCTTGCGAGAGATAGCCCGGTCAAGTAACGCGGCTGACCGAAGCGGAACGCGAAATAGTTGTACAAGTGCGGTGGCCACATCTCGAGGCGGCGGAAGAAGAGATCGAAGACTTCCAGGACGCTTGCCGGCCTGGCGAGAATCTCCCTGACCGGTCGCAGGCCCGGCCGGACTGACCACACACGCGAAGCGGGCCCCGATAGAACCCTTCGAAAAGCCGGCGGCAGCAACCCGAGAGCGTGCCGAACATATCGCTCGTGCCGTCCAGGTCGCGTCAAGAGGAGAAGAAGAGCCGTCTTGGCGTCACCGGAACGGATGAGCTCGACGATCGTTTCGACTGGCGGACCGGATCGCAATACGCCGTCTTCGCTGTCCTTCATCACATCGACGGCGCCAGATCTCTTGAAGATAGGTATTCCTGCTACGACCGGAAACTCACTGCATTCGCACGACAAGAGAGCGTTCTCGATCGGGTCGGCTCCAGCGGCGACGCCCGCCGAGACGTTCAGTTCACCGCCGCAGTACGGGCATGCGAGGATCGAAAGGAGCGATCGCTTCATAAGCAAGGCTCCATCGGTCGCCGTTGCACCGGAGACACCTTCCTCACGGTGCTCGAGAGCGTCACGTCAGTTGCGTGCACATCTCCTGGA
>DATBFU010000090.1:0-1778 GCA_036558325.1 Thermoanaerobaculia bacterium | reverse complement strand
TCATGTAGCCGGGGCTGCGGACGGTCAGCCCCTCGCGCAGGCTCGCGACCTTCAGGCTGTGAATCTGCCCGTCGGGCGCGTGCTCCGACCGAAACGACACGACGTACGCGCTGTCGTACGCGTCGAGCGCCGCCGGAAGGTTGGCGGCTGCGGTCACGACTTCGCCTCCCGTGGCCTCGGCGATGGTTCGCATTGGACTGAGCGGCCGGGAGAACAGAGGAACGTTACCCTGGGTGGAACGGTACCCGTCCTGCGAAAGCAGCGACGCGTCCCCCGCGACGTCCGCGAGATTTCCGCCGAGCGCGATCGGCACCGCCTGGACTCCCAGCGACGCCAGCGATTTTGCCGCGGCTCCCGTGAGCTCGCCGCCTCGTGGGCCGAATTCCGAGGGGAATTCCTGGGCGAGCCGGTCGCCGCCTTTCCCGGCGCAGAGTCCTCCGGTTCCCCCCATTTCGCGGATTACCCGGACGTAGGTCTCGGTGACGTCCACGTCGTACCCGTCCGAGACGAAGTACACGACGTCCGGCATCTGGCCCCCGAGCGACGCGGCCCAACGGACGAGGCGGTCGAGCGAGTCCTGGATGATCCGCAGCTCCTGCTCCGCCGCGCTTCGAACGGTCATCTCGACGTTGACGCAAAAGTCGTTTCGGATGTGGTCGATCGTCTGTCGGCGCAAGAGGAGCAGGGCCTGCTTTGCGGCGACGTCGTGACGAAGGCGATCGAGACCGGCGCGGACAGCCGCCGGGTCGCGCGTCGCCGCGAGGAATTGGTGCGGCTGAGGATCGGCGGCGACGATCTCGAGCGGGCCGTTGGAGAGGACCGCGCCGAGATTGTTCTCGAACGTCGCGGCGGCGCGCGCGACGGAGCCGGGATCGAGCATCATCGTGTCGAGATAGAGGTGCTGCGGGATCCCCATCGAGCGCTGTGTCGCCGTCGGCCCGGACGCGTCCAGGGGAGTCTTCGCGGGCGGCGTCGAAGTGGCCGGTCCCGCCGCCGCCGGCTTGGCAGGATCCACGCCGACGACCTGCATCGGCCGGCCGTCTTCGAGGATCTGAAGGTCCTGGATTCCCGGCGCCGGGCTCGGAGTCCTGCCGCCGCGGTCGGTGATGCGTACGAGGATCGTCCGGACGTTGACCTCGACGCGCTCGACGAAGGGCTTCTCCTGAGCGAGAAGGGCGCTCGCGACCAAGCCGGCGAGGAGGGCCAGGCCTCTCGCCGCTCTGCCACCCGAGATCATTGGGCCGGCAGGTCGGCCGCTCCGGTGGCGCGGGTGCCGGTCTTCAGCTCCTCGACGGTCACCGCCACCTTGCGGCCTTTGACCGGCCAGGTGATCGGGATGTCGGCGCCCCAGCCTCTCTGGTGCGGCGCCACGTCGAACTCCTGCGTCGTCGTGAACGGCTCGCGCGCGCCCACGACATCCACGGCGATCGTCACCCGCATCCGTCCGCCGTTCAAGAGATCGAGCGTCGAGCCGAGCGCCGCCAGATCCGCGTCCACGTGCAGGACGCCGGAGAGCTGCTTGCCGTTCTTGGCGACGCCGTCCACCGCCAGCTTGATCGGGAAGCCGCCCTGGACCGGCGCCTCGTTCAACGCCCGGACCGTCACGCCCGACGCCACGGAGTCCGGGGTTCCTTCCGTCATGTAGCCGGGGCTGCGGACGGTCAGCCCCTCGCGCAGGCTCGCGACCTTCAGGCTGTGAATCTGCCCGTCGGGCGCGTGCTCCGACCGAAACGACACGACGTACGCGCTGTCGTACGCGTCGAGCGCCGCCGGAAGGT
>DATBFU010000089.1:0-50615 GCA_036558325.1 Thermoanaerobaculia bacterium | reverse complement strand
CTGGGGCCGGGTCAGGCCGGCGTTGCGGCCGAACTTCAACTTGTCGCTGCGCAGGTACCAGACGTCGACGGTGTTGGACGGAACGATCTGCCAGTTGAACTTCGCGTTGAAGTCTTCGAGGGTCGTGTTGTCCGTCGCGCCTCCGGCGGTGATCAGGTTGATCTGGTCGCGGCCGTAGGAGCCCCACAGCCACATGTGGTCCTTCCACACGGGGCCGCCGAGCTCCGCGCCGTAGTCCTGCACGCTGTTGATCGAGTTGCCGGCGGCCAGAGGCGCCGGATTTCCGTTCGAGTCCACCTGCGTCCTGGCCTCGTCGGGCAGGTTGTCGGACTGGAAGTGATGATCGACCGCGAAGATGCGGGCGCTGCCATGCACCTCGTTGGTTCCGCGCTTGGTCACCATGTTCAGGTGCGTGCCCGATCCGGAGATCGAGGCGTCGGCGCCGCCGGTGATGACCTGCATCTCCTGGAACGAGTCGAAGTCGAAGTAGCCCGCCGACGCGCCGAGCGCCGACATGTCGGTCAGGTTCACGCCGTCCACCGCGAAGGTGCCGGCCGTCGACCCCTTGCCGGCGAAGTTGGACTGCTGGCCCGACTCCGAGCCGGCGACGTTGATGCGGTCGATCTGGACGCCGGGAGCCGACTGGAGCACGACCCATGGGTCGCGGGCGTTCGGGATCGCCCTCAGCTCTTCCTGCGTGATCGCCGCGCCCGTCTCGACCTTCTTGGTCGAGATGACGGGAACTTCGCCGGAGACCGTCACCGTGGCCGCGACCGACGAGAGCTTCATCGGGATCGTCAGCTCGGTGTTGCGGCCGAGCGCCACCGTCACGTTCTCGCGGTTGACCGTCGAGAATCCCTGGAGCGCCGTCGTCACGGTGTAGACGCCCGGTGACAGGTTGACCACGTGGAACTCGCCGCGCGCGTCGGAATACACCGTCTGCGGTGCGCCGACGCCCGTCACGGTCACCGACACGCCGGGGAGCACGCCCCCCTGCTCGTCGACGACCTTGCCGTCGATACCGCCCGTATTTCCGCCGAACTGCGCGATCGCCGGCGACGCCATGATGGCGAGCGCCAGAACCACGAGCCCGACGACCAGCCGAGAAAACCTTAGTCGCATTGTTCCTCCTCTGCGTGTTTGCAGTGCGCCGCACGCCGGCGCGGGCCACGAAAGGAGCAATGCCGTTGCCATTCTCGTTCGTCACGTGACGAATGGCCGTTGCCACGTGTGCGGTGACGAAGAGTCCTTATTCGATGGTGAACGCCCGATCGCCGCGCGCGCTCCGGATCGGCGATTCAGGATTACGGACGCGATGACAGAAATCCGGATCTCCGTCGCGCGAGCGGAAGACAGCGTCCGACGCGGCCGCGCCGGATTCCGGAACTACGAAGCGAGTCGGTGATGCGCGTGCCGGCGCGCGACGGAGCGCGGCCGGGAGGTCGCGCGCCGCGTGCGGCGGAGGGGATGCCGGCGAGCGAGCTTTCGCAGCGCGAGGAACGCGTGAAACTCGGACGCGGCCGAAGGGATCTCGAAGCCCTCGGCACGCGCGCGGCGGACGGCGTCGTCGATCGCGTGCGTGCGATCGGGCGCTCCCGCGCGCGCGACGGCCCAGGCGGCGTCCGCCTCGGTGCAGCCGGTACGCTCGACGACGCGCGCGATCCGTTCGGACGCTTCCCCGCGGATCCGTTCCGCGGCGCGCGCGGCGCGGGAAAGCTCCCGCACGCGCTCGAGCGCCAGGGAAAGGTGAACGGCCAGCGTCTGACTCTGCGAGCGCACTGCCGGACCGCGTCCGCAGAGGTCGTCCACCGCCTCGCGCACGCAGCGCACCGCCGCGCCCGAGCGCGTCAGGCGCGCCTCGCGAATTCGCTCCGCGAGCCGCTCGCGCACCCGCCACGAATCGAGCGCCGTCGCCGGCAGGGCCGACAGGAACTTCCACAGCGGCTGCTCCGGCTCGGGCTCGCCGACGAAGCCGCGCAGCGTCCGTTCGGCGGCGATCTCGGCGCCCAGCAGGCGCTGCCAGGGAATGCCGAGAGCCTCCGCGACGGCGATCAGGTCCTCGCCTTCGGGGCGCCTCGACGGGCCGCCGGCGGCGTCCGCGCGGGAGATCCCGATGCCCGCCTTTCCGGTGACGGACGGCGAGGGACCCTCGGGGGGCTCCATCGCGGCCACGATGCGGGTCGGCCCGGAGGCCGGCAATGCTTCTGGGACGAGCGCCCGCCCGGGGGCGACGAGCGCGCGGCCGGCGGGGACGGGCCGCGCGGCGCCCGGACCCCGAAGCTTCAAACCTCTTCGCCCGTAAGAACGCGCAGCCGGTCCCGATAGCCGCGCGAGAGCGTGAGCCGAGTGCCGTCCTTCAGCAGGACGCCGTAAGCGCCGTTGAAGAGCGGCTGGATTTCCTTGATCCGCTCCGTGTTCACGATCGTCGAGCGGTGGATCCGCAGGAAGCGGGACGGATCGAGCCGCGACTCGAGCTGGTTCATCGTCTCGCGAATCAGGTGCGACTGTTTCGCGACGTGGAGCCGCGCATAGTTGCCTTCCCCCTCGATCCAGTCGATCTCGTCCGCGCGCAGGAAGGAAACGCGTCCGCCCGTCTTCAGGGCGAGACGATCCACGTGTCCCGGCTGCGGCCGCCGGAGATCCTCGAGGAGGCTCAGGATCCTCTGGTTCAGGACGCCCGGCGTCGCGAACTGGAGATGGTCCTTGATGCGCGTCAGGGCCTGCCAGAACCGCTCGCGATCGAACGGCTTCAGGAGGAAATCGAGGGCATGCACCTCGAACGCCTTCAGAGCGTGCTGGTCGTACGCCGTCACGAAGATAACCGCCGGGATGCGGTCTCCCACTTCGTCGAGCACGGAGAAGCCGTCCATCTCCGCCATCTGCACGTCCAGGAAGACGAGGTCGGGCGCGAGGCGCCGGATCGCCTCCACGGCCTCCTTGCCGTCCGAGCACTCGCCGATCACTTCCACATCCGCGTCCTCGGCCAGGAGGCCACGGATCCGCTCGCGCGCGAGCGGCTCGTCATCCACGATCAAGGCGCGAATTTTCAGGGTCGCTCTTTGTGTAGCCGTAGGAGCCTCCTGATCGCTAATACGCAAGGGTTTCCTCAAGGTTACGAAATCGCGGATTCGAGGCCGTCATTCCCGATCTCGGATTCGTCCTCGAGCGCGCGGCGCTCGTCCTCGACGGTGTGCTGGAAAGTCTCAATGTGCCGTCCCGCGCACGCGACCGAAACGAAAGAAAAGCGGGGCTCCGGACGTCCGGAGCCCCGCGAGAGGAGAGGAAACTAGAACTTCAGCACCGCGCTGAACTGGTAGTTACGCGGCGGGTTGAGCGAGGCGCTGCTGAGCGGCTGCCCGAAGTTCGCGTTCGGGAGCAGGCTCACGCCGTTGGTCACCGGCTGCTGGTTGGTCAGGTTGAAGACCTCGCCCTTGATGCCGAGCTGCACGGGATTGAAGATCCTGAAGTCGGCCTCGAGAGCGAAGTTCAGCTGATACCAGTTGGGCAGGCGCGACGAGCCCTTGGTCGTGTAGTAGTAGGTGTCCGTGTCGCCGTTGATCGTGAAGTTGCGCTGCTGCTGGTACGGCAGGCCCGAACTGAACGTGAACGAGGGCGCCGCCGTCAGGCTCATGAACGAGAACGGGTACGTGTACGCGGCGAAGACCTTCACGAGGTGCGTCGCGTCGTAGGAGAGAAGGCCGCGCCGATTGTTCGACAGGATGTCGGCGCAATCCCCGCTGACCGCGGGATAGTCCACGACGACGTTGTTGTTTGCGTCGCGATGCGTGACCGCCGGAACGTTGCACGTCTGGCCGGCGTAGTCGAAGAGCTGGGACGCGAAAACCGCCTCGTGGTTGCCCTCCGCGCGGGAGAGGGTGTAGCTCGCCAGGATCTGCCAGTTGTTCGAGAAGCGCTTCTCGGCCGTCAGCTCGATCGCCTTGTAATAGCGCTTGAGCTGGCCGTCCG
The DNA here is from genome assembly GCA_036558325.1 of Thermoanaerobaculia bacterium. Taxonomy (GTDB): domain Bacteria; phylum Acidobacteriota; class Thermoanaerobaculia; order UBA5066; family Gp7-AA6; genus DATBFU01. The sequence continues at coordinate 46,649 of DATBFU010000089.1, read as the reverse complement.
TGAAGTTTTCGGGCGTCGTGATCTTCTGGCCGTCTGCGTTGATGAAACGGGCGTCGTCGATCAGGTTGTCCCATTTGCGGTAGATCCCGCGCACGCCGACCGCCATCGAGTTGCCGAGCTGCTGCTGCAGCGCGATGTTGAACTCGTTGACCTTGGAAGGCGTCAGGTCGTTGTTCACCGGCGCGTCGTTTCCGCCGCTGCGGATCGGATAGGCGAAGTCCCACTGCGAACCGTCCCAGGCGTACACGTCGAAGTTCGTCAGCTGCGGCACGCCGCTGTAGATCGAGTCGATGATGCTCTGGACGAGGAAATCGCGATACTGCCCGTAGGCGGCCGAGGCGATCGTCTTGCCGTTGCCGAAGACGTCGTAGGAGGCCGTGAGCCGCGGCGAGACCGTCGTGGCGGAGACGACCGCCTGCTTGAGGTCGCTCTTGCCGTCCTGCACGTCCACGCGAACGCCGAGGTTGAAGGACAGCCGCTCGGTCGCGTCGAAGCGGTCGAGCGCGTAGATGCCGTAGATCTTGCCGGTCGAGACCGACGGCTCGGGCGGAACACCCTTGAGCCAGATGTCTCCCGGCTGGAGGAGCATCGTGCGTGTCGCCGCGTCGAAGCCCGACACGAAGAAGCTCTGGTTGCCCGGGTACGTGTACGACGATTCCGACTTGATCTTTTGGTAGTCCACGCCCACCTTGAACTGATGCGAGTGGCCGAACAGGCTCTGGTAGAGGTTGACCGCGAAGTTGGCCTGGTCGCGCGGGCGTTCGACCAATCCGTTGAACGGGTTCCCGTTGTAGTAGAGCTGCTCGGACGTGCTGTAGACCGGGGAGCCGTCGAACGTGCCGCTGTCGAACTTGTTGTTGACCGTGAGGCCGCCGCGCTGCTGCGCGTACGACGCCTCGACCGACGCGTTCGCGCCGAAGACTCCCGTGTAGCGCGCCTGCCAGATGCAGGCCCACGGGCAGTCGTCCGACTGGTCCTGAGCGGTCAGGGCGAAGAGCTCCGCGGAGGGCAGGCCGAACTCGTTCCAGTAGTTCCGGATGATCCCGGTGAAGGGGTCCGCCTGCGCCGAGAACGTCAACGCGTGCGCCGGCGTGATCTGGCCCGACAGCTTTCCCTGCCAGGCGACGAACTCGCGATTGGCCGAGTAGCTCTGCCCCGACAGGGGCGGCGGATTCACGTCGGAGATCGCGACCTGCGCGGGCGGCGTGAACTGCGGGTTGCGCTCGTAGCCGCCGAAGAACCAGACATGGTCTTTCCACACCGGACCGCCCAGCGTGAACAGGTAGTCGTAGACGTTGTGATTGAGCTTGTCGCGATGGAAGTCCTCGCCGCCCTTGTTCTGCTCGTTCCAGTTGTCGTTCGTCACGAGCGTGCGGGCCGACCCGTGGAGGATGTTCGTGCCCGACTTGCTGATGACGTTGACGACGGCGCCCTGGGCGCGGCCGTATTCGGCCGAGATCGCCGAATTCGAAACCACGACCTCCTGGATCGTGTCGAAGTTGTTGTTCGCGCCGAACGTACCCGTGGTCGGGTCCGTCGTGTCCACACCGTCGAAGAGGAAGAGATTCGAGCTGTCGACCGCGCCGTGCGAGTTCGTGTTGCCGTCGGCGTCCGCGTCGTTCAATCCCGGCGTGAGCTCGACGACGCTCTGGTAGCCGCGCAGCACGGCGAGCGAGTCGGTCAGACTCGAGTCGACGTGCGTCGTGTCGGAAACGTTCGTCTTGTCGACGAGCGGGACGTCGCCGGACACCGTCACGGTCTCCGACGTCGTCGCGAGTTTCATGCTGACGTCCACGACCGTCGTTTTTTCGGCCGTCACGACGTTGCCGCTGGATTCGAAGGACTCGAAGTTCGAAAGCGTGGCCCGCACGTTGTAGCGGCCCGGTTGCAGCACCGCGAACGTGTACGCGCCGGAGGCGTCGGTCGTCTCGGTCCGGCTGAATCCCTTGTCGGCGTTCGTCAGCTCGACGGTGACGCCGGGAAGGGCCCCTCCGGATTCGTCGCGCACGCGCCCCTTCAACGTGCCGACGAGCGATCCGTCGGCCCACAGCGGCATGGCCGCCGCGAGGCCGAGGATGAGCAACAGCCACCGGAATCGATTTGGTCTCGCCATAAGCTCCTCTCTGGTCGGACGCGAACCCCTTTGCGCCCGATTCACCGGCGTTCGCAGAGAGCAACACCACTGCCATGCATTCGGGCGTGTGCGTTTGTGACGAACTGTTTTCCGGCCGGGACGAACGGTCGCCCGAACGGGACCGTCCCGATTCATCCCAACGGTCCAATTCGGATTCTTGGGGACCGACTCAAAAATTCGAATCGCTGCTAGCATCGCCGCAACGATGCCGCCCGATCGCCCCGCCCCGGCCGGGACGGACGTCGCCGCGCTCGCCCGCGCCCTCGCCCGCGAAGTCCGCGGTGCGGTCCGCTTCGACGCGGGCAGCCGCGCCCTCTACGCGACCGACGCCTCGAACTACCGCCAGGTCCCGATCGGCGTCGTCGTGCCGGAGTCGGCGGACGACGCCGCGGCGGCCGTCGCCGTCTGCCGGCGATTCGGCGCCCCGATCCTGACGCGCGGCGCCGGCACTTCGCTCGCCGGACAGTGCTGCAACGCGGCGGTCGTGCTCGACTTCTCGCGACACCTGCGCCGCGTGCTCGAGGTCGATCCCGCGCGACGCCTGGCGCGCGTCGAGCCGGGCGCCGCGCTCGACGATCTACGGCGCGAGACGGAGAAGCACGGCCTCACATTCGGGCCCGATCCCGCCACGCACGCGTACTGCACGCTCGGCGGGATGATCGGCAACGATTCCTGCGGCGTCCACTCGGTGCTCGCGCGCTTCGAGGGCGAGGGCGGCCGCACCTCGGACAACGTCGCGGCGCTCGAGATCCTCACGTCCGACGGCGACCGGATGCGCGTCGGCGCGACGGGCGAAGCAGAGCTGCGCGACATCGACGCCGCCGGCGGCCGGCGCCGCGAGATTTACGCCGCGCTCGCGGCGCTCCGCGACCGCTACGCCCCGGCCATCCGGGAGAAGTTCCCGAAGATCCCCCGCCGCGTCTCCGGATTCAATTTGCCCGCGCTCCTGCCGGAAAACGGCTTCCACGTCGCGCGCGCCCTCGTCGGCTCGGAGGGGACCTGTGTCACGGTGCTCGAGGCGACCGTCCATCTCGTCCCGAGCCCTCCCGCCCGCGTGCTCCTCGTCGCGGCCTACCCCGACGTGTTCGCCGCGGCCGACGACGTCCCGCGGGTCCTGGCGCACCGGCCGGCCGGCCTCGAGGGGCTGGACGACGGTCTCGTCGCCGACGCGCGGTCGGCGGGCCTCGAGCCCGAAGGCCTCGCGCTGCTGCCCGACGGCGGAGGCTGGCTCCTCGTCGAGCTCGGCGCGGACAGCGTCCCGGAGGCCGAAGAGAAGGCGCGGCGGCTCGAGGCGGACCTGCTCCGGGGGGCCGCGGCGCGGGCGCCGCGCACGCGCGTCTTCACCGATCTCGCGCTGCAACGCCGCGTCTGGCGCGTCCGAGAGTCGGGGCTGCCGGCGACCGCGCACCCGAGGGGACGTCCGCTCACCTGGGAGGGCTGGGAGGACTCGGCGGTGGCGCCCGAAAAGCTCGGCGCCTACCTGCGCGATCTGCGGCGTCTCTGGGAGCGGCACGGCTACCGCGGCGATCTCTACGGGCACTTCGGCGACGGCTGCGTGCACACGCGTCTCGACTTCGACCTCGAGACGCCGGCCGGCGTCGCGCGGTTCCGCGCGTTCCTCGACGAGGCGGCCGACCTCGTCCTCTCCTACGGCGGCTCGCTCTCGGGAGAGCACGGCGACGGGCAGTCGCGCGCGGAGCTGCTGCCGCGGATGTTCGGCCCCGAGCTCGTGGGCGCTTTCCGCGAGTTCAAGCGGATCTGGGATCCCGCCGGCCTCATGAATCCCGGCAAAGTCGTGGACCCGCTTCCGATCGTCTCGAACCTGAGGCTCGCCGGCGGCCGGCCCCCTTCGCCGGACGGCGGCACGTTCTTCCGCTTCCCGGAGGACGGCGGCGACTTCTCGCGCGCGGCGCTCCGCTGCGTCGGCGTCGGAAAGTGCCGGCGCGAGGACGGCGACACGATGTGCCCGAGCTTTCGCGCGACCGGCGAAGAGCGGCACTCGACGCGCGGACGCGCGCGGCTGCTCTTCGAGATGCTCAAGGGCGAGGTCGTCCGAGACGGCTGGGAGAGCGAGGAGGTCCGGGAGGCGCTCGACCTCTGCCTCTCCTGCAAGGCCTGCCGCTCCGAGTGCCCGGTCGGCGTCGATATGGCCGCCTACAAGGCGGAGTTTCTTTTCCACTACTACGCCGGCCGGGGAAAGCGGCGGCCGCGCTCCGCCGCGTTCCTCGGTTCCGTCCATCGCTGGGCGCGCGCGGGCTCCCGCGCCCCCGGGCTCGCCAACTTCCTGACGGGGACGCCGGGGCTTTCGCGTCTCGCGAAGGCGGTCGCCGGGCTCGCGCACGAGCGCGAGATTCCGAAGCTCGCCCGGCAGTCTTTCAGGACGTGGTTCCGGCGGAGGCCGTCCGGATCGCCGGTGAACGCCCCGGCCGGCCGGGTCCTCCTCTTTGCCGACACGTTCACGAATTTCTTCGAGCCGGGGATCGCCCGAGACGCCGTGCAAGTGCTGGAATCCACTGGCTTTAGAGTCGAGATCCCCGAAGCCGACCTGTGCTGCGGAAGACCCCTCTACGATTGGGGACGCCTCCCCGAGGCGCAACATCTATTAGGGGACGTCCTGGGCGCGCTGCGGCAGCCGCTCCGGGAGGGTCTCCCGGTCGTGGTTCTCGAGCCCTCCTGCGCGGCGGTCTTCCGGGACGAGCTCGGCCAGCTCTTTCCGGGAGACGAGGACGCCGCGCGCCTCGCGCGGCAGACGACGCTTCTTGCGGGTTTTCTGCGCCGCCAAGCCCCCGGCCGGATCTCCGGGCGCCTCTCCGGCCGCGTCCTCGCGCAGCCGCACTGCCACCAGCGCGCGCTGTACGGCGCCTCCGACGACGAGGCCGTCCTCCGGGCGGCGGGCCTCGACGTCGAGGTCCTCGACGCCGGCTGCTGCGGCATGGCGGGGGCCTTCGGCTTCGAGCGCGGCGAGCACTTCGAGATCTCGCGGCGCTGCGCCGAGCGCCGCCTGCTTCCCGAGATCCGGGCCGCCGCGCGCGAGACGCGCATCCTCGCCGACGGCTTCTCGTGTCGCGAGCAGATCCGACAGCTCTCGGACCGGCGGGCCGTGCATCTGGCGCAAGTCCTGAGGGAGGCCGTCGGAAACGACCCGGTTTCTGCGGAACCGCTCTTGAAATAGACTCCCGCCGATCCCCGGAGGCGAGCCCGCTCGATGCAAGTCTTTCATCGCAGCACGAATACGATCTCGCGGGTCTCCGTCTTCGGCGCGGTCTTCTTTCTCGCAGTTCTGCTCTGGCTCTTCTACGAGCTGGAGGCCTCCCCCTACACGACCCGCCAGTATGTCGCCCGCGAGCAGCCGGTCCAGTTCTCGCACGCGCACCATGTCGCCGATGACGGCATCGACTGCCGCTATTGCCACACCTCGGTCGAGAAAGCGGCCTTCGCGGGAATTCCCTCGACCAAGATCTGCATGAATTGCCACTCCCAGATCTGGGCGGAGACCGCGTATCTGGAACCGGTTCGTGAGAGCTTTCGGACCGGCGCTTCCATCCAATGGAACCGCGTCAACGACCTCCCCGATTTCGTCTACTTCAACCACGCGATTCACGTGAACAAGGGAATCGGCTGCGAGTCGTGCCACGGACGAGTCGATCAGATGCCGCTCGCCTGGCAGGCCTCCCGCCTTCAGATGGGCTGGTGTCTCGAGTGCCACCGGCACCCCGAGCGCTACATCCGGCCGCGGGAGGAGGTCTTCACGATGGGATACGTCCCGGCGATCGATCAGGCCGTGCTGGGTCCCAAGCTGGTTGCCGAGTACGGACTCCGTTCGCGCCGTGTCCTCGAGAGCTGCACGACGTGTCACCGCTGATCCCGGAGTGAGCGAGATGAAGCCGCCGACCCTGCTCCCGTCCCTGCCGCCCGCTCCCGGGCCGGCGAAGGATCCCGCGCCGTCCGCGCCCGCGGACTTCGCCTCGCTGCGACGCCGTCTCGAAGAGGAGCGCGGCCGCGGCCGCTGGCGCAGTCTCGAGGAGCTCGCCGCGGCTCCGGAGTTCGAGGCCGCGCTGCCTCCCGAATTCGCCGAAGGGGCCGACTCTCCCGCCCCGATCGATCGTCGCGAGGCGTTCCGAATGCTCGGCGTCTCGTTCGCGCTCGCGGGTCTGACCGCCTGCACGCGCCAGCCGGAGGAGAAGATCGTTCCCTACGTGCGTACGCCCGAAGACGTCGTGCCGGGCGGAACGCCTCTCTTCTTCGCCACCTCGATGACGGTGGGAGGCTACGCCACGGGCTTGCTCGTCGAGAGCCATCAAGGCCGCCCGACGAAGGCCGAAGGCAATGCCCTCCATCCGGCGAGTCTCGGCGCCGCGGACGTGTTCGGGCAGGCGTCGCTCTACGGCTTGTACGATCCCGACCGGTCGCAGACGCTGACGTATCTCGAAGAGATCCGACCGTGGCCCGCGTTTCTTGGGGCCATGCGAACCGCCGTCGAAGCGCAGAAGCCGTCCCGCGGCGCAGGGCTGCGCATCCTGACGGAGACGGTCACGTCCCCCACCCTCGCGGCGCAGATCCAGGCGCTGCTGGCCGGGCTGCCGGAGGCGAAGTGGGTTCAATGGGAGCCGCTGTCACGCGACGCCGTCCGCCACGGCGCCCGGCTGGCATTCGGAGAGCCCGTCGACGTCGTTCCGAACTTGTCCCGTGCGGCCGTGATTCTCTCCCTGGGATCCGACTTCCTGGGACACGCCCCCGGCCACCTCCGAATGGCCCGCGATTTCGCGGCCCGCCGCCGGGAACTGGCCTCGATCGAGGGCTCGAAGGGCGGCGGCGTTCGTCTCTACGTCGTTGAAACCGCGCCGACCATCACGGGAGCCAATGCCGACCACCGCCTGGCCGTCCGTCCGTCGGAGGTCGAAAGACTCGCGCGCTCTCTGATGGCGGCGCTCGGGGGGACCGGCGGCGGGTCGCCTTCGACCGGGAACGCGTTCCTGTCGGCGGTCGCGTCGGACCTCGCGGCGCATCGCGGTTCGAGCCTCATCCTCGTGGGCGACGAGCAGCCGCCCGCCGTCCACGCCCTCGGCCACGCGATCAACGCCGCGCTCGGAAACTTCGCCCAGACGGTGACGGCGATCGACCCCGTGGAGGCGCGGCCCGCCGATCAGCTCGCCGAGCTGCGGACGCTCGTCGAGGAGATGGAGGCCGGCCGCGTCGACACGCTCTTGATCCTCGGCGGAAACCCCGTTTACGACGCCCCCGCCGACTTCCGCTTCGCCGAGCGTCTCGCGAAAGTCCGGCTGCGGGTCCACCTGTCGCTCTACGCGGACGAAACCTCGACGCTTTGCCAGTGGCACGTTCCCCGCGCGCACTTCCTGGAGTCCTGGAGCGACGCGCGGGCCTTCGATGGAACGGCGTCGATCGTACAGCCGCTGATCGCGCCGCTGTACGACGGCCGGACCGAGCACGAGGTCTTGGGCGCGCTGACCGATCGGCCCGAGCGGTCGAGCTACGAGGTCGTCCGAGACTTCTGGCGCACGCGCCTGGGCCCGGACTTCGAAGGCGCGTGGCGGCGAGCCCTTCACGACGGTCTCGTCGCGGACACCGCCTTCCCGGCGCGAAACGTCCCGCGTCCCGAGGCTCCCCCCGCGGCCGAAGAGGCGCGTGCGGGAGGGGAGACCGGTCTGGAAGCCCTGTTTCGGGGCGATCCCAATCTGTACGACGGGCGCTTCGCCAACAACGGGTGGCTTCACGAGCTTCCTCGTCCGATCACGAAGCTGTCGTGGGACAACGCCGCGCTCTTCTCGATCGCGACGGCCGGCCGGCTGGGCCTGAAGAAAGAGGACGTCGTCCGAATCGCCTTCCGCGGCGCCTCGATCCGGGCCGCCGTGTGGATCGAGCCGGGAGTTCCCGACGAGACCGTGCTCCTTCACCTCGGGAACGGCCGCCGCAAGTCCGGACGGTTCGGCACGGGGCTCGGGTTCGACGCCTATCCCCTGCGCTTTTCCGACGCCCTCTGGTCGGCGCCGGGTGTCGAAGTCCGGAAAGAGGGCGATACGTGGCCTCTCGCCTGCACCCAGCTGCACCAGAACATGGTCGGCCGCGACCTGGCGCGCGCCGCCGACGTCGAGGAGTTTCGACGGGATCCCGACTTCGCGCACCGCGACGAGCTCGAGAAGGAGCCGTCGGCGGCCGATAGCCTCTATCGACCCTACCCCTCCGATACCTATGCGTGGGGCCTGTCGATCGACCTCAACGCCTGCATCGGCTGCAACGCATGCGTCCTCGCCTGTCAGGCGGAGAACAACATCCCGGTGGTCGGCAAGGACCAGGTTCGCCGCGGCCGGGAGATGCACTGGTTGCGGGTGGATCACTACTACGGAGGAAACCCCGAGAATCCCGAGCACTTCTTCCAGCCCGTCCCGTGCATGCACTGCGAGGACGCTCCCTGCGAGCTCGTGTGCCCGGTCGGCGCCACGGTCCACAGCGCCGAGGGCTTGAACGACATGATCTACAACCGGTGCGTCGGGACGCGATACTGCTCGAACAACTGCCCGTACAAGGTGCGGCGTTTCAACTTCTACCACTACAGCCTGCAGTTCCGCGCTCCGAGCATGAAGATGCTCCCGAATCCCGACGTGACGGTGCGATGGCGCGGCGTCATGGAGAAGTGCACGTACTGCGTCCAGCGGATCCAGGGAGCGAAGATCGCGGCGGACATCGAAAACCGCCGCGTGCGCGACGGCGAGATCACGACAGCTTGCGCGCAGACGTGCCCCACCCAGGCGATCGTCTTCGGCGATCTCGCCGACGCCGACAGCCGCCTGTCGCGGCGGCGTCGCGAGCCGCGGTCGTACGCGCTCCTGTCCGAGCTGGGAACGCGGCCCCGGACGTCCTACCTGGCGGGACTCCGGAATCCGAGCCCCAAACTGCCCCGACCGGTCCGCGCGGGGTGGTCCGAGCTCGAGCCGGAGAAGGAGACGGGACAGCGATGACCGATTCGTCGCGCGAGCTTCCGAGGACGTCCTCGCCCGGCGATCCCGACAGGGACATCATCGGCCCCGGCTACACCTTCGCGTCGATCACCGACAAGATCAGTCAGATCACACTCTCGCGGCGCACGCCGCGTTTCTGGTTCGTGGGATTCGCCCTGGCGTTTCTTTTGACGATGGTTCTCTTCGGCGCGATCGGCTGGCTGTTTCTGAAAGGGATCGGGATCTGGGGCGTGAACATCCCGATCGGCTGGGGCTTCGCGATCGTCAACTTCGTCTGGTGGATCGGGATCGGGCACGCGGGGACTCTCATCTCGGCCATCCTGCTTCTGCTGCACCAGGAGTGGCGGACCTCGATCAACCGCTTCGCCGAGGCGATGACGCTCTTTGCCGTCGCGTGCGCGGGACTCTTTCCCCTGCTCCACCTGGGGCGTCCGTGGCTCGCGTATTACCTGCTGCCCTATCCGAACACCATGGCTCTCTGGCCGCAGTGGCGCAGCCCTCTGGTCTGGGACGTCTTCGCCGTTTCGACGTATGGGACCGTTTCGCTCCTCTTCTGGTACGTGGGATTGATTCCGGACCTCGCGACCCTCCGGGATCGGGCGCGGCGCAAGGGGTTCCAGATCGTCTACGGCATGCTCGCCATGGGTTGGCGCGGGTCCGCGCGCCACTGGCATCGCTACGAGACGGCCTACCTGCTGCTCGCCGGGCTCGCGACCCCGCTCGTCATCTCCGTGCACACCGTCGTCAGCTTCGATTTCACGATCGGGATTGTGCCCGGCTGGCACTCGACGATCTTTCCGCCTTACTTCGTAGCCGGCGCGATCTACTCGGGCTTCGCGATGGTCCTCACGCTCGCGATTCCGCTGCGGGCGGTCTATGGCCTGGAGGACTTCATCACGATCCGTCACCTGCAGAACATGGCCAAGATCCTTCTGGCGACCGGTCTGATCGTCGCCTACGGCTATCTGATGGAGACCTTCATCGGGTGGTACAGCGGAAATCCCTTCGACTGGTACATGGTCAAGAACCGTCTGCTCGGCCCCTACGGGCCGACGTACTGGCTGTTGATCGCGTGCAATCTCCTGAGCCCGCAGGCGCTGTGGTGGAAGCGGGTGCGCTCCTCGCCCTGGCGTCTCTTCCTGATCGCGCTCCTCGTCAACACCGGCATGTGGCTCGAGCGATTCGTCATCGTCGTCACCAGCCTGCACCGCGACTTCCTGCCCTCATCGTGGGGCATGTACGTTCCCACGATCTGGGACTGGGCGACGTTCATCGGAACACTCGGGCTCTTCGCGGCCCTTTTCTTCCTCTTCATACGCTTCCTCCCGATGATCTCGATCTTCGAGATGCGCACGCTGATTCCCGAGGCGGACGTCGAGACGCCGGCCGAAACCCGGAGCCGCCGAGAGGCCACGCCGTGACCGCTCCTGCCGCCTCCGTCCCGGCCGAAGAGGCGCGCCTCTATGGGATCGTCGCGGAGTTCGAGACTCCGGGAGGCCTCGTCGCCGCCGCGCGGCGCGTCCGGGAGGAGGGATACCGGCGTGTGGACGCCTTCAGTCCCTTTCCCATTCACGAGCTCACCGAGGCGCTCGGCATCCGGTCGACGCGGCTCCCCTGGATCGTCTTTGTCGGGGGCGTCCTCGGCGCGGCGACCGCGCTCTTCATGATGTGGTTCTCGGCGACGATCCACTACCCGATCAACGTCGGCGGGCGCCCGCTGGCGAGCTGGCCCGCCTTCATTCCGATCACCTTCGAGCTGACGGTGCTCTTCGCCTCGCTGGCGGCGGTGTTCGGCATGCTCGCGTTGAACGGCCTTCCCATGCCGTACCATCCGATCTTCAACGCGCCGCGGTTCGCGATGGCCTCTCGGGACCGTTTCTTCATCTGCGTCGAAGCGAAAGACGCGATGTTCGATCGGGAGAGGACCGCGCGGCTCCTCGACTCGCTCGGAGCGAGCATCGTCAGCGAGGTCGAGGGGTGAGGCGGCCGATCCCGGCCCGCCGCCTCGCCGCTTCGGCCGTCCTCGCCGCGGTTCTCCTGTCGGGGTGCCGTCAGGAGATGTACGACCAGCCGAAATACAAGCCGCTCGCCCGAAGCGATTTCTTCCCCGACGAACGGGCGGGCCGGCCGCGCGTCGAGGGCGCCGTCGCCCGCGGCGAATTGCGCGGGGACGTCCGCCGCGACACCGGCAAGAACGGGACGCAGCTCGTGACGGAGCTTCCGATTCCTCTGACCGCGGAGACCATGCGGCGCGGGCGCGAGCGTTTCGAGATCTTCTGCGCCCCGTGCCACGACCGCTCCGGCGAAGGCTGGGGAATGGTCGTCCGGCGTGGCTACCGTCCTCCGCCGTCGTTTCACGTGGACCGTCTCCGTCAGATCGCCATCGGCCACTTCTTCGACGTCATGACCAACGGGTTTGGGGCGATGCCCGACTACGCTTCTCAAATCCCCGTCGAAGATCGTTGGGCGATCGCCGCCTACATCCGGGCGTTGCAGTACTCGCAGGACGCGCCCCTTTCGGAGGTTCCCGAGGAGCGCCGGGCCGATCTGGCGAAGCGCCCGCCTGCCGGGCCGCTGCCGGTTCCGGGCAACCAGCCGGGCTTCCCTTTCAACTACCGCAGCGAGCGGCCGAAGGCGACGAGACAATGAGCTCCCCGGACACTGAAATCTCCCGGGCTCTGCCGCGCGTCGGTCGGCGCGCGCTCGCGATCGGTCTCATCGCGCTCGCCGCGTGCGCGGCCGGTGCTTTTCTCGCTCCCGAGCAGTTCTTTCGCTCCTATCTATTCGCCTGGGTGTTCTGGACCGGGATGACGCTCGGCTGCTTGTCGATCGTCATGCTCCACTACCTGACGGGCGGCGCCTGGGGCATCCCGATCCGCCGTCCACTCGAGTCGGGAATGGGGACGCTCCCTCTCATGGCAATTCTCTTCGTCCCCTTGCTCTTCGGCCTCAGACGTCTGTACGAGTGGGCGCGCCCGGAGGAGGTCGCGCACGATCCGATCCTGCAGCACAAGGCGGCCTATCTGAACTCGCCTTTCGCGATCGGCCGCGTCATTCTGTACTTCGGTTCCTGGTTTCTCTTCGCCTACCTGCTGGACCGCTGGTCACTCCGGCAGGACCGCGACGGCGCGTCGGCCGCCCTCGCGCGCAGGATGCAGATGCTCTCGGCTGCGGGTCTCGTCATGTATGGACTCACGGTGACGTTCTGGTCCATCGACTGGGTGATGTCGCTCGAGCCGCATTGGATCTCGACGATGTACGGCGTGCTCTACATCTCCGGTCACGCCCTGGCGGCCATGGCCTTCGTGATCGTCGTCACCGTCGCGCTGGCGAAGCGGCCGCCCCTCGCGGAGTTCGTCTCCGGCGAGCACTGGCACGATCTGGCGAAGCTGACCTTCGCCTTCCTCATGTTCTGGGCCTACGTTTCCTTCTCGCAGTACCTGATCATCTGGGCCGGCAATCTGCCCGAGGAGATTCCCTGGTATCTCCGCCGGCTTCAGGGCGGATGGGGCTGGATCGGAGCGGCCCTCGTCTTCGTCCAGTTCTTCATCCCGTTCCTGCTCCTCCTCTCGGCGGATCGAAACCGGAACACGCGCCTGCTCTGGAAGGTCGCTCTGCTGCTCGTGGTCATGCAGATGATCGACGTCTTCTGGCTCGTGCGGCCGGCGGCGTCGCATGGCCGGCTCGACCTCCACTGGCTGGATTTCCTCGCGCCCGTCGGGATCGGCGGCGTGTGGATCGCCTTTTTCCTCCGGCGGCTCGGCGAGCGCCCCCTGCTCCCGCGAAACGATCCGGAGTTCCTCGCGGCGGTGGAGCATGGCCGGCACTGAGCGGCGGCCCGACGTCCGGCACGAGCCGCGCGACGCGGAGCCGCGGCCCGTGCTCCTGTTCGGCGTGTGGCTCGCGGTCGCGTGCCTGGCCGCGGCGGCGGCGATGTTCGGCCTTCTCAAATGGCTCACCCGCGGAGGCGCCGCCGGCCGTCAGCCGTCGGCGGCCGTGTCCGTCAGTCTGCATCGGCTCCCGCCGGAGCCCCGGCTCGAGCCGGCGCCGCTGCTGCCGATCGCGCGGCTTCGCGAGGAGGAAAAGGAACGGCTCACGACCTACGGGTGGGTCGACGAGAAGACCGGTGTCGTCCACATTCCGATCGACCGCGCGATGGATGCGGTCGTTCGAAACGGTCTCCCGCGCTTTCCTGTGCCCGGTCCGCCCGGACGCGACACGGCCGCCGCCCAGAGCGTGTTGAAGGTGGAAGGCGCGGTGCGCCGGTGAGGCCGGGGATCGTTCGGCTCGCGTTGGTTCTGGCGGCGTTCGTCGCCGCCGATGCCCTTCGGGCCGACACCGGCGCGGCCGCCGACTCCGCGCGCCTCGATCTGCGGCCGAAGATCCTGCAGAGCGTCGGGATCTCGCAGCGGATCGGCGAGCGCATCCCCCTGGACGCAATTCTTCAGGACGAGGACGCTCGCTCCGTCCGACTGGGAGACTACTTCCGCGGCAAGCCGGTGGTCCTGGTGCTTGCCTACTACAACTGCCCGATGCTGTGCACGCAGGTCTTCGGCGGCCTCGTCGAATCCTTGCGCGCGATGTCGCTCGAAGCGGCGCGCGATTACGAGGTCGTCGCGGTGAGCTTCGACCCGCGCGACAAGCCCTCCGATGCCGCCGCGAAACGAAAGCCTTACGTCGAGGCCTACGGCCGGCCCGGCAGCGAGTCCGGCTGGCACTTCCTGACGGGCAGCCAGGGATCGATCGACCGACTCACGAAGGCCGTCGGATTCCGCTACGCGTTCGATGAGCGTCTCGGGCAATTCGCCCACGCGAGCGCGATCTACGTGCTGACGCCGGAAGGCGTTCTCGCGCGCTACTTCTTCGGGATCGAATACGCGCCCCGCGACCTGCGGCTGGCTCTGGTCGAGGCCTCCTCCGGCCGCCTCGGAACGCCTCTCGATCAGGTCCTCCTCTATTGTTACCACTACGATCCCGCGGTCGGCCGCTACGGCGCCGTCGTCCTGAACATCGTGCGCGTGGGCGGAGCGGCCGCGGTCGTGATCCTCGGAACGTTTCTGGCCCTCATGGTGCGGATGGAAAGGCGCCGCGCGACCGGCGCCCCGGCGAAGAGCTGAACGTGCATACCGACCTTCCGCTCTTTCCGGCGCGCGCCTCGACGATGGCGGGCCAGGTCGACGCGCTCTTTTTCTATCTGCTGGCCGTCAGCTCCTTCTTCTCGGTTCTGATCGCCGTGCTCGTGGTGTTCTTCGCGATTCGGTACCGGCGGCGCTCCGAGAACGAAGTGCCTCCCCGGATCGAAGGCTCCGTCGTCCTCGAGATCGTCTGGACGGTCATTCCGCTCGGGATCGCGCTGTCGTTCTTCTTCTGGGGAGCGAAGATCTACGTCGCGATGAACCAGCCTCCCCGCGACGCGCTGCAGGTCTACGTCGTCGGTAAGCAATGGATGTGGAAGATCCAGCACGCGGACGGGCAGCGCGAGATCAACGAATTGCACGTCCCCGTCAACCGGCCGGTCCAGCTCACGATGACGTCGGAGGACGTCATCCACGACTTCTTCGTGCCCGCGTTCCGGATCAAGAAAGACGTGCTTCCGGGCCGTTACGAGACCTTGTGGTTCGAGGCGACGCGCCCCGGGCGATACCATCTCTTCTGCTCGCAGTACTGCGGCACGAACCACTCCCGGATGACCGGCTGGGTGGACGTGCTCGAGCCGCGGGAGTATCAGGCCTGGCTCTCCGGTGGCGCCTCGGCGGAATCCCTGGCCTCGACCGGAGCGAAGCTCTTCGCGCAACACGCGTGCAACACGTGTCACCGGCCCGATTCGCTCGCCCGCGGACCCAACCTCGAGGGCCTCTTCGGCCGCCCGGTGCGGCTCTCCAACGGCCAGACCGCGACCGCGGACGACGCCTACATTCGCGAATCGATCGTGAACCCCGCCGCCAAGCTCGTCGAGGGGTATCAGCCGATCATGCCGACGTATCAGGGGCTGATCAGTGAAGAGGGAATCCTCCAGCTCGTCGCTTACATCAAGTCGCTCGCCAAGCCGAGCCCTGCGGGAATCGAGATGCTGCCGCCGACGAATCTGTCGCCGGCGAGCCCGGGCGCGGCTCCGCCGCCCCCCGGCCCGACTCCCGGGCCGGCGCCCCGAGGCGCGTCCGAGAAAGGAGCCGCGTAATGTCCGCCGCCGAGCACCTTCCGGCCGCCGAACCCGAGGAGCCGCGCGGCAACTATCTGAACGCCTCCTATGGCGTGCGTTCCTGGCTCCTGACGCGGGACCACAAGCGAATCGCCCTGCTCTACCTCGCGTCGGTTACGTTCTTCTTCTTCATCGGCGGGCTCTTCGCATTGCTGATCCGACTCGAGCTCCTGACGCCCGCGGGAGACATGGTGCAGGCCGAGACGTACAACAAGTTCTTCACGATTCACGGCATCGTGATGGTCTTCTTCTTCCTGATTCCTTCGATCCCCGCCGTCCTCGGAAATTTCCTGATTCCGATGATGATCGGCGCCAAGGACCTGGCCTTTCCGCGGCTCAACCTGCTGTCCTGGTACGTCTACATGCTCGGCGGCCTCTTCACGATCTGGGCGATCGTCCACGGCGGCGTCGACACGGGCTGGACGTTCTACACGCCCTACAGCACGCTGTCGTCGAACTCGCACGTGATTCCCGCAGCGCTCGGCATTTTCATCACCGGGTTTTCCTCGATCCTGACGGGCCTCAACTTCATCGTGACGATCCACAAGATGCGAGCGCCGGGCCTGACCTGGTTCCGGCTGCCCCTCTTCGTGTGGTCTCACTACGCGACGAGCCTCATCTTCGTGCTCGGCACGCCGGTGATCGCGATCACGCTGCTGATGGTGGCCGTCGAGCGAGTCCTGCACGTCGGGCTTTTCGATCCGGCGCTGGGCGGAGATCCGATCCTCTTCCAGCACCTCTTCTGGTTCTATTCGCACCCGGCCGTCTACATCATGATTCTGCCGGCCATGGGCGTGATCTCCGAGATCGTTCCGACCTTCTGCCGGAAGCATCCCTTCGGCTATCGGTTCATCGCGTACGCCTCGGTCGCCATCGCGGTCCTCGGGTTCCTCGTCTGGGGACATCACATGTTCGTGTCGGGGCAGTCGGTCTATGCGGGCCTGGTGTTCTCGATCCTCTCCTTCCTCGTCGCGATCCCGTCGGCGATCAAAGTGTTCAACTGGACCGCCACCATGCACCGGGGCTCGATCTCGTGGCGCGCCCCGATGCTCTATGCCATCGGATTCATCGGCTTGTTCACCATCGGGGGACTGACCGGACTGTTTCTGGCCACGCTCGGCGTGGACGTCCACGTCCACGACACCTACTTCATCATCGCCCACTTTCACTACATCATGGTCGGCGGCGCGGTGATGGGTTACCTCGGCGGAATTCACTACTGGTGGCCGAAGATCAGCGGCAAGCTCTATCCGGAAGTGCTCGCGCGCTTCGCGGCGTTGATCGTATTCATCGGATTCAATCTGACGTTCTTCCCGCAATTCATCCTGGGCTATCTCGGGATGCCTCGCCGCTACCACTCCTACCCGCCCGAGTTCCAGGTGCTCAACGTCTTCTCGACCGCCGGCGCCTCGATCCTCGGCGTCGGATACGTCCTGCCGCTCGTCTACCTGGTCTGGTCGATGCGATACGGACGCAACGCGACCGCGAACCCGTGGGGCGCGACCGGACTCGAATGGAAAACGACGTCGCCGCCGCCGCCCGAGAATTTCGAAGTGACGCCGGTCGTCGACGAGGAGCCCTACTCGTACGGCGCGCCGGAGGAGGCCCAGGCCATTGGCTGACGCCCGCCAGGCGGCCGCGCCGCGCGCTCTCCCGGCCGGCCTGCAGCACCAGTTCGAGAGCCTCGACCAGCAGGGGGACGCCGCCTCCTTCGGCATGTGGGTGTTCCTGCTGACGGAGATCCTCTTCTTCGGCGGTCTCTTCTGCGCCTATACGATCTATCGCTGGTCGTACGCCGCGGGCTTCGCGGAGGCGAGCCGCGACATGAACATCGTCGCCGGAACCGCGAACACGGCGATCCTCATCTGCAGCAGCCTCACGATGGCGCTGGCCGTCTTCAGCGCGGCGAAGGGACGCCGCCGGGCGCTGCTGGGGTTTCTCGCCGCGACGATCGGATTCGGCCTCGCGTTTCTCGGGGTCAAGGCGTACGAATACACGGAACACATCCGGCACCACCTCCTGCCGGGCGCCGGCTTCCGTTATCCGGGTCCGGAGGCGCGGCCGGCCGAGATCTTCTTCAGCCTCTATTTCACGATGACGGGACTGCACGCCCTTCACATGATCATCGGCATCGGGATTCTCTCGACGCTGTTCGTCATGGCCTGGCGCGGCCGCTTCCGGCCGGAGTACTACAACCCGGTGGAGATCTCCGGCCTCTACTGGCACTTCGTCGACATCGTCTGGATCTTCCTGTTTCCGCTGCTCTACCTGATCGGGAGGCATTTGAAATGAGCGCGCGCCTGAACGCCTCCGAGACGGACGGGCCGCCGCCCGAGCATCACATCGTCCCCGTCCGGGTCTACCTGGCCGTTTTTCTGATCCTGCTCGTCATGACGGCGACGACGACCGCCGTCGCTTACGTCGATCTGGGGCCGTGGAACAACGTCGTCGCCCTCGGAATCGCCTTCTTCAAGGGCTCACTCGTGGTGCTTTTCTTCATGCACCTCAAGTACGGATCGCGCATCACGCAGCTCGCTCTGGCGGGCGGGCTCTTCTGGCTCGTCCTTCTCCTCGCCGGGACGTTCTCCGACTTCGCCTCTCGCGGCTGGCTGGGACTTCCGGGTCGCTGAAGCGACGCGCACGCATCGGCGGCCGGGCGCTAGGACGCCGCCGCCGCCTTCGGCTCTCGCCTCCTTCCGATCGCGAAAACGACGCCGACGATGATCAGCGCGCCGCCGGCGAGGACCCGCGCCGGCAGCCGCTCCTGCAGGACGACGGCGCCGAGCGCGACCGCGACGAGCGTGTCCACGAGAGGGATCGTCCCGACGACCGCGACGGGCACGCGGGGAATCATCCAGAACAGGCCGACGAACGTCATCGCGGTCCCGAAGACCACGAGGTAGAACATCGCGAGGATCGAGGACTCCGTCCACCGAAGCGCAGCGCCGCGCTCGAAAAGGAGCGCGAGGCCGGCCAGGAACGCGGTGCCGACGAGCGTCTGACCCCAGACGTTCTGGTACGGCGAGACCGCGGCGAAATGTTTCTTGTTGAGCACGTTCGCGACGGCGGACGAGACGGCCGAGCCGAGAACGCAGAGGCCGCCCGCCAGAAGCGGTCCCGGCCGGGACTCGAGCGCCGCGGCGATCTCCGGCCCCTGGATGACGGCCACGCCCGCGAGCCCGAGCGCCGAGGCGGCGATCGTGCGCGCGGTCAGCGGCTCGTCGGGCAGCAGCCAGTGGCCGAAGAGACCGACCCAGATCGGGAACGTGCAGAAGAGCAGCGCCGCGAGGCTCGACGGGATCCACTGCGACGCGAGAAAGATGAACGCGTACGCCACGCCGATCTGCAGGAGGCCGCAGATCGCGATCCAGAGCCGCTCGTCCCGCCCGGGCGTGCGTCCGCCGCGGCGCAACGCGAAGGGCGCCATCAGGAGACACGCGAGCCCCATGCGGATCGCGCCGAAATGAAACGGCGGAAGGTCGCGCAGCCCGATCTTGATCACGAGCCACGTCGAGCCCCAGACGGCGCAGCAGAATGCGTAGACCGCGAGCACGCGGCCCCGCGACGATCGTCTACCGGACATTCCGCCGGATCGTAGCCGAGCGGCGCCGCCGGCGGAAACCGGAAGAGCGCGACGGCCTCGACGACTACAATGACGTTGCGTGATTCCTCTTTCCGCGCTGCTCCTCGCCGCGGCGACCGCCGTCACGGCCGTCACGGGAGTGGTCTTCGACGACGCGAACGGGAACGGGAAGCGCGATCCCGGCGAGAAGGGCCTTCCGGGTGTCGTCGTGTCCGACGGCGCCGACGTCGTCGTCACGGGGCCGGACGGAGCCTACCGATTGTCCGCGGGCACCCGGAACGTCTTCGTCGTCACGCCCGGCGACCGGCGCGCGACGTCGCCCTGGCATCGCCCGACGGCCGCGGCGATCGACTTCGCGCTCGCGCCGTTCCCGGTCCCGGCGGCCTGGCGCTTCGCGCACCTGTCCGACACGCACGTGCAGCCCGAGAATGTGGATCGGACGCGGCGCGCGTTCGCGCTCGCCGCGCAGCGAAGGGTCGATTTCGCGATCGTCACCGGGGATCTCAACAAGGACTCTCTGCGCGTCCCCGAGGCGACGGCCCGCGCCCGGATGACGCTCTACGCGGACACGGCGGCCGCGGCGGGCTTCCCGGTCCGTTCGGTCCCGGGGAACCACGACATCTTCGGCATCGAGCGCCATCTCTCGCTCGTCCCGACGACGAACCCGTCGTACGGGAAGGCGCTCTACGAGGAGCTGATCGGACCGCGCTATTACGCCTTCGACCGCGGCCCGATTCACTTCGTCGTCCTCGACACGCTCGGCGTCAACGACCTCTGGTACTACGGCCTCCTCGAGGACGACGAGCTCGCCTGGCTGCGCAAAGACCTCGCGCACGTCGCTCCGGGAACGACGGTCGTCACGGCCGGCCACGTTCCCCTGCGCACGGGAGCGTTCAGCGGCGAGTTCGTCGCGGACGGCCCGGGGCGGACGCTGGAAACGGTCGGCGGCCAGACCTTCTATCGCCACGTCGTGCGCAACGCGGCCGCGCTCGCGAAGCTCCTCGAGCCGTACCGATGGACGCTGGCGCTCCAGGGCCACACGCACACCGGCGAGCGCCTCCGCCTGTACGAGGACGGCCAGACGGGCGCGACGCGGTTCCACACGGCGCCCGCGGTGGACCACCCCGAGCCGACGCCGCCGGCGGGCTTCTTCGTCTACACGGTGCGCGGCGCCGACATCGACGACGGCGAGATCCTCTGGCTCGACGCGCCGGAGAAATGACGGCGCCGCCGCCCGGTTAGAATCCGGACGTGCACACGACTTCTCTCGACCGCTCGCGGGGCAAGTCGGCTCTCTACCGGGACCTCTCGGCGTCTCTCGCCGCTCTCCTCGAAGGCGAGACCGATGCGCTCGCGAACCTCGCCAACGCCTCGGCGCTCCTGTCCGAAGCGCTCGACCGCATCAACTGGTGCGGCTTCTACCTTCTGCGCGGCGGCGAGCTCGTGCTCGGGCCGTTTCAGGGCAAGGCCGCCTGCGTGCGCATCGGGCTCGGAAGGGGCGTCTGCGGGACGGCCGCCGCGCGCCGCGAAACGGTCGTCGTGTCCGACGTCAACGCCTTCCCGGGGCACATCGCGTGCGACGCCGCCTCGCGGTCGGAGATCGTCGTGCCGATCCTCGATCAGGGACGTCTGCGCGGCGTGCTCGATGTGGACGCGCCGGAGCCGGCCCGGTTCGACGACGAGGATCGCGCCGGGCTCGAGGCCTTCGTCGAGACCCTCGTGCCGCGAATCGCCTGGGATTGGCTCTGATGGCGGCGGGCAAGAAGGCACGAAAGACGCGCCCGCCGTTCGGCGGCAAGATCACCTGGCTCGGCCACGCCGCGTTTCTCCTCGAGTCGCCGGGAGGCGCGCGCATCGCCGTCGACCCGTGGATCGGCAACAACCCGAAGTTCCCGAAGGGCTTCGACTACGGCAAGCTCGACGTCGTCGCCGCGACGCACGGACACTTCGATCACTTCGGCGACGACGGCGTCGCGCTCGCGCGCGCGAGCGGCGCGACGCTCGTGGGAATCTTCGAGCTCACCTTGCACTGCGAGGCCGCCGGCGCTCCGAGGGTCTCCGGAATGAACAAGGGCGGCACGCAGTCGATCGCCGGCGTCGCAATCCACATGACGCACGCCGTGCACTCTTCCGGCACCTCCGGCGCGGGCCGCGAGCGGAACTTCCCGGGCGACCCGTGCGGATACGTCTTTACGTTCGAGGACGCCTTCCGCGTCTATCACGCCGGCGACACGGCCGTTTTCTCCGACATGGCGCTCATCGGAGAGCTCGAAAAGCCGGACCTGGCGCTCCTGCCGATCGGCGGCTTCTACACGATGGACCCGCGGGCCGCGGCGCGCGCGTGCGAGCTCCTCCGCGTGAAGCGCGTCCTCCCGATGCACTGGGGGACGTTCCCGGCGCTCGCCGGGACGCCCGACGCGCTGCGGCGGGAGCTCGCGAAGCGGCGCGTGAAGACGGAGGTCGTGGAGCTCGCGCCCGGTCGGAGCTGGCCGGCTTAGGTCGGCCCGGGGCTACTGGAGCCGCAGCCTTCCCGCGAAGCCTTCCTCGTAGCCGTGGAAGTGCTCGAGCGACGCCTCCGGGTGCTTCCAGCAGTAATAGCCGGCGCCCGAGTCGAAGTCCACGAGCCAGGGGCCCTTGATCTCGACGCCGAGCGCCGCCATCTCGCGCGCCCAGGACGAGAGAATGTGCTCGCGCTCTCGCCGCGATTCCTCGCCGCCTTCGCCGAGCCTCGAGAAGCGCTCCGCCGCCTCCGCCGTCTTCTCGCGAATCGTCGGAAGGAGCGACCGCGCTTCCCCGAGCGTGAAGATCTTGCGCGCGGGCGCGGCTCCTCCATGCTCGCCCGAGCCCGCGCGCGCCGTCTCGAGCGCGCGGAAGGCCTTCTCCGGCTCCCCGGTCTCGAGAAGGAGCCGCGCGCGGTCGCGCGCGAGCGTCGGATCTCCGGGCTCGAGCGCCTCGGCGCAATCGAGGGCCGCGAGCGCCTCCTCGAAGCGGTGACGCCGCTCCCAGGACCGCCGCAGGTTGGCGAGCATCCGGCGCAGGATCGCGCCCGGCGGGTCCGGCGCGAAGACTTCGGGCGAGAGCGCGATCTCGGTCCCGAAGATCCCGGAGACCCTCTGCGCGAGCGCCTCGGTGTCGTGGAGGATGCCGCCATCGAACGGGTCGAGGTACTGCCCGTCGGGCACGTCCGCGCCGCCCAGGACGAAGTGTCCCGGCAGGCCGACGCCTTCCACCCGGACGCCGGCGCGGCGGCCGACCTCCGCCGCCAGTACCGCGAGTGTGATCGGAAGGCCGCGGTGTGCGGCGAGGGCGTGCACGACCGAGCAGTTCGGGGGCTCATCGTACGATTCCGTGTCGCCGGCGAAGCCCTCCTCCTCGAAGAGCACGGCGCGCAGGGCGGCGAGGGGCGCCCGGCCTTCCCGGCGCCGCAACGCGACCCGTTCGGCGAGCTCCGCGACCCTCCGGCGCGCGCCCGCAAGATCGGCCTCCGGGTCCACCAGCCGCGCCACCAGGAGGGCGCCCTCGAAGACGTCGGGCGGCCGGGAAGCCGCGAGCCGGCGAAACGCCGCGACGATGTCTTCGGATTCCATCGTTTCCATCATATGGAAAGCGGAAAGCCGCGCGGGTCGGCCGGCCCGTGTATTCTCGCGTCCGATGTCTGCCCGGGACGAGCGCCTGGCCCGGCTCCTCGCCGATCTGCCGGCCGCCGAATGGGAATCGCTCGTCGCGACGCGCCGGGACCTTCATCGCCACCCCGAGCTCGCCTTCGAGGAGCGGCGCACCGCGGGCGTCGTCTCGGATCGCCTCCGGCGACTCGGCCTCGCGCCCCGCGAGGGCGTCGGCCGGACGGGCGTCACCGCGGATCCCGTCGGAGGCGGCGCGCCCGCGGCCCCGCGACTTCTGCTGCGCGCCGACATGGATGCGCTTCCCCTCGCGGAGGCCTCCGGCGCGTCCTTCGCCTCCGAGACGCCGGGACGCATGCACGCCTGCGGCCACGACGGGCACGTCGCGATCGCGCTGGCGCTGGCGGAGCGTCTCGCGCGTCGGCCCGAGGCGCCGCGATTTCGGCTTCTCTTCCAGCCCGCGGAAGAGGGCGCGGGAGGCGCGGAGGCCTGCGCCGCCGACGGCGCGCTCGAAGGCGTCGGCGCGGCCCTGGGCCTCCACCTCTGGAACCAGCTTCCGGTCGGGAAGATCGGCGTGAACCGGCGCGCTCTCATGGCGGCCGTGGACGAATTCGAAATCCGCATCATCGGCCCGGGCGGGCACGGGGCCGCACCCCACGAGACAGCCGACCCGATCGTCGCCGCGGCGCGCATCGTGGAGGCGCTCCAGACCGTCGTATCGCGCGAGATTTCTCCGCTCGAGCCGGCGGTCGTGACCGTCGGAACGATCCGCGGCGGCTCGGCCTTCAACATCATCCCGACGGAGGTCGCGCTGACGGGAACGACCCGTTCGTTCTCGGAGGCGGTCGGAAGAGCGCTCCCGGAGAAGATCGCCCGAATCGTCGAAGGCACGGCGGCCGCGGCCGGCCTCAAGGCGCGGCTCGACTACCGGCGCGTCAACCGCGCGACCGTCAACGATCCGGCGTACGCCGACGTGGTGATCGCGGAAGCGGCGCGCCTCGTCGGCGAAGAGAACGTCGAGACGGACACGCGGACTCTGGGCGGCGAGGACATGTCGGTCTATCTCGCGCGCGTGCCGGGATGTTTCTTCTTCGTCGGTTCGGCGCCCGAAGGGGCCCATCGTCCGCACCACTCGCCGGTCTTCGACATCGACGAACGCGCGCTCGCGATCGGACTGCTGCTCTTCGAGCGCGCGGCCCTGGCGGCCGCACACCGTTTGTCCGCGACGTAGGGGCGGCCCTTGCGGCCGCCCGTCACCGCCGGGCGGGGACAAGCCCCGCCCCTACGCGTGACAGCTACGGGCCGGGGTCGTAGCTGTTCCCCGCGTCCGGCCCGTGCCACTTGTGGTGGTTCAGGTCGTATCGCACGCCGATCTGCGTGAAGGGAATTCGGAAGAAGTTGAAGAAGAAGTAGAGCGCCCGGCCCCACCAGCGTTGCTCGGGCACGCCGGCGGCCGCCAGGACCTCGGGAAAGTTGATTCCCACCTCGAGGCCGATCTGCCGCTGCCGGAACTCGGGCGGCGAATACCGGTAGCCCTTGCTGCCGTAGCTCATGGAGACCAGGAGGAAGCGCCCGACGCCCGGACGCACGTTCAACCGGCGGGCGAAACCGGCGATCTTCAGATCGGCCGTGTAGACCTCCGTCGAGTAGTCCTTCCCGATCCCGGACGTCCGGCAGCAGACGGGCGGCTCCTGCGCGGGCATCTTGCCGAAGCGGAACCCCACCGTGTCGTCGAGCCCGTAGCGTGTGACGACGGCCGCGGTGCCCGCGCCGAGAGTGTCCATCACGAAGTCTTCCCACGAAAAGCCGAAGACCGTCAGCCCGTCGCCGACCTCGACAATCAGGCCCGCGGCCGCGGCGGTCGCGAAGGCCAACATCGTGGCCTGGTCCCGCCCGTACCCCCAGATCCGGTACTGGACGGCGAGCTCGCGAGAGAGGCCGTTGTAGAAGACGAAGTGCGAGGCCTTGTCCCCGCCGCCAGCGTACGTGTCTTCCTGAAACCAACGCTCGTTGGCCCAGTGAAAGCTCTCGCGGTCGTGTCCGGTGCCGAGGGCCGACGCAACCGACCCCCCGAGCACGCCGAGCGTGACCAGCGTCACGGCCGTCTTTCGGGGCGCCGCCGGCCGGAGGGCGCCCACCCCGCGGAGTCCCGTATCGAGCGCGCCCCACTCGTCGCCGAACGGGTGCGAGAGGTCCAGGTCGAGCGCGCGGGGCGCCGCCGCCGCGGCGTCCCGGAAGTAGTGATCCGACGGCGGCGGAAACAGGAGGAAGGCGTCCGCCGCGTGGAGAGACGCCGCGAAGAGAGAGAGGGCAACCGACCTCGCGAGGTGACGGAGGATCCTTGGTGACAAGGCCCTCACGCGCGAGCGTCTCTCCGCCGTCTTCCGGGCCGAGTTGTGAGAGTCAAAACTGCCGCAACCTTAACCGCGCGGCGCGCCGCGGTCAAGGCATCCGACGGGACGTCCGCTTCACCCGCTCCTCACAAGAGCGGGGACGGCATCCGCCTACGGATAGATGACCTCTCCCGGATCGAACTTGTTTCCCGTCGAGGGGCCGTGCCACTTGTGATGGTTCAGGTCGTACTGCCATCCGAATGCCGTGTACGGAAACCGGATGTACTCGAAGATCGTGAGCAGGGCCTCCCCCCACCACTTCGTCTTGGGCACGCCGACCGCGAGCAAGATCTCGGGCATGTTGAGGCCGAGGTCCACGCCGATGTTTCGTTCGCGCACGTCCACGGGCGAGAAACGGTATCCCTTCGAGCCGTAGGTCATCGACACGAGAAAGAAGCGCGCGGGTCCGGGCCGCATTCCGGCCCGGCGCAGGACGCCTTCCAGCTTCAAGTCCGCCGAGTAGACGTCCTCGGAATAGTCGTGCCCGTAGCCGTAGGCCCGGCAACACGGAGGCGGGATGTCCGCGTTGACGAACCCGAACCGGAAGCCGACGACGTCGGAGATTCCCGCGGCTTCGATGCCGTAGGCCGCGAGGGCCCCGGTCGCGTTCGCCGCGACGTCCTGCCACGAGTAGCCGTAGATGTCCGTGAACCCGTCTCCGAGCTCGACGAGCGCCCCGCCGATGACCGAAACGGCCGCTGCGAGTCCGCGGGACTCGGCGGACGTGTTTCCGAATCTTTCGTACCACTTGGCCAGCTCGCGCGTGAACATGTAGCCGAAGAAGAAGTGCGAGGCCTTGTCGGCCCCGCCGGCGTAGGTGTCGTGCTGGAACCATTCCTCGTCCGTGAAATGGAACTTCCCCTTCTCGTTGCCCTTCCACCAGACGAGCTCGCCGACGACCGGGATCGACGCGAACACGCCGAGCGTCAGGTAGAGCGTCTTGCCCGAGAGGAGGGCGTGCTTCGGAAGCGGCATCGGGGCCGGAGCGGGAGCGGGCTCGTCGCCGCCGGAGTCCTCCGAGCCGAAGGCCGCGCGCCACGCGGCGGGGGCGGCGGCCGCGAGCGTCAGGTCCCGATCGCGGGGCTCCGAGAACCGCGCGAAGACGTCGCCGCCGCCGAAGAGGTCTTCCCCGGGCGACTCGGCGATCGCCGCCGGCGCGCACACTCCGATCGACGCGAGCGCGAGGGCCGCA
Organism: Thermoanaerobaculia bacterium; assembly: GCA_036558325.1. Taxonomy (GTDB): domain Bacteria; phylum Acidobacteriota; class Thermoanaerobaculia; order UBA5066; family Gp7-AA6; genus DATBFU01. Next base: position 20,554 of record DATBFU010000089.1, on the reverse strand, counting down.
CACAGGCCCGTTCGAGTCTTTCGGCCGGCCATCCCTTGCGAGCGGATGGCGCGCATTATGTCGTCGGCTCGCCGGGGACGTCAAAGGGTGCCGCGCTTGGCGATAATCGCGCCCCGTGGCGACGACCTGGATTCTTCTCGCGGCGTATCTGTTCTCCGTGGCCGCGATCGGATGGTTCTCGCGCCGCCGCGCGGCCCGCGACGAAGCGTCGTACTTCGTGGCGGACCGTTCCTTCTCGGCGCTCTGGGGCTTCCTCGGCCTCGCCTCGCTGACGACCGGCGGCTCGACGACGATCGCGCTCGCCGCGTACGTCGCCCGGTACGGCCTCGCGGGCATCTGGCTCGACCTCGCGGGAGCGATCGGTCTGCTCCTGCTGGGGCTCTTCCTCGCGAACCGCGTCCGCCGCGAAGGCGCCGTGACGCTCCCCGAGATCGTCGGGCGCTACTACGGCGGCGGCGCGCGCCGCGTGGCCGGTGCGCTCGTCCTCGTCTCGGAGATCGTCTGGTTCGCGCTCCTGATCGAAGCGACGCAGGTCGTCCTCTCCGCCGCGACCGGCCTTCGCCCGACGGCCGCGATCGTGGGGTCGACCGCCGTCTTCGTGCTCTACACGGCGCTCGGAGGCCAGTTCGCCGTCGTGCGGACGGACGCCGTTCAGTACGGCCTCATGGTCGTGGCGATCCCCGGCCTCGCGCTCGCCTTCGCGCTCGCCCGCCCGCGCGCCTTCGAGGGGCTCCCCGCCGCGGCCCTCGATTTCCCGACCTCGCCGACGCTTTCGGCGGCCGACGTCCTGGGCCTCCTCGTCCTCATCGGTCTGCCGCATCTCGTGGGCAGCGACGTGTACGCGAAGCTCCTCTCCTGCCGTGACGGGAAGACGGCGCGCCGGGCCGCCCTCGCCGCCGCGCTCTCCAAGGTCTTCTTCGGCGCCGCCGTGGCGGCGATCGCGCTCGCCGCGCGCGCGTCCCTTCCGCCGGGCCCGGCCGTGACGACGCTGCCGCGCGCCATCCTCGCCTTCGTCCCGCCGCCGCTCGACGCTCTCGTGCTCGTCGGCCTCGTCGCGACGATGCACTCCTCCGCCGACGCGGTGCTGCTCTCGGCCGCGGCCGTCACCGTGCGCGATCTCGCTCCGCGATCGCATCCCGGTCCCTCGGGCGTCCGGACCGCACGGGCGCTCGCGCCGGTGTACGCGGCTCTCGGCCTCCTGCTCGCGCTCGCGATGAACCGCGACGTGCTCGAGACCTTGAAGCTCGGCTATTCGATCTTCGCGGCGGGCCTCATCCTGCCGGTGCTCGCGGCGCTGCTCGTTCCCGGCCGCGTCCCGACGTCCGGCGCGATCGGCGCCATGATCGCGGGAGGCGCGGCGGCCGCGATCGGGCGATTCTGGCCGGCGGCCGTCGGCGGCGCGGACCCGGTGCTCGCCGGCACGGGCATCGACCTCGCGATCCTGGCCGCGGCCGCGATCGTTCGGGCGATCCGCCGTCCGAGGCCGGTTCCGACATAATCCGCGGAGCCCGTGCGCATCTTCGACGCCCACATCCACGTCCAGCCGTGGGACGAGTTCCGGCCGGAGGCCCGGGACGTCATGGCTCGCGGACGCGCCGACGCGGCGCGCGTGGCGGAGGCGCTCGCCGATCCGGAGGCGCTGCTCCGCCTGATGGACGAGGAGGGCGTCGAGCGGGCGGCGCTCGTCAACTACGTCGCTCCCGAGGTCATGGGCTTCCGCGAGACCGTCAACGGGTGGATCTCGGCCTTCACGCGCGACCACCGCGATCGCCTCGCTCCGGTCGGCTCGGTCAACCCGCGCCACACGAAGGACCCGGGCGGCGAGACGCGCCGGCTCTTCGACGCGCTCGGCATCCGGATGCTGAAGATCCATCCGCCGCACCAGCTCTTCGCGTCGAACGCCTACCTCGCGGACGTGCCCGGCCTCGCCGAGGTCTACGCCGCGGCGCAGGAGGCCGGCCGGCCGGTCCTCATCCACACCGGAACCTCGATTTTTCCCGGCGCGCGCAACCGTTTCGCCGACCCGATGGCGGCCGACGACGTGGCGATTGATTTCCCGAAGCTCCGGATCGTGCTCGCCCACGCCGGGCGGCCGCTCTACATGGAGACGGCCGCGTTTCTCGCGCGGCGCCACCCGAACCTCTCTCTCGATCTCTCGGGCATCCCCCCGAAGAAGCTCCTCGAGTACCTCCCGCGCCTCGAGGAGCTCTCCGGCAAATGCCTCTGGGGCACCGACTGGCCGAGCCCCGGCGTCGCCTCGATGCGGCGCAACGCCGAAGATTTCCTCGCACTCCCTCTCTCCGACGCGGCCAGGGAGCGCATCCTCTGGAGCAACGCCGAGGCGGTGATCGGATAGGCTCGCGGCCGCGATGGAACGGGAGCGGGTCCTCGTCGTCGGCGGCGGCACGATGGGCGCCGGTATCGCCGGCGTCTGCGCGCTCGCGGGCTACCCCACGGCCCTCTTCGAGGCGGACCCGTCGCGGCGCGCCGCGCTCTCCGACCGGATCACCGGTTCCTGGAAGCGCGCGGTGGAACGCGGCAAGCTGCCGCCGGCGCGGGCCGAGTCGGCGCGAGGGCTCCTCGCCTTCCCGGACCGGCTCGCGGAGGCGGGCGCGGAGGGCTCTTCGATCGCGATCGCGATCGAGGCGGTCCCGGAGGATCTGGACCTGAAGCGGCGGCTCTTCGCGGAGCTCGACCGCCTCTGGCCCGGCGCGGCATTTCTCGCGACGAACACATCCGCCCTGTCCGTGACCGAGATCGCCGCCGCGACCGCCGCGCCCGAGAGAGTCCTCGGCCTCCATTTCTTCAACCCGGTGGCCGCCATGCCGCTCGTCGAGGTGGTCCGCGGCCGGAGCACCTCGGCCGCGGCCGTCGGCCGGGCGACGGAATTCGCCGCCTCCCTCGGCAAGCAGCCCGTCGTGGTGGCGGACGCGCCCGGCTTCGCAACGTCGCGCCTCGGCGTCGCGATCGGCCTCGAGGCGATGCGCATGGTCGAGGAGGGCGTCGCGTCGGCGGCGGACATCGACAAGGCCATGGAGCTCGGCTACGGCCACAAGATGGGGCCGCTGAAGACGAGCGATCTCGTCGGTCTCGACGTCCGCCTGGCGATCGCGGAGACGCTCGCGCGCGGCATCGACGGCCGCCGGTTCGAGCCCCCGGCGATCCTGCGGCGCCTCGTGGCGGAGGGCCGAACCGGCAAGAAGTCCGGCCGCGGGTTCTACCGCTGGGAAGGCGAGGAGGCGCTGCCGTCCGAGCCGGCGGGCGAGTCCTGATGGACCGGCGCGGCATCGGCCTCGGCGCGGCCCTCGTGGGCGTCGGCCTCTATGCGCTCGGCGCGCGCGTCTGGGGCTGGCGCGGCGCCGGGCCGATCCTGCTGCTGCTCGGCGCGATTTTCTTCGCGCTTTCCGCGGCGCGCCGATTCCGCGGGCCGCTCCTTCCGGCGGGCGTCCTCCTCGGGCTCGGCGTCGGCTTCCTGCTGCGCGACGCCGTCGAGCCGTCGTGGCCGCGATGGGCGGCGATCCTCCTCGGCCTCGGCGGCGGATTCCTGCTCGTCGCGGCGATCGACCGCGCGATGGGCCGCCGGCGGGAGCCGCCGCCGGTGTGGCCGGGGCTCGTGCTCTGCGCGCTCGGAAGCGCCGCGGTCGCGACGCGCGCCGCATCGATCCGGAGCCTCTTCGATCTCCTCGAGCCGCTCTGGCCCTTCGCCCTCATCGCGGCCGGAATCCTCCTCGTCGCGACGTCGAAGAGGCGTCCGGCCTAGACGCCGGAAAGATCCAGCAGCTTCGGCGCCGGAGGCCGCGCGGCCGCGGGCGGCCCCGGCGCCCCGCGCCGCCGCGAGATCTCCCGCGCCGTCACGAAAAGAAGGAGGAGCGCCGCCGCGATCTCGACGGCGAAGAAACCCGTCGCGAGCCGGTGGTAGCGGGCGAGCAGGATCCGGCCGGGGTCCGCCGCCGGGAGATCATCGATGAGCCCGGGCGCCTCGGCCCGGATGCGGTCGATCGGCGGGATCAGGAGCTTCTCGATGACGACCGCTCCGATGATGCCGAGGATGGGCGCGCGGGTCAGGAGCGCCGCGGCGGCGCGCGGCGTCTGCCAGCGCCGGCCGAGATACCACGACGTACCGAGCAGCAGCACGAACCCCGCCTCGAGACCCCAGCAGAGGCGCGTCAGGATCGGGGCCTGCAGCGCGCCGGCAAGGTCCCGTGTCGGAAGGACCCGGAACGCCGCCGGCGCCACGACGGCGCCGAAAAAGAGCGGGGCGCCGACCGTCGCCGCGAGCGCCAGCAGGTGGACGGCGAGGACCGGGGTATCGAGGCGGCCCGAAGCCGAAGTCTTCATGACGCCGGCGCGGCTTCAGGATTCGGGGACGTATTCCGCCTGGACCTTCGGGAGGAGTCCCGCCGCGTGCCCCCGGTCGAGCAGGTGCTGTACGGCGCGGCGGCCCTCGGGCCCGTAGCCCCGCGTCCAGCGGTTGACGTACATGCCGACGAAGCGGTCCGCATCGGCGCGGTCGAGGCCGCGGGCGTAGGCCAGGGCGTGGGTCAGGGCCTCTTCGCGATGGTCGAGACCGTAGACGATGGAGCGCGACAGCGCCCTCGAGATCCGGCCGATCTTCTCGGGGCCGAGATCGCGCCGGACGACGTTCCCGCCGAGCGGGAGCGGCAGTCCGGTCTCCTCTTTCCACCAACGGCCGAGATCGGCCGCTTCGGCGAGCCCCTCGCGCGCGAAGGTGAGCTGGCCCTCGTGGATGAGGACGCCGGCTTCGAGGCTTCCTTGCCGGACGCCCTCCAGGATCTCGTCGAAGCGCCGGATCACCGTGGGGACCCCGGGCGCCCAGAGCGACAGGGCCAGATGCGCGGTCGTTCGCGGCCCGGGCGAGGCCACGACGACCTCTCCGCGGGCGATCCGCTCGCGCGAGACCGGCGACCGGGCGACGACGACCGGTCCGTATCCGTCGCCGAACGACGCGCCGTGCGGCAGGAGGAGGTAGCGGTCCGCCAGGAAGGCGTACGCGTGGAAAGAGACGGCGGAAACGGCGAGCTCGCCGGCCTGCGTGCGCCGGTTCAGGGTCTCGATGTCGGAGAGCTCGTGGTCGAAGACGAGTCCTTCCGTGTCCACTCGGCCCTTCGCGAGCCCGAAGAACATGAAAGCGTCGTCGGAGTCGGGGCTGTGCGCGACGCGGACCGTCTCGGCGCCGTCGGTCATGCGCGGCATTCTATTCGGCGTCGTCTTCGCCGGCGGTCGACCGCCGCCGCGCCGCACCCGCGCGCCGACCGACTCCGCCGCGGAGAGAAATCGGCCTCGCGCGCTTGACATCCGTCCCGGGGAACGGGAGAATCAAGCCAAGGGCAATTGCAAGAGATATTTCGAGTGTCTTCCCCAACAGGTTCTCAAATGAAATCGCCGGATGGGTTGGACGCCCCACCCGGCGATGACCGGAACGCATGACCAATCGAATTTTCGGCAGCGACAGACGAAAGGCGACGCGCTCCTTCCAGGGGGCGGCAAAATTAGCATCTCGCCCGGAGGCTGTCAATCGGCTGTCGGGAGGGAGGTGACACGATGGCCACGAAGAAGAAGGGCGCCAAGAAGGCAAAGAAGGCGACCAAGAAAAAGAAGTAAATCAATAGGTTACGAGTTTCCCAGGATCTTCGGGGGCCCCTGCGGGCCCCCAATTTTTTTGTCCGCTCTTCGCGCGGCGCGCGCCGAGAAATCGCCCCAGCCGCGCCACTATATCTAAATTGATATAGTCGGCCCATGTCGCTCGATCACGTTCTCCTCGGTCTTCTTTCCGAGTCGCCCGCCTCGGGCTACGACCTCGCGCGCGCCCTCGACTCCGGACTCGAGCCTCTCTGGAGGGCGGAGATCTCCCAGATCTATCCCACCCTCGCTCGCCTCAAGCGGACCGGGCTCGTGCGGGTCAAGGTGCTCGCGCCGGCGCGCGGCCCGCGGCGGCACGTCTACCGGGTGACGGCGGCCGGGCGGAGGGAGCTGCGGCGCTGGGTCGGCTCCCCGGCCCCGGCGCCCCGCTCCCGCGACGAAGGCCTCGCGCGCCTCGCCTTCCTCGACAGTCTGACCCTCGAGGAGCGCCGCCGTGCGATCCTCCAGTACGACCGCATCGTCGCCGAGGAGATCCGCCGGCTCAAGTCGGGCGGCCCGCTGCCCCACTTCCGCCGTGAAGTGCGCCGCGTGGCCGTCGAGCGCCTCGAGGCGACGCGCCGGGCCCTGCGGATCCTCCTCGCCTCGGCCGGCACGCCGCCGATGCTCCCTCCGGAGCCGGGCGAGAAGAAGAAGTAGCGGTTCGTCGCGAAGAAGTCGCGTTTCGCCGCAACGCGGACGCCTTGCGCTTCGATCGGCGCTATGATCGGTGCTCGTCGGGGAGGTGCCTCATGAGCGACGACGATCCGAGATCCGGCTTCACGCGGAGGGATCTCGTGCGAGGGGCTCTCGTCGGCGCCGTGGCGACCGGCATCGCTCCGAAGGGACCGCCGTCCGGACCCGCGACGGTCGGACCGGAGCCGGCCCCGCTCACGCTCGACATCAACGGAACCCGGCACGATCTCCACGTCGCTCCGCGCGTCGTCCTCGCCGAGGCGCTGCGCGACGAGCTTGGCCTGACCGGCACGAAAGTCGTGTGCGGCCGCGGCGCCTGCGGCGCCTGCACGGTGCTTCTCGACGGCGAGACCGTCTGCTCGTGCCTCGTTCTGGCACACGCGGCCGCCGGCCGCAGGATCACGACGATCGAGGGGCTCGCGCAAGGCGGAAAGCTGGCGCCGGTGCAGGAGGCCTTCGTGGCCGCGGACGCGCTGCAGTGCGGCTTCTGCACGTCGGGGATGGTGATGTCCTGCCACGCGTTGCTCGCCCGCAACGCCAGGCCCTCGGGCCAGGAGATTCGGGAGGCGGTTGCCGGCAACCTCTGTCGCTGCGGCACCTATCCGCACGTCTTCGAGGCCGTGGAGCGCGCCGCCGGCGTTCGCACCGCGGACGCGGGGGACGCCGCGGGGGCAACCGTCGTGACCCTCGCCGTGTCCGGGCTCCGCCTCGCGGCGGACCCGCGGGTCGAGGCGGCGGTGATCGAGATGACCGAAGTCCAGGAGGGCTGACATGAGCAAGGAAGAAGTCCGCCTGGGATTCGGCGACAAATTCCAGCCCAAATCGATCGAGATCGCGCCCGGAGATCCGACGCCCTGGGATCCTTCGCAGAAGTTCCGGATTCTCGGCACCCGCGTGCCGCGGCTCGACGGCCAGGCCAAGGTGACGGGGGAGGCGCGTTACGGCATCGACGTGCGGCTCCCGGGAATGCTGTACGGCAAGATCCTGCGCTGTCCCCTTCCGGCCGCGACGGTCTCGACGATCGACGTCTCCGCGGCGCGGCGCGCGCCCGGCGTCCGGGCCGCGCTGGCGCTCGTGAAGCCGGGAGATTCTCTGCGGTTCGCCGGCGCCGAGATCGCCGCCGTGGCGGCGGAGTCGCCCGAGGCCGCCGAGGACGCGCTCGCGGCGATCCGCGTGTCCTACACGCCGCGCGCGTTCACCGTCGATCCCGCGGCCGCCCGGAAGGCCGAGGCGCCGCCCGTGTTCGAAGGCGGCGAGGCGAAGACGCGGACGTCGGCCGGCGACATGCCCTCCGGCCGCAAGCCGCTGCCCCGCAAGGGGAACGTCCAGGGACCCCGCGCCACGACGCGCGGCGACGTCGAGGCGGGCTTCCGCCAGGCCGCGGCGATCGTCGAAGGCACGTACGTCACCCAGGTCCAGACCCACTCCGCCCTCGAGACGCACGGCCTCGCGGCGCAATGGGACGGCGACGAGCTGACGGTCTGGGCCTCGACACAGGGGATCTCCGGCGTCCGCGACGAGCTCGCGCGCGAGCTCGCGATACCGGCCTCGAAAGTCCGCGTGCACTGCCAGTACATGGGCGGCGGCTTCGGCGCGAAGTTCGGCGCGCGCGCCGAGGGGCTCGCCGCGGCGAGGCTCGCCCGCGAAGCGGGCCGTCCCGTCAAGCTGTTCCTCGACCGCCGGGAGGAGCAGCTCGCGACCGGCAACCGGCCGGCGTCGGTGCAGGAGATCAAGCTCGGGGCGACGGCGGACGGCAAGCTGTGCGCCCTGCAGCTCCTCGTGCACGGCAACGGGGGCACCAACGGGAACACGGGGACCTCCGCGCCCGCGAAGAACATCTACGGCTGCGAGAACCTGAAGACCGAGGAATACGACGTCTTCACCAACGCCGGCCCGTCCACCGCGATGCGCGCGCCCGGCCATCCGCAGGGCGCATTCGCCCTCGAGGCGGCGATGGACGAGCTCGCCGCGAAGCTCAAGATGGACCCGCTCGAATTCCGAATCCAGAACGACCCGTCCGAAGTGCGGCGCGCGGAGTTCCGCCTCGGGGCGGAGCGGATCGGCTGGAAGGGCCGCGACGCGCGGCGCGACACGAAGGATCCGGCCGTCAAACGCGGCGTCGGCGTCGGCGCCGCCGTCTGGTACAACGGCAGCGACCTCGGGTACCGGTGCACGGTCACGATCCATCCGGACGGGTCGGCGGCCGTCGAGCACGGCCTTCAGGACCTCGGGACCGGCTCGCGCACCATGGTCGGGATCGTCGCCGCCGAGGAGCTCGGGCTTCCGCTCGAGCGGGTCGCGGTACGCATCGGCGACACCGCCCTGCCGCCGGGGCCCGAGTCCGGCGGATCGGGCACCACGCTCGGAAGCGCGCCCACCGTGCGCGCGGCGGCGTACCACGCCCGGCAGAAGGTGGCAGAGGCGGTCGCGGGCAAGTGGAAGGTCCCGGCGGACCAGATCGCATGGGCGGAGGGGTCGTTCTCGGCGAAATCCGATCCGTCGAAGCACGCCACCTGGGCGGAAGCCTGCGGCATGCTTCCGGAGTCGGGCGTCACGGCGTCCGCGGACCGCGCCCCGGACCACGAGGACGCCTGGAAGCGATTCACCAACGGGGCGCAGTTCGTCGAGGTCGCCGTGGACGTCGAGACGGGGCAAGTCCGCGTCGAGAAGGTCGTCGCCGTTCACGACTGCGGCGTCGTCGTCAACTCTCTGACGGCCGAGAGCCAGGTGCAGGGCGGCGTTCTCCAGGGGATTTCGTACGCCCTTTACGAGAATCGCGTGCTCGACCGTCCGACCGGGAAGATGGTCAACCCGAACCTCGAGCAGTACAAGATTCTCGGCTCCCGCGACGTGCCGGAGATCCAGGTCGTTTTCGTGAACGTCTGGGACGGCGTCAACAACACGCATTCCGTGGGAATCGGCGAGCCCTCGACGGTCCCGACGGCGGCCGCGGTCGCCAACGCGGTGTCCCACGCGGTGGGCGCCCGCGTGACCCGGCTCCCGATCACGCCGGAGGTCGTCCTCGACGCCGTGGACCGCGCCCGGGGAGGTCGCGCATGAAACCTTTCGCGCTCGTCACCGCCCGATCGCTCGACGAAGCCGCGCGCGAGGCCGCGCGGCCGAAGACCGCCGTGATGGCCGGGGGCGTCGATCTCGTCGATCGCATGAAAGAAGGCCTCGACGCTCCGGAGCGCGTGGTCTCCATCGCTGGCCTCTCGGGCCTCGACCGGATCCAGGCCGGGCCGCCGGCGCGGGTCGGGGCCCTCGCGACGCTCGCCCGCATCGCCGCGGACGAAGGCGTCCGCAAGCACTATCCGGCGCTCGCCGCCGCGGCGGCGGAAGCGGCGACGCCGCAGATCCGCAACATGGCGACCCTCGGCGGCAACCTCTGCCAGCGGCCCCGCTGCTGGTATTACCGGCTCGGGGATTTCGACTGCCGCAAGAAGGGCGGCAACGACTGCTACGCCCAGGAGGGCGAGAACCGCTTCCACGCGATCTTCGACACCGACGAGATCTGCGTCTGCGTGCATCCGTCGGCCACCGGCACCGCTCTCCTCGCCTACGGCGCGACGATCCACACGGTCGCACCGAAGGGCAAGCGGACGCTCCCCATCGACAAGTTCTTCAGCGGCCCCAACCCGGACCCGACGCGCGAGAACCATCTGCAGCCGGGCGAGCTCATCGCCGAGGTCACGATTCCGGCGCCCGCCGCCGGGTCGCGGTCGGCCTACAAGAAGCTCAAGGAGAAGGAGACCTTCGACTGGCCGCTCGTGGAGGCCTGTGTCGTCCTGCGGCTCGAGGGAGGCGCCATTCGCGATCCCCGGATCGTTTTCGGACACGTCGCGCAGGTTCCCTGGCGCTCGGCGGAGGCGGAGAAGGTGCTCGCGGGTGGAGCGCCCTCGGAGGGACTCTTCGCCCGCGCGGCGGACGCGGCGCTGGCTTCGGCGAAGCCGCTGTCCCAGAACGCCTACAAGGTCCGCCTGGCGAAGGTCTCGCTCGTGCGCGCTCTCCGCGAGGCCACCGCCTGACCGCGGGGCGGGGCCCCAAGTCTCCCCCGGGCGACCCGCTCGAGCCGATGCGGCGCTTCACGCGATCGCCGCGGGAGATCGCCGGCGAATCGGATCCCGCTTTCTGCCGCCACCTCCAGGCACGCCCGGCGCCCTCGACGGGAGGCGCCTACTGGTGCGCCCGGACGCTGCGGACCGACGGGCCGGACGGATCCCCGGCAATGCCGTCGAGCTGCACGGACGAACGCGCATGCTTCGAGCCGGCGATCGTGGAGGGACGAGGCTAGCCGGGGTATTCCGAAAACGTTCCGCGGCACGCCCTTGCGAGCGAAGCGAGCTGAGCGAGTCCGCTGGAACGCCGCCTACCTCTTTTTCAGCTCCATCAGGACCTGGCGCGCGACGGCCTTGAGCGTGTCGAAGACGCCGACGCCGGTCGTCGCGGTCGCCTCGAATGTCGGCTCTCCCTTGATGTTGAGCTGGCGGTACATCTCGTCCGTCGCGACGGCCGTCGGCAGGTCGCGCTTGTTGAACTGCAGGACATAGGGAACCGCGGCGATGTCGTAACCCTGTTCCTTCAGGTTCTTGTCCAGGTTCCGGATCGATTCGACGTTCGCCTCCATCCGCGCCTCCTGCGAGTCGGCCACGAAGACGACGCCGTCCACTCCCTTCAGGATCAGCTTGCGCGAAGCGTCGTAGAAGACCTGGCCGGGCACCGTGTAGAGGTGGAAGCGCGTCTTGAAGCCGCGGACGTTGCCGAGATCGAGCGGCAGAAAGTCGAAGAAGAGCGTCCGATCCGTCTCGGTGGCGAGCGAAATGAGCTTTCCCTTGGCGGACGGGTTCGTGCGGTCGTAGATGAACTGCAGATTCGTCGTCTTCCCGCACAAGCCGGGGCCGTAATAGACGATCTTGCAGTTGATCTCTCGGGCCGCGTAGTTGATGAAGGTCATGCGTCGATCCGAACCGGCGAGATGCCCGGGAAGCTCACTCCGAGAAGAGGCGGTCGATGTCCTCGTCCGTGATCTCGGCGAACGGGGATTCGAATTCCGCCTGCAACGATTCCTTTTCCTTCTCCACCTTCCGGGCGATGTCCTCGAAGATCTTGTCGAGCTCGGTCGTGGCCCGGCGGACGCGCAGCCGCACGAGCCCGAGGGAGGAACGTTCGTCGAAGATGACGACCAGGATGACCCGCTGCGCCACGATGGAGATGTGGATGTTGTCCTTCTCCCCCTCGTGGAACAGGATCGAGAACTCCTTCTCGCCGATGAGACGCGCCAGGCCGTCCGTCGCGGCGACGTTGCCGGCCGTCAGCGAGGCGAGGGACGTCGTGTCGAGCGCCTGGAGGTCTCCGACCGCGGCGATCTGCTGCCCGTTCTTGTCCACGAGAAACACGACATTCGCGTTGGCGTCGTGGCGCAGCCGCTGCAGGGACTCCCGAATCCGCTGGAACTCCTCGTCATACAGGACGAGGTCGGGCGCTGTCATGAATTAAGTCATTCTCCGGTTGAGGGTTATTGTAACAGATGACGGTTACAGCTCTCTTCTCCCCTCGAGCGACCGCGCCATCGTCACTTCGTCGGCGTACTCGATGTCCCCGCCCACGGGCAGTCCGAACGCGATGCGGCTGACCCGGACGCCGGTCGGCTTGAGCCGCTTCGCGATGTAGAGCGCCGTGGCTTCGCCTTCGACGTTGGGGTTGGTCGCGAGAATGACCTCCCGGACGTCGCCGTTCACCCGCCGGAGAAGTCCCGCGGTGTCGATCTCGTCGGGCCCGATGCCCCGGAGCGGCGACAGGGCTCCCCAGAGAACGTGGTAGCGCCCGCGATATTCGCGCGTCTTCTCGATGACCGCGACGTTGCCGGGGTCCTCGACGACGCAGAGAAGCGACGCGTCGCGCTCCGGGTCCGAGCAGACGTCGCAGGGATCGGCCTCGGTGAGCGTGTTGCAGACCGAGCAGCGGCGGACGGCCTCGCGCGCCTCGGAGATCGCGCGGGCGAGCCGCTCGGCTTCCTCGCGAGGCGAGCGCAGAAGAAAATACGCCAGCCGGGCGGCGCTCTTCGCCCCGATGCCGGGAAGTCGCTGGAGCTCCGCCGCGAGTCGGTCGAAGGACTTCGGCGTCGAAGGCATCGGGGGCGGAAGCCCCTCAGCGCATGCCGGGCATCATGCCCGAGAGCATCGCCGAGGTCTTCTTCTGCACCGCCTCGTCGACGCGCCGCGACGCCTCGCGAAACGCCGCGAGCACGAGATCCTGCAGCGACTCGACGTCCTTCGGGTCCACCGCGGAAGGATCGATGCGTACGGAGAGGGGCTCCTTGTGGCCCGACATTTCGACCGTCACGAGGCCGCCGCCCGCCGTCGCTTCGATCTTGACGGCGGCCAGCTCGGCCTGCACCTTGTTCTGCATGGCCTGAGCCTGGGCCATCATCTTCTGAATGTTCATCGTGTCCGCGCTACTCCTCTTCCTTCACTTCCGTCAGCTCGCCGCGAAAGAGCTCGAGGGCCGACCGGACCACCGGATCGGTCTCCGCCCGGGAGGAGGCGCGCTCGCGCGCGATCGTCGCCCGCGGCACTTCCCGGGCGGCCTTCCCCAGATCGCCGTCCTGCGGCGGCCCGGTGCGCAACACGATGCGCATCGGCCGTCCGAACGCCTCCCGCGCCACGTCGGCCAGCAGCTTCTTCGACGCGGGCTCCTCGAGCGCCTCCTTGGCGGCGGCGCGGTCGATGCCGAAGGAAAGCACGAGGTCGCCCTCCGAGACGCCGATCGAATGCGCGAGGCTGACCTGCGCGGCCGCGACGCGGCGCCGGCCGTCCAGGATCTCGTGGAACCGCTCGATCGCCCGCGCGCTCTCCGGAACGGGCGCGGGCGGGGTCGCGGGCTCCGATTCGACGGGCACGAGCGACAGGATGCGGGGACCATCGGAGACCGGCGAAGGCGCCGAGGCGCGCCCCGCGGAAACCGACGGAGACGGCGCGTGCACCGGCGCCGCGGGAACGCCGCCCGAGAGCAGCTCCTCGACCTTTCGCAGCCGCGGCAGCTCGGCCAGACGCAGGACGAGCAGCTGGAGAACGAGCGCGGCATCGTCCGTGCGCCGCGAGAGGGCGTCCGCCTCGACGGCGAGCGAGATCGCGCGCAGCAGGTTCTCGTACGGCATGGCGCGCGCGAGAGCTCCGAGCCGCTGCTTCTCGGCCGCCGGAACATCGGGATCCGCGCCCGCCGACGCGAGGAGCAGCGTCCGGAGGAGCGAAAGCAATTCCTTCAGCACGTGCCGCGGGTCGCTCCCCTTCTCGGCGAGACGCCCCAGGGTCGCGACGCAGGCGCCCCGGTCCCCGGAAGCCACCGCCGAATAAAGGGCCTCGAGCAGCTCCCGGTCGACGAGCGCGAGGATCTCGCCGCAGCGCGCCTCGTCCACCGCGTCGGCCGAGAGCGTCGCCGCCTGATCGAGGAGCGAGAGGCCGTCGCGCAGGCTCCCTTCGGCGGCTGTCGCGAGAATGCGCAGTGCCCCCGGCGTCGCGCGGATCTTCTCCGCGGCGGCGACCTTGCCGAGCTGCTCGGCGATCTCGGCGGCCGTGAGCGCGCGGAAGGCGAACCGCTGGCACCGCGACACGATCGTGGCCGGGATCTTGTGCAACTCGGTCGAGGCCAGGATGAATCGGGCGTGCGGCGGAGGCTCCTCGAGGGTCTTCAGAAGGGCGTTGAAGGCCTCGGTGGTCAGCATGTGGACTTCGTCGATGACGGCGATGCGGAACCGGTCGCGCTGCGGCGCGTAACGGATCGTCTCGATGAGCTCGCGCGCGTGCTCGATCTTGCGGTTGGAGGCGCCGTCGATCTCGTGGACATCGAGGGAGTCGCCGCGCGCGAGAATTTCGCGGCAGGACGCGCATTCGCCGCACGGGTCGGGGGTCGGCCCCTTCTCGCAATTGAGCGCCCGGGCAAGCAGCCGCGCCGTCGAGGTCTTCCCGACGCCCCGAGGCCCGGTCAGCAAATACGCCGGCGCCACGCGGTTCTCGGCGATCGCGTTCTTCAGAGTGCGCGCGACCGCATCCTGGCCGACCAGGTCGTCGAAGCGGCGCGGACGCCATTTTCGGGGTAGAGCGACGTGCATGAGAGCCTTTCCGGCGGCCGAAGATGAGTTCAGGTTGACCTGCGGCGCACGGGGGCGCCTCCTGATCGCTGCTTCCTTCCGGACCTGACGAGGTTCGGAGACTTCCGTCGCACAGGGCCCGAACTCATCCTCGGCCGCCGGCGGCGCGATTCTATCAAGACGCCCGGCGCGCGAAAGCGAGCGCCGCGACGACGGCCGCGACCGCCACCGCGCCGACGGCCAGGTCGAGGTTGCGAAAGGCGCCCTCGGGAGGCTGCGGCCAGATGCCGAAAAGCTCGCCCGCCGTATAGAGGGCCGAGAACAGCGCCAGCCACAGAAACGCGAGCGCCACACGGCCGACTCGGGGCGCCGGCGTCACTTCTTTTCGCAGCGCGCCTTGACGAATTCGAAGACCGTCTTCGCGAGGGACGCCGGGATCTCGCGGGGCTTGAGCGCGCGCAGCGTCCGGCCGGTGGCCCGGTAGGAATCGAGAAACCGCACGCAAGGCGGGCAGGCGGCCAGATGCCGCTCGAGGGCCGCGCGCTCGGCCTCGGGCATCGTGCCCGCCTCGAAATCGTAGAGGGCCTCCATCACGAGGCTCTCGCACGTCACGCCGTGGCCATGGCAGCCCCCGGACGCGCCGGCCGACCCTGCGGAATCCTTCGCCTTCTTCGCTTTCTTCGTCGTCTTCAAGACGCGGCCGCCCTTCGCGCCGTCGGGCGGGAAATCTCCGCCAGCCGCTGACGTACGTGGAGACGCGCGCGGTGGAGGCGGGACTTGAAAGCCGGGATCGAGATCCCGAGCACCTCGGAAACCTCCGCCGCAGGCATCTGCTCGACGTCGGCCATCCAGATCACGTCCCGGTAGGGGCGCGGCAGCTCCTCGATGAACTCCCCGGCCCGCCGCGCGAGCTCGCGCGCCGAGGCCTCGTCCTCCACGGCGACCGAAGCGTCCGGCCAGTCGAGCGCGGCGAACTTCCCGTCGTCGCCGAACCGCGGCAGATGGTCCGAGAGCGAGATCCGGGCCTGGGGCTTGCGCCGTCTCAACCGGCTGTAGGCCTGGTTCAGGGCGACCCGATAGAACCAGGAGAAGAACTTCTTCGATTCGTCGAAGGTGCCGATCTTCCGGTACAGCGTCAGGAACGAGTCCTGAGTGGACTCCTCGGCGTCCTCGGCGTTGCGCAGGACGCCGTAAGAGAGCGAATAGACGCGGGCGTGATAGCGCTCGATCATCTGCGCGAGCGCCGGCTCGTCTCCGGCCTTGATCCGGCGGACGAGATCCAGGTCCGACAGCTCGCCGCCCCCATGCACCGTATCTACGCCTTTTCCGCTCACGCCGATTCCGATTCTAACGGCCCGGGAGGACCGGGCGTTCCCTCGCCCGGCCCGGAGGTGTCCGTTTCCGGGAAGCGCAGGAGCGCCGGGGCCGGCGATCGGAAACGAAAACCGCGGATCGAAGAACAACCGGTCCATTTCGGCGTCTGAAAGGGAGAACGCTCCGGGCTGCTTCGTTGCCCGGAGCGCGGGGAGGATCCATGGGAGCGCTCTGGCAGGACGTTCGACACGCGTTCCGGCGCATCCGGAAAAACCCGGGATTCGCCGCCGTGACGATCGGCGTGCTCGCCCTCGGAATCGGAGCGAACACCGCGATCTTCAGCGTCGTCGACGCCGTGCTCGTCAAGCCGCTTCCGTTCCCGGATTCCGACCGGCTCGTCTCCGTGCCGCACGTGCCGCCTCCCGAGATCTTCCCCGGCCACAAGACGTTTTCGGTCTCGCCGGCGAATTACCTGGACTGGAAGGCCCAGAACGGCGTGTTCGACAACATGACGATCTTCGCGCCCGGAAGCGTCACGCTCACCGGGTCCGGTCCGCCGGAGCCGATCCGGGCGGGTTTCGTCTCGGCGGACTTCTTCACCGTGCTCGGAGTCCGGCCGCTCGCCGGACGCCTCTTCGCGCCGGGCGATGACGAGCCGGGACGTTACGTCGCGGTGCTCTCCGAGGAGCTCTGGAAGCGCCGCTTCGGCGGCGATCCCGCCGCGGTCGGTCGCACGTTCATCGCCGACGCGCATGCTTACACGATCGTCGGCGTGCTTCCGGCGGGGCGGGGCTACCCGGCCGCGGCGCGCGTCTGGCTGCCACTCGCCTTCACCGCGAAAGAGAAGGCGATCCGGGGGATCCACGACTTCGACGTCCTCGCGCGGGTGAGGCGCGGCGTCTCGGTCGAAGCGGCCCGGGCCCAGATGAACGCGATCTCGGCGCGGCTGGCCGCACGGTACCCCGAGGACGACAAGGGCTGGGGAGCCGCCGTCATCCCGCTCCACGAGGATCTCGTCGGCGACGTCCGGACGGCGCTGCTCGTCCTCCTCGGGGCCGTCGCGTTCGTGCTCCTGATCGCGTGCGCCAACGTCGCGAATCTGGTCCTCGCGAAGACCCTCGGCCGGCGCAAGGAGATCGCCGTCCGCACCGCTCTCGGCGCGAGTCGCGGCCGGATCGTCCGCAAGCTGTTCGCCGAGACCGGGCTCCTCGCGCTGTGCGGCGGCGCGGCCGGTCTCGGAGTCGCGGGCGTCGGCTCGAAGCTCATCACGTCCTTTCTCGGGAGTCGGCTGCCTCGCGTCCACGAGATCCGCCTCGACGCGTCCGTGCTCCTCTTCACGCTCGCCGTTTCGCTCCTGACCGGAGCGCTCGCGGGTGCGCTTCCGGCCTGGCGTCTGACCCGCGCGAATCCCAACGACGCCCTGAAGGAGGGCGGACGCGCCGGTTCGGACGCGGGGAGCCCCGTCCTGCGCGGGGCGCTCGTCACGATCGAGGTCGCGCTCGCCCTGATGCTCATGTTCGGCGCGGGTCTCCTCGTGCGGAGTCTGGGCCGGCTGCGGGGAGTCGACCCCGGCTTCGACCCGCGAAACGTGCTCCGGGCGCAGCTCTCGATCCCGCAGCAGAAGTACCCGGCCTCGGACTCTCAGCGCCGGTTCTACGAGCAGGCGCTCGGGCGCGTGCGAGCGCTCCCCGGAGTGAAGGCGGCCGGTGCGATCAGCACGCTGCCGCTGACCGACGGAGGGTCGACTCAGCCGATCGCCGTCGAAGGGCGGCCCGCCGCGTCCATGTCCGACCAGCCCGAGGTCGCGGTCCGCGTCATGACTCCGGGGACGCTCGCGGCGCTCGGCATCCCGGTCCGCCGCGGGCGCGACTTCACCGACGCCGACACGGAGCGGTCGCCGGGCGTCATCCTCGTGACCGAGTCCATGGCGAAGAAGTTCTGGCCCGGAGAGGATGCCGTCGGCAAGCGCCTGACGCTGACGTTCTATCCGGGGGTCTCGCGTGAAGTCGTGGGCGTGATCGGGGACGTCAAGCTCCGCGGCCTCGCCCACCGCGACCCGATCGCCGCGCTCTTCGTCCCGCATGGGCAGATCCCGCTCCCCGACATGGAGCTCGTCGCGCGCACGACGCAGGACCCGCGGCTCCTCGGGCCGTCGGTCGATGCCGCCGTCCACGCTCTCGATCCGGACCTGGCGGTCGTCGACGTCGGAACGATGGAGGAGTACCTGGGCACGTCGCTGTCCGAAGCGCGGTTCAACATGCAGATGCTGGCGGTCTTCGCCGCGCTGGCGCTCGTGCTGTCGGCCGTCGGCATCTACAGCGTCCTCGCCTATGCCGTGCGGAGCCGGACCCGCGAGATCGGGATCCGCATGGCGCTCGGCGCCGAGGGTGCGCGCCTCGTCCGCATGGTCGTCTTCCAGGGCATGCGCCCGGCCCTGATCGGGCTCGCGATCGGAATCATCGGGTCGCTGGCGCTGGGGCGGCTGCTTTCGACGCTCCTCTTCGGCGTCGCGACGACCGACTTCGTCACGTTCGCGTCGGTGTCGGCGCTTCTGGCGGCCGTCGCTCTGGCCGCCTGCGCCGTGCCCGCGTGGCGCGCGACGCGGGTGGCGCCGACGACGGCGCTGCAGGAGGGCTAGCGAGAGCTCGGGCTCGCCTCCGTTGCGCGGGGGCGCGGATGCTCCTCGACTCCGCGGGGTGGCCGAGTTTCGCGGCCTGAGGAGCGAAACAACTCGCGCCGCGCGAGCCGGAGCGAGCGAGGGCTCGAGATCGGCCGTCGAGCCGCCCAGGACGATCGGCCGAGCGGCCAGCCGGTGCGAAGAAGGCCGCTGAGCGAGTGACGGCGACGTGTGGCGGAGAGGGGGGGATTCGAACCCCCGGTACGTTTTGCGTACACACGCTTTCCAAGCGTGCTCCTTAAGCCACTCGGACACCTCTCCGGGGACGCGCATGGTACATCAGGAGTCGCTCCGAGCCGTCTCCCTCGCGGGGACGCGGCGGCAACTCATCTCGGCGCGACTCTGCCGCCGCTCCGCTCCGCCGGCGCAACTTCACAAAGGCGCGAGCTCCGTCATCCCACGCGCCGGCGGAGACGCCCCACGACGGGAGAAGACTCCTCGCTCCGGGTGTGGACGCTGCGCGTCCAGACGGACGCCGGCTACGAATCCGATCGCGCGAGCTCCTGCAGCGTCTCCCAGGAATAGATGCCGTCGTTGTGGCCGTCGGCCCAGTCGATCTGCAACGCGTAGCCGCCGACCCGCCGATGCGCGACCGCCTGGAACGAGCGCTCGGTCAGCGGCCGCACCGGGCCGCGGTGCACGTTGCCGAGCAGATCGCGCTCCCCTTTGCAGGCCGCGCACGGGCATCCGCGCCGGAGCTTCTCGAGCGCGATGTAGTCCTCGCGGCCGTCGTCCCAAACGATCGCGAGCTCGGCGCCCACGATCATCACCTGCTTCGGAACGCCCGAGGTCACTTCAGACCGTCGACGACGTAGAGATCCGAAAGAATGCGCGTGAAGCTGTAGACGTAGGACGAAAGGTCCGGCGTCAGAGCGATCCGGCCGACGTTGGCGACGCCGGCCGCATCCGCGGGCATGACGCTTCGGATCACTTCTTTCCTTCCGCTCGCGAGCTCCAGACGATAGAGCTTCGTCGGCAGCTCACCGACCTGGTGGTAGATGAGGGCCTTCCCGTCCGTGGTCCAGCGCGCCAGGCGATCGGTCGTTTGCAGATCGAGCGGCGTGGGCTCCCCGCCCGCGACGGGGTAGAGCACGGGCTTCCGATCGGGCCCGTTCAACACCGCGACGCGGCCGTCCGGCGAAATCCCGTGCTGCTGGATTCGATAGCCCTCGGGCGTCACGGCCTTGTACTTCCCGCTCTCGATGTCCATCAGGTAGACGCGGACGCCGCGGCCCACTTCCCTCGCCTCGAAGAGGATCTGTTTTCCGTCGGGCATCCAGTCGGCGAATTGAACCCGGACGTCCTTCGTGGCGAGGGAACGCGGCTGGCCGGGCCCCGTGGGATAGAGGCTCATGGTCGGCCGGTCCGTCGTCCAGCCGGAGACGCCGAGAGCCCACTTGCCGTCCGGCGAGAGCGTGTTGCTGAAGCCTTCCGCCACCCGGACGGCCGGAGATCCGTCGGTCTTCCGCAAATAGATCGAATAGCCCTCGCCGCCGCCGGACCCGGATTCCGTGAACAGCACGAAGCGTCCGTCGCTCGACATGTCCGTCACGCCGGACCAGTCGAGCCACGAGAGCTCCTTCTCTTTCGTCTCCCCGGGGGCGAGCGCCATGATCCCCTGGCGCTCGACGGATTGCGTCATGAGGAGTCGGCCGTCGCGGAACACGTCCTCGAGCGTCAAGTTTCCCGTCACGCGGGCGCGCAGGCGCAGCCGGCCGGCGGTCGTGACGCTGTAGAGCGCGCGGTTGTTCCCGATGGGCGCCGCCGTGAACCAGATCTCCCCCGGCCGGGCCCAGGCGAGCCCGGCGGCCGTGGCGAACGCCTCGGTCAGGACCGACTTCTTTCCGGCACGATCTACCAACGCCACCATCCCGCCGTCGTCTCCCATGACGGGGTGATCGAGGAAGGCGACGGCGTTGGCCGACGGCGAGACACGCAGGTGGCTGACCCAGCCCGTCGTCTCGTAGACGGCCTTGCCGATCGGGAACTCGACGCGATAACCCTTGCCCGCCTGACGCACCACGGCGATGTCCGTCGAGCCGGGAACCCAGTCGGCGCAGAAGACGTCCTCCAGGATCTCCCGCGTCGCTCCCCCGCCGGCGAGCGCCGTCTGCGCGAGCGTACCGACCCGCTGGAAGCCGCCG
>DATBFU010000088.1:0-41216 GCA_036558325.1 Thermoanaerobaculia bacterium | reverse complement strand
AACGGAAGATCGGCCCGGTCAGAACCCACACGAGGATCACGCCGCAAGCCGCTGCGAACGCCCCGGAGCTGCCCGCCTGCTTGGTTGCCCACATCGAGAACCGCGCGAGAGCGGACTCGCTTTGGGGCCGGTGTCTTCGGCTTTCCTTTTTCATGCCGCACGAGGGAGCAACTCTCGTTCCAGCCCGTGAGGGCTTGGCACTCCGCTTGCTTCTTGCGCTCTCAAGGTTCTATGGAAGACTCGAACCGTCCTTCCGCCCCCCTCCTTCGCCGGGCCGCGCGAGCGGCTCCGGTCGGGAGCCTGCCCCACGCCCATGCCCGCCCGCGGAGGTCCAGGACCTCGTCGCCCTGACCGTTGGGGTGATCCGCCAGCCCGGTGGCGCGGTGCGGGGTCCTGCCCCGCGAGAACGTGGAAGAAAGCTCGGATCGCCCGTCGAACGCGAGTGTCGCCGCGCGGAAAAAAGTCGGCCGCGAGCGGCGCGCTCGCGGCCGGGGTGGAAAGAACCGACAGGGCGAGTTCTTCGGCTGCAATCGCGCTGCCATCGCACCGGCGGAACACTTCTTGCACAACGCCGGTTTTGCGCGCCGCAATGGGGCTGCGCGCGAAACGAGGAGAATGACGATGGCAGAGAGAGAAGATCTCAAAGGCCGTGACGACAAGTACCGCAAGGACGAGCCCGACTCGAAGTCGGGTCAGCGTTCCGGCGATCCGGGACGTTCGGGCAACGAGCCCGGGCGTCAGGGCCAGGGCGGTTCGGGCAGCGAGAGCTATCCGAGCGGCCAACCCGGCAGCAGCCAGCCGGGCTCGCAGAAGAAGGGCACGGGATCGGACGATTCCGAGTAGATCTTCCGTCGAGTGACTCGCGGGGCGGGCCTTTCGGGCCCGCCCTTTCTTTTTGCCCGCCTTCAGCCGGAAACGGCCGCGGTCTCCTGCTCCGGCCCGAGATCCTCGAGCGTTCGCAGGAGGCGTCCGATCGGAACGGGCTTGGTGAGGTGGTGAGCGAATCCCGCCGCCTTGCTCTTGGCCACGTCCGCGTCCATGCCGTAGCCGGAAAGAACGATTCCTCGAACCGGCCGAATCTCCCGCAGCCGCGCGAGGAGGTCGTGGCCGCTGCCATCGGGCAGGCCGAGGTCCGTGATGAGCAGGTCCACCGGCAGAATCCGGAACGCCTCGACGGCAGCGGCGATCGAGTCGGCGACGGTCACGCGATGCCCCTCCTCCTGGAGGAGGTGGCCGAGCGCTCCGGCCGTGTCGGGATGGTCTTCGACGAGAAGGATCGAGAACTTTCGTGCGCGCCTGGCCGCCTGCCGCTGCGCGCTGACGGCGACCGCCTTCTCGACGAAAGCGGCGAGCTCGACGGTGAACGTCGCGCCCTTTCCCTCGCCGTCGCTGTCGGCGCGGATGGTGCCGCCGTGCAGCTCGACGAGAGTGCGTGAGATCGAGAGCCCCAGGCCGAGCCCCGACGTGCGCGGGCTGACGGTCGTCGAGCCCCGCTCGAACGGCTCGAAGATCCGCGGCAGGATCCCGGCGGGGATTCCGATGCCGGTGTCGGTGAGCCGAACCCGGAGGCGGCCGGCGGCCGGGTTCTCCGAACCGACGTTGATCGCGCCGCCGACGGGAGTGAACTTGATCGCGTTCTTCAGGAGATTCCAGAACACCTGCTGAAGGCGCGCCGGATCTGCATCGGCGTGGTGCTCGACGGCGCGGAGATCGAGCGCGAAGGTCTGGCGCCGGGCGTTCAGGTCGCTGCGGCAGATGTCGACGACCTGGTGCAGGACCTCGTGCACGTCGACGGTCTGGCGCCTGAGCTCGACCATGCCGCGCGCGATCTTCGTCAGGTCGAGCAGGTCATCCACGAGAAGCGCCTCGAGCTCGACGTTGCGCCGGATCAGCGATACGGACTCCCGGACGTCCTCCGCCAGGTCCCGCCGGCGCTCGAGGACCTGCGACACCGCGAGCGCCGGCGTGAGCGGCGTCCGGAGCTCGTGGGAAAGCACGGCCAGGAAGCGGTCCTTCGCGTGCGCGGCTTCCTCCGCCGCCTCCTTCGCCGCGCGGAGAGCCGCCGCCGTCGTCTTGAGGTCATCGATGTCCGTCGCGGTTCCGACCCAGATCGGCCCGGACCGGCTCGGAATCCGCGCCGAGCGCGCCATGAACCAGCGGTAGGAACCGTCCTGCCGACGGAACCGCGCCTCGGCTTCGAACGGCGCGCCGGTCGCCACGGACACCTGCCAGCGCGCGAGATAGGAGGAGAGATCGTCGGGATGCACCGTCCGCTGCCAGAAATCGTCCAGGCGATCGTCGCCGAGCGTTCCCGCGTACTCGTCCCATCGGCGGTTCACGTAGGTCGCCGTCCCCTGGTCGTTGCAGACCCAGACGAGCGAGGAGACGGAGTCCGAAAGGAGTCGGAAGCGCTCTTCGCTCGCGCGCAGCGCCGCCTCCGCGTCCTTGCGCTCGCTGATGTCGCGAACGATTTTGGAGGCGCCGATGACCTGGCCGTCTTCGTCGTAGATGGGAGAGACCGAGACCGAGACCGCGAGCCGGTGTCCGTCTTTGTGCATCCGGACCGTGTCGTACTGCTGGACGCGCTCTCCCCGGCGGACACGCATGAGCCGTTGGCCGGTGGCTTCCTCGAATCCGGGCGCCTCGAGAAGCGCCACCGAGCGGCCCATGACCTGCGCCGCCGTGTAACCGAAGAGCTGCTCCGCCGCCGCGTTCCAGGCCGTGATCTTTCCGTCCAGCGACTCGCCGACGATGGCGTCCGCCGACGACGACACGATCGACGCGAGACGGCGCGCCTCGAGCTCTGCGTGCCGCTTCTCGCCAACGTCTCGAAAAACGAGCACGGCGCCCCGGAGGGCGCCGAGAGTGTCGCGGATCGGCGCGCCGCTGTCGGCGATCGGGATCGAGGCGCCGGATCGCGAGCGAAGGACCGTATGGTTGGCGAGGCCGGTGACGACCCCATCGCGGAGCACGCGGACGATCGGGCTCTCCACCCGCTCGCCCGTGTCCTCGTTGGCGATGTGAAAGATCTCGCCGGAATCGCGGCCGAGCGCGTCGGTCTCCGTCCAGCCCGTGAGCCGCTCCGCGAGCGGATTCATGAGCGTCACGCGGCCTTCCTCGTCCGTGGCGATCACCGCGTCGCCGATGCTCCGGAGGGTCGTGCGCAGCTCCTCCTCCGAAAGGCGGAGCCTTTCTTCGGCTTCCGCCCGCCGCGTCAGATCGAGGCGCAGCAGCACTCCGATGAGAGCGAGAAACGCGAAGAGGAGGGCCGCGCCCAGCACCAGCGAGAGGAGGGTCGCGCGCGCCGTCCGCTCGAAGTCCCCGCTTCGTGTGCGCAGGAGCCGTCTCTCGGCCTCCCGAATGTCGGCGCGGAGGCGTTCGATCCGCTCCATGGTCTGGAGGCCCGGGCCGCTGAGGACGGCCGCCGCGGCCGCCTCGACGCCGCCGCGGTCGCGCTCCTCCACGACCCGCTTCATGACGCCGATCTTCTCGACGACGAGCCCGCGGAGCTCGAGGAGCCGGCGCTGTTGAGCGAGGTTGTCGGCGGTCAGCTTCTCGAGGCTCTGGACGCGCCCTTCGGCCTCGCCGACGCTCGTGGAGAACGGCGCGAGGAAGTCCGGGCGTCCCGTCAAGCCGTAGCCGCGGGAGCTCGACTCGGCCGTCACGAGCGCCGAACCGAGCCCGTCGAGGTCGTCGAGAATGTTTCGCGTGTGCTCGACCCAGCGGCCCGTTTCGATGAGGTCCCGCGCGTTGCGCGCGGTCACGACCACCAGGACCGAAAGCAGGATGGCCGCCAGGGCGATCCCCAGCGCGGTGCGAAGACCGGCGCGCCGCCTCAATCCCTCACCACGGGCCGCAGCATAACGCGCGGTGGGCGGCGACTCAGGAAGCGGCGGCGGCCGGCAGCCATGCGGCGTTGGGCCGCGACCTCCAGCCCGTGACGAAGTTGGTTGCGCGGCTCACGACGAGCGGATCTCGGAGGATCCGAGAATGCCCGAGCCCGTGCGTCCGGACGAGACGCGCTCCGGGCCACGCGCGTGCGACCGCCTCTCCGTCGCGGAACGGAACGCGCGGATCGCCGGCGTCGTGGAAGATGAGGAGGCGCGCCGGCGAGCTCGGGAGCGTGGTGTCGATGCGCAGCCTCTCCCAGGAGATTCCATAGCCGTCGGCCAGCCGCCGTTTCATCTCGTCGAACATGCGGGGCGAGATCGCGAAGTGGCGCGCGAACCGCGCGGCGTAGGTCGAGAGGTCGGCCGGCGGAGCGATGAAGACGGCACGCGCCACCGGGAGACCGCTTCTGAGGGCGATCGCGGCGGCGCTTGCGCCCAGGGAATGCGCGATGAGCGCCGCGCACGGGCCGAGGCGGTCATGCAGAGCACGCAGCGCCTCGACGGCCTCCCACACGCTTCCCGAGAAGCCTCCGGACTCTCCGTGTCCGGGCGCGTCGAACGCGATGGCCGTGTACCCCGCGTGAACGAGGGGAGCGACGAAGCTGCCGAGGCGGCCGGAGTGTCCGCCCCAGCCGTGCACGAGCAGGATCGGCGGCCCGCTGCCCCAGCGGAAAACCGCGAGACGGCCCCCGCTGAATCGGATCGTCGAACGCCGCGCGGCCGCGAGAAGGCGGCGCTCGGAGGCGGTCGGCCGGCTGCACCACGGCGTTCTCAGGAGCGTCGCGGCGAGAACCGCGCCGAGAGACGGGCACATCCGGTCGAGTGCGAGAAATCCGGCGCAGGCTCCGGAGCGCGCGAGCCGGCGGAGCCGTTCGGCCGGAACGCGGGCGCGGAACCGCCGGGGCCCCCGCATCAGCTCGCTCGCGGAACACGAGACTGCGACGGCGCCGGCTCCGCGGTCTCCTCTTGCCGCTCGACGACGCCGATCCGCTCCTCGTGCGCGAGCTTGCCGCCGATCCAGGCGGCCGTCGCGATCAGGAGGAAACCCAGCGTGGAAGCGCCGACCGCCGCCCACCATCGCCCCGTTCGGAACCCCGCGCCGCTCTGCCGGAGAATCGTGCTCGCGCCGAACAGGAGGACCGCGCAGCCCGCGGCGAGGGCGTGCCAGCTCGCGAATCTGGCGGCGCGCGCCGGCATCCGGAGGCTCATGTAGTCCACCGCGCCCGCCGCGGCCGCGGCGAGGGCGAACGTGATGCCGACACCGAGCGCCACGGCGGAGAAGCGGTACCAGAAGGGATCCTCGCTCACGAGCTGCGCCACGTCGCCCCACAGGACGAGGAAGAAGGCCCCGATGGGGATCGGGACGAGGAGCGGATGGATCGGATGATTTCCGAGGGCCGCCTTGCTCTTCATGAAAACCCCGGAATCTCGAGCACTGCAACCCGAATGCCACGGAAATCCGCGCTTTCCGCCCCGGTTCGGTTCTTGCAACGTTTGCGGAAGGGAGGAGAGATGGCGGGAACCGCGACCCGAAAGCGGCAGCCTGGAAGTGCGGCGCCAATCCGTTACGCCGTCGTGGGCCTCGGTTACATCGCGCAGTCCGCCGTCCTTCCGGCCTTTGCCCATGCCCGGCGCAACTCGCGGCTCTCCGCGCTCGTCTCCGACGATCCCGAAAAGCTCCGGCGTCTCGGCCGGCGATACGGCGTCCGGAACACCTATTCGTACGAGGAATACGCCGCTTGTCTGGAGAGCGGAGAGATCGATGCCGTCTACATCGCCCTCCCGAATTTCCTGCACCGGGACTATGCCGTGGCGGCGGCGCGCGCCGGCGTCCACGTGCTCTGCGAGAAACCGCTCGCCGTGACGGAGGAAGAGTGCGAGGATATCCTTTCCGCGGCGGAGGAGGCCGACATCCGCCTGATGACGGCGTACCGGCTCCATTTCGACGGCGCGAATCTCGATGCGGTTCGTCTCGCGCGGTCCGGTCGCATCGGCGAGCCGCGCCTCTTTCAGTCGGTCTTCACGATGCAGGTGGAGAAGGGAAACATCCGGCTGGAAAGCGAGGACAAGGGCGGCGGCCCGTTCTACGACATCGGGATCTACTGCATCAACGCCGCCCGGTACCTGTTTCGGGCGGAGCCGAAGGAAGTCTTCGCCGTGCGCGCGACGTCGGGCGAGAGGCGTTTCCGCGACGTCACCGAAACGGCGAGCGCGATCCTGCGGTTCCCGGGCGATCGCCTCGCGTCCTTCACCTGCAGCTTCGGCGCGGCGGACGCGGGCTGGTACCAGCTCGTGGGAACGAAGGGCGACTTGCGCCTCGATCCGGCCTACGAGTACGCGAAGCCGCTTCGACTCGTCTGGAAAGCGGGCGATCGGGCGCACCGGCGGACCTTCGGCAAACGCGACCAGTTCGCCGCCGAGCTGCTCGCCTTCTCGGATTCCGTCCGGCGCGGGCGCGATCCGGAACCGTCCGGGCGCGAAGGCCTCGCCGACGTCCGGATCATCCGGGCGCTCCTGCGCTCGGCCGACGAAGGTCGCCTCGTCGGCCTGTCGCCCTTCGAGCGCGCGCGGCGTCCCGGGCCCGAGCAGGCGATTCGCCGGCCGTCCGTGCCGCGCGAGCCGGCGCTCGTGCGCGTTCAGCCTCCTTCGGCGGTTTAGGAGGCACCCTGGAAGCTATGACCGATCCGATTCGAACCTGAGGCGTTTTTTTCGAAAGGAGAGGAACTCCCATGTCTTCGTATCAACTGCCCGACCTCGAATACGACTACGGCGCGCTCGAACCGCACATCTCCGGAAAGATCATGGAGCTCCACCACGACAAGCACCACGCGGCCTACGTGAAGGGAGCCAACGAGACGCTCGAGAAGCTTGACGAAGCGCGCGACAAGGAGGACTTCACGCGCCTGCCGGGTCTCGAGAAGGCCCTGGCGTTCCACCTGTCGGGCCACGTTCTCCACTCGCTCTTCTGGAAGAACCTGGCGCCCAAGAGCGCCGGCCGCCCGGAGGGAACGCTCGCCGACGCGATCGCGCACGACTTCGGGAGCTACGACAAGTTCAAACGTCAGATGACCCAGACCGCGGCGACGGTGATGGGCTCGGGATGGGCCGCGCTCGTCTGGGAACCGGTCGGCAAGCGCCTTCTGGCGACGCAGATCTACGACCATCAGTCGAATCTGGCGCAGGGAGGGTTGCCGATCCTCGTGATCGACGCCTGGGAGCACGCGTTCTATCTGCAATACCAGAACCGCAAGACGGAGTTCTTCGAAGCGATCTGGAACGTGTGGAACTGGCGGGACGTCGCGGAGCGGTTCGACTCGGTCCGGCACGCGACGCTCGACCTCGCCGGCGCGGCGCGCTAAGGCTCGACGGCGCCCGCCGGCGCTTTCCGGTCAGGCCCGGGTCGAGCGGGAGGCGATCAGGGCGCCGCCGAAGGAGTAGACGCGGAAATCGTAGCCGGCAGGCTCCTTGGGTGTGCTCCAGACCTCGATGTATTCGATCTGATCGACGATCTCGGGAGGGAGGCCGGCGCCCAGCGGCTCGGGGCGTCGCGCGCGCTCCCGGGCGGCTTCGCCGGTCAGGCGCTCGTAGAGGATCGTACGCTGTTGGTGCCGCTCGTCGTCGACTCGCACCGAAACGGGGACGCCGCGCTCCGTCACGACGGGACGCTGTCCGTGCAGCCGCGCGGGGGCCTCGGACATGATCGGAGGAGCCGGGGGCTCGATCCGCGCCGCCTTGCTCGAAATCATCGCGTAATGTTCCTTTCCGGACCGCCGCTTGTTTGCGATTCAGGGTAGGGGGGCCGGATTTGGCGCTCAATCGCCTCGGAGTGCCATGCCGTCGGGCACGAAGGTGCCATCCGGATCGAGCACCTATATCAGAACTGATATAGCGTTCCCGGGCGCCCGGCGCCGGGCTTCGGCCGCCGATCGACTATCCTGCGCGCCGATGCGGCGCGCGCGCGGACGGATCCGGCTCCTCGGAGCGCTTCTTCGCCTCGCGTGCCTGTCCTTTCTCCTCCTTGCCGCGTGCCGGCGAGCCCCGCCGCCTCCCGCCAACGTGCTCATCGTGCTCGGCGACACGATGCGGCTCGACTCCGTCGGCGTCTACGGCGCGGGGCCGGGGCGGACCCCGGCGATCGACGCGCTCGCCGCGTCCGGCGTGCGGTTCACGCAGGCCCGTGCGCAGTCGTCGTGGACGCTGCCTTCGGTCGCGTCGCTCTTCACGTCGCGCTGGTGCCACGAGGTGACCGACTGGGCCGATCTGCCGCAGCGTCTTCCGGAAGAAGCGCTGACGATGGCCGAGCTCTTCCGCGCGAAGGGCTATGCGACCGGCGGCTTCTCCGCCAACGTGCTCGTCAACCACGACAACGGGTTCGCGCAGGGATTCGACACGTTCTGGGCGCCTCCGACCGACGCGTCCATGTGGACGGACGCGCTCACCACGGCGGAGCACGCGGCGGTCTGGCTGCGCCGGGTCGAGCATCGGCCGTTCTTCGCCTACGTCCACTTCGTCGATCCGCACTCGCCGTACTGTCCGCCGGAGAAGCGCCCGAAGGACCCGAAGGCGCCCGTGCCCGGCGACGCGAGCCGCTCGTTCTACGGAAAGAATCCCTTGCCCGACGCCGCGACGCTCGCGGACTGGCGCCGCCTCTACGCCGAGGAGGTGGCGCTCGTGGACCGCGGCCTGACGCGCGTGCTCGCGGCGCTCGAGCCGGAGGTGCGCCGCCGCACGACCGTCGTCTTCCTCTCGGACCACGGAGAGGAGTTCCTGGATCACGGCTTCCTCGGCCACGGCTGGTCGCTTTACGACGAGCTGCTGCGGGTGCCGCTCGTCGTGTCGGGGCCGGGCATCCCCGCCGGCCGCATCGTGACGCAGCCGGTCGGCCTGATCGATCTGCTGCCGACGCTCGCGGCGCGCGCGAAGCTCGCCGAGCCCGCGGCCGCGGCGTCCTGGCGCGGCGTCGATCTCTCGCGGGCGCTCGCGGGCGGCGCCGCGCCCGCCGGCCGGACGTTCCTCGCGGAGACGTACCGGTACGGACCGCTCCGCGTCGCGGTGCTTCGCGGGATGACGCAGGCGATCTTCTTCAACAAGGGGCCCGCGCCGTCGCCTCCGGTGACCGACCGTCTCTTCGGCGACGAGCGGGTCCGCGCGCTGCTGCCGCGGGAGGCCGTGTTCGACCTCGCGCGCGACCCGGGCGAGAAGTCCAACCTGGCGGAGACTCCGGCGGCGCTTCCGGCTCTCGTCGCCGCGCGCGATGTCGTCCTCCGGAGCTTCGCCGCGGCGCTGCCCGGCCGATGGGTCGCCGTGCGCGGAAGGGGCTCGGGCGGGCGCATCGAAGGGACGGTGCGCTACGGCGCCGCTCTCTCGCGCCTGGTCCCCTTCTTCCCGCGCGACGGCGAGTCGTTCTCTTTCGCCGGCGACGAGGCGCGCGTCTCGATCCGCGACGATGGATCGGCGCGGGCGTGGCTCGTCCCGGACCGGACGGAGCTCGGCGTCGCCGCGGCGAGTCTCACGGCCGCGGGCGCGAAGCTCCTGCCGGTCGCGCAGACCGATGTCCTCGCGCCGGGCTGGGCGAGCTGGGTGGCCGAGGAGCGGAAGACGGCGGGTCCCGCCGCGGACGTCTCGGAGCAGGCGCGCCGGCTGCGCGCCCTCGGGTACCTTCAGTAGGACGCGATCCGCGGCGGCCAGGGAAAGAGGCGCCGCCGCGCGGGCGGGCGCGCGCCGCGGAGCGCCGGCGGCCGATCCTCCGGCCAGCGCCCGCGCCGCGAAGCGGCCGGAAAGTCGCGACGCATCCGCGCGCGAACCTCGTCCAGATCGTTTCCCGTGTAGCAGCGCGCGGGGCCGGCAGGCGCGTCCCACAGCTCGAACGCGCGGAGCGAGCCTCCGAACTGCCAGCCGGCCCAGGCCAGGCCGGAGTTGACATTGACGAAGACGGCGAAGGGCACGCCGCTCTGCGGCGGCGTCTCCCGGGTCACCTGTTCGTAGCGGCGCATCTCGGCGAGCGTCGCCTTCCCTCCGGCGAGATCGCCGCGCACGTTCCAGAGCACGAGCGGCACGCACGCGAGCGGCCAGAGCCGGATCCGCGGCGCGGCGACTGCGGCCGCGAGGCCCGCGCCGGGCAGGTAGAAGTAGTAGGGCGGCCACCAGCCGACGTTCCGGCCGGCGTACGGCAGGGCGGCGATCCAAGCGAGGGCGATCCCGAGGAGCACGCCGCGCGCGGGGAGCCAGAGGAAGGCGGCGATCAGGATCGCGGCCGTCGCGGCGAGGAGCAGAGCGGCGCCGAAGGCGCGCATCGAAAAGCCCGGCGGCACGCCGGCCGCGAGCCACGGCGCGAAGACGATCTGCCGCAGCGCGTCGGCGCCGAAGCCGGCCGTGTTGTAGGCGAAGATCTTGGTCGCGTGCCGGAGCGTCCAGAGGTTGACGGCCACGAAGGCGGCCGCCGCGCCGACCGGCGCCGCGAGGCCCGCGAACGGCCGGCGCCGGCGCCAGACGTTCACGGCGGCGAAGACGAGCGGCGCGCAGAGGGCCTGCTCGTAGAAGAGCGCGCCCGCGAGGAACAGGAGCGTCGCCGCGCGGACGCGGCCCGCGTCGTGCGCGATCGCCGCGAAGATCACGAGGACCGCCGCGACGAGCACGGCGTCCTGGACCATGTAGCGCACGGCGAGGGCCGGGACCGAGAGCGTCGCGAAGACCGCCGCACCCGCGATCACCGCCCCGCGTTGCCAGCCGAGCCGGCGGAGGAGCGCGGCGAGAGCGACGACGCAGGCCCCGTGCAGCAGGACGGAGAGCCACGCGTAGGGGAGCGGATCCAGCCCGAAGACCCGGTAGCCGGCCCACCACAGCGCGCGCTGACCCAGGCGCCATACTCCCCAGGCCGGGACATCCAAGAATCGCGTCGCGCCCGACGTGAGATTGTCCGCGTCCGCGAGCAGTCCGAAGTCGTCGGCGAAGAAGAACGGACGTCCGAGGAGATAGGGGACGTGCACGGCGACGGCGAAAAGGAAGAGCGCCGCCGAATCGAGGATTCCCGTCTTGCGCGGCGCGGACGCCATGTGGCCGAGAGCTTACCGGCGTTTTCTCGCCGGCGTGGCGCCTCTTTCCGTCGTCCCGCGGACCCTCGACGGCGCAGCCGGGTATGCTCGAGATGCGCGTCGAGAATCCCGGCGGGGCGGTGTCGAGCAGCGTCCCGCTCGAAGTGAGGCCGAAGAGCCGACCCGACGGCGGCCTTTTCTCGCCGCGCCGCAGTGCCGCAAATCAGAAATCAGGTCGGACCCCGCCGGACCTCCGCCGCCGGTCCGGCCCACGTGTTCGCCGCGTTCTGATTGTAGGCGCCGACGGAGCCGATGACGACGAGGTCGCCCGGCCGCAGCGGCGGGAGGCGAACGGCGCGCGCGAAGACGTCGTTGCCGACGCCGAGCGGTCCCGCGAGCGTGACCCTCCGCTCCGGTCCGGGCCGCCGCGGCCGCACCGCGATCGGATGCCGGCCGAGGATGACGAACGGCGCGTGCGAGAGGGCCGAGGCATCGAGATAGGCGACCGGAGCTCTGCCGTCCCGAACGCGCACGACGCGCGCCACGAGGTGATAGGCGCCCGAAACGATCGCGCGGCCGGGCTCGAAGAGGAGTCGGACGTTCCGTTCCGCGTCGAACAGACGCCGCGCGGCTCGTCTGAGCGCGGGCACGATCTCGGCCGCGGAGGGACCCGGAGGCTGCGGCTCCTTCCCGCGTGACTCGAGCCGCGCGGCGAAGCCGCCGCCGACGCCGAGCGTCGCGACCGGCCACCCGAGCGCGCCGAGAGCTCGCGCCACGGCCGCCGCCTCCCGCAGGGCGGCGAGAAAGGGCGCCGCCGAGGCGATCCCGGTCCCGAGATGAAACGCCAGCCCCTCGGCGGGCGGCGCGCCGCGCCGCGCGAGCTCGCGGGCGAGCGCGACGAGCGGCCGCGCCGGGAGGCCGAAGGCTCGCTGTTCCGGTCCCACGACCCGGGGCGCCAAGCGGAGGAGATATCGGGGCGTGGTTCCTGTCGCGTGCGCCCGGGCGAGAAGCGCCACGACGTCTTCCCGGCCGTCCACGACGAAGAGCGCGCCGGTCCGGAGCCCGGCTTCGAGGAGGGCCGCCGGCTTGGCGGGCCCCTGGACGATGATGCGCGCGCCCGAGAGACGCATCCGCCGCGCGCGCCGGAGGTCATCGACCGTCGTGACCTCGGCGCCGAGGCCCGCGGCCGCGGCGGCGCGGACGGCCCGCTCGTCGCGATTGCATTTGTAAGGATAGAAGACGGCCCCGGGCGCCGCGGCGCGCCACTCCCGGATCTGCCGCGCGAGCTCGCGAGCGTCCAGGAGATAGAAGGGCGTTTTCCGGCGCCGGGCCTCCCGGGCGGCCGCCGAGACGACGCGGTCGGCGAGCTTCAGCTCTCGAACCATTTCGCGGCGGCTCGGCGATCGAGCTTCCCGGACGGCGTGCGCGGAATCTCCCGGGCGCGGCGCAGGCGCCGTGGGCGTGCGAAGAGCGGCAGCCGCTCGGAGACGTGCGCGCGGACCTCCTCGAGGAAGCGTTCCGAGCCGTCCTCCGTCGAGAGGAGCAGCCCGAAGGCGTCGCCGAGCGGCACGGCCGCCGCCTCGCGCACGCCGCCCTTCTCGAGGACCGCCTCCTCGACTTCCTCCGCGCAGAGAAATCGCCCGTGCGACTGGATGCTCTCCGAGATGCGCCCGCGGACGTGGATCTCGCCGGCCTCGTCGAAGAAGCCGAGATCGCCGGTCCGAAGGCGTCCGCTCTCGTCGAACGGCGGCGGCTCCGCCGGGTCGGCGTAGCCGCGGAAGACCGAACGGCCCGCGATGCGGATCTCGCCGCTCTCTCCCGGCGCGACGTCGCCGCCGGCGCCGGCGACCGTGATCGTGAGGCCGGGCGCCGGCGGGCCGGAGCTGCCGGCGCGCCGCGGACGGTCGAAGTGCTGCCGGGAGGCGAGCGCCGTCGTCTCGGTCAGGCCATAGCCGAAGCGCACCGCCACGCCGCGCGCGCTCTCGATGCGCGCCGCCGCCGCTTCCGCGAGCGGACCGCCCGCGGTGAGCGCGCCGCGCAGGCGGAGCCTCCCCTCGGCCCCCGAGGCGAGCGCGAGGTGCGCCGGCGGCAGCAGCGCGAAGGAAGCGCCCTTCGCGTCCGCCTCGGCGAGGGCATCGCGCCGCGGGGCGAAGAAGATCGATTCGGCGCCGACGAGGAGTGAATTCACGATTCCGCGCACGAAGCCGAAAATCTGCCCGGCCGGGACGGCGACCGCGACGCGGTCCTCCGCGCGCAGTCCGACGCGCTCGGGATAGGCGAGGGCCGAGAAGAGGATCCGATCCTCCGAGAGCGGAATCGCCTTGCCGCGCGAAACGCTGCCGGAAGAGAAGAAGATCGTTTCGTCGGACCGGGCCGGCAGGAGTCCCCGCAGCCGCCGTTCGCGCTCTTGCCGGAGAAGCGGGGGAACGCCCTCGGCGTGGACGACGGCCGTCCGGCCGGCGCGGCGCGACGCGAAGAACCCGACGGCGAGATCGATCGGGTCGGCGGCGTCGAGCGCGATCAGACCGCCGTCGCCGCGCGCTTCGAGGGCGTCCGCGCGGGCCTCGACGCGCGCGAGGAGCTCACCGAGATCGACCGACTCGTCGTTTCGCCGCAGAGCCTGCCGCCGCGGCTGCCGGCGCGCGCCGTCGGCGAGCGCCCCGAACAGACTCATGGCCGCCCGAGCCGCGTCCACCAGGTGGGGGCGTCGATGTCGAAGGGCGATCGGTCGAGGACGCGCTCGAGAGCGCGCGCGAACTTGCCGAGCGCGGCGCGCTCGTCGGCGGGGAGGACCGGCCCGATCATGACGGTCAGCCGTCCCCGCGGCGCAGTCAGAAAGATCGCCCGGCAGGGCACGCCCGCGATGCGCGCCAGACGGAACGGCCGAACGTCGAGACGAAGACGCCCGCCCAGGCACGAAAACTCCGCCCCCTCGTCCTCGGGCATGTCGGCCGCCGCCAGCAGGCTCCCGCGCCGCAGAGCGGACCGCAGGCGGTGCGGCTGTCGAAAGTGGAAGGCGTGGGGGAAGGGCTGCGGCGCCTCGCGATCGGCGAGCTCGTCGCGCGCGATGATTTCCGCCCGCTCCGCGTCCGTCGTCCGCACGATGTTGCCGAGAGGAACGTGCCGCCGCATCAGGTAGCGCAGGCTGCGCAGATCGCCGACGTGCGCCGTCGCGTAGACGTGGGGATCGGCGTCCGGCGCGCCCTTCGGGAAAGCCGGTCCGTGCCGCGGGCTGTCGAGCGCGCGTCCCACGAGAAATCCGAATCGCTTTCGCGCGCGGGCGGCCTCGGGGCCCGGGTCGTCGCCGAGACGCGGGAAGGCGCGGCCGAGATCGGCCCAGGCTTCGCGCGAGAGGCCGGTTTCGTCCTCGATGCTCGCCTCGCCGACCGATTCGCTCACCCACGCCGAGACCGGCGGGAGCAGGAAGCGCGGGAGGAGGTCGGCCGGCCTCAAGCGCGCGCGGCGGAGACGTGGTGCATCGTCCAAGGGATCGCGTATCCGCCCGGAGCCTCGGAGCCGCCGAGCGCGTCGAGCGCGCGGCGGATCGCGGCGTCGGAGGCGGACGGCTCGAGACCGAAGAGGTCGCGGCAGAAGAGGACGGCGTCCCGGGCGGATTCGAACATCCAGGCGAGGCGCCGGCGTTCGGCGTGAATCGAGACCCCCCCGGCGCTCCGGAGGAATTCCATGAGCGTCGAGAGAGAGTAGAAACGCCCGTGATGTCCCTGCGACGTGTGGCGATCCACGAATCCGTTCAGGAATCGCGACGCCTCGGAGTCCTCGGCCACGTCGCCGAGCGCCGCCCGGCCGCCGGGCGCCGTCACGCGCAGAAGCTCACGGAAGACCGCCTCGGGATCCTCGGCGTGATGGAGAGCCGCAAGGCACGCGACGGCGTCGAAGCGGCCGTCGCCGAAGGGAAGATCGCGAGGCGTCGCCGCGCCGACGCGGCCGGACCCGCCGGACGAGCGCAGGAAGGGGAGCGACGCGTCGCACGACACGCGCGCGGGCGGCAGGCCGAGGGCCGCGGCCCTTTCCGAGAGGTAACCGCCCCCGGCCGCGACGTCGAGCCAGCGCGAAGACGGTTGGAGCGCGAGGTGGGACAGGAGGGCGGCCGCCTCCGCCGCGCGGGCCTCCGGGTATCGGCGGTTCGCGCGGCTGTACAGATCGCCCCGGGCGTCGAAAAGGGTCTGGTACTCGAACAAGTCCCGCGCAGCCTATTCCGCGGCCCGCGCGAGGGTCAATTCGAAGAGAATCGCCCGATGCTCTCGCGGCTTGCGTCCGCGCTCCCGGATCTGCCCCGTTGGGTCGAGACGCGGGGGATGCTGCTCTCGGGCCGCTGCGAGGTCATCGGCGAACGGGGGCCCGGAGCGTCCGACTTCGTCATCGGCGGGACGGATTTCGGGCTCTTCGCCGTCGCGGGGCGGCCCGACCTCGAGCCGCTGCCCGAAGCGCTCGCGCAGCGTGGAGGCCGCGCCGTCCTTTGCGCGGCGGAGTCGGCCGGCCGGGTGTCCGCGGCGATGCCGCGCGGC
Source organism: Thermoanaerobaculia bacterium (assembly GCA_036558325.1). Taxonomy (GTDB): domain Bacteria; phylum Acidobacteriota; class Thermoanaerobaculia; order UBA5066; family Gp7-AA6; genus DATBFU01. Next base: position 25,769 of record DATBFU010000088.1, on the reverse strand, counting down.
TGGAAGGCGGCGCGGGCGATCGTTCACGCGCTCGAGGGCGACGGGCCGCCGGTCGGGGCGGATTCTTCCGCCGTGCTTCTGTCGGCGCGCGACGTCGCGGCGCTCGACCACGTCCCGCAGCCGCTGCGCGGAGAGATCGAGACCGCTCTCGGCATCTCTCACGTCGCCGCGGTCCGCGACGGCGGCCGGCCGGTCTCGTTCGCGTACGCCTCCTACGAGACCGAGACGCTGTGGGACGTCTCGATCGACACGCTCGAGGGACATCGCGGCCGCGGTCTCGCGCGCGCGTGCTGCGAGCTCCTGATCGTGCACATGAGCCGGCACGGCAAGGAGCCGGTCTGGGGCGCGCGCGAGGACAACGCGCCGTCGCTCCGCCTTGCGGCGCGGCTGGGCTTCGCGCCCGTGGACGAGCTCGTCGTGTTCGAACGGGAGGCCTTCTGAGATGGGTGCGGTCGACGAGCTGGCGCGGCGTCTCGCGTCCGCGCGTCGCGTGACCGTGCTGACGGGCGCCGGGGTGTCGGCGGCGAGCGGCATCCCGACGTTCCGCGGAACGGGCGGGCTCTGGAGGCAATTCCGTCCCGAGGAGCTCGCCACGCCGGAAGCGTTCGCGCGCGATCCGAAGACGGTCTGGGAGTGGTACGCGTGGCGGCGCGAGCTCGTGGCGCGCGCGAGGCCCAATCGCGCGCACGAGGTGATCGCGGCGTGGAGCGGGCGCTTCCCGAAGTTCACGCTGGTGACGCAAAACGTGGACGGGCTCCACGAGCGCGCGGGCACCGACAACGTCGTGCGCTTCCACGGCTCGCTCTGGGAGGTCGGCTGCGTCGCCGCCTGCGCGGACGCGCCCCGGCGCTGGAGCGACGTACGCGTGCCCTTCCCGGAAATGCCGCCCCGATGCCCGCATTGCGGCGGTCTCCTGCGTCCGGGCGTCGTCTGGTTCGGCGAGCCGATCGATCCGGAGGTCTTCGAGCGCGCGGTCTCGTCGCTCGCGTGCGACGTGTGCCTCGTGGTCGGCACCTCGGCCGTCGTCTATCCGGCGGCCGCCTTCGCGGACGAGGCGCGCCGGCGAGGCGCATTCGTCGCGGAGATCAACCCCGAGACGACGGACGCATCGGCGCGCGTGGACCTCGCGATTTCGGGGAGGGCGGAGGAAGTGCTGGAGGCGGTGGAGCGGAAGCTGCGGCTCGCCTCGCCGGGAGGCCTTTGAAACTCTCTTCCCGGGCGGGTCAGAAAGAGGCTGACGGCGGAGGGCTCGATCTCGACCCGCCCGGCTTCAATGCCTGTCGCGCCTCGAGCGCCCGCGCGAGCGCGCGGCCCGACGATTCGGCGAGCGCGGTCAGGTGGCCCATCTTGCGCCGCGGGCGCGCCTCGGTCTTCCCGTAGAGGTGGATCTTGACGTCCGGGAACGCCGCGGCCGCAGACCAGTCGGGCTCGCCCTTCTCCCAGAGATCGCCGAGGAGATTCGCCATCGCCGCCGGGGAGAGATAACGGGTCGATCCGAGCGGCAGCCCGCAGACCGCCCGCAGCTGCTGTTCGAACTGGCTCGTCACGCAGGCGTCCACCGTCAGGTGGCCCGAGTTGTGCGGCCGCGGCGCGAGCTCGTTGATCAGGAGCTTTCCGTCGGCCGTCACGAAGAGTTCGACGCAGAGCACCCCGACGAGATCGAGCGCCTCGGCCACGGCGCGCGCGAGCCGCACGGCCTCGCGGGCGAGCGGGCCCGCGGCGTCGCCCGAGGCGACGGAATAGTCCAGGATGTGGCGCGCGTGCGTGTTCTCGATGAGCCCGAAGTCGGAGAGCGCGCCGTCGAGCCCGCGCGCGACGACCACCGACGCCTCCTTCTCGAAATTCACGAAGCCCTCGAGGATCGCCTCGCGTCCCGCGAGGGCCGACCACGCCGCGGGCGCCTGCGACGGGTCGTCGATGCGCGACTGGCCCTTGCCGTCGTAACTCATCGTGGAGGCCTTGAGCACCGCCGGGCATCCCAGCGCGGCGAGCGCCTTCCGGAGGTCCGGAAGCGAACGCACTTCGGCGAAGGACGTGACCGGAAAACCCGACCGCGCCAGGAACGTCTTCTCGCGCAGCCGGTGCTGCGTTGTCGCGAGGATCGCGCCGCCCGGGCGCACGGGCGTCGTCTCCGCCGCGGCCTCGACCGCCGCCGCGGGAACGTTCTCGAACTCGAATGTCACGACGTCGACCTTGCGGGCGAAGGCGCGGACGGAATCGAGGTCCTCGTACGGCGCGGCGACCTCGACGTCGGCCACCTGGCCCGTCGGCGTGTCGTAATCGGGAGAGTAGGTGTGAACGCGGTAGCCCATCCGTCGGGCCGCGATCGCGAACATGCGCCCGAGTTGTCCGCTCCCGAGCACGCCCACGGCGGCGCCCGGGAGCACGGCCCGGTTCAAGGGACCGTTTCTCCCATCACCCGCTCTGTCTGCTCCGCGCGGAACTGCTCGAGACGGCGGGCGAGGTCGGGCCGCTTGGCCGCGAGAATCGAGACGGCGAAGAGCGCCGCGTTGATCGCGCCGGGCTTCCCGATGGCGAAGGTCGCGACGGGCACGCCGCCCGGCATCTGAACGATCGAGAGGAGGGAGTCGAGGCCCTTGAGCGCCGCGCTCTCGACCGGCACGCCGAGGACCGGCAAGGTCGTGTGGGCGGCCGTCATCCCCGGCAGGTGCGCGGCGCCGCCGGCCCCGGCCAGGAGGACCTCGAGGCCCCGCCCCGCGGCGGCCGAGGCGTAATCGGCCATCCAGCCGGGCGTCCGGTGGGCCGAGACGATCCGGCACTCGTGGGAAACGCCGAACTGGACCAGGGTCTCGGAGGCGTGCCGGAGGGTCTCCCAGTCCGACTTGCTGCCCATGATGATGCCGACCAGGGGGCCTTCCACCGGGGCAGTCTAACCCGCTGCTCCGGGCCCTTCGGGGGACCCCCTTGCGCCGGGTTGGCGATAAGATCTAGGGTCGGCGAAAGGTTTCAATGAAAAGGGTCGCGTGGGTCGGGGTGGCGATTGCGGTCGCCGTGGCGGGCGCTTGGGGTTACGGCGCCCTCGTGCGCCAGGAAAACGACAGTGGCGCGCGCGTGCGGCTTCTTGCGATCGCTGAAGATCAGACACTGGACCTCGCGTTCTCGCGCGCCGGGCGCGTCGTGACGCACGTGCCCGACGAAGGCGAGTCCGTCGCCACGGGCGATCTCGTGGCGCGCGTCGAGCAGCCGGGACTCGCCGAAGATGCGACCGACTACCAGCGGCAGCGCGCGGAGCTGCAGGCCCGCGAGCTGACGCGCCGGCAGAACGTCGAGAAGGCGAAGGCGGAGCTCGCGCAGATCGTGAGCGACGAGAAGCGTTTGTCGCGGCTCGTCGGCGAAGGCATCGCGCCGGCCGCGGACCTCGAGAGCCTGCGCCACCGCCGTGAAGCGACCGAGGCGGGTATCCGTGCCCTCGACACCGAGAAGGACCAGCTCGAGGCCCAGGACAAGACGCTCGCCGTGCGCGCCGACAAGGTCAAGCTCTTCGAGAACGAGGGCGCGCTCAACTCGCCGGCGACCGGGGTCGTCCTGACGCGGCACCACCGCCAGGGCGAGTGGGTGGAGGCGGGGCAGCCGATCCTGACGCTCCAGGTCGGCCATCCGTATCTGCGCGTCGAGGTTCCGGAGGAGCGGCTCTCGACATTTCCCGTAGGAGGCAACGTGAGCGTCTGGCCGCAGGCGCGGCCGCAGGACCGTTTCCCGGCGCGCGTCGTTTCCGTCAAGCCCCGCTCGGAGTTCGCGACGCGCCGAAACTGGGGACTGCAGAGCCGCGACTTGAAGACGTTTTCGGTACGCCTCGCTCCGCAGGGCGCGACGGTCATCGCCGGGCAGACCTTCGTCGTCGAAGCGGGGAAGAGTTGACGGCCCGGGGTCCCAGCGCCCCCGAGCCCCTCCTCGACGCGCCTCCGTTCCTGGACGAACCCGCCGGGCATCCCATCCCCGCCGCCGCGCCCCGGCCCGTCTCCATCGCCGTCGATCGGCTGACGCGCAAGTTCGGCGACCGCCTCGCCGACGACGCGGTGACGTTCTCGGTGTCCGAGGGAGAGACCTACGGCATCCTCGGCCCGAACGGCGCCGGGAAGACGACGCTCATCCGGATGCTCACGACGCTCCTGCCGCCGACCTCGGGCACGGCGCGCATCCGAGGCCGTGACGTCGTGCGCGACCGCCCGGCCGTGCGGCGGACGATCGGGACGGTGTCGCAGGCGGTCACGACCGACGAGCACTTGACGGTCGAAGAGAACCTCTCGGTCCAGGGGAAGATGTACGGCCTCTTCGGGCGCGGCCTCTCGCGGATGATCGACCGGCGGCTCGCACAGGTCGGGCTCCTCGATCGCCGGAAGCAGATCACGCGCGAGCTTTCCGGCGGGATGCGGCGGCGGCTCGAGATCGCGCGCGGCGTACTGCACTCGCCGCGCGTCCTGTTCCTGGACGAGCCCACGTCCGGACTCGATCCCCAGAGCCGGCGCGCCATCTGGGAGATGCTCGGGGAGCTCAAGGCCGACGACGCCGAGCTCGCGATCATCCTCACGACGCACGCGATGGACGAGGCGGACTTCCTCTGCGACCGCGTCGCGATCATGGACCAGGGCCGCATCCTCTGCGAGGATTCACCGGCCGCTTTGAAGCGCTCGCTCGAGACGGGGGAGCGCACGCAGATCGAGACCGCGCGGACACTGTCCGAGGCCGACGGCGAAGCGATCGTCGCGCTCGGCGCGCGGAGCTGGCGCGCGCCGGCCGCCAACGCCGCGGAGTTCCAGTCGCGGCCCGGCGAGGATCTCGGCCGCCGCGCGGCGCGACTGCTCGAAGATCGAGGGCACCGCATCGTCCACCTGACGATCACGTCGGTGACGCTCGAGGACGTGTTCTTCTCCTACACGGGACGGGAGCTCCGCGGCGAATGAAGCGGAACGGACCGCCCCGCCCCGCGCGCGGGCCGTTTCTCGCGCTCCTCGGCATCGCGGCGATCTGTCAGCGCGCCTACCTGACGCTCTGGCGGCAGCCGATCCTCATCATCTCCACGATGCTCTTTCCGCTCGTCTACCTACTGGTGCTCGGAAACTCGCTCAACCGCCAGCTCCGCCACATCCCGCTCGCGGTCGTCGACGAGGCCGGGAACGCCGAGTCCGCGGCCTGCCGGCGCGGCGTCATGGCCCTCGAGACGGGCCGCGAGCTCGTGAACGCGACGTTTCTCGACGACCGCGAGGAGGCGATGCGCGGCCTGCGGCGCGGCACATATCGCGGCGTCTGGATCCTGCCGTTCCGGCTCTCGGCGAAAGGGCCCGGCCCCGCCTTCGTCGGGGACAACACGGACCGCTTCTCCTTCGACGCCCTGGATACCGCGCTCCGGCAGATCTGGGACGAGGTGGCACGCGGCACGACCTCGGCCGCGGCCGCCGCCGATTCGTCGCGGCTGGAGGCCTATCCCTACCTCGATTACCTGACGTACCTCGGCCCCGCGGTCGTGTGCCTCTCGATCTTCATGGGCTCGATGGTGTCGGGCGGCCTGCAGGTGCTCGAGGACCGCATGTACGGCTATCACGAGGGCTATCTCGTCACGCCGATCTCGACGGGCGCGCTCGTGACGGGCAACGTGCTCGCGGGAGCGGTCGTGGCGTCGCTCGCGGGCCTCCTCGTCCTCGGCGCGATCCTCATGCTCACGCCGGTCGTCGTTGCGGGAAGCCGCGAAGTCGCCGCGGCGGTCGCGACCGTCTTTCTCACCTCGCTCGCGATCTCGGCCGTCTGGTTTCTGCTCTTCGCGAGGGCCCGCGGCGTCTCGGTGCTCCGCGGCATGTTCGGCATCATCAACGCGCTCCTGTTCTTCCCCTCGGGCGCGCTCTATCCCGTCGAGTCGTATCCGCCGTGGCTGCAGGCGATCTCGCGCGCGGATCCGCTGACCTACGGACTGAACGCCCTGCGCAACCTGCTCCTGCGCGGCAGCTCGCCGCACACCGTCCTGCCCGACTGGGTCTTCCTGCTGACGTTCGCTCTCGTCTGCGGGATCCTGACGCGGGTGCTGTTCCGCCGGGAGATCTGACCCTCGGCGCGTAGGGGCGGCCCTTGCGGCCGCCCAGGCGGGGGCAAGCCCCGCCCCTACGATCCCCCGCGCAGGTACGTCTCGAAATCCTCCGGGTGCGCGGCGCGGGCGCGCGCTTCCTCGACGTCCACGACGGCCTCGCGCGCGAGACGCGCCAGCGATTCCTCGAGCGTCGCGGAGCCCTGGCGGCGCGTCAGGGTGATCTCCTGGTGGAGGTGCTGCAGGGCGTTTCGGCGGATGTGCTGGCGGGCGCCGTAGCCGACCATCAGGAGCTCGGCCGCGACCGCGCGTCCTCCGCCGCGCCGGGGGAGAAGCGTCTGCGTCAGGATGGCGGCGAGCGCCATCGAGAGCTCCTGGCGGATGGTGGCCTGACGCTCGTCGGGAAAGGAGTCGGCGATGCGGGAGACCGCCGACGCGGCGTCTCCGGTGTGCACCGTCGTCAGGACCAGGTGGCCCGTCTCGGCGGCCGCGAGCGCGATGCGCATCGTCTCCGGGTCGCGCATCTCGCCGACGACGAGAACGTCCGGCGCCTGGCGCACGGCCGCCCGCAGCGCCGTCGGAAAATCGGGCGCGTCCGCGCCGATCTCGACCTGCTCGACGAGGCTCTTGCAGTGCGGGTGCTCGTATTCGATCGGGTCCTCGATCGTGACGATGTGGCGCGCGTCCCGCTGATTGATCTCCTCGACGAGCGCGGCGAGCGTGGTCGTCTTGCCGGAACCCGTCGGGCCGCCCACGAGCACGAGCCCGCGCGGCAGCCGCGTCAGGGCCTCCGCGCCCGCCGGAAGGCCCAGGCTCGCGAGCCGCGGCGGCTTCGCGGGGAGCGCCCGAACCGCGGCGGCGGCGCGCCCGCGCTCGCGATGGAGGTTGATGCGGAAGCGGCCGAGACCGCGGACCTTGTAGGAGCCGTCGGCGGCTTCGCCCCGGTGGAACCGCGCGCGGAGCGCGGGCGTGAGCGCCGGGAGGACCGCATCCTCGATCTCCTCGCCGGAGAGCGGCTCTCCGGAGAGCGGCGCGACGGCGCCGTCCACCCGAACCGACGCGGGCGCTCCCGCCACGAGAAGGAGGTCGCTGCCGCCGCGGTCGTGCAGCTCCGCGAGCCACTGCCCGAGCCGCGCGGCTTCCATCCCCGCGTCCTCGGGGCGGGCGCCGCTGTTCAGCTCGGCGATGAGCCGATTCAGGTCCTCCGTGTCTTCCAATCGCGAGGGATTCTACGGAAGCGGGGGCCGGGCCGTCGCGTCCACCGGCGGCTCAACCCTCGAGGCTCAGATGCCAGTCCGTGTGCGGGGCCTTGTTCCGAAAGATCCAGTCCCGGAAGAGACGGCGGTAGGTGACCGGCCGCCAACCGATCTCGTCGAAGAACGGCCGCAGCGCGAAGTGCAGACGGCGCAGGTTGTAGAGGGGGACAGCGGTGAAGTAGTGGTGCTCGAGGTGGTACGCGGAGTAGAGGTACCAGAAGTCCCAGAAGCGCGAAGGCTTCAGGATGGTGCCCCACTTGGCCGGGTCGGAGGGGTCGATCGCGTAGTGCTGCCCGAGGCGGTTCAGCGCGAACGCGATCGGGAACACGAGGAAGTAGGGGACGAGATACACGCGCGCGAGCACGCCGAATCCGCCGAGGGCGAAGAGCGCGGCCATGGCCGCGACGTGGAGCGCGATCGTCGCCAGCCGCTCGCGCGCGATGCGTTTCTGGAGCGCCGGCGGATAGCTCGCCGTCTCCCGCCGCGCGGCGCGGAAGTAGATCGGAAAGAGCCCCGGCGTGAAGTACAGGAGCTTGTACCAGGGCTTGTTGATCTTCGGCGACAGGTAATGGCGCTTCGGATCGGCCTCGGAGTCGCCGAGCTCCGCGTGATGTGTCAGGTGCCAGCGCGTGAACTGGAGGGCCGAGATCCCGGAAGGCGCGGCATAGAGGGCGCCCAGGATCCTTTCGGCGCGCGGCCGCGGGCCGTTCCAAACGGCCCGGTGCACGACCTCGTGGAGGAGCACCGTGAAGTTGAACGCCGTCCAGCCGGCGATGAGGGCCGACGGAATCCAGATCCACGGCTGCGGGAACTTCCACGACAAGGCCGAGGCGCCGCCGAGCAGCGCGAACTGGCGGACGGCGATCGCGAAATGCCGCGCGGGACTCTTGCGGTGCAGCTCCTTCAGGACCCCGTGCGGGATGACCTGCGTCAGGCGGTGGCGCAGGTCCTTCGAGGCCTTGGCCCAGTAATGCGCGCCGTCGGCCGGAGGATATTCCTCGGGACGGGTCGGGCTGGGGGAAGGGTTGGCGCTCATTCCGGCTCGGGCAGGAAAACCCTGCCTCGAGGCCTATTCTGACAGATTGCCCGGCGCGCCCGCCCTCGAACCCCCTTTCCCGCCGAGACCAAAGAAAGGGCCCCGGCAACCCGGGGCCTTGTGGAATTCCAGAATCGATCGGGTCTTATTTCTTCTCTTCCATCGACGCGACGGTGATCGTCTTCTTGGCGGCGTCGGCCGTTCCTTTGACGGTGACCATCTTGCCGGCCATCTTGGCCGCGCCGTCCTGATCGGAGAGGACCCACATGCTCTTGTCGGCGGGGTTGTAGAGCGCATACTTCGCGCCCTTGTCCTTGACGCATTTGGCGGCGCAGGCAGCGTGGCTCGCCGACGCGCCCTTGGCGCCGCAATCGGTGTCGGTGATCCACCCCGACCAGCTCCCCATGTCGGCCGCCAGGGCGAACGAAGCCATGCCGACGAGCAGAGCGACTGTCGAAACCAACTTCTTCATGTCGTCACCCCCTTCTCTAGCCGGCCCGACAGGGCCGAACGTTTGATCTTATACAGCCAAGGGACGAATGAAACATGAACGGCGGATGAACGAAGCGCGGGATCGCAACCGCCGCCTTCTCGGGGATCTCTATCGCGCGGCGCTCGCCGGCGTCGATCCCCGGCGATGCGTCGAAGAGACGCTCGCCCGCCGCGAGATCGCCCGCGCGCTCGGACGGGCCGTCCCGCGGGGCGGCCGGGTCGGCGTTTTCGCGGTCGGCAAGGCGGCGGCCGGGATGCTCGCCGGGACGAACGGGCGATTCGGCCGCGCCCTCGCGGTGTTGCCCCGGGGCTATCCTCCTCCGCCGCCCTCTTCGCGAAACGGACCCGAGGTCCTCTACGCGGCGCATCCCGAGCCCGACCGCTCGAGCGTCGCGGCCGCGCAGCGGGCGCGCGAATTCTTCGCGAGCTTCGGGCCGCGCGACGTGATCCTGTGCCTCGTCTCGGGCGGGACGTCGTCGCTGCTGTGCCTGCCGCGGCCCGGTCTCACCCTCGACGAGAAGCGCCGCCGCGTCGCGCGCCTCGCCGCCCGCGGCGCCGGGATTCTCGAAATCAACCGCCTGCGGACTTCGCTCTCGGCGGTCAAGGGCGGCCGGCTGGGACGGGCCACGCCGGCGCGTCTCGTCACGCTCGTCCTCTCCGACGTGCCGGGGGACCGTCCGTCGTCCGTGGGATCGGGGCCCACGATTCGGGGCGGCCGCGGCGATCTCGTCCGCGTGGTCGCGTCGAACCGGATCGGGCTCGAGGCCGCGGCGAAGCGCGCTCGGGCGCGCGGGCTCTCCCCGAGGATCGCGGCGCGCCGTCTCACCGGCGAGGCGCGCGAAGCCGGCGCGTCCTTCGCCCGTTCGGCGGCGCGCCTTCGGCCGGGGCAGGTCCTCCTCGCCGGCGGCGAGACGACCGTCGCGCTCTCGAACCGCCGTGCGCGCGGAGGACGCGGCGGAAGATGCCTCGAGCTCGCGCTCGGCGCCGCGCGCGTCCTCGAGTCCGCTCCGATCGCGGCCCTCCTCGCGGCCGGCTCCGACGGGCGGGACGGCTCCTCGGACGCCGCCGGCGCCTTCGCCGACGCCCGAACGCTCGGACGCGCCCGCGCTTTCGGGCTCGATCCGGCGGCCGCCCTGGAGCGGCACGACACGCACGCGTTCTTCGAGGCTCTGGGCGACCTGTTCGTGACCGGCCCGACGGGCGGGAACGTGGCGGACTGGGCGTTCGCGGTCCGCCTATAATTTCGGGTTCCCCGATGCCGCCAACCGCGAAGAGCCGGGAGCTCGCCTCCCTCGAGCGATTCACCGAGACCCCGAACCGATTCGGGGCCTACCGCGTCGCGCTCGGGTTTCCGAACTCTTACGAGGTCGGAATGTCGAACCTCGGCTTCCAGTGGGTTTATCGGCTGCTGAACCGCGTGCCGGATCTCGTCTGCGAGCGCTTCTTCCACGACGAGGGCGAGCCGGCCGTCACGTTCGAGACCGGCACGCCGCTCTCCGAATTCGGCCTCCTCGCCTGGTCGCTCTCCTGGGAGATGGACATCGTCAACATCCTGAAGCAGCTCACGGGCGCGAGGATCCCGCGCCGGCGGGAAGCGCGCGACGAGCGCCATCCGCTGCTGCTCGTCGGCGGCGACATCGCGCGCATGAACCCCGCGGCACTGGCGCCGTTCGTGGACGTCTTCGCGCTCGGGGACGGCGAGCGCCTCGTGCCGCGCATCGCGGAGCTCCTGCTCTCGGGTCTCTCGCGCGACGACTTCCTGGAAGCGGCGGCGCGGCAGCCGGGATTCTTCGTTCCCGCCGTCCACGGGCCGCGCGCGGAGTCCGCCGAGGACGGGAAGGTCGTCGTCCAGCAGCCGATGTCGCGGACGGAGATCACGCCGGCCTTCGAAGTGCCGCACTCGACGATCCTGACGCCGCGGACCGAGCTCGCGGACAAGCTGCTGATCGAGATCTCGCGCGGCTGCTCCGAGATGTGCCGCTTCTGCTGGGCCGCCTACGCGATGGCGCCGGTGAAGCAGTATCCCGGCGCGTCCATCCTCGCCGCCGCGCGTGCGGCGCGCGCGCAGACCGACCGCGTCGGGCTCATCGCCACGGCCGTCTGCGACCATCCGGAGATCACGCCGATCCTCCAGGGTCTCGCGGAGCTCGGGTACCACATCGCGCTCTCGTCCATCAAGATCGACGCGATCGAGGATCCGATTCTCGAGGTGCTCGCGCGTCAGGGCGAGCGGGCGCTCGCGATCGCTCCGGAAGCCGGCAACGAGCGTCTCCGCCGCCACATCAACAAGAAGGTCTCCGACGAGATGCTGCGCGAGAAGGTGCGCCTCGTCTTCGCGCGCGGATTCACGCGCCTGAAGCTCTACCTCCAGGTCGGTCTTCCGACCGAGACGGACGCCGACGTGGCGGATATCGTGCGCACGGTGGCGGCGCTGCGCGAGATCGCGGTGGCCGAGGGCCGCCGCTTCGGCCGCGTCGCGCAGCTGGTGCCCTCGGTCAACGCGTTCATCCCGAAGCCGCACACGCCGTACGAGGACGAGGACCTCGCTTCCGAGGACGCGCTGCGCGAGAAGCTCGCGTTTCTGCAGCGTGAGTTCGAGCGGATGGGCAACGTCGCGTTCCGCGGGATGTCGCTCTCCGAGGCGGTCTGGGAGGCGTATCTCGCGAAGGTGGACGAGTCGGGCGCCGACGTCCTCGAGGAGGCGGCCTCCGGCGCTCCCGTCCGCCGGCTTCTCAAGACGCACCGCGACCGGATCGCCGCCGTCGTGCGTCCCGGCGCCTTCCGTCCGGCCGCGGCGCCCGCGCCCTGGTCCTTCATTTCGAAGAGGTGACGTCGATGAAGCGTGCGGCCTTGCTGGCCGGGATGCTCCTCGCGGCGGCGGTGCAGACGCTCTCCGCGCTCGACTTCCCGCCGCTCGCGCCGTCGCCGGACGCGCTGAAGGCGCGGCGCGACAGGTTCCTCGCGAATCTCCCGCCGCATTCCGTCGCCGTGCTGCGCTCGGCGCCCGAGCGGCGGATGTCGCACGACACGGAGTACCTGTACCGGCAGGACTCGGACTTCTACTATCTGACGGGCATCGAAGAGCCCGACACGACCGCGGTTCTCCGCAACGATCCCGCGGACGGCCGGCGCTATGTCCTGTTCGTCCGGCCGCGGGACGCCCGCCGCGAGGCCTTCGAGGGCTCGCGGCCCGGGCCGCAAGGGGCCGCCGCGCGGTACGGCGCGGACGCCGCCTTCGTCGAGTCGGATCTCGCGACGCGGTTGGCGAGCTGGGACCCGGTCTCGTACCGCTTCTCGGGATACCTTGCGGACTGCGAGCGTCTGTATCTCTCCGACGGCGACGACGCGGACTGGGCCGCGCGGTTCCGCAAGATCTATCGGGACGTGCGCGACCGCGACGCCGGGCCGGGGACGGTCGGCGACGCGGGAGAGATCCTCCACGAGATGCGGCTGGTCAAGGACGAGGAAGATCTGCGCTTCCTGCGGCGCGCCGCGGAGATGTCGGCCCGAGGGCACGTGCTCGCGATGGGCGCCGCCGCGCCCGGGCGGTACGAGTTCGAGGTGCAGCAGGCGCTCGACGGCTACTGCCTCGCCAACGGCGCGCGCCGCATGGCCTATCCGTCGATCGTGGGGTCCGGCCCCAACAGCGTCACGCTGCACTGGTCGAAGAACGACCGGCAGATCCAGGCCGGGGACGTCGTGCTGAACGACTCGGGCGCCGAGTACGGACTCTACGCGACGGACATCACGCGCACCTATCCGGCGAGCGGGACGTTTTCGCCCGAGCAGCGCGCGATCTACGCGGTCGTGCTCGACGCGCAGACGAAGGCGATGGCGGCCGTCAAGCCCGGGGCGCGTCACGACGACGTCGAAGCGGCGGCGGCGCGCGCCCAGACGGAAGGCCTCGTGAAGCTCGGGCTCCTCTCGGGCGACGTCGCGCAGCTCCTCCAGTCGAGGGCCTATCGAAAGCTCACGCTCCACGGCGTCTCGCACTGGGTCGGCCTCGACGTGCACGACGTCGGCCGGTACGAGATCGGCGGCGTCTCGCGCACGCTCGTGCCGGGGATGGTTTTCACGATCGAGCCCGGCATCTACGTGCCGGCCGAAACCGCGGGCATCGATCGCAAGTGGTGGAACATCGGCGTCCGGATCGAGGACACGGTTCTCGTCACGAAGGACGGAATCGAGTGCCTCTCGTGCGGCGCGCCGCGCGAGATCGACGACGTCGAGAAGGCCGTCCGCTCGGGGCGTCGCTAGAACGGCCGGGGCGCGGCGCCGCCGGAGAACTGCACATGTTTCTCGACGCCCGAAATCTGCCGCCCGACGCCGTCGTCGAGACGGACGTCTGCATCGTCGGCGGCGGCGCGGCCGGGATCGTCCTCGCGCGCGAGCTCTGCGGGCAACCGTTCCGCGTGGCGCTGCTCGAGGCGGGAGGCCTGGACGCGGCGAGCGCCGAGCCCGCTCTCCACGAGGGCGAGATCGTCGGGATCCCCTACTATCCGCTCGACCGCGCACGGCTGCGCTACTTCGGCGGCTCGACCAATCACTGGGGAGGATGGTCGCGCCCGCTCGATCCGCTCGACTTCGAGAGCCGGCCCTGGATCCCGCACAGCGGCTGGCCGATCGCGCGGCGCGACCTCGATCCTTACTACGAGCGCGCCAACGAGGCCTGCGGCCTGGGGCCGTGCCGCTACGACTTCGCCTCGTGGGAGGCGGCGCTCGCCCGCGCGGGACGCCGCGCCCCCCGCTTCGATCCGGCCAGACTGCGGGACCTCATCTTTCACGTCATTGCGGACGAGCGGCTGCGGTTCGGCGAGACCTTCGGTCCCGAGCTGCGCGCCGCGTCGAATCTGGACGTCTACCTCCACGCGAGCGCGCTCGAGATCGAAACGGACGACGCGGGCGGCTCGGTGCGCGCGGTTCGGTTCGCGGGGCCCGGCGGGAAGCGGTTCCGCGTCGCGGCGAAGCAGTTCGTGCTCGCCTCGGGGGGCCTGGAGATCCCGAGGATCCTGCTCCTGTCGAACCGGTCGCGGCCGAACGGGCTCGGCAACGACCACGATCTCGTGGGCCGGTTCTTCCAGGAGCATCCGCATCTGCGATCGGGCCTCGCGCTCTTTCGCCGACCCTGGCGTTTCGCCACGGCGCGCCCCGTCCGGATCGGGTCTTCCCTCGTCGTGGAGTGCCTCGGGGTGCCGCCGGAGCTCCAGCGAAGCGAGCGGCTGCCGAACATCGGCATCCGCCTGCTGCCCGTGATCGGCGAATGGCTGGCGGAGGTCCGCGCGAGCGGACTCGGGAAGTCGGCCGGCCTCCTCCTCCGCGACTGGCGGCAGGTCGCGTTCGCGGTCTCGCGCAAGTTCCTGAGATTCCCATCGGGTGACGTCTCGTACGGTCTCAAGTACCGCCACTACGCCGTCCACTACACCTGGGAGCAGATTCCCGATGCCGCGTCGCGCGTGAGGCTGTCGGCGCAACGCGACGCGCTCGGCCAGCAGCGGCTGCAGCTCGACTGGCGGATGGGCTCCCCGGACCGGGATGCTTTCCTCGCGGCTCAGCGCATCGTGCAGGAGGCGATCGAGGGGCCGGGGCTCGGCGCGGTCGGGGACGCGTGCGAGAAGGAGGAATGGGAGACGGTGCTCCGCGAGTCGGAGGAGTGGATCGACGAGATCGTGGTCCGCCGGAACAATCAGCATCTGGCGACCCTCGTCCCCTTCGAGGAGGCGCGCGAGCGGCCGTTGATCGGTTCCTACCACCACCTCGGGACGACGAAGATGAGCGACGATCCGAAGCGGGGCGTCGTCGACCGCCACGCCCGCGTGCACGGCGTCGAGAACCTCTCGATCGCGGGCGGCTCGGTCTTTCCGACCGGCGGCATCTCGAATCCGACGCTGACGATTCTCGCGCTCGCGATCCGGCTCGGCGACCGGATCAAGGATCGGATGGCCGGCCGCGCCGGCGACTGAGCCGCCCGTCCTAGCGGGGAACGAGGATCTCGACGGTGTCCTTGGTCACGCGGCAGGTGACGGGGGTCTCCAGGATGCAGTCGCCGTCCACGTGTGTCTCGACCGCGTAGCTCTCCCGCGAGCGGATCTCGACGTGGCGACCCCGGACGAGCCGCGCGAGCCCGCGGTCGAGATGCGCCGCCCGGCCCTGCCGGAACGCGAGGAAGAGACGGAAGAACTCGTAGCGGCTCCGGCTCGCGAAGAGGAGCACGTCCATTTCGTCCGATTCGGGCGACGCGGCCGGCGCGATGACCCAGTCGCCCGCGTAGTGGCGGGCGTGGCAGACGACGGCGAAGGTCGCGTCGTGGATCTCGCCGTCCACCGCGACCTGGAGCCTCGGGAACTCGTATCGGAAGAACTCCGACGCCGCGGTGACGGAGATCCCGGCGCGGCCGAAGCGGCGCTTCCACCGCAGGCTCATGTGTCCCATGACGCGCGCGTCGAGTCCCGCGCCCGCCCAGAGCAGGAAGGCGCGGTCGTTGGCGGTCAGGACGCGCACCGAGCGCAGCCGCCCGTCCAGGAGGAGCTCGGCGGCCGCATCGGGATCGAGCGGAATCCCGAGCTCCCGCGCCAGCACGTTCGAGGTGCCTCCCGGCAGCACGGCGAGCGGAATTCCGGAGCCCGAGAGCCCGCGCGCGACCTCCGATACCGTGCCGTCGCCTCCGCACGCCGCGACGACGTCGGGCTTCAGGGGAAGGAAGGCGCGCACGATCTCGGTCGCGTGGTTCGGGCCGATGGTGGGGGCGTTCACGAGCGTGACGCCGCGGGCGCGCATCCGTCCGATGAGCGCGTCCATGGCGGGACGGCGGTCGCGCTGGCCCGCCGTCGGGTTGTAGATGAGCACGCCCTTGCGGATCGGCGCCGGAAGGGGCGTCGTCGGGCCCACGCCGGCGGCGGCCTCGGCCGGATGGAATCGGGCGCGGTTCATCAGAACAACAGTCCCTCGCGGGGCGGGGGCGTGATCCCGAGATGCCGATAGGCGGCGGCCGAAGCGACGCGGCCCCGGGGCGTGCGCTGAAGGAATCCCGCCTGGATCAGGTACGGCTCGTAGAGATCCTCGAGCGTGCCGCGATCCTCCCCCAGAGAGGCCGCGATCGAGCCGACGCCGACGGGACCGCCTCCGAACTTCTCGATGATCGTCGTCAGGATCCGGCGGTCGAGCTCGTCGAAGCCGTGCTCGTCGACCTCCAGGCGGCCCAGCGCCTCCCGCGAGGTCGCGCGGTCGATCGACTTCTTGCCCGCGACTTCCGCGAAGTCGCGCAGACGGCGGAGGAGGCGGTTCGCGATGCGCGGGGTGCCCCGGCTGCGGCCGCCGATCTCGCGCGCGGCGTCCTCGTCGATGCGCACGCCGAGGATGTCGGCGGAACGCCGCACGATGCGGGCCAGGGCCTCGACGTCGTAGAAGTCGAGGCGCAGCGTGATGCCGAAACGCGCGTGGAGGGGCTGCGAGAGAAGCCCGGGCCGGGTCGTTGCGCCGATGAGCGTGAAGGGCGGCAGATCCACCTTCATCGTCCGCGCCATCGGCCCCTCTCCGATCAGGACGTCCAGCCGGTAGTCCTCCATCGCCGGGTAGAGGATCTCCTCGACCGCCGGCGACAGGCGGTGGATCTCGTCCACGAAGAGGACGTCGCGCGGCTGGAGATTCGTCACGATGCCGGCGAGGTCGCCGGCGCGCGCGATCATCGGGCCCGAGGTCAGGCGAAGGCCGGCGCCCATCTCGCGCGCCACGATGTGCGCGAGCGTCGTCTTGCCGAGTCCGGGCGGACCGGTCAGGAGGACGTGGTCGAGCGGTTCCCCGCGCCCGCGCGCGGCCGCGAGAAACACCGCGAGGTTCTCGCGGATCTTGGGCTGACCGATGTACTCGGAGAGGGTCTGCGGCCGGAGCCGAGGCTCGACCGCGGCGTCTTCCTCCAGCGCGGCGCCGGTCAGGAGGGTGGAGTCGTCGGTCATGGAATGAAGTCAGTCTATGGCGAAAGCCTCGGGAGGCTCAAAGAGCTATCCGCCGGTCAATCTCTTCAACGCGGCCTTCAGGAACTCGCCGAACTCCTTCGGCGCTCCCGTTCGGGCGACGGCGTCCACGGACCGCTCCGCCTCCGCCCGGCGGTAGCCGAGGTTCACGAGAGCCGACAGGACGTCCTCCGTCGAGACCGCGGCGGCCGTTCCGGACGGCGCCGGCGCCTCGAACCCGGCGGCCTTCTCCGCGAGCTCGAGCACCATGCGCTCGGCGGTCTTCTTGCCGATTCCCGGGATCGCGACCAGCCGGCGCACGTCCTGACGGCGGAGCGCCTCGATGAGCTCCGTCGGAGGAATCCCGGAGAGGACGGTCAGCGCCACCCGCGGCCCGATTCCGGCGACGCTCATGAGAAGGAGAAAGAGAGCGCGCTCGCGCTCGGTCAGGAACCCGTAGAGGGCGAGCGTGTCCTCGCGGACGTGCGTGTGGACGAAGAGCGCCGCAGGGCTCTCGGTCTCGGGAAGCTCGTAAAAGGTCGAGAGCGGGATGTGCACGAGGTAGCCCACGCCGCCGACGTCGAGGAGAACCTGGTCCGGCGCCTTGGAGGCGATCGTTCCGGTCAGGCGGCCGATCATGGCGAGCGGTCAGCTCTCAGCTGTCAGATCTCCGCTGTCAGCTGTCAGCTAACTCCTCTTCCCCTCCTCCGGCAGGAAGGACTTCAGCAGCTCCTCGTTGATCTCGACCTTGCGGTCGCTCCGCAGCTGCTGCAGAGAAGAGCGCAGGAGCTTCTCGCCCTCGCGGTTCCGGATCGTCTGCAGGAGCTCTTCCTTCTGGGCGTCGAAGGCTTTTGGATCGGCCGTCTTGCGGTCGATCACGCGGAAGAGAACGAAGCCTCCCGGCACCGGTACCGGCGGTCCGGCCTGGCCCGACGCCGTCTTGAAGACGGCGGCGGAGAGCTCCGGGGCATTTCCGATCTCGGGGATCGGACCGCCGGGGGAGAACTCGGCCGTCGTCTTGACCTCCGAGTCGTACCGGGCCGCAACCTGCTTCAGCGGCGTGCCCGAGGCGATCTCCTTCGCCGAGGGATCGAGCTTCTCGAGAGCCTCCTTCTCGCGGCGGTCGGCTTTCCAGTCGTCGGTGACGCGCTCCTTCAGCTCGTCGAACGGGGGCACGCCCGCCGGGCGCTCTTCGTCGGGCTTGACGAACGCCGGGCCTCGCGACGTCGGAACAGCCGTCGGCGAAATCTTCCCGAGCTTCTGCGTGAACGCGGCGTCGGCGAACTGGGCGTTGGCCCCGACACCGGGGATCGCCTCGCCGCGCGCCACCCACGGCGTCGTGTTGTAGAAGATCGTCTGGCTGTCGGCGAGCTTGCGCAGCTCTTCGTCGGACGAGTTGGGCAGGCGCTTGACCTTCTCGGCGAGATCGCGTGCGATGCGGCTCGTCTCGGCCTCGGTCTTGCGCTGCGCGAGGTCGGCGCCGAGCGCCGCGCGGGCCTCCTCGAACGTCTGTATGTGCTCCGGGGTCTTCGAGCTCAGCTTGATGACGTGGTAGCCGAACTGTGTCTTGATCGGGCCGGCGATCTCGCCGGGCTGGAGGGCGAAGGCGGCCTGCTCGAACTCGGGCACCATCTGGCCGCGCGAGAACGGCGGAAGCTGCCCGCCGCTGTCCTTGTTCGAGGTGTCGTCGCTCGTCTCCTTCGCGAGCTTCGCGAAGTCCTCCCCGGCGCGCGCGCGCGCGGCGACCTTCTCCGCCTTCGCCTTGGCCGCGGCGTCGGATTCCGGCGTGGCCGTCGCGTCGCTCTTGATCAGGATGTGGGCGGCCACGACCTGCTCGGGAACCTTCAGGGCGTCCTTGCGCAGCTCGTACTCGGCGCGCAGCTCCGCTTCGGTCGGGACCGTCCGGGCGCGGACGCGCGACTGGTCGACGAGGAGGTACTTGATGCGGCGCTGCTCGGGCTTGCGGTACCGGTCCCGATGCTTGTCGTAGTAGGCCTTGAGGTCCGCCTCGGTCGGCTGAACGCCGCTCTCCAGGCGGCTCGACGGAATCAGGACGTACTCGATCGTCGCCTTGTCGTTGCGCGTCGAGAACTCGCGCTGCAGCTCGCCCTCTGGCACCAGGATCGAGGCGCGGACCATCGCGGAGTACTTGCGCGCGAGCAGGTCCTCGCGCAGCTCGTCCTCGAAGCGCTCCGGCGTGTAGCCGTAACGGAAGAGCGCCTGCGTGTACTTCTCGCGGCCGATGAACTGGCCGTTCAACTGGAAGGCCGGGTAGGACATGACCGCTCGGGCGACCTCGTCATCGGAGACGGCGAGCTTCATGCGACGCGCCTCGGCGAGCTCGAGCTTGCGGTTGATCATGCCGTCCAGGACCTGGCGGGGTAGGTCCAGGAAGCGCAGCATCTCGGGGGTCAGGCCGCCGCGATACTGCTCGCGATAGCGGTCGAGCTGCTGGCGGTACTCGCGGTCGAACTCGGCGGCCAGGATCGGCGTCCCGCCGACGCGCGCGATCGTATCGGTCGAGCGGTCGTTCGGGTTGACGTTCGAGCCGCTGAAGTAGACGAATCCCAGAACGAACACGATGACCACGGCCCAGAGCGTCCACTTGAGCTGGTGGAAGCTCTCGCGCATCGTCTTGAGCATGGAAAGCGAACCTCCGTGCCGCGAAATCGAAAACGGGGCAATATAGCCGAAGTCCGGGGACCGGGTCGAAGCGGCGCCTTCAGGGGGAGCGGCGAGCCGCTTCCGCGGCGGCGGCGAGCCTCCCTTTCGCGCGCGGCGGCGAGGCGCTTGCGGGGCCGAAATCCGCCCGGGATTGCGCTTGCCTGGAGCGATCCGGCCGAACCTGTCGTATGCTATAAGTCTCTGTAAAACCGGAGGGTTATTGCCCAAGCGGAAGTCCGGCCAGCCCGTGGGCTCGGACATCGACTGGTTCGTCATTCCGATCCACCGGATCCGGCAAGCGGGGGTCGTCTTCGTCCTCGCGCTGGTCGCGGGCGGAGCCGGCTACTTCCTGTACAGCCGGAGCCGCAAGTCGCCCGAGGACAAGGCGCGCGCCGAGATCGCCAACGCCACCCAGCTTCTCACCCGCGCGAGCGCCTCCTCGGGAAGCGCGCGTCCCGGCTCGAGCGTGGCGCAGGCGCGCGACTCGCTCCAGTCGGCGGAGGTGGCCTTCGCGGGGCGTCGGTTCGACGAGGCGTTCCGGGACGCGGTCGAGTCGCAGTCGTACGCGCGCCGTGCCCTGGGAGGCGCCGGCACCGAGGAGACCGGGGACGCCTCGTTCATCTCGATCGAGGGCGACGTGTCGCTCCAGAGCGCGGGGCGCTCCACGTTCGAGCCGGCGCGGCAGCGCCAGTCGCTCTTCGACGGCGACTTCGTCAAGACCGGGCGCAACGGCTCGGCCGAGATCATGTTCGCCGATGGCACGCTCTACACGCTGCGACCGGGATCGCTCTTCGAGGTGCACCGGCCTTCGCTGACCGAGTCGGCGGGCAGCCAGGTCAAGATCGTGTCCGGCGTCATCAACGTCTATACGGCGGGCTCGACCTCGAAGGTCTCGACCGACGCCGCCACCGCCGACGTGGACCGCGACTCCCGCGCCGCCCTCGACGTCGCGCAGGGGGAGAAGACGGAGGTCACGAGCTTCCGGGGCAAGACGACGGTCTCGACGGGCCGGCAGACCGTCGTGCTCGCCGAGCGGGAGCGCGTGGCGGCCGGCGCCAAGACGGGAGAGATCTCGGCGAAGGTCGCGCTGCCGGAGGCGCCGCAGCCGCTTCTCCCGGCGGACAACCGCATCTACGACCTGAAGACGGGCGACCAGGTGGACCTGCGGTGGGCCGCCGTGCCCGCGGCCGCGCGCTATCGCCTCCAGATCTCGCGCTCGCGCCTCTTCGTCCCGGACGCGATCGAGGTCGACCTCGATCACCGCATCGAGACCTACGCCGTCGTCAAGGTGTCGCGCGAGGGCGCGTATTTCTGGCGGGTGGCGACGATCGACAAGGACGGCGTTTCGTCGGACTGGAGCGCCGTACGCCGGTTCAAGATGCTCGCGGAGATGCCGAAGGCCGGCGCCAACGCGCCGCCGCCGCCGCTCTTCGTCTCGCCGCCGCAGCAGATGGGCAATCTCTTCCTCGTCTTCGGCAAGACTGATCCGGGCGCCACCGTCACGGTCAACGGGGAGACGGCCGACGTGGACGCCGACGGCTCGTTCCGAAAAACGACCACCGTGGACCGCGACGGCTATGCGATGCTCATCGTGAAAGCCGCCGACGCGTCGGGCAACGAGACGGTGAAGAGGATCCGGGTGTTCGTGGAGAGTATGTAGTGAGCGGTCAGCCGTCAGCTATCGGCTATCGGCCGGAGCGGAGAGCCGAGAGCGGAGAGCCGAAAGCTGAGAGCTGAAAGCTGAAAGTTTCCGGAGGTTCTTTTGGCAGTCAAATCCGTCTTTTCGATCTTTTCCAACGATCTCGCGGTGGACCTCGGAACGGCGAACACGCTCGTGTTCGCGCGCGGCAAGGGCATCGTCGTGCGCGAGCCCTCGATCGTCGCGGTCAACAACACGACCAATCGCGTCGAAGCGGTCGGGACCGAGGCCAAGGAGATGCTCGGCCGCACGCCGGGCAACATCGTCGCGATCCGGCCGATGAAGGACGGCGTCATCGCGGACTTCGAGGTGACCGAGAAAATGCTCGATCACTTCATCAAGAAGGCGCATGGGCGGTCGCTCTTCGTCCGCCCGCGCATCGTGATCTCGGTTCCCTCCGGCATCACGCAGGTCGAGAAGCGCGCCGTTCAGGACTCGGCGCTGCGCGCCGGAGCGTCCGAGGTCTTCATCATCGAGCAGGCGATGGCGGCCGCGATCGGCGCCGGACTCCCGATCACCGAGCCCGCGGGCAACATGATCGTGGACATCGGCGGCGGCACCACGGACGTCGCCGTCATCTCGCTCGCGGGCATCGTCTACAGCCGCTCGGTCCGGATCGCCTCGAACGAGATGGACGAGGCGATCATCCAGTACGTCAAGCGCAAGTACAACCTGCTGATCGGAGAGCGCACGGCCGAGCAGGTGAAGATCGAGATCGGGTCCGGGCATCCGCTGGACGAGCCCCTCACCATGGAAGTCAAGGGACGCGATCTCGTGGAGGGCGTGCCGAAGACGCTCGTGCTGACCGACGAGGAGGTTCGCGACGCGCTGTCGGAGGTCGTGGCCGCGATCGTCGAGAGCGTGCGCGTGGCGCTCGAGCGGACGCCGCCGGAGCTCTCCGCCGACATCATGGACAAGGGCATCATCATCACGGGCGGCGGCTCGCTGCTGCGCAACCTCGACCGGAGGCTGCGCGAGGAGACCGGCCTGCCCATCTCTTACGCCGAAGACCCGCTCGCTTCGGTCGTGCTCGGCACGGGCGCCATGCTGACCGACATGGATCTCCTGCGGAAGATCTCCATCACCTGAGCCGGCGCCTCCGGGTGCTCCTTCCATGAGAGCCACGAACCCCGCCGTCGAGATCGCCGGGACCCGGTCCCGTCGGGGCGGTGCCGTGCTCCTATCGGTCCTCGTGGGCTGCGTGCTCCTGCTCTCGGCGCAGGCGCCGGCGCGCAACCGTTCCGGCACCGTGCTTCAGTCCTGGATCCTCTCGGCGCTCGCGCCGGCCGCCCGCGCCGTCGCGTCCGTCTCGCGGGCGGCGACCGGCACCGCCGACTCGACGGGCGAAATGCTCCGGGCGACGTCCGAGAACGCGCGACTGCGCCGGGAGCTCGCGGCGCGCGATCAGGAGCTGTTCCGGTTGCGCGCGATGGTGGCGCAGGCCGAGCGCGAGCGTCTCCTCGTCGCCGCGGCGCCGGCGCTGCCGGGAGTCCTCACGAGCGCCCCGGTGCTTCTCGTCGAGCGGCGGGCCGGCGTGCAGAGCGCTCTCGTCGGAGCGGGGTCGCGCGACCGCGCCGTGTCGGGCTCGCCGATCGCCGTGCCCGAGGGCCTGGTCGGCCGCATCGTCTCGGTCGGCCGCACCGTATCGCGGGCGCAGCTCCTGACCGACGCGTCCGCGGCGGCCGGCGCGCGGGTTTCGCGCACGGGCGAGCTCGCCGTCGTGCGGGGCGACGGCGGCGGCGGGCTGCGCCTGAACAACGTTCCGATCACGTCGTCGATCCGCGCCGGCGACGTCATCGAGTCGGCGGGAATCGACGGCATCTATCCTCGGGGCGTTCCGATCGGGCGGGTCGAGTCGGTCGCCCGCGGCCACAGTCTCTTTCTCGAGATCCGCGTGATTCCGTCGGCGGACTTCTCGCGCCTGACGGACGTGCTCGTGCTCGCGCCGTCGCCGGCGGCGGTCGAGCCGGTGGGGAGCCCTCGGGGTGTCGGCCCGTGAAGCTGCGCCGCATCGTGCTGCTGCTCGCGGCCGCGGCGGCGCTTTCCTTTCTCGTCGGCGCGTCCGGGCATCGCGCGGCGTGGCCGGCCGACTGGTTTCTGATCGCCGTGGCGGCCGTCGCGCGGCAGGGCAACTTCGTGCAGGCCGTGCTCGCCGGCGCCGCCGCGGGCCTCGTCGAGGACGCGATGACGCAGCCCATGCTCGGGTTCAACGCGTTCGCGAAGGCCGCGATCGGCTATGGCCTCGCTCTCGTGTCGGTGCGGGTGATTCTCGGAGGCGCGGTCGCGGCCGGAGCGACGCTCGCGGTCGCTTCCTTCGCCAACGATGCGATCGTGGCGGCGCTCGCCTCCCTGCTCGTTCAGGCGCCGATCGTGCTCGGCACGCGCGACGCGCTCTGGCGCGCCGCGACGACGGGGATCACGGCGGGAATGCTCGAAGCGGCGGCCCGGTTCGGCTGGCGCGAATGGTGGGAGCGGCGGCGGTTGCGGAGGCTCCGGTGATGGGGATGGGGAGAAGCTTTCCGCTATCAGCTATCGGCGATCAGCCAGAAGCGCTTCCGGTCCGGCTGAGAGCCGAGAGCCGTGAGCTGACGGCTGCACGGCGGCAGCCGTGCTGAGAGTCCGCGAGAACCGGCGCGACCTGGCGCGGCGGATCGAGATCGGCCGAATCGTGGTCGGCACGGTCTTCGCTCTGCTCGCGATCGCGTATTGGTACGTGCAGATCGTGCGCGGCGAGTACTACTTCACCCTCTCGGAGAACAACCGGCTGCGCTCGGTCAAGATCACCGCGCCGCGCGGCTACATCTTCGACCGCAACGGCGTCGCGCTCGTCGAGAACGAGCCGGCCTACAACCTGCAGCTCTACCGCCGCGAGACGAAGGATCTCGGCGACTCGGCGGACTTCGCCGTGGGCGTGCTGCGCCTGCCGACCGAGCAGATCCGGGCCCGCCTCGAGCGCGCGCTCAAGAATCCCGAGTTCGTCGCGGTTCCCATCGCCGAGAACCTCGGCATCGAGGAGGTCGCTTCGATCGAGGCGCGCGCTCCGGAACATCCGGAGTTCGCCATTTCGATCTCGCAGCGACGGTTGTACTCGCACGGCATCGTGGCGGCGCACGCGCTCGGCTACCTCGCGGAGGCGACCGTCGATCAGATCAAGGCGTCGCGGAGCGGCTACGCGCCCGGCGACTGGATCGGGCAGAAGGGCATCGAATCGACCTACGAATCGCTCCTGGCCGGCGTCAACGGCGAGCGCCGCGTCGTCGTGGACTCCCACGGGCGCGAGATCGCCGAGCAGGGGCGCACGCCCGCCCAGCCCGGACAGAACCTCTTCACGACGCTCGACCTCGACCTTCAACGGACCGCCGAGGACTATTTCAAGGAGCGCGTCGGAAGCGTCGTGGCGATGGACCCGAGGACCGGCGAGATTCTCGCCCTCGTCTCCTCGCCCTCTTACGACCCGAACTGGTTCACGCGCCGCGTGACGGAGCAGGAGTGGTCGCAGCTCACGACCGACCCGCACCATCCGCTGCAGAACCGATCGATCCAGAACATGTTCTCGCCGGGCTCGACCTTCAAGCCGTTCCTCGCGTATGGCGCGCTCGCGGCCGGCCTCGTGGATCCGGACACCCGCGTGTTCTGTCCGGGGTACGCCGAGTTCTACGGCCGCGTCTTCCATTGTCACAACAAGAACGGACACGGCTGGGTGAACCTGCGCGACGCGATCAAGGTGTCCTGCGACGTCTACTTCTACAATCTGGGCCGCAAGCTGGGCATCGACCGCATCGCCGGAATCGCGAAGAGCTTCGGTTTCGGAGATCCGACCGGCGTCGATCTCCAGTACGAGAAGCCGGGCCTCGTTCCCTCGGAGGAGTGGGCCCTGACCAAGCGCCGCGCGCGGTGGTATCCGAGCGAGACGATCTCGGTGGCCATCGGGCAGGGTCCCGTCCTCGTGACGACGATGCAGCTCGCCCGGGCCCTCTCGGCGCTCGTCGAGGACGGGCGCCTGCCGACTCCCCATCTCTTCCTCGCGTCGCAGGACGCCCGCTCGGGCGCGCGGCTTCGCTACAAGGTCGAGACGAAGCCGGGTCCGACGCTCCCGCCGGAGAAGCTCGCGATCGTGAAGAACGGCATGTGGGCGGTCATGAACGAGCCGGGCGGCACGGCCTTCGGATCCCGCGTCCGGGGAGTCGAGGCCGGAGGCAAGACCGGCACCGCGCAGGTGATCGGGAAGGACTCGGGCCTCGCCGCCAAAGGCCAGTACCAGGACCACGCCTGGTTCATGGGCTTCGCGCCGATCGACGACCCGCAGATGGTCGTCGCGATCTTCGTCGAGAACGGCGGCCACGGCAACCTCGCCGCCGCGCCGCTTGCGAAGGCGCTCTTCGAGAAGCGTTTCGGTGTGCCGGCCGCCGGGGAGACGCCGGCCGCCGGACTCGTGCGGGCGTCGAATACGCGCCTGGAGAGCCCGAGATGATCTCGCGTATCCTCTCCGCCCGCAGCCGATTCGATCCGATCGTGCTCGGCAGCGCGCTCCTTCTGTCCCTGCTCGGCATCCTCTTCATCTCTTCGACGACGTCGGGAGGCAAGCTCGCGGGCCTCGCCGCGCGGCAGGGCATCTGGGTGGCCGTCGGGATGGGCCTGATGC
>DATBFU010000087.1:0-20786 GCA_036558325.1 Thermoanaerobaculia bacterium | reverse complement strand
TCTCGACGAAGATCTTCGCGCCGTCCTCGACCGACAATCCCTGCGTGTGAATTTTCACGCCGACGACATAGCGGCAGTCGCGCAGGAGCGCCTCCTGGAGCTGCGCGAGCCGAATCTTCGGATCGCCGCCGCCGAAGCCCTGATCCACCATCATCTGCTCGCTGTAGTGCGCCCAGCCCTCCGCGTTGGTGCCGCAGAAGACGAGCTTGCGCGTCTTCGTCGGGAACTGCTTGCCGTACAGAAACTGCAGATAGTGGCCCGGCCAGACTTCATGGACGTCGATCATGTCCATGACGTACCGGTTGTAGAGGCGCAGGTGCTCCTCCTGGCGCTTCGCGTCCCAGTCCTTCTCGACCGGCGTGACGTAGTAGAAGGCCTCGGTCGCCTTCGTCTCGTAGGCGCCGGGGGTGTCCATCGAGGCGAAGCTGCCGAACCGGGCGAAGGGCGGCGTCTCGGCGACGATCGGCCGCACCTCCGAAGGAATCGTCACGATCTTCTTGTCGATGAGGAACTGCCGCGCGCGCTCCAATCCGCGCCGCGCCGACGGGATCAGGTCTTCCGCCGTCGGGTGCTCGTCGGAAAGGGACTTCATCACCTGCGCCGGCGTCTTCGACGGATCGATCTTCTTCGCGGTCTCGACGAACGCCGCGTAGTCCTTCGCGAGGTTGGCCTCGCCGGTCGCGAGCACCTGCGCGAGCGGCCAGTCCACCATCTCGTCGTACTTCAACTTCGCCGAGAAATTCTCGGCGCCGATCGCGTACTTTCCATTCGACCGCGGCGCGAGGTCCTTCTCGAGCCAGGCGGCGAAATCGGCCACCGCGGCCGCGGCCTTCGTGTTGGCGTCGTTGAACTCCGCGAGCAGCGCCGCGTCGGAGCCGGCGGCATCCTTCGCCCACGCGGCCACCGCACCCTGGAGGAATCCGCCGGCGCCCTTGGACATCCGCATCGCGAGCGTCGTGAACTCCTTCGGCGGGTTCTGGACGTTCGCCTTTCCGGCGGCGCAGATCGCGGGAACGGCCTTGAGCCGCGCCGTGATCGAGCGCAGCCGCTCCGGCTTGGGCGCGAAGTCGCGCTTCATGAGGTCGTTGACGGCGAAGCCCGCCGTGCCGGCGTATCCCATCGGGTTGCGCTCCCAGTTGCGCAGCGTCTCGAGGTCGAGCAGGGCGGACCGGATCTCGCCCTCGATCGCCTCGGCGTCGATGGCGTCGTCGAAGGACAGCTTCGACCGGTCGAAGGCGGCGAGGCGAGTGAGCAGCGCGTGGAGGCCGGCGACGCGCTTCTCGATCCCCGCCCGCGAGAGGTCCGGCATCTTCGTGTCGTACTCGTGGAACCCGGCGGAGGTCCCCTGGAGAGGGCTCGCTTCGAACCGGGCGGCGAAGTAGTCGTCCACGAACTTCGCGAACGCGGGATCACCCGAGCGACGCGGCGTCTGCGCGATCGCGAGCATTCCGGCCGCGAGCCCGACGGCGGCGAAGAGAGTCGTTTTCATGGGCGCGAAGGCTAGCACGACGGCCGACGGGTGCTCGCTTCCGGCGCTTCGCCCGTCCCCTTTCTCTTGTGCCGGCTGCCGGACGCCGCTAGCCTCTCGACATGGTCCCGGCGGCGCTCCTCCTTTCGGGGGCCCTGGCGCTCGAGGCGTTTCAGCAGATCCCCGATCGTCCGGGCGGCTACCGCGAGGAGGCGCGCGTCGAGCGCGTCGTGGTGGACGCCTACGTCACCGGCTCCGACGGCGAGCCGATGCCGGACCTGACGGTCGAGGACTTCCGCGTGATCGTGGACGGCCGTCGCGTCGCGCTCGAGTCGGCGGAATGGATCTCGGCCGAAGCGTCCGAGACCGCGCCCGCAGAACCCGCTGCCGGCGAGGCGCCGGCGGAAGAGCCTCGGCGCGACGCTCCGCCGCCCGGCCGACTCCTGATCTTCTTCTTCCAGACGAGCTTCGAGCCGGCGCGTCTGGACGGATTCCTGCGCATGGCGCTCCAGGCGCACCGTTTCGTCCGCGACATGCTGCCGACCGACCGCATCGCCGTCGTCTCGTTCGACTCGCACCTGAAGCTCCGGCAGGACTTCACGGGCGACCACGCGAAGCTCGATCAGGCGATCGACGCGGCGATTCTGACCGGGCCGCCGCCGCCGCCCGATCCCGACTCCTCGCCCGTCCTCGCCCGCCACTTCGACTTCTACGGCGCGAAGAAGGCCGAAACGCCCGAGCGCGCGTTGCTGCTCCTCGCCCGCGCGGCGCAGCCGATCCCGGGCGCCAAGTCGATGCTCTTCTTCGGCTGGGGCCTCGGCACCATCGGCGGGATGAGCGGTCCGAACGCGACCGAGGTGCGCGACTACTTCGCCGCCCTGCGCCGCATCGCCGCGGCGCGCATCAGCATCTTCTCGCTGGACGTGTCCACGGCCGACTACCACACTTTGGAAACGTCCCTGCGCATCGTCTCCGAAGCGACGGGCGGCCTCTACGAGAAGACGCACATCTTTCCGCGGCTCGCGATGGACCGCGTGCGGCGCGCGATCTCGGGCCGCTACCAGCTCGTCTTCAAGCGGCCCGAAGGCCCGTCGGGTTTCCACGACGTGAAGGTCGAGCTGACGTCGCGCAAGGGAGAGATCACGGCCCGCACGTACTACGAGGACTGACCGCGCGGCGCCGGGCTACGGCCGGTACACGAGCCCGCCGTATCCCTGGGTCGTGGCGAGGTGCGGGCCCTCGCTCCGCACACGGGCGACGCCCACATAGAAGGAGAAGGCATCGGGCCGGAGCTCTTCGGGCAGGAGCCGCTCGAGACGCAGCTCGGCCCCGGCGACGCGGACGGCGTCGGGCCGCGGCGCGGCGGGATCCCAAGCGCGCAACCGCTCGACGTAGAGCACGAGCGGCAGCGCCGAGAACGCGAGGTCGGCGCCGTACGTCTCGAGGCGCGCGCCGAGCTGGAGCGCGGCGGGCATCGCCGGAGAGTAGATGCGGTTCCGATCGAGCCCCGGAGGAAGGATCGACGAGTCCGCCCCGCCGAGTCGGAAGAGATCGAAGGCCGACGGCGTTCCGCCCGTATCGCCGTAGCGCGCCGACATCCCGAGCGTCGCGAAGGACGTGATGCCCGCGAGCCGACCGCCGGCGGAAAACTGGCGCCAGAATCCGCCGTCCGTGTCGCCCAGAGCGCCCTCGAGGTGCGCCGACAGCGCGAATCCGGACCGGCCGCGCGTGCGCACGAGTCGGCCCCACACGCGGCCCGAGGCGACGGCCCGCGAGAACGCGGCGCCGGTTTCGGGCTCGACGCGCGTCCATCCGCCGCCCGCTTCCGCGCCCACGCGCGCGCCGTCGAAGGGCCGCTCCCAGGATCCGTTCGCGAAGAGTCCCCACCGCTGCGCGTCGAGCTCGGGTCTCGGAACGAGGCGCTGCGACCCCGGCTTCTCGAGCGAGGAGAACATCTGGAGCGTCAGCCTCGCCGGCAGCCCTTCCCAGGCGACCGCGAGCGAGCCTCCGCGCGGCCCCGCGGCGTTGCCGAAGGCGCCGAGTGCCTGCCAACCGAGCCGCCCGATGACGTCGCGTCCCTCGACCCCGGACTGGTACGAGTTTCCCGACGGGCCCGCCGTGAAGCCCGACGCGACCCGGATCGCCGGCGCGGCGAGCGCGTCGTAGGGGCGCGGCGCCGAGACGTCGGCGACCGAAAAAGTCTTCGGCGCGAGCGACGGCGGCGGGAGGATCGGGAAGTCCGAGGCTTCGCGCGCGATCGAGGTCAGAGGCTTCGCCGGCAGCGGCAGCCGCCGGATGTCGATGCCTTTCGCCGTCATCTCGAGGAAGAACGCCGCCGAACCGTCGGGCGTCGGCGCGGGCGAGAACGCGCCCCCCGTCACGCGCGTGAGCTGCTCGGGCTCGGCCGGTCCGCCGATTTCGATCGATGCCATCTCCCAGACGCCCGAGGCGTCGGTCCCGAAGAACAGGCGCGCCCCGTCCGCGCTCCAGGCGGGCGGGCCGACCGCGCTCCGCGCGAGCACGCGCGGAGCGCCGCCCTCCGAAGACAGCGCGACGAGATCCCACGAGCCCTTCTCGTGGAGGAGCGCGGCGATCGAGCGCCCGTCGGGCGAGACGCGCGGGTGGCTCCAGGTGCGCCAGGGGTCCGACGAATCGGCGCCATCGTCGAGGACGCGCGTCCGGCCGGTGGCGAGATCCACGCGCACGAGGCGCGCCTGCCCGAATCGGTTGCGCACACCGACGGCCGAGGCGCCGTCCGGCGACGGATCGGCGTCCGAGACGTCCGCGAGCCGCGTGACGCGCGCGATGCCGCCGTCCTCCACGTTCCAGAGAAACAGGTCCTGGCGGAGGACGCCTTCGACGTCGGGAACGCGGCGCGTGAAGAGCACCCGCCGTGCGTCCGGCATCCAGCGCGGATCCTGCGGCGTCTGTCCGTTCCAGCGCGAAAGCGTCCAGCGCGGCGCCCGCGGGAGCGGGAGCTCGGGCCGGTCGGCGATCTCGTCGGCGTCCTCCGCGATCTTGCGCTCGGCTTCTTCGCGTCGCGCGCGGGCGCGCGCCTCCTCGGGAGTCTCCGCGAGCGTCCAGACGGCGAGCGCGCCTTGTCCGCGGTGCGGGGACCGGAACGCGAGAAGCTTCGAGCCGTCGGGCGACACCTGCGGCGCGAAGGTCGCGCCGCGCAGCCGCTGCCACGCCTCGCCCTCGACGATCCCCGCGGCCTCGCGCCGCTTCTCTTCGGAGATCGCCTTCGCCGTCAGCTCCGCGCGGAAGCGGTCGTACAGATCCACGGGCGAGCGGGAGAAGACCGCGCGAAAACACGCGTCGAAGTCGCCGCCGCGGCGCGAAGTCATCCGCTTCCAGAGCCGGACGAGACTCCCCTCGCCCGCGGTCCGCTCGAGCCACTCGAGGAACGTCGAGCCCGCGAGATACGCCATCGATCCACCGAGCCAGCCGCCCGTCGCCGAGAGCCCGGCGTACGACGGGAGCTTCCCCTCGATCGCGAAGCGCCGGAGCACGGCCGCCCGATAGCTCGAGTTCGGGCGGCCCGATCCGGTCAGCGCGCCTTCCACGACCGTCGCATACCCCTCGATCACCCATCGCGGCGCGAGGATCGGAATCGGGCCGAGCGGCAGCGGCAGGAGCTTCTGAAGAATACCCGGACGGTTGCGCGGGCGCGTCAGATGGACGATGTGCGCGAGCTCGTGCACCGACAGGAGATCCATCCAGTCCGTCGAGTCGCCGATCGAGGATTCGACGTCGGGCGGATGGGCCCAGAGGACCATGTACGGCCGGTCGAGGAAGGGAAAGGCCATCCCGTTGGGATCGGCGATCGGGTCCGCGACGACGACCTCGATCGGGCGCGGCGGCGTGTACCCGACGTAGGCCGTGACCTGCGTGTGGATCGACTCGAGCGCGCCCGCGGTTCGCCGGGCCCAGGCCTCGAACGGCGCCGGATAGTGAACGCGGAAGTGCGCCGTCTCGATCGTGCGCCACGGTGCCGAAGGCGCCTGAGCCGACGAAGCGGTCGGCGCGGACAGCAGCGCCGCCAGAAGGACGGCCGCGAGCCCCGCGCGGGGCGCACGCAAGGGTCAGGACTCCCGGGCTCGGACGCCGAGACCCGGGCCGCCGGCGGGACGCATGACGCCGTCCGCGATCACGAAGCCGCCGTCCGCGACATCGCGGGCGAGGTCGAGGCTGCCGTCGAGGTCGAGGTAGCGCGTGGCGGGCGATGCGAGCGCCGCGTGGAGGGCCGCCGCGATCGAGACGACGCTCTCGTCCATGCAGCCCCACATCAGCGCGACGCCGGAGAGCTCGGCGATCGTCGCGATGCGCTGCGCCGCCGCGATCCCCCCGCACTTCATGAGCTTGATGTTGAAGATGCCCGCGGCGCGGGGCGGCTCGACGAGAGAGAGCGCGTCGCGGTCGGAGAGCAGCGACTCGTCCGCGGCGATCCGCTCCCGGTCCGATTCCGGAAGCGCGCGCAGGCTGTCTCGGGCCGGAATCGGCTGCTCGAGGAACTCGAGGCCGAGGGCTTCGGTTTCGCGGAAGAAACGCACGGTCTCGTCCGCCGTGTACCCCTGATTGGCGTCCGCGCGGATCGCGACGGCGCCGGACGGATACTTCTCCCGCAGCTTGCGCAGCCGCTCGAGATCCTCATCGAGCGCGTTGCCCGTCTTGACCTTCAGGACGCGGAACCCGCGGCCGACGTACTCTTCCGCCTCCGCGAGCGTCTCGGCGACGTTCTTGATGCCGATCGTGATCGACGTGGGGAGCGCGTCGTGCGCCGGGCCGAGCATCTCGACGAGCGGCACGCCGAGCCTCTTCGCGAGGAGATCGTGGAGCGCGCCGTCCACGGCCGCGCGGGCGGCCGGAGCCCGGGGCGCGCGGCGTTCGAGCTCGCGGCACAGCGCCGGCAGCCTCCGGACGTCGGCGCCCACGAGCCAGTCGAGATTCTCGGGCGTGAGCGCTCGCCCGCAGTCCTCAAGCGACTCCCCCGTCACGTGGGGCGCGGGCGACGCCGCGCCGTATCCGACGGCGCCGCCGTCCGTCTCGATGCGCACGATGAAGTTCTCCACGGAATCGGTAGTGTCGAACGCGATCGTGTAGGGCCGCGTGAGGCCGAAGTCCTCGCGACGCGCCGAGACGGCGGTGATCTTCACGCGGCAGCCTCGGCCGAGAGAAACCCGCGGACCGCCGGCAACAGCCGCTCGACGCCTTCCTCGAGCGGCAGCGCGACCGGGATCCGCAGCTCGCGCTCGAGGCGGTCGCGTTCCGCGCGGAGCGCGTCGGGCTCCAGGCCCTCTCCGTTCAGCGCCATCCCGAGCGTGCGCGCGCCGTAACGGCCGATGAGCGCGATCTCGTCGGCGACGGGCGGCAGCGCGCAGCCGAGGTCCTCGAGCCCCTCGAAGTAACGGCGGTGCGGCGCGTGCTGGAGGATGACGCCGCGGGCGCCGCCCGAGAGGAGAAGCTCGGAACCGCACGGGCCGGAGGGGTTCCGCAGCGCCGACTGCCCTTCGATCAGGATCAGGTCCGGCGAGAGGGCGCCCGCGCACGAGAGGATCGCGTGCTCGAGCTCGCCCGAGACGAAGTCGTTCGGCGTCGCGTCGAGCACGAATCCGAACGGCGCGCCCTGCAGCCAGCCCGTCTGCCCGGTGGAGATCCACTCGGCGCGGATCCCGGCCGCGCGCGCCGCCTGCGCGAGCATTCGCGTCGTCGTGCGCTTTCCGAGCGCGCAGTCGGTGCCGAGGACCGCGATCCGCGGCGTCGGGAGGCGGAGCCCCTCGCCCGTCCAGAAGTGCAGCTCGCCCGCCTTCTTCGGCCGCCGCACGTCCGTGATCGTGACGCCCTTGCGCCGCGCCGCCTCGGCGAGGCCCGGCAGGTCCGCCGCGAGATGGTGCAGGCCGTTGACGACCGAGAGGCCGCTCTCGACCGCCTCGAGGAGCGCGCGCTCGAGGCCCGGCGTGAAGACGCCGCCCGACGTCGCGAGGCCGACGATGGCGTAGGCGGGCTTCTCGGGCAGGCGAGCGAGCGCCTCGGGAAGCGAGGCGAAGACGGGAATGCCCCGACGCACTCCATCGAGGACCTCGCCGGCGTCGCGTCCGGCCGTCGGCGCGTCGATGACCCCGAGGATCCGGTAGCGCTCGGAGCCGCGCACGAGCCCGTGCGCGGTCTTGCCGTTGTTCGTCGCGAAGTAGCCCTCGCAGAGAACGACCGCGGTTCCGTCCATCGGCGTGCATTATCCTTGCGTCCCGAAAGAGCCGCCAGCATGACGCGTCCCTCCCACACGCCCGCGCCCGGCGAGGATCTCCTCCGGGCGCTCGGCCTCTTCGACGCCGCCGCCCTCGTCATCGGCACGGTGATCGGATCGGGCATCTTCCTCGTCCCCTCCGAGATCGCGCGCGCCGTCCACTCGGCGCCGCTCATGTTCGCGGTGTGGGCGATCGGCGGCGGACTCACGCTCCTCGGAGCGCTGTCCCTCGCGGAGCTCGGCGCGGCGATGCCGCACGCCGGAGGGATCTACACGTACATCGGACGTGCGTTCGGGCCGCTTCTCGGTTTCCTTTGCGGGTGGATGCTCTTCACGGTCGGCACGTCGGGCTCGATCGCGACGCTCGCGGCGGCGCTGCCGATCTACCTCGGCGCCTTTGTCCCGCTCACCCCGGTCACTTCAAAGCTCGCGGGAATCGTCGCGATCCTCCTTTTCACGGCGATCAACATCGCCGGCGTCCGGAGCGGCGCGATCGTCCAGAACATCCTGACGGCCTTGAAGGTCGGCGGCCTCGTCGTGATGATCGCCGTCATCTTCCTCGCGCCCCTGCAGGCGCCGCCGAGCTCGGCGCCCGTTTCGGGCGGCCCGGTGGGGTTCATGGCGATCGGCGTCGCGCTCGTCGCCGTCCTCTGGGCATACGAAGGATGGCACGACGTCTCCTTCGCAGCCGGCGAGATCCACAATCCACAGCGCAACTTCCCGCGCGGCCTCGTGGCCGGCACGCTGACAGTCGTGACGCTCTACCTGATCGCAAACCTGGCGTACCTGCACGTCCTCTCGCCCGCGGAGATCGCCGCCACCGACCGCGTGGCGCTCGCCGCGATCGGGAAGGTGGCCGGCGAATGGGGCGCGCGTTTCCTCACGGCGGCGATCGTCTGCTCGATCCTCGGCGCCATGAACGCGCTCGTCCTCGCGGGGCCGCGCGCCTACTACCAGATGGCGAAGGACGGTCTCTTCTTCGAGGGCCTCGGCCGCGTGCACGCGCGGTTCCGGACCCCGGCCGCCGCGCTCGTCGTGCAGGCAATCTGGTCGTGCTTCCTCGTTCTCTTCATCGGCGGCTTTTCGCAGCTCTTCACCTACGTCATCTTCGGCGGCTGGATCTTCTACGCGCTCGCGGTCGGCAGCGTCGTCGTGCTGCGCCGAAAGAAACCGGAACTCGAGCGGCCGTTCCGCGTGCCGGGCTATCCGGTGGTCCCCCTGCTGTTCGTGGTGACCGCCGCGGCCCTCGTCCTCAACACGCTCGTGGCGAGCCCGCGCGAGTCCTCGATCGGCCTCGCCTTCATCGCGCTCGGGATCCCGCTCTACTACTTCACGCCGGCGGCGCGGGGCCGCCGAAGCCGGGCATGAGGCGCTTCCGCGGCGCGGCTCTGACCGCCGCGGCCGTCCTCGGACTGGCCGCCGCGGTCTTCCGCGGGCAGGAACCGGCGGCCCCGTCGGGCGATTCCTACGCGGCGGCGCTTGCGAAGATCGAGGCCTTCGCCGCGTCCGAGCGCGCCGACAAGAAACTGCCCGCGCTCGCCGTCGCGATCGTCGAGGGCGACCGCGTGCTCTGGCGGAAGGATTTCGGCGACGAGGACCCGGAGGCGAAAACGCCGGCCTCCGCCGACACCGTCTATCGCGTCGGGTCGGTCTCGAAGCTCTTCACCGACATCGGCGTCATGCAGCTCGTCGAGCGCGGGGAGATCGATCTCGACGTCCCGATCCAGACGATCCTGCCCGACTTCCGGCCGAAGGACCCGTTCGGTCCTTTCCTGACGCTGCGGGAGCTGATGTCGCATCGGTCGGGCCTCATGCGCGAGCCGCCCGTCGGCAACTACTTCGACCCGACCGAGCCGACGCTCGCGGCGAGCGTCGCCAGCCTGAACGACACGGAGCTCGTGTACCCGCCGGGCACGCATACGAAATACTCGAACGCGGGCATCGCCGTCGTCGGCTACGTGCTCGAGCGCCGCGCCGGGGAGCCGTTCGCGCGCTACCTGAAGCGGGCCGTCCTCGACCCGATGGCCATGTCCTCGTCCGCCTTCGAGCCGGAGGCCGCCTGGAAGGCGCACCTCGCGAAAGCGCGGATGTGGGGTTACGACACGCGCGACTTTCCCGCGCCGACGTTCGAGCTCGGGATCGGCCCCGCCGGCAGCCTTTACACGACGACCACGGATCTCACGCGTTTTCTCCGGGTGCTCTTCGCGCGCGGCGCGATCGCCGGAGGAGGGCGCCTCCTGCGCCCCGAGACGCTCGAGTCCATGTGGACTCCGCCGGCCGGCCAGAAGGTCGGCTACGGCATCGGTTTCCGCGTCGGCGAGATCACGGGCCGCCGCGCCGTCGGCCACAACGGCGCGATCTACGGATTCGCGACGGCCCTGGCGGCGCTGCCCGACGAGAAGATCGGCGCCGTGGCCGTCGCGACGCGCGACGCCGCCAACTCCGTGACGAGCCGCGTCGTGCAGGAGGCGATCCGGCTGGTGCTCGCGGCGCGCGCCGGGACCCCGTTGCCCGCGATCGAGACGACGGAGCCGCTCGACGCGGCGAGGGCCCGCGAGCTCGCCGGCCGCTACGCGTCGGGGAGCGAGACGCTGGATCTCACCGAGCAGTTCGGCGAGCTCGACGCGATGGGTTCCGAGGGCGGCGAGCGCCTGCGGCTGCGGGCGCAGGACAACGCGCTCGTCGCGGACGGGCCGCTCGGGTTCGGCCGGCGATTCGAGCCCGCCGGGGACGGTCTGCGCGAGCAGGAGAAGACCTGGGCCCGCGTTCCCGACTCGCGGCCCGCCGCGCCGACGCCGCGCTTCGAGGAATTCGTCGGCGAGTACGGTTGGGACCACGATGTCCTCTTCATCCTCGAGCGCCGCGGCCGTCTGACCGCGCTCATCGAATGGTTCGAGTACGACCCGCTGACCGAGGTCTCGGGCGACGTCTTCCGCTTCCCCGATCACGGTCTCTACGACCATGAGCCGCTCGTCTTCGTCCGCGACGCGTCGGGCCGCGTCTCCGGCGCGCGCGTCGGACCCGTGCTGTTCCCGCGCCGCAGCGTCGGCCCCGAGGCCGGCAAGGTCTTCCAGATCCGTCCCGTTCGCCCCGTCGAGGAGCTCCGGCCCGAAGCGCTCGCCGCGACGCCTCCGCCGCAGCCGCCGGGCCTCCGCAGGCCCGACCTCGTCGAGCTCGTGACGCTCGATCCGTCGATCCGGCTCGACATCCGATACGCGACGGAGAACAACTTTCTCGGCGTGCCGCTCTACACGCAGGCCCGCGCCTTCCTCCAGCGTCCCGCCGCGGAGGCGCTCGTGCGCGCGCATCGGAAGCTCGCGGCGCAGGGATACGGTCTGCTGATCCACGACGCGTACCGGCCCTGGTCCGTCACGAAGCTCTTCTGGGACGCGACGCCCGAGGACAAGCACATCTTCGTCGCCGATCCCGCCACCGGCTCCCGCCACAACCGCGGCTGCGCCGTGGATCTGACGCTCTACGACCGCACGACCGGAGCGCCGCTCGTCATGACCGGCGGCTACGACGAGATGTCCGATCGCTCATTCGCCGCCTATCCGGGGGGCACCTCGCTCCAGCGCTGGCAGCGCGACGTGCTGCGCCGCGCGATGGAGGCCGAGGGCTTCGCCGTGTACGAGTGGGAGTGGTGGCACTTCGACTACGCGGACTGGAAGATGTACCCCGTGGCGAACGTGCCGTTCGAGCGCCTGCGGTAGGGCCTTCTACTCCTCGCAGTCCGGGCAGCCGAGGAACGGGATTCGCACGACCGGCGCCGGATGCGCGTCGCCGTCGATGCGCGCCCACGCGCCGCCCTGCGCGTGCCAGAGATAGCACTCGAGCCGGTAAGCCTCGTTCGGGTCGGCCGCAAAGATCCAGCCGAAGAGGACGTTTTCAGGGGCCTGGCGCGCGTGCTCGAGGAGGCGCTGGCGCAGGTCCACATCGTCGCGTCCCACGCGCTCGGCCACGCGCCCGCCCCGGGCGACACGCTTCAGGAAATAGACGCCGGCGATCCCCGGCGGCACCGTTCGGGCGACGTTCGACTCGGTCAGGCGAATGGCGGGCTGGATGCGCGCGGGCGGCGGAAGCTCGGGAAAGAGGGACGATTGTGCCGGGTCTTCCGCGGGCTCCTCGTAGCGTCGCTGGCGCGCGAGCCGCATCCTGGATTTCTAGTGTAGCGGGAATCCCACGCCGTTCCAACAGTTTCCGCGAAATGGAAGTCGAGGCGACCGCGGCGCCCCGGATCGATCTCCGGAGCGCCGCGACCTTCGATTCGCGAACGAGCTAGACGCCGCGTGACAGACGAATCGCCGAACCGGCCGCGAGCGCGGCGAGCCCCGCGAGCGCTACGAGCGGCAGCGCGCTGCCCGTCTTGGGAAGCTTCTTCTTCGCGGGCTTCTCGGCAGGCGGCGCCGGCGGCGGGGCCGGAACGGCCGTCGGAGCCGGAGCGGCCATCGCCTGCTTCGGCGGCGGCGGCGCCTTCTCCTCGACCGGCTTCTCCTCGAGCTCCGGCGAGATCGCGACGACGGGCTCCTTGGCTTCGGGCTTGGCGGACGGAGCGGAGTACACCTCCTCGTGCCGCGCCTGCGCGAGCTGGACCGCCTCCGCCTTCGGATACACGAACTCGATGCCGAAGCTGTTTCCCGGATACCTCCAGGACTTCAAGGCCTGCGGAGCGCCCTCGGCGCGCTGAAAGTACGTGAACTCGGTACGCTGCGCGGTCTCGACGCGATAGTCCGGGATCCCCATCACGGTCGCGATGACGGCGCTCTCGTCGGCGTTCATGAATTGAACGACCTTGCGGGTTTCCTGGGTGTCGAGCACCTTCACGATGTACCGGCCGGGCTGGAGCATCGTCCCGGGAATCTCCGTGGCCTCGCTGACCACGAGCGCGCTGCGCCACGCCGTGTCCGCCCTCGCCGAGGACGCCAGGAGCATCGCCACCGCCATTCCGGCCACAATCAATGGAAACGAAACGGAGCGCCTCTTCATGGGAACCTCCTCTCCTCCAATACCCACTCGACCCTGAATGAGCAACAATTGTTCCCGGTTATCGGCGCGGGCGCCAGCGGAAGTTGGCCAGCGCGATTGCGCCGCGGCCGTCGAACCGGACCTTCTCCCGTTCGAGGCGCAGGCGCTGCACCCGGTCGAAAGGCCCGCCGTCCGCGCGCAGGCTGATCTGGCCCCGGGCGTTCACGACGCGGTGCCATGGAAGGCGGCTCCCATCGGGAATCGCGGCGAGCGCGTAGCCGACGAGCCGCGCCCGGCCCGCCAGACCGGCCAGACGCGCGACCTGCCCGTAGGTCGCGACGCGCCCGCGGGGGATGCGCGAGACGACCTCGTAAATGCGGCGATAGGAGCCGGACATACCCGTCCCGGCATCAGGCGACGAGGACCTGGCGCCGCGTCGTCGGAGCGACGCGCTCGTCCGGCGTCAGGATTCCCCGGAAGTTGAGCGGGTCGGCCGCCGACACGGAGAGCGGCGGGGCCGTGATCTCGCCGGCCACGGTGTCGCGCCGAACCGCCCGCAGAAGCGTCACCGCCTCCGGCAATGCGTACTGCTCGCCGTCGAATCCGGCGACGAACCGTCCTCCGCGAATCTCGCCCCGCGCCTCGAGCGTCCGCATCACGCGCGCGATCTCGCGCCACGGCAGCGGCTGCTTCTCCCGCATCAGGGTCTTCCGGAAGACGACGCCCGTCCGCTGCAGCAGGCGCCGCGCGACGAAATCGGCCGATGGCGCGGCGGGAGACTCGCGGCGCAGCAGGCTCCAGCGTCCTCCCGGGAATCCGCCGGCACGTCGCTTGGAAGCCGGCACGATCAGCCACCGCAGGCCCGCGTAGGAGTCGCATGTCACGCGTCCGAGCGCGAGGAGCTCGGCCAGGCCGGCCTCGAGGAACGCCGGCGGCATCTTCACCGAGCGCGCGAGATCCTGCAGGAACATCGCGCCCCGGCCCGACAGCGCCTCGAAGACCTCGAGCGCCGTTCCCGACGGGTCCTTCGCGGGCGACGCGGCCGCGAGCGCCATCCAGTCGTCGAGATGCTCGCGTGGAACGAGACAAATGGGCGTGCGCCGCGTCGGGCCCGAGGCCGAGCCCCACAGACGGCCCCAGACGAACTCGCCCGAGAGCGTCAGCTGATCGAGCCAATCCCGGCGATACCCGCGGACGCGGGCGGGCAGAACGCTCGCCTCCCAGGCCGCGGCCGGAACTTCGAAACCGGCGAGACGCTCGAGCACCTGGGCCACTCCGCGCGGTCCTTCGACGCGATGCTCCGGAGACGCGTGTTGCCAGGCCGCCAGGAAACGGAGGAGCACCGCGGCCGGGACCGGCTCGATCTCCTTCCGGAGACGATCGAGCGTGTAGCGGTGGATGCGGGCAAGCAGCCGGCGATTGCACCATGCCGCCTGACCCGCGATGCGCGTGCGCAGGACGACGCCCTCCGACTCGAGCTCCGGCAGCGCCGGATCGTTCGAGACGATCGGGCCGACGGCCTCGAGGCGTCCTCGCAGGACGGATTTCGGATCGCGCGGCGCCTCGACGGCGAACCAGCGGTCGCCCTCGCGCGCGACGCGGCCGGCCGCGGCGAGCTCGTCGAGCCATGGCCGCCATCCACGCCCTTCCTCCTCCGAGACGTACCCCATCCAGAGAAGCGCCTCGTGGACCTCCTCGGCGCTCTCGGGCTGCGGCCACGCCTCCTCGCGCACGCGCGCGATCGCATCGGCGTCGAGGTCCCCGAGCTCGTCGGAAGTGCGGGCGTCCGCGAAGCGGCGCGAGATGACGGCCTGCGTCCGGCGCTCCTCGAGCGGCGCGTCGTCGAGGAACGTGTACGGCTGCGACGAGAGGATCCCGCGCGCGAAGGCCGAGGGCTCGACGGTGTCCACGGCGCGCTTCTCGATCGAGCCGTCGCGCAGGCCGCGGAGCACCTCGAGGAAGCCTTCCGTGTCCATCGCCTCGTTCAGGCAGTCCTCGATCGTCTGTCGGACGATCGGATGATCCATCGGCACCTCGATCGGGCCGCCGTCGAGGGTCTCCGGGCAGGCGATGACCTCGGGAAACGCCGTGACGAGGAGGTCGTTGGCGCGCATTCGCAGGAGGGGCGCCGGCACTTTCTTCCCGCCGCGAGACCGCTCGAGGAGGAGCGCGCGCTGCGCGTTCCAGCGCCAGCGCGTCTCGAACATCGGCGTCGCGAGGAGCGCCTGGACGAGCACCTCGCGGGCCGACGCGGGATGGAGATAGTCGAAGACGCCCTCGAGCTCGAAGCTGTGCTGCGGGCCGAGCGAGAGGACGATCGCCTCCTCGTTGGCCGCGGCCTGGAGCTCGAAGCCGAATCCGACGCAGAAGCGTTTCCGGAGCGCGAGCCCCCAGGCCCGGTTGATGCGCGAGCCGAACGGCGCATGGACGACGAGCTGCATGCCGCCGCTTTCGTCGAAGAAACGCTCGAGGATCACGCGGCGCGGCGTCGGGACGTCTCCCAGAGCCTTCTTCCCCGCGGCGACGTAGTCGGCGATCTGCGAAGCTCCCGCCTCCGACATCGCCTCGCCGCACGTGATTCGCAGGGCCGCGGCCGCATCGGAGGCGGCGGCGCTCTCCGCGCGCACGGCGCCGATCTCAGCGGCCAGCTCGCGCGTACGGCCCGGCGCCTCGCCGAGCCAGAACGGCAGCGACGGCGGCTGTCCCTTCGCGTCCGCGACGCGGACGATGCCGGGCTCGACACGGAGGACCCGCCACGAGGCGTTGCCGAGCTGGAAGACGTCGCCGCGCGTCGACTCGACGGCCCAGTCCTCGTTGACGGTCCCCACGAGAACGCCCTCGGGCTCGAGGCGCACCTGATAGTCGGCGGTGTCCGGGATCGCGCCGCCCGAGAGCAGCGCCGTCAGGCGCGCGCGCTTGGTGGCCATGAGGCGGCCGTTCACGCCGTCGCGATGAAGGAGCGCGCGCCGGCCGGGGGTGTGGAGCGCGACGACGGCGTCGAACTCCTCGCGGGAGAGATCGCGGTATGGCCAGGAGCGCCGGAAGGTCTCGAAGAGCGCGGCCTCGTCCCACGCGCCGGGAACGCACGCGGCCACGATCTGCTGCGCCAGGATGTCGAGCGGCCGCGGCGGCTGCGGCGTCCGGTCGAGGACGCCCTCGCGGATCGACCGCAGGATGGCCGCTCCCTCGACGAGCTCATCGAGCGTCAGCGGAAAGAGTCGCCCCTTCGGGGTCTTGCGGAGCGCGTGCCCGGAGCGGCCGACCCGTTGGAGGAACGTGGCGATCGACCGCGTCGCTCCGACCTGGATCACGAGGTCCACGTCGCCGATGTCGATGCCGAGCTCGAGCGACGCGGTCGCGACGAGCGCCCGCAGCTTGCCCGCTTTCAGCCGTTCCTCGGCGTCGAGACGACGGGCGCGGGAGAGGCTGCCGTGGTGGCTCGTGACGGCGTCTTCGCCCACAAGCCGCGACAGCTGCGCCGCGATGCGCTCGGCCATCTTGCGGGTGTTGACGAAGACGAGAGTCGTCCGGTGCTCGCGCACGAGCTCGGCCATCCGCGAATAGATCTCCTCCCACTGCTCGTGCGAGCAGACCGCGGACAGGTCCGAGGGCGGGACCTCGATCCCGAGGTCGAGCTCTCGGAACGTGCCGGCGTCGACGAGCGCGCACTCCCTCCCGGCGCCGACCAGGAAGCGGCCGACCTCGTCGAGCGGCTTCTGCGTCGCGGAAAGGCCGATCCGTTGCACGGGCCGTCCCGTCAGGGCCTCGAGGCGCTCGAGCGAGAGCGCGAGGTGGCTGCCGCGCTTGTCGCGCGCGAGCGCGTGAATCTCGTCCACGATCACGGTCGAGACCGTCGAAAGCATCGCGCGCCCGCCGTCGCTTGTGAGCAGGAGATACAGCGATTCCGGCGTCGTCACGAGAATGTGCGGGGGACGCTTCGTCATCGCCGTGCGTTCGGCGGCGGGCGTGTCGCCCGTCCGCACGAGGACCCGGATCTCCGGCAGGCCGGGCTCGCGGCCGCGGATCTCCTCGAGCGGCCCCTGCAGGTTCTTCTGCACGTCGTTCGAGAGGGCGCGCAGCGGCGAGACGTAGAGGACGTGCGTCTCGTCGGCGAGGCCGTCCCCCTGTCGGATCAGCGAATCGATCGCCGACAGGAACGCCGCCAGCGTCTTGCCGGAGCCGGTCGGTGCCGCGATCAGGGTGTGGAGTCCCTCCCGGATCCTCGGCCAGCCGTCGCGCTGCGGCGGCGTCGGCTCGCCGAGGCGCTCCTCGAACCACTTCCGGACGGCGGGATGGAAAAAGGCGAGGGACCTCACGAGGCGAATCCTAACCGCCGCGCGGCGCCGTATGTTCCCCCGGCTTGACCCGCTCGCCCGTCGGACGGAGACTCTGCGGCGGTCAACTCGAAGAGAGAAGGAGGATTCCATGAGATTCCGAGGGCTTCTGGCTTTCGTTCTTTGCGCGGGCGTCGCCGCCGCCGCGGCGGCGCAGACCAAGATCTCGGGGCAGCTCCAGTGCGGGAAGCCGGACGAAATCCATTCGATCGACGTGGGGGATCGGGCCAATCACGCCATGTCCGTTTCGAAGCTCTCCTGCACGTGGTCGAAGCCGATGGACATCGGCGGTTCGGCGACAAAGGACGGCGCGAGCGTCGCGACCTCCGAGCGCAGCGGCAGCAAGAGCTGGGAAAAGGGGTCGCACGTCGGGGCGACAGCCGACGGCGACAAGTTCTTCGTTCGATACCAGGGCGCGGCGACTCTAAAGGACGGAAAGCCCGAGAGCATCTCGGGCACCTGGACGTTCGTCGGC
Organism: Thermoanaerobaculia bacterium; assembly: GCA_036558325.1. Taxonomy (GTDB): domain Bacteria; phylum Acidobacteriota; class Thermoanaerobaculia; order UBA5066; family Gp7-AA6; genus DATBFU01. The sequence continues at coordinate 3,300 of DATBFU010000087.1, read as the reverse complement.
GGAACCGGGAAGCACAAGACCCTCAAGGGGAAAGGCACCTACAAGTCCGCTTCGATGGACGCCGACGGCAACATCACCTTCGACGTCGAGGGCGAGTACACACAGTAGCCGCGGGAGCAACCGTCGCGAGCCGGGGCGCCCCGACGCCTCAGCGCTCCGGCTCGTCGACGTCGACCTGTCCGGTCACCTTGCGGCGGAAGAGTGACCAGGCGGAGCCGGTCGCGATCACTGCCGCGACGCAGAGCAGGACCAGATAGACGAGGGCGCGCCCCTGCGCGTTCACGTGCAGCCATGTGATCAGCAGCCAGACGAGCGTCCCGAAGAACGCCGCCGCGAGGATCGTCCCCACGATGTGCAGCGACCGCATCGTGGCGCGCAGCAGAAAGACCCACGCGATCGCGAGACACACGCCGGCGAACGCCTTGAGCGGCGTCATCGGACCGCCCTGGCGGATCCAGTGATAGTAGGAGTACCCCTCCGGGTTGTAGGTCGCCAGGATCAGGACCGCGGCGACGAGGAAGCGGAGAAGGAATCCTCCGAGTCTCATGCGGGCGCGCCCTCCTCCGAGGCAGTCTAGTCCACCGCGACACGAGCCGACGGCGCCCTTGCGGTAGGCTCCCGCGCGAGGAGGGACTGCGAATGCTCAAGGGCTTCAAGGACTTCATCATGCGCGGCAACGTTCTCGATCTCGCCGTCGGCATCATCATCGGCGCGGCCTTCGGATCGATCGTGAACTCGCTCGTCAAGGACGTCATCACGCCCGCGATCGGGGCCATCGGCGGGCAGCCCGACTTCGGGGCGATCAAGATCGGGCCCGTCCTCATCGGCAACTTCGTGAACGCGGTCGTGAGCTTCCTCCTGATTGCCGCCGCGCTCTACTTCTTCGTCGTCCTGCCAGTCACCAGACTCTCGAAGAAGAAGGAGGAGACCCCGCCCTCCCCGTCCAAATCGGAGGCGTACCTGAAAGAGATCCGCGATCTCCTGGCGGCGCGCAAGGCTTAGCGGCTCCGGACCTCAACGATTCCGGGGCGTCGCGTAACCACGGAAGAGGAGGGGACTCGGCATGAAGCTTCTCGCGCTGGCCGTTTCGATCCTGGCACTGCAGGCGCAAACGACTCCGCCGCCGGCGAGGTTCGATCCCGCGAAGCCGCCCGAGATCGGCCCGGGCGGCTTCGAGATGACGACGTACTACGTGGGGTTCCTCCGCAAGGGACCGGCCTGGTCCGGCGAAAACACTCCCGAAAATCGGAAGCTGCAGGAGGCGCACCTCGCGAACATCCTGCGACTCGCCAACGAGGGCAAGCTCCTCGTGGCCGGTCCGTTTCTCGACGGCGGCGACCTTCGGGGCCTGTACGTCTTCAAGGTCGGGACCGCCGACGAGGCGAAGGCCCTCGTCGCGACGGATCCGGCCGTCGCGTCGGGACACCTGACATTCGAGCTTCATCCCTGGTACGCGGCGAAGAACATCTCGGTCACGGCGAAGCGCCCGGAAACGAGCGGACCTCAGCGTCCGCGTTCCTGAAGAATCTCTCGAAGCGCTTCGCCGGCCGCGTTCGGCCTGTAGACTCCGCGCGATGCTTCGTCGTTCCGCCGCGGTCGCGGCCCTCGCGCTGGCCCTCGCGGGCGGCCGCGCTTCCGGCCGGCACTGCGAGAACGTGGATCCGCCGACCCGGCCTCCCGGGGAATGTCCGGCCATCGACCCGGTCCCGAACCGGTCCGTCGGGATGGGCCTGCGCGTCTTCCTCGACCGGCGGACGGGGCGCGTGCGGCCGCCGACGCTCGGCGAGATCCGCGCTCTCGCCGCCGCGGGCGGCGGCGTCGTCGACTACCTCGAGCCGCTCGAGATCGTCGTGTATCCGGACGGCATGCGCAGCGTGGACCTGAAGGGCGCGTTCGAGTTCCGCGCCGTCGCCCGGCGCAACCCCGACGGCTCCTTCTCCGCGCGCTGTCTGCCGCCCGGAACGAGCGAGAAGTGACGGCGCGCCGGACGGCCATCGCACTCGCCGTCCTCGGTCTGTCGGCGCTCCTCCCGGCGGCCACCCTCACGATCGTCAACGCCAACGCCGCGAGCTCCGGCTTCAACGATCCGACGCCGGCGACCCCGGTCGGAGGCAACGCCGGCACGACGCTCGGGGCGCAGCGGCTCATCGCGTTTCAATACGCCGCCGATCTCTGGGGCGCGCTCCTCGTGAGCGACGTCGAGATCCGCATCCAGGCGAGCTTCGTCGCGCTCGACTGCACCGAGGATTCCGCGACCCTCGGCTCGACGGCGTCGATCCAGCTCGCCCAGGACTTCCCGGGCGCCCGATTTCCCTCGACCTGGTATCCCACGGCGCTCGCGAACCGGCTCGCCGGGCACGATCTCTTCCCGGGCAACCCCAACACCAACGGCGACGACATCCGTTCCCGCTTCAATTCGAGCCTCGGGATGACCAACTGTCTGTCCGGCACCGACTGGTATTACGGGCTCGACAACAATCACCTCAACAAGATCGATCTCGTCACCGTCGTCCTCCACGAGCTCGCGCACGGCCTCGGCTTCGAGACGTTCGTCGACTCGAGCGGCGCGCAGTTCCTGAACGACCCCGACGTCTATGAGCACCTGATCTTCGACACGGATGCGGGACAACTCTGGACGGACATGAGCCCGACGCAGCGCGCGGCCTCCTACGTCAACGCGCGGCGCGTGTCCTGGGCGGGGACGCGCGTGCAGGCCGTCGTGCCGGGAATCCTCGATCCGGGCACGCCGCTCCTCCGCGTCGACACGCCCGCTTCGGTCGCCGGCGAGTATCCGGTCGGAATCGCGGTCTTCGGCCCGCCGCTTTCCGCGGCCGGGGTCTCCGGGACGCTCGTCCCAGCGCAGGACGCCGCCGACGCGGCCGGAGCGACGGCGACCGACGCCTGCTCCGCGATCTCGAACGCCGCCGCCCTGGCGGGCAAGATGGCTTTCGTCGATCGAGGGACGTGCCTCTTCACGGACAAGGCGAAGAACGTCCAGAAAGCCGGCGCGATCGCGATGGTCGTCGCGGACAACGAAGCCGGCGCCCCGCCCGAGGCGCTCGGCGGCGCCGACGACGCGGTCGAGATCCCCGCGGTTCGAATCACTCTCGACGACGGCAATCGGCTGCGCGCCGCGCTCGCCGCCGGAGTCGACGTCACGCTCGCTCTCGACCTCTCGGTGCGCAGCGGCGCCGACGCGCGCGGGCGCGCACTCCTCTTCGCCACCGACCCGGACCAGCCCGGCTCATCGATTTCCCACTTCGACGACAGCGCCCGCCCGAACCTGCTCATGGAGCCGAA
>DATBFU010000086.1:0-10550 GCA_036558325.1 Thermoanaerobaculia bacterium | reverse complement strand
TCGAAAATCCAAAATCTGCTCTAATCCCGCGCGTGTCGCGCCGGCGAAAGAAGGGCCCGCCTCCTCCCGCGGGACCGGACCGCCCGGCCGCGGCCGCCGCGGTGGCGCTCGCCGCCGCGCTCGCCGGCTCCGCGCTCCTCGTCGACCCTTCGGCGGACGCCTCGTTCGACGCTCCGAAGCGGGCCGCCGCCCTGCTCTGTCTGGGCGCAGCGGCCGCCGCCGCTTTCCTGTGGCCCGCCGCGCGCTCCGGCGCCACGTTCCGTTCCCTCTGGCGCGCCGCCGGAAGGCCGGCCCGGATCGCGTGCGCGCTCGCCGCGGCCGCGATCGCGGGCGCGGCTGCCTCGGCCCTCGTCTCTCCGCGCCGGATCGCGTCCCTCGACGCACTGCGCGCGCTGCTGATCCTTTCGCTCGCCCTCCCTCTCGGCGCCTCGCGCGCCGTGCAGCGATTCGGGCGGCCGCTGCTGGTTCTCTTCTTCGCGCTCTGCTCCGTCAACATGGCCGTCTCGCTCCTGCAGGGCTGGGGGATCTACCGCCCGCTGCCGATCGAGGTGACGGGCGCGCGCGGCGCCACGGGCGCTTTTGCCGGAAACGTCGGCTATCTCGCGATCGTCCTCGCGATCGCCGCGGTCGCCGCGATGGCGCTCGCGCTCGAGAGCGGCCGCGCGCTTCCGCGGATCCTCGCCGCCGCCGGGCTCGTGCTCTGCATCGCGGACCTCGTCGTCAACCAGAACCTGACCTCCCTGACGGCGCTCGCGGCCGGCGCCGCCACCCTGCTGCTCGCGCGCCGCGGCCGGGGCGCCCTCGTGCCGATCGTCGCGGTCGCCGCGCTCGCGATCCTGGGCTTTTCGCTGTACCGTCCGGCCCGCGAGCGCGCGGCCGAGTCGATCGCCGCGGCCCGGGCGGGCGACTGGGACGCCCTGCTGACCTACCGCTTCGGGCCCTGGGCGGCCGCCGTCGAGATGGCGCGCGAGCGGCCGCTGCTCGGCTACGGTCCCGGGACCTTCGGCGCGGAGTTCGTGCGGCACCGGCTGGCCGCGGAGATCCGGGCGCGGCGGCGCTTCGTCAACCCGCTCGCGACGAGCTCCTACGGCGAGGCGCACTCCGAGCCGCTCCAGGCGCTGGCCGAGGGCGGGCTGGCGGGCGCCGCGGCGATCGCGGCATTCGCCGCGCTTCTCGTCGCGCTCGCCCGCGCGGCCCGCCGCGGCGGTCCGACGTCGGCCGAGGCGGCGATGCTCCTCGCGGTGCTCGCGGCGGGCGGCGTGGCGGCGCTCACGTGGTTTCCGCTCCAGCGGCCGATCTCGGCGATTCCTCTCCTTCTCGCGGCCGGGCGCGGCTGGCGCGTGGCGGCGGAATCGGGCGGAGCGTCGTCGTGACGAACCTCGCGCGCCTCGTCGGCGCGGCGGCGCTCGCCCTGCTCCTCTGGCCGGAGATCGCGCGCTACCGGGCCGAGCGGCAGGTCCGCCGCGGCAGCGACGCGCTCCGGCAGGCGCTCGCCGGCGCCTCGGACGACCGCACGCGCATCCTGCTCGACCGCGCCGCGAAGATGGCGGCGAAGGCGACCCCGAATCTGCCCGGCGACCCGCGGCCTCGCCTCCTGGCGGGTTCGGCGCGCCTGGTCCAGGGCAAGGGGCTCGAGGCCCTCGATTTCTACCGCGACGCGCTCGCGACCGGCGAGCGCGCGGAGATCGATCTGAACATCGGCCGCGCGCACGCGATCGCCCGCGAAAGGCCGGAGGCGCAGACCGCGCTTCTGCGCGCGCTGTGGATCAGTCCCACCCTCGCCTCCGCCCTGCCGGGGCCCGTGGCGAAGCGCCTGCTCGAGGACGTCGCCAAGCGCGAGAACGACCTGAAGGCGGGCCTGCTGAACGAGCCCCCGCCGCTCCCCGACTGAGCAAGCCGCTCATTACGCTCCCGGCGCGAGCCGGTCGCGCTCGCGAAGCGCCGAAGAAGCTCCCGTCCGGAATATCGGAGACGACCAGATCCCCCAGGCGTGCAGCTTGTAGAGCGCCATCGTCTTCAGGATCGCGAAGCCGTAGCGCACCGACGGTCCGAACGCGATCTGCGATGCCTCGTCGAAGTAACGCGTCTCGATCGGGATCTCGCGGATCCGAAGGCCCTTCGCCATGCCCTGCGCGATGATCTCGGTGTCGAAGACGAACCCGTCGGAGTTCGCTTCGAGCGCGATCGACTCGAGGTACCGGCGCGAGTACGCGCGGAACCCGCTGTGGTACTCGGTCAGATAGATCAGGAAGGTCGCGTTCTCCACCGCCGTCAGAAAGATGTTGCCGAGGTACTTCCACTTTGGCATCCCGCCCTGGATCGGCCGCCCGCCGAGCATGCGGCTGCCGAAGACCGCGTCGCACTGTCCGGCGAGCAGCGGCTCGATGAGATCGGGAATGACCTTCGGATCGTACTGGTGGTCCGGGTGCACCATGACGACGATGTCGGCGCCTCGATCGAGCGCGGTGCGGTAGCACGTCTTCTGGTTCCCGCCGTAGCCGCGATTGCGCGCGTGCGTGACGACGTGAAGACCCAGGCGCCGCGCGACCTCGACGGTCTTGTCCCGCGACGCGTCGTCGACGAGAATGACGTCGTCCACGACGTCCGAAGGGATGTCCGCGTGGGTCCTCTCGAGCGTCTTCTCGGCGTTGTAGGCGGGCATGACCACGGCGATGCGCGCCCGCCGCGCGCCGGCCGCGGGGCCCGCCGTCGCGCGCGGGCCGTCCGCCGTCACGTCAGATCCCCCGCCGCGTCAGGACGACCGGCAGCGTGCGCAGAAGAATCGCGAGGTCGAGCACGAGAGACCAGTTGTTCAGATACGCCAGATCGTAGCGCAGCTTGATCTCGGGCTCCGAGGCGTAATCACCCGAGATCTGCGCGAGACCCGTCAGGCCCGGGCGCACGGCGTTTCGGAGCCGCCAGCCGGCGACCGATTCCGAAAACCGCTCGGTGAACTCGGGCCTCTCGGGCCTGGGACCCACGAGGCTCATGTCCCCGCGCAGCACGTTCGCGAGCTGCGGGATCTCGTCGACGCGCGCGGCGCGGAGAAAGCGTCCGACGGCGGTCACCCGCAGGTCGTCGGGAGTCGCGAGCACCGCGCCCGTCTCGACTTCCGCGCCGGGCCGCATCGTCCGGAGCTTCCAGAGGTCGAAGATCCGGCCGTCCTTACCGACGCGCTTCTGCCGGTAGAACGCGCCGCCCCGCGACGTCAGCACGACGAAGAGGGCCGCCACCGCCAGCACCGGCCCGAGCGGGATGAGCAGAAGGACGGCCGCGCCCAGGTCGAACGCGCGCTTGACCGCCGCGCCGAGGCCTTCGATCGGCCGCACCTTCGCTTCGAGGAGCGGCACGTCCCCCACGATGCGGAATCGCAGCCGGCCGATCATCGTCTCGAAAGGGGACGGCCAGACGAGGATCTCGGCATTCAGATCGGGCGGCAGGCTCGGCGCGAGGCGGTCGCGCCAGGACGACCCCTCGGGCGTCAGAATCAGATCGTCGATCCGATTCCGCGAGGCGATCTCCGCGAGCGTCGCGATCTCTCCCAGATGCTTCAGCCCCGGCGTGTCGGCGGCCGGGCCGATCGCGCCGACGACCTCGACGCCGGTCCACGGGTGGCGCCGGATCGCATCGGCGACCAGCGCGGCGGTCGGCCCGGCGCCGACGATCGCCGCGCGGCGGCGAGGCTGCGGGAAAAGACGGTCCAGGGCCGCGCGCCACGGCGCGAGCAGCGCGAGATCCAGTACGACGTAGAGGACGAGGACGGAGCGCGGAAAGGCGTATGGCTGCGCGAGCGCGAGGAAGTAGATGGAAGAGAGCAGCACGAGCTGGAGAAGGACCGCCGGCACGAGCCGGCGCGCCAGCGGATCGCGAAACCGCTCGCGCGCGCCGTAGAGCCCGAAAAGAGAGAGCGACACTCCCTGCGCGGCGAGGAAGAGGACGAGATTGCCGAGGGTGAAGCGAACTTTCTCGAGGGGCAGCAGCGTCTCGGTTCCCGGAATGGAGACGCGCGTCCGCAGCTGAAACGAGAGATAGAGCGCGAGGGCTCCCGCCGCGACGTCTCCGACGATGGCCACCGGCCGGAACGCCGAATGGCCGCGGGAGCTCAAGTCCGCGGGGAGACCGGCTTCCAGGCCGGCCGCCGGTAGCCGAGAACGCCGGCCAGGACTCCGGCCGAGAGAGCGAGATTGATCACGGCGAAATAATAGAGCCTGCCCCGGCGGCCCGGCGCGCCCGATCCGAGCGCCGACAGGGCGAGCGTCGCCGCGGCCGCGAGCGCTCCCGCGGCGTAGGGCGCGAGCGCGCGGCTGCCGAGCGCCGAGACCGCCGCGAGAAGAGCGGCGACCGGCGCCAGCCAGCGCGCCGCCTTCCGAGAGAAGAACACCAGAGCGAGCAGCGGCCGCCGCCCGAAGCTCCAGAGCCACCGCTCGCGCCGCAGAACCCGGCCGGCGCCGATGCCGATCCGGAAGCGACGCGACATCTCGTCGCGCAGACGGGACGGCAGCGTCTCGCGCGCCACCGCCCCGGCGGCGAAGACCGACGCCGCGCCGCCCGCCGCCACACGCGCGGGGATGAGCAGATCGTCGAGGATCGTCCCCGGCGGCAGCGGGACCACGGCACGGCGGCGCGCCGCGTAGATCGCGCCGTTGGCGCCGAGGCAGACGCCGAGCCGCCCCTCGGCTTCCTTCGTCGCGGTCTCCCAGTCCCAGAAGACCGTCTCCGGCGACGGCCGGCCGTCCGCGGCCTCCAGCGAGAGGCGGCCGCACGCGGCCCCCACGCCGGGATCGGCGAAAGTTTCCGCGAGAAGCCGGACGGCTTCCGGGTCGAAGCGCGTGTTGGCGTCGGTGAACACGACGACGTCCGCGGCGGACGACGCGATGAGATCGTCGAGCACCGCCGCCTTGCCGCGCCGCTGCGGGTACTCGACGACGCGGCCGGGAGCGCCGGCCCCGTCGAGCGCCTGCCGCGCCGCGTGCGCCGTCGCGTCCGCGCATCCGTCGCATCCGACCGCGATGGCGTACGGTCCCGGATAGGTCTGCGCCCGCAGGTCCCGGACGCGCGCGCCGATGACGCGCTCCTCGTCGGCCGCCGAGACGAGCACCTCGACGGACGGGGCCGGCCCCGGCGGGCGGGCCTCCGGAAGCGGCCCCGGCGTCCGCCGCCGCGCCAGGCGCCGGATCCACGGCGGATAGAGCACATAGGACCAGACCGCCAGCCAGACCGAGACGAGAAAGAGGATCGCCGCGGCGGCGGTCATCGCGCCGCGCGCCGCTCGAGCAGAGCGCGGGCGAACGCCTCGCCGATCCCGTCCCATCCGTACCGTTCCTCGACCTTACGGCGCGCGGCTTCGGCCTGGCGCCGGGCGGCCGGCGCATCGGCCAGCAACCGCAGGGTCTCGGACGCGAATTCTCCGGCGTCCTCCGCGATCGCGATCTCCGCTCCGGGCTCGAGGTCGAGCCCCTCCGCCCCCACGCGCGTCGAGACGACCGGTACGCCGCAGGCCGCCGCCTCCAGGATCTTGAGCCGCGTGCCTCCGCCCGAGAGGAGCGGCACGATCGCCAGGGCGGCGCGCGCCCAGTAGGGCCGCGTGTCGTCCGCGTACCCGAACCGAACCTCGGGGCCGGCCGCTCGCGCGAGGTCCGCCGGCCGCTCGCGCGCCAGGATCTCGACCCGCGCGCCCGGCCGGCGCCGCCGGACCTCCGGCCACACCCGGCCGAGAAACCAGCGGATCCCGTCGGCGTTGGGCGCCCACGCCAGATCGCCGACGAAGAAGAGCACCGGATCGGGCGGCGCCGCCGCGCGGAAGGCGTAGCGCCCGAGATCGACGCCGTTCGGGACGACGACGCATCGACGGCCGGGCGCGCGCCCCGCGAGCGCCGTGGCGTCGCGCCGCGACACACAGGAGACGCCGTCCACGGCCGCGAGGGTCGACTCTTCGAAGGCCTCGACGAGCGGCGCCTGCGCGCGGGCGAAGAGACGGGCGAAAACGGACGGCGACGTCCGGCCGAGGCGGCGCCAGATCTCGGAATCCACGTTCTGAAAGTCCACCCACGACGCGGCGCCGGATGCGGCGGCCGCCGGACCGAGGTGATACGAGAGCGCGACCACGCGCGCCGGCGGCTCGTGTTCGGCGAGCCGCGCGAGCTCGCGGGCGAGCTCCGGCGACCGGTAGAGAAGCGCCGGATAAGCCTCGCGCGTCCCGAGGCTCTCGAGAGCGGCGCGGACGCGGTCCGCCGCTCCGAGCGCGTGCGTCACCTCGACCGGATCGACGCCGTCCGGGTACTCGCCCGCCGGGCGTCCCGGCGGCCGCAGGACGAGCGCGCGAACGCGAAAGGCCGGGACGAGAGCGCGCAGGAGGAAGTACATCCGGATCGCGCCCCCGTCGCGATGGGGGTGCGGTGGGCGCGGCAGCAGACAGCAGACGAGCGGCTTCATCGGAGCGGGCGAGTGAGTATGGCAAAAGAGGCCCGCCGGACGCGGCGGACATTCCGGCCCCTCGCTCCCGGCTTGATACAATCAGACGTGGGCCCTCTGCGGCCATCCCGCCCCAATCCTTCCATCCGGCGCCTCGGGGCGATCGCGGCCGCGGTGTGCCTGGCCTCCGCGACGGCGTCGTCGGCGCTCGACCCCGGCAAGGCGCTCACGCAGTACGCGCACCAGGTCTGGAAGACCGACCAGGGACTCCCGCAGAACTCGATCCAGGCGATCCTCCAGACCAAAGACGGCTACCTCTGGCTCGGCACGGAGCGCGGGCTCGTTCGCTTCGACGGCGTCTCTTTCACCGTGTTCGACAAGGGCAACGCGCCCGGGATGCGCAACAGCAACGTCCAGGCGCTGTATCAGGACCGGCAGGGAGTCCTCTGGGTCGGCACGTGGGGCGGCCTCGACCGCTTCGAGGACGGAAAGTTCACGGCCTTCACGACCCGCGACGGCCTGCCGGGCGAGCGCGTCCTCGCGCTCTGCGAGGACCGCAACGGCGCGCTCTGGATCGGAACGAACGGCGGCGTCGGCCGCCTGAAAGACGGGAAGATCTCGGCGTTCGGGACGAAGCAGGGCCTGCCCAATGATCACGTCTGGTCGCTCGCCGAAGACTCGGACGGGAACCTCTGGATCGGCACGGACGGCGGAGGTCTCGCGCGTCTGCGCGACGGGAAAGTCACCACGTACTCGAAGAGCCAGGGGCTTCCCTCCGACGTCGTCCAGACGATTCTGGTCGACCGGCGCGACGACGTCTGGATCGGCACGGACGGCGGAGGCCTCGCGCGGCTGCGCGACGGCGCGTTCAAGGTGTACGGACCGCGCGAGGGTCTGCCGAGCGACGCCGTCGAGTCGCTGCTGCGCGACCGCGACGGCAACCTCTGGATCGGCACCCGCGGCGGCGGGCTCGCGCGTCTCGCGGACGAGAGAATCACGGCGCTCACGCCGGCGCAGGGCCTCTCGGACGACACCGTCCTGTCGATGTGCGAGGACCGCGAAGGCAGCCTGTGGCTCGGCACCGTGACCGGCGGGCTGAACCGGCTCGAGGACGGAAAGTTCACCGCCTACACCCACGAGGAGGGAATGTCGAGCGACCGCGTCCGGACGATCTTCGAGGACCACGCCGGCGCGATCTGGCTCGGCACGCGCGGCGCCGGCGCGACGCGATTCGACAAAGGGCGCTTCGTCTCCCTCACCGCGAAGGACGGCCTCTCGGGCGACTTCGTGCGCTCCTTCGCCGAGGACGGCGCCGGCCGACTCTGGATCGGGACCTGGGGCGACGGCGTCGACCGGCTCGAGGGATCGCGATTCCGCGCCTTCCACAAGAAAGACGGGATGTCGAGCGAGATCGTCCGCGCGATGTATCGCGACCGTGAGGGTACTCTCTGGATCGGCACCGACGACGGCGGCCTCGTGGCCGTGCGGGGCGACGTGTTCACCGTCTACGGCCCGCGTGACGGGCTCTTCTCGCCGACGGTGCTCGCGCTCCTCGAGGATCACGCCGGCAACCTCTGGATCGGCACGGAAGGCGGAGGTCTCGTGAGGTTCGCCGGCGGCCGCTTCACGAGCTACCGCACCGCCGACGGCCTCTCGGACGACACGGTGCTGGCGCTCTACGAGGACGCGGACGGATGCCTCTGGATCGGCACCGACGGCGGCGGCCTGAATCGGCTCAAGGACGGAAAGTTCACGCGCTACACGCGCCGCGAGGGTCTCTTCGACGACGTGCAGTACGCGATCCTCGAAGACGGACGGGGCAATCTCTGGATGAGCTGCAGCCGCGGCATCTATCGCGTCGCGCGCGCCGACCTCGAGGCGGTCGCCGCGGGAGAGCGCTCGAACGTGACGTCCGTCGCCTTCGGCCGGGCCGACGGCATGCGGTCGGCCGAGTGCAGCGGCTTCACGCAACCCGCCGCCTGGAAGGCGCGCGACGGCCGCTTGTGGTTCCCCACCGTGGAAGGCGCCGTCGTCATCGATCCGGATCACATCCAGAGCAACACGATCCCGCCGCCCGTGGCGGTCGAGAAGGTGCTCGTCGATCGCCGCGTCCTCGACGCGCCCGAAGGCGCGCGGATCCCGCCGGGCCACGGCGACCTCGAGTTTCACTACGCCGGGCTGTCCTTCGTCGATCCCGGCCGCGTGAACTTCCGCTACCGCCTCGAGGGTTTCGACCGCGAGTGGATCGAGGCGGGCACTCGGCGCGTCGCGTTCTACACGAACATTCCGCCCGGCGGCTACACGTTCCGCGTGCTCGCGTGCAACAACGACGGCGTCTGGAACGAAACCGGCGCCTCGGTCGCCTTTTCGCTGACCCCGCACTTCTACCAGACGCGCCCTTTCCTCGCGCTCGCCGGAATCGGCCTGGCCTTGACGATCGTCGGCGCCGGACGCGTTCGGGCCGCGCGAATCCGCGCGCGCGAACGCGAGCTCGAGCAGCAGGTCGCCGAGCGCACCCTCGAGCTCGAGCACCTGAACGAGCGCCTGCAACAGCTCTCCGCGCTCGACCCGCTCACCGGCATCGCGAATCGCCGGCGCTTCGGCGAGAGCCTCGACGGCGAGTGGCGCCGCGGCGTGCGGGACCGCCACCCGCTCTCCCTCGTCATGATCGACATCGACCACTTCAAGGACTTCAACGACGCTTTCGGCCACCAGACCGGAGACGATTGTCTCCGCCGCGTCGCCGGAGAGATCCGTCACGCTCTGACGCGGCCGGGCGACCTCGTCTCGCGCTTCGGCGGAGAGGAGTTCGCGGCGATCCTCCCCTCGACGCCGGCGCGCGGCGCGGTGGCCGTGGCGGAAGCGCTGCGCGCGCGCATCGAGGGCATGGGCACGCGGCACCCGCGCTCGCCGGCCGGGGTCGTCACGATCAGCCTCGGCGTCGCGACGGTCATCCCGGACGGCGCCGGTTCGCCCGACACGCTGATCGCCGCCGCCGACCGCGCGCTCTATGCCGCCAAGCGCGGCGGGCGCAATCGCGTCGAGATGGCCGACGTCGCGTCGATCGCCCTGCCCTGACGTCCGCGCCGCGCGATTCGCGATATAAGGGCGTTCATGAGGTGGATCGGCCGGCGCGAGAGCGACCAGGTCGAGGACCAGCGCGGGTTCGGCGGCCGAGGCGTCACGCTCGGGTGCGGAACGGTCCTCGTCGCGCTCGTGATCGGCTGGCTGACCGGTAACGACCCGATCCGGATTCTCCAGCTCCTGACCTCGGGATCGCCGCCCGCGGCCGAGACCGGCGCCCCCCCGCAATCCCGCGCTCCGGCCGGGCCCGACGCCGAGGACCCGGGCAGGAAATTCGTGGCGGTCGTCCTCGCCGACACCGAGGACACCTGGACGGAGATCTTCGCGAAATCAGGACAGACCTACGAGCTGCCGAAGCTCGTGCTCTACACGGGCTTGACCGAGACCTCCTGCGGCCGCGGATCCGCCGCGCAGGGGCCGTTCTACTGTCCTTACGACCGGAAGGTTTATCTCGACCTGTCGTTCTTCGACGAGCTCGCGCGGCGGTTCGGGGCTCCCGGCGACTTCGCGCGCGCCTACGTCGTCGCGCACGAGGTCGGGCACCACGTCCAGAACCTGATGGGCATCGAGCGCAAGGTCCGGAGCGTTCAGGAGCGCGCCTCCGAGGCGCAGGGCAACGACCTTTCGGTGCGGCTCGAGCTGCAGGCGGACTGCCTCGCCGGGGTCTGGGGACACCACGGCGCGCAGAAGGGGCTTCTCGAGCCGGGCGACGCCGAGGCCGGCCTTCGCGCGGCGGCCGCGATCGGCGACGACCGGCTGCAGCGCCTGTCGACGGGACGCGTCCAGCCGGAGTCGTTCACCCACGGCTCGTCCTCCCAGCGCGTCGAGTGGCTGCGGCGCGGCCTGGAGACGGGGGATCCCGGCGCGTGTCAGACATTTGCGGGGATATTGTGAACAGCTGTCAGCTGTCAGCGGGGATCGTTCCGGCTGATAGCCGATGGCTGATAGCTGATCTCAAAAAAAGGCCCCGGCTTTCGCCGGGGCCTCGAGAAATCCCGGATCTCTCCGTCGATCAGTACATCCCGCCCATGCCGCCTCCGCCCGGAACCGCCGGG
>DATBFU010000085.1:0-72856 GCA_036558325.1 Thermoanaerobaculia bacterium | reverse complement strand
CGGGTCTCGTCCGTTACATCGGCTGGAAGGACACGCTCGCCGACGCGTTCGACCTGTCGGGCCACGCGATCGGCTGGGGATTGAATCTCGCCTCCGTCTGGAAGGCCTCGAAGAGCGTCACCCTCAAGCTCGAGGCCACCTACGGAGAAGGGATCGCGACCTACATGCGGGACGCACCGACGGACGTCGCCGCCGAGCACAACGCCGATCCGGTTCGGCCGGTCGTCGGCGAGGCCCTTCCGATCTTCGGGATGGTGGCGTTCTGCGAAGTCCCGTGGAGCGACCAGTTCCGCAGCGCGATCGGTTACTCCCGCCTCGACGTGTCCAACAGCCAAGCGCAGCTGCCGAACGCCTTCCGGTCCGGGCAGTACGCCGTGGCCGACCTGCTCTACGAACCGGTCAAGAACGTGATGACGGGCTTCGAGCTCCAATGGGGACGCCGCCGGAATTTCTCCGACGGCTTGGCCGTGGACGACTACCGCCTCCAGTTTTCCGCGAAGTACGGCTTCTCCTTCGACCTCGCGTCGAAGAGATGACCGCCAGGATCCTCAGTGCGGCTCGGCCGCCCGCGGCACGTCGCCCGGTGAATTGACGACGGCCGACGGAGGCGCCCAGGCGTCGGTCACGCCCGGAACTCCCTGATAGATCCAGTTGTACGGCGTCTGCGGCATCGCCGCCGAGCCGTGAGCCGCGTCGGCCGGCGCGCTGCCTCCCGGATTCAGCTGAGTCACGCTTCCGCCGCCCTGCATCGCCAGGTTGCCGATCTGCTTGGCGCCGAGCTGCTGCATGTGGATCTTGAAGGCGTCGAGCCCGGACACGCGCGTGACCTTCTTGACGTCGGCGGGCCGCAGGCTCATGAGCGTCCCCTCGCGCCACGTGTGGAACTGGTAGGTCGCGCCCTTCATCTTCGGCTCGTCGCGCGCGTACATCTGGCCGGTCGGCGCGAGATCGATCTGGTAGATGAACTCGTTGCTCACGTCTTTCGTGCGCGGCGCCATGTTCTTGACCTTGGATTTCGGGAGCCGCACGACCTGCCGGTCGGGCCAGGCCTGGAACACGTAAACGTCTCCCTGGAGCACCGGTTTCGTGAGAGCGAAGCCGGTTCCGGAAGGGACGAGATCGATCTGGTAGATCTCGAGCGGCGGCTCGGCGGCCGGCTTCGGCGCCGCGGCCGCGGGCTGCTGGCCCGACAGGGAAACCGCGAGCGCCATTCCCAATCCCATCGTCGCGAGAAACCGGGCATGTCTCATGATCGGGCTCCTTTCATTGCGGCCGGGGCGAGTCCTTTCCCAGGAATCTTGCCACGGCGATCTCCAGATTGAACAACATCCGTTCGCGCCCGAGCGTCTTTCCGAGAGGAGAGCGCTGGACCATGGCGAGGACGTCGGGGTTCAGCCCCACGAGCCACAGGGAGACGCCCCGGTCGCGCGATCGCTTCTCGCCGTCGATGAGCATCTTGAGCGCCGTGTACTCGAGATCGAAGACCCCGCTCATGTCGACGGCGAGAACCGTCGGATTCGACCCGGCGACGCGCGCCAGGATCCTCTGTCCGACGCGCTCCGCGTTGGCGAAGAAAATGCGTCCCTCGGGCCGCAGCAGGAGCAGGCCGGGGAACGCCTCGTCCTCGGGATGATCGGGCGACTCCGGACGGAAGACGTTGGTGCCCGGCTTGCGGCGGAGGACGTAGACCGGAGGATCCGCGGCCTGATGCGCGAGCGCGATGAGCGACAGGATGATGGCGACGAGGATTCCCTTGAGCGTCCCGAAGAGCATGACGCCCGCGAACGCGGCGAGCGCCCAGACGAACTCCATGCGGCGGATCCCGAGAATCGCGCGGAACTCCTTCGGCTTGATGAGGCCGATCGAGTAGACGACCACGACGGCCGCGAGCGTCGCCTGCGGCATGAGCCCGATGAACGGCGCCAGGAAGAACATCGTCGCGAGCGTCGCGCCGGCGGTCACAATTTCGGCGAGCTGGCTGCGCGCGCCGGCCAGGCGGTTGACGGCCGTCTGGCTCGTTCCGCCGCCCGAGGCCATGGAGCCGAGGAAGGCGCCGGCCGCGTTTCCGAGGCCCGTCGCGAGGAGCTCGCGGTTCGCGCGCGGGGCCGGCTCGTCGTCGCGAACGAACGCGCGCCCGGCGGCGGCGGTCTCCGTGAAGGACATGAGCGCGATGCCGATCGCCCCCGACCAGAGAACGCCCGCGAGCGAGAAGTCCGGCATGGTCAGGGGAGGAAGACCGGTGGGGATGTGTCCGACGAGCTCGATGCCTCGTGCCTGCAGTCCGAGCAGGCCCGCGGCCGCGATGCCCCCGGCGACCGCCACGAGCGGCGCCGGCGCCTTCGGAAGGAACCGCTCGAAACCGATGAGGATGGCGATCGTTGCGGCCGAGAGCAGGAGTGTCGGCAGGGACGTCTCCGGCAGGTGCGCGATCGTCGCCTGGAGCTTCGCGAGGAAATTGGGCCCTTTGACGTGAAAGCCGAGGAGCTTTGGGATCTGATCGAGGACAATGACGACGCCGATCCCGGCCTTGAATCCCACGAGCACCGGCTCCGAGATGAAATTCGCGACGAAGCCGAGCCGGAGGATCCATGCGGCGACGAGGATGGCGCCGACGAGCAGCGTCAGCGTCGCCGCGACGCGCAGGAGCGCCGCCGGGTCGGCTCCGGGCGCGGCCTCGGCGAGCTCGGCGCCGGTGAGGATCGCGAGCGTCGTGGTCGTGCTGACGGAAAGGACGCTCGACGTGCCGAGCACCGCATAGACGAGCATCGGCACGAAGGACGTGTAGAGGCCGACCTGCACCGGCAGTCCGGCGATCGTCGCGTAGGCCATCGCCTTCGGGATGACGACGGCGGCGGCGGTCAGGCCCGCGACGACGTCGAGCTTCCGCCAGGCCTTCGGGTATCTGCGCAGCCAGGCCAGCGGTGCGATGGAGCTCACGTCCCTTTCGCGGCGGGCGCCGGTTGAGCGATCTCGCGGCCGATCCACTCCTGGAACAGGTTGTGGGCGACCACGAGGAGCGTCGGGCCGATGAAGAGTCCGAGGAAACCGAACGTGAGAAGTCCCCCGATCACTCCCAGGAAGATCAGAGCCATCGGCGCCTCGACGCCGCGGCCGATCAGGAGCGGCCGGACGACGTTGTCGGCGCCGCCGACAACGACGAGACCCCAGACCGCCATGAAGATCGCCCAGCCGGCCGATCCGTTCGCGTTCAGCCAGAGCGCGGCCGGAAGCCAGAAGACCGTGGGGCCGCCCGGCACGAGCGACAGGAAGAACGTGCCCATCGCCAGCAGGAACGGCTGCGGGACGCCGGCGATCCAGAACCCGATCAGCGCCAGGACGGCCTGAACGGCGCACGTGCCGAGCATTCCGATGAAGACGCTCTTCACCGTCGAGCGCACGACGACCACCTGCCGGTGGCCGGTCTCGCCGCCGAGGCGGCGCGCGATCCTGTCCACCGTCGCGGCGAACCGGTCCCCGCGGACGTACAGCAGCCCCGCGATCAGGAGAGCCAGGGCGAACTCGAGGAGGCCGACCCCGACGCCGGCGACGGCGGTCACGAGGAAGTCTTTGACCGGCCCGAGGAAGGGGCGGAGCTCGCGCCGCAACGACTCGGGGTCCGCGGCGAAAGCCTGCCACTTCGCGGCGGCCGCCTTGCCGACCAGGGGCACGCCGGCCAGCCACGTCGGAGGCTGGCTCAGGCCGCCGTCGAGCATCTGCCGGAAGCGCGCGGTCAGGTCCGGCATCTGGGCGGCGAGGTTGACGGCGAGGGCGCCGATCGGGATCAGGAGGACGAGGACGAGAGCGAGCGAGCACAGCGTGGCCGCGAGCCTGCGGCGGCCGCCCACCCAGCCGAGGATTCGCCGATAGATCCCCCGGGTCGAGAGCGAGATGATGCTGCCCCAGATGAAGGCCGTGAGAAACGGCCGGACGATCAGGTAACAGCCGATCGCGAGGATCAGCAGCGCCGCCCCGACGGCGAAGCGTTCGTACCGCCGCGCGGAGCCGTCGCCGTCGTTGCTCATGGGAGGGTCAGGCCTTTCCCTGGGTGAGCGTCTTTCTCGCCGCCGCGAGCTCGTTGCGCTTCGCCTCGTTCACCTTCGGATAGTCGAGGCCGAGCGAGGCGAGCGTCTCGACCACCGCGGCGGCCACGACGACGCGCGTGAACCACTTGTTGTCGGCGGGTACGACGTACCAGGGCGCGTCCTCGGTCGCGGTGTTGCGGATCGTCTCCTCGTAGGCCTTCTGATATTCGCTCCAGAAGCCGCGTTCCTTGATGTCGTTGGCGGAGAACTTCCAGTTCTTCTCCGGATTGTCGAGGCGCTCCAGGAAGCGGCGCTTCTGCTCCCCCTTGGAGACGTGGAGAAAGAACTTGCGGACGATGACGCCGTTGCGCGTCAGGTAGCGCTCGAAAGCGCGGATGTCCTGGAAGCGCTCGTCCCAGATGTGCTTCGTGATCGAGCCCGGCGGGAGCTTCTGTCCCGCGAGGAACTCGGGGTGGACGCGGACGGCGGTCGTCTCCTCGTAATAGCTGCGGTTGAAGATCCCGATGCGCCCGCGCTCGGGCAGCCACTTCATGCAGCGCCAGAGATAGTCGTGATCGAGCTCTTCCGGAGACGGGGCTTTGAAGGAGGTGACCTCGCAGCCCTGCGGATTCACGCCCGACATGACGTGCTTGATCGTGCCGTCCTTTCCCGCGGCGTCGAGCGCCTGAAAGATGAGCAGCAGCGCCCAGCGGTCCTGCGCGTAGAGCTTGCCCTGGAGCTCGGCCAGCGCTCCGACTCCCAGCGCGAGCGCTTCCTTTGCCTTCGGTTTCTGCTCCTCGCCGAGACCGAGCGTGTCGCCGGGATCCACGTCCTTGAGCCGGAAGCCTCTGCCGTCCATGACACGGAAGGGCTTGGCGAAGCGCCGCGCCCTCTTGATGAGCTCTTTCGTCTTCACCGGTCTCTCCTCGGCCCCTTCGAGCCAGCTGGTTCTGCCGAGGACTATAGATCGGCTCTCCCGGCGCGGCATGGGACCAAGGTCTATTCGGAGAGTCGGGTGCGCGCGGGTTAGAGTGTCGCCCGAAACTCCCCACGGTCGGAAGGAGGCGGACGTGCGCAAGAGATCCCGGCTTCTGCGGGCGGCGACGGCGGCCGCGGCGCTCGCGACGGTCGTGACGCTCGTGTCCTGCAAGACGCTCAAGATCGACGCCGGCTGGGACCACACGGTCGACTTCAAGCAGTACCGCACCTGGTCATGGAAGGACGACGGCTCGATCAAGGACCCGGTCTGGAACCGGCGGGTCCAGAGCGTCCTGGAAGACGAGCTCGCCAAGCACGGGCTCCGGCGCTCCGACGCCAATCCGGACCTCTGGGTCGCCGTGCACTGGAGGCTTTCGATCGACACGCACGTCGTGTCGTACAGCCCGGCCTGGGGATACGGCTGGGGCTACTGGGCGGGGCCGACCTACACCGAGGTCTACGAGGTCCCCGCGGGCACGATGCTGCTCGATCTCGTGGACGTGTCGAAGAAGGAGATCGTCTGGCGCGGCACGGCGAGCGACGAGATCCGCGCCAACCGCGAGCCCGAGGAGCGCGAAGAGAAGCTCCGCTCGATTCTCGCGCAGATGTTCGCCGGGTATCCGCCGCCGCGGACGTGACGCGCCCGAAACCGCTCGGAAGTCTCTGGCAGTCGGACTGGGGGCTCTCCGCGCTGCTCGCTTTCGCGTGCCTGGCGCTCTTCGTCGGCGCGCCGCTCGCCGACACGGGCGGCGCCGGCCAGATCGCCTTCGACGTCCTCTTCTCGCTGGTCCTCGTGTCGGGGGTCGTCGCCGTCGGCCGACGACCGCTCCTGACGGCCGCGGTGGCCGCGCTGACGGCCGCGACCCTCGGCTTCCGCTGGGCGAGCTTCCGGTCGCCCGGGTCGCCCGCGGAGCTCTGGGGCTTCGCGCTGTCGATCGCGCTCCTCTCGGTGCTCGCCGCGCTGGTGCTTATGCAGGTCTTTCGCGAGGGCCCGATCACGGGCTACCGAATCCAGGGGGCCGTCGTCGTCTATCTGCTCGTCGGCTTCGCCTGGGCGGCCGCGTACGAGGTCGTCTACCGCGCCTGGCCGGGCGCCTTTCAATTCGCGCAGCGCGCGACCGACGAGACGCGCCTCACGCACGGCCTCCTCTACTACAGCTTCGTCACGCTGACGACGGTCGGCTATGGAGACATCACGCCGATCCACCCGGTGGCGCGCAGCCTGGCGATGTCGGAGGCCCTGATCGGCCAGCTTTATCCGGCGATCCTCATCGCGCGGCTCGTTTCGATGCGAATCGCCGCGCGCCGCGACGGCTGAGGCGCCCGCGTCAGTGAGTCCCGGAGTTGCCGAGCTCGTCGAGGAGCTTGGCGATGAGGCCGGTCCAGCCCGTCTGATGCGAGGCGCCGAGGCCGGCGCCGGTGTCTCCGTGGAAGTACTCGTGGAAAAGAACGAGATCCTTCCAACGGGGATCGCGTTGAAAGATTTCGTACGGTCCGGCGACGGGCCTCCGTCCCGAGGCGTCCGGCAGGAAGATCCGTGAAAGACGCCGCGCGAGCTCGCGCGCGACCTCGCGGAGAGTCATCGACCGGCCCGATCCGGTCGGGCATTCGACCCGGAAATCGTCGCCGAAGTAGCGGTGAAACCGCTGCAGCGACTCGATGATCAGGTAATTGAGCGGAAACCAGATCGGCCCGCGCCAGTTGGAGTTTCCGCCGAAGAGCTTCGTGCGCGACTCCCCGGGCTCGTAGTCGAGCCGGTAGTCCATACCGCCGGCGTGGATCTCGTAGGGGTGATCGCGGTGGAAGCGCGAGACGGAGCGGATGCCGTAGGGCGAGAGGAACTCGTTCTCGTCGAGCAGATATCCGAGAAGGCGGGCGAGTTGATCGGGCTTGATCACCGACAGCAGGATGCGGTCTTCCCGGCCCACGCGCGTCATCGACGCGCAGGAAGCAGTCAGGTCCGGCCGATACTTGATGAACCAGTCCATGCGCCTGCGGAAGGCGGGGAAACGCGCGAGGAGCTTGGAATCCCCGGTCGCGACGGCGGTCAGCGGGATGAGCCCGACGGCGGAGCGGATCTTGAGCGGGACGTTCTTCCCGTCGGGCGCGTGCAGCGTGTCGTAAAAGAAGCCCTCCTCCGCGCTCCAGAGACCCTTGCCCGGATCGTCGGGCCGCTGGATCGCGAAGGCGATGTAGACGAAGTGCTCCCAGAACTTGCTCGCGACGTCCTCGTAGACCGGGTCTTCGGTCGCGAGCTGCAGGGCGATCGCGAGCATGTTGAGGCAGTACGTCGCCATCCAGCTCGTGCCGTCGGCCTGGCCGAGGATCCAGCCGTTCGGCAGCGGCGTGTTCCGGTCGAAGATGCCGATGTTGTCGAGGCCGAGGAATCCGCCCTGAAAGATGTTGTTGCCGAGGGCGTCCTTGCGGTTGACCCACCAGTCGAAGTTGAGCAGCAGCTTGTGGAAGACGCGCTCGAGGAACGCGCGGTCACCGCGCCCGGTCTTCTTCTCCTCGATCTGAAAGACGCGGTACGCGGCCCAGGCGTGGACCGGCGGGTTGACGTCGGCGAAGTTCCACTCGTAGGCGGGAATCTGGCCGTTGGGGTGCATGTACCACTCCCGCAGCATCAGCACGAGCTGGTCCTTCGCGAATCCCGGATCGACGAGCGCGAGCACGACGCAGTGGAAGGCGAGGTCCCAGGCGGCGAACCAGGGAAACTCCCACGTGTCCGGCATCGAGAGCACGTCGGAGGCGTAGAGGTGCGTCCAGTCGGCGTTGCGGCCCTCGAGGCGCTGCGGAGGCGGCGCCGGCTGGCCGGGATCGCCCATGAGCCATCGTCGGACGTCGTACTTGTAGAACTGCTTCGACCAGATCATGCCGGCGAAGGCCTGCCGCATGACGCGGCGCTCGTCGGGTGAGAGGCTCGGCGGAATGACGGCGGTGTAGTACTCCTCGGCCTCGGTGCGGCGTTCCTCGAAGATCCGATCGAAGTCCTCCGAGAGCGGATCCCCCGAAGTCCACGCGCCGTCGGTCAGCCGCAGGCGGATCCGCGCGCTTCCGTCGGCCGGGAGAGAGACGCGGTAGCGGACCGCGGCCTTCGTGCCGCTTCGCCCCGGATTGACGGCGGCCGTCCGGCCGTGGATGACGAATTCGTGAAACGCGTCCTTGACGTACGGCGATGCGTTCGGAACGCCGAAGACCTTCTCCGTGTTCGTGTCGTTCTCGGTGAAGAGGAGATCGCCGCCCGGCTCCGCGTAGAGAAAGCGCCTCCCCACGTACTCCTCCGAGACCTCGATGACCGGCCCGTTCTCCCGCCGGCCGGCGACGAGACTCGGTCGGACACGCCCGGGCCTCCACCAGGTGTTGCGAAACCAGACCGAGGGCAGAAGATCGATCGTCGCGGGCTCCGGTCCCCGGTTCGCGACGCTGATCGCGATGAGCACGTCCTCGGGCGTCGCCTTGGCGTACTCGACGACGACGTCGAAATAGCGGCCGTCGGCGAAGACGCCCGTGTCGGCGAGCTCGTATTCGGGCTGCGCGATCGTGCGCCGGGCGTTCTCCTCGAGGAGCTGCCGGTATGGGAACTCGGCCTGCGGATACTTGTAGAGCGCTTTGAGATACGAGGCGGTCGGCGTCGCGTCGAGATAGAACCAGTAGTCCTTCACGTCTTCGCCGTGGTTGCCCTGCGCGTTGGCGAGGCCGAACGGGCGCTCCTTGAGGATCGGGTCCTTCCCGTTCCAGAGCGCGATCGCGAAGCAGACGAGCTGATGCCGGTCGCAGAAGCCGAGCAGGCCGTCCTCGCTCCAGCGGTAGGCGCGGGCGGGCGCGTGCTCGAGCGGAAAGTAGTCCCAGGCCGTGCCGTTCGCGCTGTAGTCCTCGCGCACGGTCCCCCAGGCGCGGGCGGAGAGATACGGCCCCCATCGGTTCCAGTGCGCTCGGCGCGCGTCGTTGTCGGCGAGGCGGCGGCCCTCGGCCGTGTCGGCTGGCTTCACGCTCACGCGGCACCTCCGGATGTTAGGCTCCGGCCATGAGGGCGACTCGGTTCGCCGCGGCGGGCGTCGCGGCGCTCTGCGCCGGAATCGCGGCCGGCCAGACTCCCACGCCGAGGGACCTGGAGCTCTCGGCGACCGCCGAGGTGACGACGTCGCAGGGCACGCGCTCGATGCCGGTGACGATCATCATCGCGCGCCCGCTTTCGAAGGAGGAGGCGAGGCCGCTTCGTGAAGTCCTCGCGAACGGCGGCCAGCAGGCGCTCCTCGCCTCGATCCGCGGCGGCAACCGCGGCCGCATGAACCTCGGAAATCTCGAGTACCCGCTCGATCTGATCGTCGCGGAGCCGATATCGGACGGGGTGCGTTACGTGATCGTGACGACGCGCAGCTTGAAGATCGAGGAGGTCAACGACAGCGCCCCATCCCTCGACTATCCGTTCGCCGTGGCCATCTTCGAGGTGCCGGAATTCGGGTCGGGTCGGGGGCAGCTCTACCGGCGCGCTTCCCTCGCGGTCCAGGAAAACGGACGCATCCTCCTCGAGCATTACGACGAGGAGCCGGGGCGGCTCAAAGACATCCGCCGACGATAGCAGCTCCGTCATTCTCGGGGACGAACCGGCGCCCTTCGAGCGACGCCGGGTCGTCATCCGCCACTTTCCGGGAGCGCTTCGGCAGCTTCAACTTCTTCGGCGCGACGTTCCGACGGGGAATCCGGCTCGGGAGGGGCGCGATGCGGTTCGAGCGGGCGCGCTTCTCGTCGTCCGAGCGGACGATGTGCCAGGGCGCGTCCGTCCTATCCGTGGCCTCGAGCATCAGGTCGCGCGCGCGCGAATCGTCGTCCCGGCGCCCGCCGCGCGCTACGGCTTCGGAGAGGCCTGCGGCGCGCCGGCCGGCGACTGCCATCCGGGACTCTGGATGTTCCAGCCTCCGCCGAGCGCCTTGTAGATGTCCACGTAGTTCGAGAGCAGGTTGAAGCGGGCCCGCGCGAGGAAGATCTCGGCGGGGTAGAGCTGCTGCATCGCGTAGAGGACCTCGAAGTAGTTCGCGAGGCCGCTGTCGTAGCGCAGGTTGGTGAGCCGAACCATCTCGCCGTAGTCATGAACCGTCCGGGAGAGCTCGGCCACGCTCTCCGCGAATTTGCCGCGGGCGTAGAGGACCGTCGTCGTCTCGGTGAACGCGTTCGTGACGGCCTGCTCGTAGAAGACGCGGGCCTGATTCCATTGCGCGAAGGCCACGTCGTACTCGCTCCGGAGCCGCCCGCCCTGGAAGAGCGGGCCGAAGAGTCCGGCGGCGATCGACCAGGTCTTGCCGGCCGGATAGAAGAAGTTGTCGAGCTCCGGTCCGACGGCGCCGAAGAGGCCCGTCAGGCTGATCCGCGGGAAGAAATTCGCCGTCGCCACGCCGACGCCGGCGTTGGCCGCGATCAGGTCCTGCTCGGACTGGCGGATGTCGGGGCGCCGCTCGAGAAGGTCCGACGGCAGGCCCGCCGGGATCTCGGGCGGCGTCGTCTGGGCGGCGAGCTCCTGCCCGCGGGGGATCGGGCCGGGATTCCGTCCGAGAAGGAAGCTCAGCAGATTCTCGGCGGCCTCGATCTGGCGCTCGATGTCCGGGACCTGCGCGGCGACCTGGGCGAGGGCCGCGGAGGAATAGGACGTCTCGAGCGCCGAGGCGGCGCCTTCGGCGAGCTTTCGCTGGAAGAGGTCGGAGGTTCCCTGGAAGGCCTCGACCGTCTTCTTCGCGATCACCAGCTCCTCGTCGAGCTCGCGCAGGAGGAAGTAGGTGCGCGCCACCTCGGAGACGAGCGAGAGGAGGACGCCGCGCCGAGCCTCCTCGCTCGAGAGGTACTGGGCCCTGGCCGCCTCGTTCAGCCGCCGGATGCGCCCCCAGAGGTCGAGCTCCCAGCCGAAGTTGACGTCCACCGCGTGGATCCCGTTGGTCGCCGTCGAGAACGGCGGGACGTACACGGAGTTTCGGCCGCGGGTGAAGGTGGCGTCGTAACCGATCTGCGGGAAGAACTCCGAGCGCGCGATGCCGGCGCGCGCGCGGGCTTCCTCGACGCGCCATGCGGCGATCTGGGGATCGAAGCCGTTCGCGAGCGCCTCGTCGATCAGCTTCAGCAGCTCCGGATCGTGGAACACCTCCCACCACGGCTGGTCGGCCAGAAGCTGCGGCGGCGCGGGTGGCCCCTGGACCTCGCGGTACTGCGGCGGGGCGGTGACGGGGGGCTGCTTGTAGTTCGGGCCGACGGCGCAGCCGGCCGAGAGAAGGAGCCCGGCGAGGACTCCGAGCTTCTTCACGTCAGTGTCCTCCGCCCGCAGGTCCGTGCGATGGGGCCGGGGCGGCCGTCGCGATCGCGGCCTCGGTTTCCTTTTCCTTCGCCTTCGGCTTTCCCTTGCCCGCGAGCTTCTCGACGAGGACGAAGAGCGCCGGAATGATGAAGATCGCGATGCCGGTCGCCGCGAGCATCCCGACGATGACGACGGTGCCGAGGATCTTGCGCGATTCGGCGCCCGATCCGGCCGCCGTCCAGAGGGGCACGCAGCCGAGGATGAAGGCGAAAGAGGTCATGAGGATCGGGCGCAGGCGCAGCTTCGCGCCCTCGAGGGCCGCCTCGACGAGGCCCATGCCCTTCTCCTTCTGCTGGAGCACGGCGAACTCGACGATCAGGATCGCGTTCTTGGCCGCGAGGCCGATCAACATGACGAGACCGATCTGGCCGTAGACGTCGAGATTGAATTTCCGCAAGAGAAGACCCAGAAACGCGCCGAAGACGGCGATGGGAACCGAGAGCAGGACGCCGAAAGGCAGCGACCAGCTCTCGTACAGCGCGGCGAGGATCAGGAAAACGAAGACGAGCGACATGACGAAGACCTTGCCGCCGGCGCCCGCCGCTTTGACCTCCTGGTACGACATGTCGGCCCAGTCGTAGCCCATCTCGCGGGGCATCGTCTCGCGGAAGACTTCCTGCAGCGCGGCGGTGGCCTGTCCGGAGCTGTAGCCCGGCGCCGGGATGCCGGTGACCTGCGCGGCGCGGAAAAGGTTGAATCGGTTCGTGAACTCGGGCCCGGCGGCGGCGCGCGTCGTGACGACGGAGGAGAGCGGCACCATCCTGCCGTCGTTGTTCTTCACGTAGAACTGGTTGATGTCCTCGGGCTTCACGCGGCCGGTCGCCTCGGCCTGCAGGAAGACCTTCCACTGACGCCCGAAGCGGTTGAACTGGTTGACGTAGATGCCGCCGAGAAAGGCCTGCAGCGACTGGTAGACGTCGCCCACGGCGACTCCCTGCTTCAGGACCTTGTCGCGGTTGATGTCCGCGTAGATCTGCGGCACCGAGGCGCGCCAGACGCTGTTGACGTTCGCGAGCTCGGGGCGCTTGCGCGCGGCCTCGAGGAATTTCTGGAGGCTCTGGTTCAGGAACTCCACGCTCCCGCCGCTGCGGTCCTGGAGCCAGAGGGAGAAGCCTCCGCCGGTGCCGAGGCCCTGGATGACCGGCGGCTCGAAGCCGACCACGTTCGCCTCGAGGATCGTCGAGCGGAAGACCCCGTTCAGGCGTCGAACGATGGCGCTCGCCAGCATGTCGTCGCCCTTGCGCTCGTCCCACGGGTCGAGCGCGACGAAGTAGAAGGCCGTATAGGGCGCGGAGGCGCCCGACAGAAGGCTGAATCCCGCGATCGTCGTGACGTACTTGACGCCCTTCGTCTCGCCGAGGATCTTCTCGATCTTCTGGCAAACGGCGTCCGTCCTCTGGAGCGACGAGGCGTCGGGCAGCTGCACGTTCAGGAAGAAGTAGCCCTGGTCCTCGTTCGGCAGGAAGCCGGACGGAAGCTTCTTGCCGAGGACTCCCGTCAGGACGATGAAGCCCGCCAGGATCGCGAGCGAGACGACCATCTTCCGAATCAGGTGGTCGGACAGGTTCACATAGCCCTTGGTGACGCGGTCGAACACCCGATTGAACCAGCCGAAGAACTTTCCGAGGGGTCCCTTCGATTGCTTCTTCGGCCGGAGGATCAGGGAGCAGAGCGCCGGCGAGAGCGACAGCGCGTTGAAGGCCGAGATCAGGACCGACACCGCGATCGTGATCGCGAACTGCATGCTCATCCGGCCCTGGATGCCGCCCATGAAGGCGATCGGGATGAACACGGCGGAGAGAACGAGCGCGATGCCGATGACCGGCTGGGTGACCTCCTCCATCGCCTTCAAGGTCGCTTCCCTCGGGGACAGCCCGTGCTCGATGTGGTGCTCCACCGCTTCGACGACGACGATCGCGTCGTCCACGACGAGGCCGATGGCGAGCACGAGTCCGAAGAGCGACAGCGTGTTGATCGAGAATCCGAGCGCCGGGAAGAGGATGAACGTGCCGACGAGCGACACGGGGACGGCCAGCAGCGGAATGAGCGTCGCGCGCCAGCCCTGGAGGAACAGGAACACGACGATGATGACGAGAACGATCGCCTCGAAGAGCGTGTGCTCGATCTCCTTGATGCCTTCGGTGACGGGGAGCGTCGTGTCGAGGGCGACGACGTAGTCGAGGTCGTCGGGGAAGCGCTCCTTGAGCTCGACCATCGTCTTCTTGATTCCTTCGGCGACCGCGATGGCGTTCGAGCCGGGGACCTGGAAGATGCCGATGGGGCACGAGGGCTTGCCGTTCAGCCGCGCGCGCTGCTGGTAGTTCAGCGCGCCGAGCTCGATCCGGCTGACGTCCTTCAGCCGTACGACGGAACCGTCGGGGTTCAGCCGCACCACGACGTTGCCGAACTCGTCCGGGCTGATGAGCCGGCCCTGGGAGCGGACGGTGTACGTGAACTCCTGGCCCTTCGGAGCCGGTTCGGTGCCGATGCCGCCCGACGGGTTGACGGTGCTCTGCTGCTTTACCGCGTTCAGCAGGTCGGGCACCGTGAGCCCGAGGCTCGCGAGCCGCTCCGGCTTGACCCAGATGCGCATCGCATAGTCGGCCGTGCCGTAGTTCTGGATCTGCCCGACGCCGGGCACCCGGTACAGGGCGTCGTTGACGTTGATCGTCGCGTAGTTGCCGAGGAACAACGCGTCGTACGTCCCCTTCGGCGAGTAGAGCGCGACCATGATCAGAGGGTTCGACGTGGACTTCTTGACCGTCAGACCGAACTGGTTGACGTCGGCGGGCAGATTGGGCTGCGCCTGCGACACGCGATTCTGCGTGTTGACCTGGTCGATGTTGATGTCGGTCTCGACGTCGAACGTGACGTTCTCCGTCATCGTGCCGTCGTTGGCGTTCGTGGACTGCATGTAGAGCATGTTGTCCACGCCGTTCATCTGCTGCTCGAGCGGGGTCGCGACCGACTGCTCGATCGTGATCGCGTCCGCGCCGGTGTAGGTCGTCGTGACCTTGATCTGCGGCGGGACGATGTCCGGATACTGAGCGGTCGGCAATTTGGAGAGCGCGACCGCGCCGGCGATCGTCATGAGGATCGCGATGACGATCGCGACGATGGGCCGGCGGACGAAAAGGGCGCCCACGGGCCTACGATCCCGGCTTCGCGGCCGGCGCCTCCGCGGCGTCGGGCGCCGCGGAAGCTTCCTTCGGAACGACCGTCATGCCCGACCGGACGCGTTGAATTCCCTCGACGACGACGCGGTCGCCCGGCTTCAGGCCCTCCTCGATGACCCAGAGGTTCCCCACGACGGGACCCGTCTTGACGACCTTGATCGTGGCCTTGTTGTCGGATCCGACGACCGCGACCTGATAGCTGCCCTGCAGCTCCGAGACGGCGCGCTGCGGTACCAGGATCGCGTTCTTCTTGAGATCGGTCGCGACGCGGACTTTCGCGTACTGGCCCGGCCGCAGGATGTTGCCGGGGTTCGGGAAGACGCCGGCGAGCTGGATCGTGCCCGTCTTGACGTCCACCTCGCGCCCGACGAGGAAGGGGCGGCCGTGGTGCGGGTACGTCGATCCGTCCGAAAGGATCAGCTCCAGCCGGCCCTCCTCGAGGTTCGCCGACCGAATCGACTTCTCGACGGGGCCGTTCTTGGCGACCCACGCCAGGTACTCCTGCTCGCTCGGGTTGAAGAAGACCTTGATGGGATCGACCTGCGACACCGTCGTCATGACCGTCAGGCGGTTGACGAGGTCTCCGACCTGCGACTTCGCGACGCCCGCGATGCCCTTGATCGGAGAAGTGATCTTGGTCCAGCCGAGATTCAGGCGCGCGCGCTCGAGCGCGGCCTGCGCGGAATCGAGATTGGCCTGCGCCGTGCGCTCCTTGGTGACGGCGTCATCGAGCTCCTGCTGGCTGATCGCCTTCTGTGCGGCGAGCGGCGTGTACCGCTTGACGGTCGTTTTCGCATTGGCGAGCGTCGCCTCGTACTGGGAGACGCTGCCCTTCGCCTGGTCGTAGGCCGACTGGAACTCCCTCGGGTCGATCTCGAAGAGCGTCTCGCCCGGGTCGACCAGCGAGCCTTCCTTGTAGACCTGACGCAGCAGGTAACCCTCGATCTGCGGCCGGATCTCGGCGTTGACGAAGCCGTCGAGCGAGCCGATCCACTCCGAATAGACGGGAACGTCTTTCTGCGTGACGGGAGCGACCTCGACCGTGGGCGGGGGAGGCGGCGGCGCCTCCGCCTTCTTGCCGCACGCCGCGGTCATTGCGGCGGCGGCCGCGGCCGCGAGAAGAAAACGCCTCGACGCCGGTCCTGCCATGCCCACCTCCCGGTTGCCCTTCCGAGAGCGAAGTCGATTGAAACGGGGGGATTCTATCGTGCGGTTCGCGCGTCGGCGCCTTGGACCAAAGGGCATCCCGTCCCCGAGGCCAGCAGTCGCGCCGGCGCCGACCTGCTAGCATCTTCGAGGCATGATTCCGGAAGTCTTCGAGTGCCCGCGCTGCGAGCGGCAGTTCGTCATCGACGGCATTCCCGAGACGGGGAGCGAGCAGGTCCACTGTCCGCAGTGCAGCCGGTTCCTCGGCGTGCGGGACATCGCGTTCGTCCTGCGGACGGAGCTCGACGAATTGATCGAGCGTCTGTCCTATGAGAAGGACCGGCTCGAGAAGGACGAGGCGGTCTACGGTCTGACGGACTGCGACGCCGAGCTCAAGTACTACGGGCGCGAGGTCAGTCGCGTGACGACGGTGCTGCGCGAGACGCTCAAGCAGCTCCACCGGCTCCGCGAGGACTACAAGCTCAAGTCCTGACCTCCCGGGCAATCGTCTCGAGAAATCTCCGCAGCCTCCGCAGCGACGTCTCCTTACCGAGCAGCGCCAGCACGTCGAAGAGCGGCGCGCCGACGGTGACGCCGGTCAGGGCGAGCCGCACCGGGTGGATGAGCTTGCCGGCCGCGACGCCGAGCGACTCGGCCGTTTCGCGGAGCGCCGCCTCGAGCGCGCCGGCGGACCAGTCGGTCTGCGAGGCGTAGCGCTCAACGAGCTTCTCGAGCTGAGCCGGCGTCTCGGGCCGGACCTGCTTGCGCAGGCCATCCGCGTCGTACTGCCCCGGGTCCCGCGCGTAGGCGGAGAGCGCCCGCGCGAGCTCGATCGTCGTGCGGACCCGCGGCCGGTGGAGCTCGATCGCGGGCAGCGCCACGTCCCGCGGCGGCATCTCCTGCGGAGGGGACGCCGTCGCGCTCGACGCCGACGCGCGCGCGAGCAGCTCCTCGCCCGGCATCCGCGCGATGTACTGGGCGTTCATCCAGAGAAGCTTCTCCGGATCGAAGACCGACGGCGAGGCGCCGACGCGGTCGAGCGAGAATTCCTTCTCCATCTCCTCGCGGGACATGATTTCCCGGTCTTTCCCCGGCGCCCATCCGAGCAGCGCGAGATAGTTGAAGAGCGCCTCCGGCAACACGCCCGCGTCGCGCCACTCCTCGACGGAGGCCGCGCCGTGCCGCTTCGAGAGCTTCTTGCGGTCCGTTCCGAGGATCATTCCGAGGTGCGCGAACTGCGGGATCGGAGCGCCGAGCGCGCGGAAGAGCGCCACGTGCTTGGGCGTGTTCGCCAGGTGGTCGTCGCCCCGGATCACGTGCGTGATCTTCATCTCGGCGTCGTCCACGCAGACGCTGAAGTGGTAGAGCGGATGCCCGTCCGAGCGCACGAGCACGAAGTCGTCGAGCGCGTCGGCCGGAAATTCGACCGGGCCGCGGATCAGATCCTGCACGACAATCGTCTCGGCCGGCATCTTGAGGCGGACGACGTGCCGCTCGCCGGCGCGCGCGCGGCGGTCGCTCTCATCCGGCGGGATGGCGCGACCGGCGCCGGAGTAGCGATAGGCGCGGCCCTGCGCTTCGGCTGCCTTGCGATCCCGATCGAGCTCCTCCGGCGTCTCGAACGCGCGATAGGCGTTGCCCTCGGCGAGAAGCTTTTCGGCCGCCGCGCGGTACAGGTCGTAGCGGCGCGACTGGTAGAAGGGCCCCTCGTCGTAATCGAGGCCCATCCACTTCATCGACGAGAGGATCTGATCCGAGAGCTCCGCCTTCGACCGCTCGACGTCGGTGTCCTCGATGCGGAGGATGAACACGCCTTTCTCGCGCCGCGCGAAGAGCAGGTTGTCGAGCGCCGTGCGGACGCTCCCCACGTGCAGCGATCCCGTCGGGGACGGCGCGAATCGGACGCGGGGAACGGGCCGGGTTTCGGTCAAGGGGGGCGATGTTAACAAGGCGGCCGGGGCGTTCGCCGCGCGAACGGCGGCCGCGAGTCGCGGCCCGGATCGAGGCGGACGATTCGAGGCCGATTCCTTTTCGTCGACCTGCTAGCCTGCGCCGAAGAGCACCCGCACGATGGCACCGAACGAGGAGGAACGTCCCGCCCGGGGAAAACTGCGCGCGGACGCGGTGCTCCTCGCCGTCACCGTCGTCTGGGGCTCCTCTTTCGTGGTCGTGCGGCACGCGCTCGACACCGCGCCCCCGTTTCTCCTCATCTTCTGCCGGTTCGCGCTCGGCGCCGCCCTCCTGGCGCCGCTGCTGCGGAAGAGGATGCGATCCGCCGGGTTCTGGCGGGACGGGTGGATCCTCGGATCGCTCCTCGCTCTCGAGATGGCGCTCCAGGTTTCCGGGCAGGCCGGCACGACGGCGACGAACGCGGGCTTCCTGACGGGCCTCGCCGTCGTGCTGACGCCTTTCATCGCGGTGTTCCGCACGGGCCGGCTGCCGACGCTCGAGAACGGCGTCGGCATCACGCTCGCGTCGGTCGGCTTCCTGTTGCTGACCTATCCGGGGCGCGGCGCTTCGTTCCAGCGGGGCGACCTGCTCCTCGCGGCGAGCGCCGTGGTCTTCGCGGCCTACATGGTCGAGCTCGCGGAGCGTTCTTCTCGCCACGACGCGCTCCGGCTGACCGCCGCGCAGCTCTCGATCGTCGCGCTCGGGACCGGAGGGCTGTCGCTCCTCGCGCGTTCGCCGCTCTTCGCCGGCACCGTCGCCGGAGCGCTGGAATCGCGTCCGGTCGACTGGCATGGCGCCTTCCCGGGGAGCGTGCTCTACCTCGGCTTCTTCTGCACGTTCCTGGCGTTTCTCGGCGCGACGTGGGCGCAGGGACGGATGTCCGCGATCCATGCCGCGATCATCCTGGCGCTCGAGCCGGTCGTGGCCTCGCTTCTCGCGGCGTGGTTCCTCGGCGAGCGTCCCGGCCGTCGGCGCGTGGCCGGCGCGGCGCTCGTGCTCGCCGGAATCGTCGTGTCGGAGCTGCGGCTGCGCTCGCGGCGGGCGCGCGGAGCGGCGGGGGCAACGGAATCGCATTGACCGGAAAAGGCGTATTCCGGTCGGAGGAGATCGACCCATGTCCCTGAGACCCGTCAAGAGCGTCCGAACTTCGACGCCCGCGCTCGAGGGCGCCGGCGTCAAGCTGCGGCGCGCCTTCGGATTCGGAAACACCGAGGAGTTCGACCCGTTCCTGCTCCTCGACGACTTTCGCAACGACAACCCGGCCGACTATCTCGCCGGCTTTCCCTGGCATCCGCACCGCGGGATCGAGACGATCACGTACGTCCTGAACGGCACGGTCGTGCACGGCGACAGCCTCGGCAACAAGGGAAAGCTCGGAGCCGGCGACGTCCAATGGATGACCGCCGGCAGCGGCATCCTGCATCAGGAGATGCCGCAGGGAGACCCGCGCGGCCGCATGCACGGATTCCAGCTCTGGGCCAACCTGCCCTCCGCGCTCAAGATGACGAAACCGCGCTATCAGGACATCGCCGCGGCGGACATCCCCGAGGCGGTCGACGACGACGGAACGACCGCGCGGGTGATCTGCGGCGAGATCTGGGGCAAGCGCGGACCGGTCGAAGGCGTCGCGGCGGACCCGCGCTACCTCGACATCTCGGTGCCGGCGGGCCGCAGCAAGCGGATTCCCGTGGACCGCGCGCATCACGCGTTTGCCTACGTGTACGGAGGCTCCGGGTCCTTCCGGGACGCGTCGGCGCCCCAGGCGGTGCGCAACGAGCTCGAGGGCGTCGTCGCGGACGCGGTCGGAAATCGCTCGCTCGTCCTCTTCGACCGGGGCGACGAGGTGTCCGTTCGGGCGGGCGACGAAGGAATCCGCTTCCTGCTCGTCTCGGGCCGGCCGCTCGAGGAGCCGGTCGCGTGGCAGGGGCCGATCGTCATGAACACGCCGGCGGAGCTCCGCAAGGCGTGGGCGGAGCTTTCCGAGGGGACGTTCATCAAGAGTTGATCCGTCGAACGGTGGGTTGGGCGAGGTTCCCTATTCCACGGTCATCCCGGGCTTTGTCGCCGACGATGCCGTCCGGCTGGAAGCCTGCCGAGCTCGGGGTCCCTCGCTATCGCTCGGGACGACAGCCCGATGGTCTTCAATTCAACGGGAACGTCAACGTGTATTGCCACGCGCCGCGGCCGACGAGCATCCAGAGGGTCGTGCGGCTGTGGTCGCGGGCGAGGATCTTGTTGACGTCGTCGATCGAATTGACCTGTTCGCCGTTCAACGCGACGAGCGCGTCGCCTCGCTCGAGGCCGGCGCGCGCCGCGGCGCCGCCCGATTCGACCGCGGCGAGCCGCAGCCCGTCGCGCGTCTCGCGCAGCGTCAGACCGATCGACTCGCGCAGCAGCCGGACGCCGAAGTCGGCCGGCGGCGCCTGGCCGGAGACGGTCACCGTGCGCTGCTGGCCGGCGGCGCTCTTGAGCACGACCTTCATCGGCTTGCCGGGACCGCGCGTCGAGAGCGCCGTCTCGAACGCCTCCTCGGAGTCGATGGGCTTCTCGTCGATCGAGACGATCTGATCTCCGGCCTTGACGCCGGCGCGCTCGGCGGGGGAGCCGGGCTCGACGCTCCGGACCCGGTAGCCGCGCGGACGCTCGTCGTCGCGGCCCGAGATCGTGCGTCCGTGGATCCCGATCCAGACCGCCTGGACCTTGCCGAAGCGGAGCAGGTCGTCCACGATGCGGCGCGCCCGGTCCGCCGGAATCGCGAAGCCGATGCCCTGGGCGCCCCCGATGATCGCGGTCGCCACGCCGATCATGTCGCCCTGGATGTTGACGACCGGCCCTCCCGAGTTGCCCGGATTGATCGGCGCGTCGATCTGCAGGAAGTCGCTGTAGACGTGCTGATTCTCGCCGGGCACGCTCCGGCCGAGCGCCGACAGCACGCCCGCCGTCACGGTGTTGGACAGGCCGAAAGGATTGCCGATCGCGACCACCGTCTCGCCGATCAACAGATCCGAGGACGAGCCGATCTTGATCGTCGGAAGGTTCGAGACCGCGCCGCGGGCCTTCAGAACCGCGAGGTCGTTGTCGGCGTCGGACCCGACGACGTCGCAGTCGAGCTCCTTGCCGTCTTTCGTCGTCGCGATGATCTTCGAGGCGCCCGAGATCACGTGGTCGTTCGTCAGGATGATGCCCTTGGGGTCGATGATGACGCCCGAGCCGAGGGACTTGGCGGGCCGCGAATCCTGCCCGAAGAAGAACTCGTCGAAAAGCGAGCGCTGGCGGCGGACGGTCTGCTGCGCCGCGATGTTCACGACGGCGGGGGCGACTTTCTCGACGACCTCCACGACGTCGCTGCGCCGGGAGGGCAGCGGCGCCGCCGCCGCGGGCACCGCGGCGAGAACGAGGAGAGCGGCGGCCTTTCTCACGCGACGTGAAACCTTATGACAAACGGAGCCCTGTAAAAAAGAAGCCCCGCGCCAGGCGGGGCCTCGAAAGTCGAACGGGAAGGGTCAGCGGGACTTGACGTCCACCGTCTTCTTCTCGTCGGCCTTGCCCTCGGCGCTGGCCGAGATCTTGATCTGCCGGGCCTTCGCGTCCTCGCGCTTCGGCATCGAGATCTCGAGCAGCCCGTCGGAGAAGCTCGCCTGGATGCGCTCGCGGTCCACGTTGTTGGGCAGCGTGAAGGAGCGGACGAACTGTCCATAGGAACGCTCGACCCGGTGGAAGTTCTTGCCGTTGCTCACGTCCTCGAACCGGCGCTCGCCGCGCAGGGTCAGGACGCCGCCCTCCATCTGGATCTCGATCTGATCCCGGCGGAAGCCCGGAAGCTCGGCCGTCAGGGTGAGGCGGTCCTTGTCCTCGGCGATGTCGACGGGCGGCAGCCAGGAGCCGAGGCTCATCTCCTCGTCCCGTCGGGGAGCGGGAGAGAACGCGCGGTCGAAGCGGCGCGCCAGATTGCGAAACTCACGATACGGATCCCACGAAACCAGATCAACCATGAGACACCTCCATGAAAAGCCGAACCGGGGGTTCGGATCGGTTGAACGTCATCAAGCGACTTTCTCGATTCTTTCCACAGTGAGCGATTCGCCGTCCTTCGCGACGTCGAGGAAGGCCTCGTCGCCGTCGGACAGCTCGTTCTTGAGAATTCGGGAAGCCAGCGCGTCCGAGACCGACTTCTGGATGAGCCTCTTGAGAGGCCGCGCGCCGAAAGTCGGATCGTAGCCGCGCCCGGCGAGAAACTTCAGCGCCTTCGGGCTCCAGTTGAGCGTGATGCCGCGGTCGGCCACCGTCTTCGCGAGCGAACGGAGCTGGATCTCGACGATCTTCTCGATCTCGTCGCGGGTGAGCCGGTGGAAGACGATGACGTCGTCGATCCGGTTGAAGAACTCCGGCCGGAAGTGGCGCCGCAGCTCGTCCTCAATCTTCGACTGGAGCTCCGCCTCGCCCATGCCGCTCGACTCGGCGATCCACTGGGAGCCGAGGTTCGACGTCATGATGATGACGGTGTTCTTGAAGGACACGACGCGGCCCTTGCCGTCCGTCAGTCGCCCGTCGTCGAGCACCTGGAGCAGAACGTTGAAGACGTCCGGGTGCGCCTTTTCGATCTCGTCGAAGAGAACGACGGAGTAGGGACGGCGCCGCACGGCCTCGGTCAGACGTCCGCCCTCCTCGTACCCGACATATCCCGGCGGCGCGCCGATCAGCCGCGCCACCGAGTGCTTCTCCATGTACTCGGACATGTCGACGCGCACCATCGCGTGCTCGTCGTCGAAGAGGAACTCCGCGAGGGCCTTGGCGAGCTCGGTCTTGCCGACGCCGGTCGGCCCGACGAAGATGAACGAGCCGATGGGCCGGCGCGGGTCCGAGAGCCCGGCGCGCGCGCGGCGGACGGCTTCGGCCACCGCCTCGACGGCCTCCTTCTGCCCGACGACGCGCCGCGACAGGCGCTGCTCCATCTCGAGCAGCTTGTGCGACTCCGCCTCGATGAGCTTCGTGACGGGAATGCCGGTCCAGCGCGCGACCACGGCCGCGATGTCCTCTTCGCCGACCTCCTCGCGGAGCATCGGCTGGCCACCCTTCTGGAGGTCGGCCAGGCGGGCGTTCTGCGCCGCGAGCTCTTTCTCGAGCTCGGGCAGTCGCCCGTATCGCAGCTCGGCCACGCGCTGCAGGTTGCCCTGGCGCTCGTCTTCGGTGGCCTCCTGGCGCACCCGCTCGATCGTCTCCTTGACCTGGCCGATCTTCTGGATGACGTCTTTTTCGGCGGACCACTTGGCGCGCAGGCGGCTCGCGGTCTCCCGCTCCTCGGACAGCCGCTTCTCGATCTCTTCGAGCCGCGCGCGGGCTTCCTTCGTCTTCTCCTTGGTGAGCGCGCGCTTCTCGATGTCGAGATTCACGATCCGCCGGTCCACTTCGTCGATCTCGGCGGGGACGGAGTCGATTTGCGTGCGAAGACGCGAGGCGGCCTCGTCGACGAGGTCGATCGCCTTGTCCGGCAGGAAACGGTCGGTGATGTAGCGGGCCGAGAGCCGCGCGGCCGCGACGAGCGCCGCGTCCGTGATGCGCACGCCGTGGTGGATCTCGTAGCGCTCCTGCAGTCCGCGCAGGATCGCGATCGTGTCGTCGACCGAAGGCGCGTCGACGTAGCCGGGCTGGAAGCGGCGCTCGAGGGCCGCGTCCTTCTCGATGTACTTCTGATATTCCGAGAGCGTCGTCGCGCCGATCGCGCGCAGCTCGCCGCGGGCAAGGGCGGGCTTCAACATGTTGGACGCG
Source organism: Thermoanaerobaculia bacterium (assembly GCA_036558325.1). Taxonomy (GTDB): domain Bacteria; phylum Acidobacteriota; class Thermoanaerobaculia; order UBA5066; family Gp7-AA6; genus DATBFU01. The sequence continues at coordinate 49,478 of DATBFU010000085.1, read as the reverse complement.
TCCATGGATCCCTCGGACGCGCCGGCGCCGACGAGCGTGTGGAGCTCGTCGATGAACAGGACGACGGTGCCCTGCGCCTCCTCGATCTCCTTCAGGACGGCCTTGAGGCGGTCTTCGAACTCGCCGCGGTACTTGGCGCCGGCGATCATCGCGCCGAGGTCGAGCGCTACGACGCGCTTGTTCTTGAGGCCCTCCGGGACGTCGCCCATGTGGATGCGTCGGGCGAGTCCCTCAACGATGGCCGTCTTGCCGACGCCCGGCTCGCCGATCAGGACGGGATTGTTCTTCGTTCGCCGCGAGAGAACCTGGATGACGCGGCGGATCTCCTCGTCGCGGCCGACGACAGGATCGATCTTTCCGCGCCGCGCGAGGTCCGTGAGGTCGCGCGTATAGCGCTTCAGGGCCTGGTATTTGTCTTCGGGGTTTGGGTCCGTGATCCGGGCCGAGCCGCGGACCTCCTTCAAAGCCTTCAGGAGCGCGTCCTTCTGGATTCCGTGCGCCTTGAGCCGCCGCGCCGCGTCGCCGGCCGCGGGCTCGGCGAGCGCCAGGAGCAGGTGCTCGGTCGAGACGTACTCGTCCCCGAACTCCTTGGCGATCTCGAAGGCCCGGTCGAGGACCCGGGTGAGCTCGCGCGAGGGCGCGGCGTCCGACGAGGCGCCGGAGACCGCGGGGCGCCGGTCGAGCTCGGACGCCACCTCGGCGGCGAGCGATTCGGCGCTCGTCCCGAGCTTCTGGAGGATCGGGACGACGACGCCTTCGTCCTGCCGGAGGAGGGCGAGCAGGAGGTGGTCGGCGGTGAGCTCCGCGTTTCCGCGGGCGCGCGCGTCCCGCTGCGCCTCCTGGACCGCTTCCTGGGCCTTGATCGTGAGCTGGTCGAATCTCATTTCCTGCCTCTCCCGGCGGGCAGACACATGTCCGCGCCTTCACCCGGGGAGCGGAAACATAACAGCTTAGTGTGTTTCTGTCAAGTTAAACAAGTCATGAATTTGAGCGTACTTATGGAAGATTTGTCACGTCGGTCAGGCCGGCCTCGCGGAACCCGCGGGCTCGGAGGAGGCAGGAGTCGCATGCTCCGCAGGGCCTTCCGTCGCTTCCCGGGTCATAGCAGGAGACGGTCAACGAGAAGTCGAGGCCGAGCTTCTTCGCCAGGAGCACGATCTCCTTCTTCGTCAGGCGCAGGAGGGGAGCCCGAATCCGAAAGACCGACGTCCCTTCGACGCCCGCCTTCGTGGCGAGATTGGCCGTCTTCTCGAACGACTCGAGGAATTCCGGCCGGCAGTCCGGGTACCCCGAGTAGTCGAGGGCATTGGCGCCGAGAAAGATGTCGCGCGCGCCGAGAGGCTCGGCCCAGGCGAGGGCGTGCGCGAGAAAGAGCGTGTTGCGCGCGGGGACGTAAGTCGAAGGGATCGGCTCGCGGCCGAGCGCGTTCTTGGGAATCGCCGCCTCCGGGTCCGTCAGGGCCGAGCCTCCTCGCGCCGGCAGATCGAGGCGCAGAACCCGGTGGCCGGCGGCGCCGTAGCGCCGCGCGAGCGCCGCGGCGCGCTCGAGCTCGACGCGGTGCCGCTGGCCGTAGTCGAAGGAGAGTGCGTGGACCTCGAGACCTTCCGCTCGCGCGACGAGCAGGCACGTCGCGGAATCGAGGCCGCCCGAGAGGAGGACGACGGCGCGCGCCGGCTCCGTCATCGGCCCGGCACGTCGCCCCAGAGGAGCTTGTGGAGCTGAAGGCCCAGGCGGACGTTCCGGCCGCTGTCGCGGATCCAGTCGGCGAGATCCCGCGCGGCGAGCGTCTCCCAGACCGGCGAGAACGTCACCACGTGCCGGCGGTCGAGGTCCCGGCGCCGCACGAGATCGAGCGACCAGTCGAAGTCCGCGCGATCGGCGAGGACGAACTTGAGCTCGTCGCGCGGTCCGAGCGCCTCGAGGTTCTCGGGCAGGTTGGCCGACTGCATGCCGCTGCCGGGCGCCTTGACGTCCACGATCTTGACGACGCGGGGATCGACGCGGCCGAGCGGCAGATGGCCGCCCGTCTCGAGCATCACGGTCTTGCCACGCCCGAGGAGGTTCTCCATCAGCGGATAGACCCCCTCCTGCTCGAGCGGCTCGCCGCCGGTGACCTCGACGAGGTCCGTCTCGAGGGCCGCCACCCGGCGCGCCGCCTCGGAGACGGGCAGCTCCGCGCCTCCATGGAAGGCGTACGCCGAGTCGCACCAGACGCATCGCAGGGAGCAGCCCGTCAGCCGGACGAACGCGCACGGGAAACCCGCGCGCGTCGACTCGCCCTGGAGAGACCGGAAGATCTCGGTGACGCGGACGAAGGGCTCGGGCTCGGGCGCGGCGGCTTTCACGCCGCCGATTCTATTTTCCCGGCGCCGGACCGGCGCGGGACCGGGACCAGAGCGACAGCCCGGCCGCGTAGGCGAAGCCGTTCAGGAAGATGAGGAGGAACGGCAGCGCGGTCCAGTACCTCTCCTTGGCCGCGAAGACCGTCGCGAAGAGGAACCAGGCCGCCAGAAAGGCCTCGGCCGCCACGAACGCGTCCCGCCGCGGCCGGTACTTCTTGTCGCGCCAATGCCCCGCCGAGCCCTCGATCCGGTACTTGGGCGTGCGGGCGAAGTCGCCGGCGGACGAGAACAACCCCTCGAGCACCGCGCGGGCGTTGTTGAGCGACAGGCCGATCCCGAGCGACATGAGAAAAGGCATCGCGGAGAGCGTGCGCGTCCAGCCGCGGCCGATCTCGCGCTGCGACGCGACGTAGAACGCCGCGAAGGAAAAGGTCGCGCCGAAGAACAGCGGGAAGTCGAGCGCGATGAGACGCTGCCAGCCGATCCGCTCGCGGATGAGGATCGCCGGCACGAGCAGCAACGCGAGCAGCACGACGAGCACGTGCGAGAAGTTGCCGGTCAGGTGGACCAGGGCCTCGGCCTTGACCTTCCAGGGATGGGCGCTCCGCAGGATCTCGGGAAGGAGCTTGCGTCCCGTCTGGATCGATCCCTTGGCCCACCGGTGCTGCTGCGTCTTGAAACCGTTCACGTCGACCGGAAGCTCCGCGGGCACGGCGAGATCCGGCAGATAGACGAAGCGCCAGCCGGCGAGCTGCGCGCGATAGGAGACGTCGAGGTCCTCGGTCAACGTGTCGGACTGCCAGCCGCCCGCCTCCTCGATGCAGCGTCGCCGCCAGATGCCCGCCGTGCCGTTGAAGTTGAAGAAACGGCCCGAGCGATGACGTGCCGTGTGCTCGATCACGAAGTGGCCGTCGAGCAGTATCGACTGAATGCGGGTCAGGAGAGAAAAGTCGCGGTTCAGGTGATCCCAGCGCGCCTGGACGAGGCCGACTCCGGGATCGGCGAAGTGCGGCAGCGCGCGCCGGAGGAAATCCGGAGCCGGCACGAAGTCGGCGTCGAAGATCGCGAGGTATTCGCCGCGCGCGTGCTCGAGCCCGGCCTGCAGCGCGCCGGCCTTGAAGCCGTCGCGTCGGGCGCGGGAAAGGTGGGCGACGTCGTGCCCCCGCGCGGCCAGCCGGCGCGCGGTCTCCCGGGCGATGTCGCGCGTGTCGTCGGTCGAGTCGTCGAGGATCTGGATCTCGAGCCGGTCCTTCGGGTAGTCGAGGGCCGCCGCGGCGGCGATCAGGCGTTCCACGACGTAGACTTCGTTGAAGATCGGAAGCTGGACGGTGACGCGGGGCGGCGGATCGAGCGCGTCCCCGCGGCGCGGCGCGGCCGATCGATGGCGGTAGTAGAGGGAGACGATCAGCACGCGATGCGCGCCGTAGGCGGCGAGAAGCCCGAGGATGCCGTAGTAGAGGGCGAGCGTCGCGATCTCCCCGAAGTGGCTCGTCATCCCCGTGCATTCTCCGCGCGCGGCGCGACGCCCTGGATTCTCGTTGCCGCGGCGGAAGCTGCGTATCTCGGGCTCGCCGCGCTGCCCGACGCGCGCGCGAAGCTTCCGGCCTACCTCGCGCTCGCCGCCGCCGCGGGAATCGTCTCGCTCCTCGCGGCGACGATCTTATCCGGTTCGCGTCCGGCCTTTCTGATCCTCGCCGCGGTCGTCTTCCGCGCGACGCTCCTGACGCGTCCTCCGGATCTCTCGGACGACCAGCAGCGCTATCTCTGGGACGCGCGCGTCTGCGCCGCCGGGATCTCGCCCTTCGCGCACGCGCCGGAGGATCCGGCCGTCGCGCGGCTCGCGCCGGAAGCGAGCGCCCGCCTGCCGCACCGGGATCTTCCGACGATCTATCCGCCGGTCGCGCAGACGGCTTTCCTCGTGGGCAGCGGCGGCGGGCGTCATCCGATCGCGCTGAAGGCGCTCTTCGCGGCCGCCGACGTCGCGATCGTGTGGCTCCTCGCGCGCCTCGGCGCGGGATTCGGCGCGGCGCTGTACGCGTTTCATCCGCTGCCGGTGCTCGAGACCGCGGGACAGGGCCATCTCGACTCGCTCGGCGTCGCGCTGCTCCTGACCTCCCTGGTTCTCCTCGCGGGGCGTCGGGCGGTCCTCTCGGGTCTCGCGTTCGCGCTGTCGGTCCTCACCAAGTACGTCCCGGCCGGCGCGATTCTGCCCGTCCTGCGTCGCGGCGGCGCGCGCTGGGCGGTGGCGGCCGCCTTCGCCGCGACGGCGGTCTGGGCGGCGTGGAGCCGCGGCGGCGTATCGCCGGCGGGATCGTTGGGCGCCTACGCGACGCGCTGGGAGTTCAATTCCGTGCTCTATCGCGGCGCGCTGTCGCTCGTGCGCGCGACGGACCTGCCGGCCCGCGCCAAGGCGGAGTTCCTCGAATGGAAGGCGCGCCACGGCCATCCCGCGTGGACCGCGCGCATCTTCCCGTACTTCTACGACGGATTCTTCGCGCGGGCGCTCCTCGGTGTTCTCCTCGCGGCACTCCTCGTCGGGATCGCCGCGCGCGTCGCGGACGCCCGGATGGCGGTCTTCGCTTCGCTCGCGGCGTTGCTGCTGTTCTCGCCGACGCTCCATCCCTGGTATCTGCTCTGGGTCCTTCCCTTCGCGGCCTGGAAGCGCGAGCCGGCTTTCCTGTATCTGTCGTTCGCCGTTCCGCTCGCCTACGGGATCCTGTATCCGATTCCGGGCGTCGCGCCCGGGGCGCTCCTCGCCGCCGAGTACGTTCCGTTCGGGATTCTGCTCGCCTTCACGCTTTGCCGGACCGCGGCCGCATGAGCTCGCCCTCGCGCCACCGCGCGATCCTCGCGTACGTCGGAACGCGCTTTCACGGCTGGCAGCGCCAGACGAACGCACCGCGTACCGTGCAGGCGGTCCTCGAGAAGGCGCTGTCCTCTTTCGACGCCGCTCCGGTACGAGCGCTCGCGGCCGGACGCACCGACGCCGGCGTCCACGCCGACGGTCAGGTGGTGCACTTCGATCTGACGCGGGAACGCGCGCCGGAGAGAATCCGCGACGCCGTCAACGCGCTCCTGCCGGAGGACGCTCGCCTCCTCGCCGTCGAGCCCGCGCCGTCCGGCTTCCACGCGCGGCGCGACGCCGTCTGGAAGGAGTACCTCTACCGCTGGAGCCGCGCGCCGGTCGTCGCGCCTCGCCACGCGCCGTTCGTCGCGCCGCTCTCTCCGCGCGCCGAGATCGACCGCATGCGCGCGGCGGCGAAGGATTTGCCGGGCCGCCGCGACTTCGGCGTCTTCGGCGTGCGTCTGCCGCGGGGCGAGTCGACGATTCGGGAGCTGCACTTCGTGCGCGTCGAGGAGGAGGGCGACGAGATCCGCGCGCTCCTGCGCGGAGACGCGTTCCTGAGGGGCATGGCGCGCTCGATCTGCGGGCTGCTCGCGGACGTGGGGCGCGGGAAGGCGCCGACGGACCGCGTCGGCGAGCTTCTGCGGACGGGCGACCGCCGCGGCCTCGCGCCGAAGGCTCCGGCGCGCGGTCTCACGCTCGTGCGCGTGAGCTACGACGGAGGCGGCGGCCGTTGAGACGGTTCCTTCCGGTCCTCTTCGCGCTCACCCTGCTCGCCGGCTGCCGCCGTCCGACGCGGCGCGCCGCGACGCCGCTGCGGCCGCCGGCGGCCGCGGCGCCGGCCGGGATCGTCGTGGACGCCGAAGGAATTTCCCATTCCGGTTACCTCGTGCCCGCGGGAGGAGTCTTCGCGTGGGACCTGCCCGCGGGCGCCGGAGATCGCCTGCGCTTCGATTGGACGTCTCCCGGAGCCCGCGGCGACGTGGCGCTCGTCATGGACCAATCGCGGATCGTCCGAAAGGCCGGCGACTCGGCGCATTCTCCGATCCTGTGGAGCGAAGACGTTCCCTTCTCGACCCGGCGCCCCGCCCGCCTCAGGATTCACGTGGAGCCGGCGGGAGCGCTCTTTCTCTCCGACGTGCGCGTGGTTCGACCCGACCCCGGCGCGCCCGCGGCCGTTCTCATCGTCTTCGACACGACGCGGCACGACGCGGTCGGCTTCGGCGGATGCATCGATCCCTCGACGCCGCATCTCGACGCGATCCTGGCCCGCGCCTGGAAGGCGCCGCGCGCCTACGCTGCGGCGTCCTGGACGATCCCGTCGATGGCGTCGCTCCTGACCGGGCGCGTTCCGGCGGTCCAGGAGGACGCCGACGGATCGCCGCTCGGCATCGTCGCCAACATGCCGACGCTGGCCGACGACTTCCGCCGCGCCGGCTGGTCCACGGCGGCCTTCGTCGCGAACCCGACGCTGCGCCGCGAGAACGGCTTCGCGTCCGGTTTCGACGTCTTCTTCACGACGCCGCACGAGGGCGCGTCGATCACGCTCCCGGGAAGGGAAACCATGCGGCGCGTTCCCGCCTGGCTTGCCGCGCACCGGGGCGAGCCGTTCTTCGCCTGGATTCACCTCATGGATCCCCACGATCCCTACACGCCGTACGACCGGCCGCGCGGGAAGACGCCGTTCGATCCGGATTACACCGGGCCGATCGTCGGGGACGAGGTGAACCGCCTCCAGCTCGGCGATCCGCCGCCGCCCTCGCGCGCTGACGTGCGGCATCTCGTCGCGCTCTACCACGACGAAGTGCGGCTCGCGGATGCGGAGATAGCGAAGCTCTGGGACGCGCAGCCCGCGGTTGAGAAAGAGCGGTGGACGATCGTTTTCACGTCCGACCACGGCGAGGAGTTCGGAGAGCACGGCGGCTGGAAGCACGGGCCGGCGCTCTTCGAGGAGACGCTGCGCGTGCCGCTCGCGATCCGCGCGGGAACGGGGCGGGCGCTCCCCGCGATTCCGAAGGCGGCGTTCGTTTCCCTCCTCGACGTGCGGCCGACGCTCGCGGCGCTCCTCGGACTCGCGCGGCCGAAAGACGCCGGCGAAGGCGTCAACCTCCTCGACCCCGCAGCCGCGAACCGCGCGGCGCTTCCGCTTCCCGTCGTCACGATGCTCACCGGCGGCGCGCCCCGCGCGGCCGTCCTGCGCCCGGCGAGCGCGCTGCTCTTCTTCGACCGTCTCGGGACGCGCGGCGTTCCCGATCCGGCCGCGGACCCGCAGGGCTTCCGCCTCGCGAAGCGCCTGCCGCAGATCCTGCCGGCCCTCGTGCGTTTCGACCTGACGGCGGATCCGCGGGAGACCAAGCCCTTGCCGGTCGACGTTTCGACTTTTCCCGACGACTGGCGCGCGATCGAGGGCGCGATGGCCCACACGCGGCGGGGACTCGAGGTGCGCTTCACCGGATCGGGACCGGTCGCGGTCCGGATCGGCGGTTTGCCGCGCACGGCCCTGGCCGAGCCGTTCGCGCTCGAGGAGGAGGACCGCCTCTCCTGGAGCCGGACGGTGTCTTCGGCCGAGCTCACGGCGCGCCTCGATCCTTCCGACGGCGTCGACGGAGTCCTGCTGGCGGACTTGGGCGCCGGCGCGGGCGAAGCCTCGATCCGTCTCCAGGTGGATTCCGCGCCCGGCGGCTGCGCGGCGGTGGTGTTGAACGGCGCGCGGTCCCGGACGATCTCGGCCGGCGGGAGCGAGACGCTTCCGATCGCGGCCATCCCGACGAAGATTCCGCGATTCCAGACGCCGTCCGGCTGCGCCGGCCTCTTTCTCTGGCGCGCCGAGGGAGGCGCCCGGGTCCGGTCGTCGGCCGAGGAGGAGGAGCAGCGCCGGAAGCTGCGCGCCCTGGGCTACCTCCACTGACGGGAGTGGCCGCCGCGGCGGGTTAAACTGATCGCGTGATCGACAAGGAGCGCCTGGCGCCGGCGGGCACGCCCGAGCGCGCTCTCCTCGACGAGATCGACCTGACGCGTCTGCCCCGGCACGTCGCCATCATCATGGACGGCAACGGCCGCTGGGCCAAGCAGCGCGGGTCGCCGCGCGTCGAGGGGCATCGCGCGGGGATCGCCTCGGTCCGCGAGACCGTCGAGACGTGCGCGCGCCTGGAGCTCGAGGCGCTGACGCTCTACGCGTTCTCCGTCGAGAACTGGAAGCGGCCCCGCTTCGAGATCGTCACGCTGATGTCGCTCCTGAAGGAGTACCTGAATCGCGAGCTCTCGAACCTGCTCAAGAACGACATCCGCTTCCGCGTGGTCGGGCGGATGAACGAGCTCGACGCGTCGGTGCAGAAGGAGCTGTCGAAGGGGCTCGCCGCGACGTCCTCGTGCCGCGGCATGACGTTCCACATCGCTTTGAACTACGGCGGCCGCACCGAGATCGTGGACGCGTGCCGCTCGCTCGCGAACGACGTCGCGGCCGGGCGGCTGACTCCCGAGCAGATCGACGAGGAGACGCTCGGCTCGCGCCTCGGCACGGCGGGCCTTCCGGACCCGGACCTCCTGATCCGCACGAGCGGCGAGATGCGCGTGTCGAACTTTCTCCTCTGGCAGATCGCTTACAGCGAGATCTGGGTCACGCCGACGTACTGGCCCGACTTCCGCAAGCGGCACCTCTTCGAGGCGATCCTCGCCTTCCAGAAGCGGGAGCGGCGCTACGGCGGCGTGATCGCGGAAGGGCGCGCGAGCGAGGACGGCGAGGCGGATCGGGCGGAGAGCGCCGGGCGCTAGGCGCGGCGCCGGGAGAATCGTCGCGTTGGCGCTGCAGCGGGAGCTCGCCGCGGGGATCGCGATTCCGCTCGTTCTCGGAGTTCTCTTTCTCGCGCCGGCGATCGCTTTCGACCTCCTCGTCGCCGCGGTGACGCTCGCGGCGCTGTACGAGTTCCTGCGGCTCGCCGAGCGCATGGGACACCCGGTCTCGAAGACCGTCGCCGTCGGAGGCGCCGCGGCGATTCTGCTCGGGTGGTCCGCCTTCTGGGGCGTCGCGGGAATGACGGACCGCCGCGGCCTCACCGTCGCGGCCCTCCTGACGCTCGCGGTCGGCGCGCTCGCCTCGATCGCGCCGCTCTTCTCCGGCGTCGATCCCGCGGCGGCGCTCGGGAGCGCGTCCGCGACCTTCTACGGCGTGTTTGCCGTGGCGCTGCCCGCGACCGCCCTGTGCGCGCTGCGGAACTTCTCGCCGCGAGCGGTCCTCTTTCTCTTCCTGATCGTGTGGGGCTGCGACTCCTTCGCCTATTACGGCGGGCGCGCCCTCGGGCGGCATCCGCTCGCCCCGGTGGTCTCGCCGAAGAAGACCTGGGAGGGAGCAGTCGCCGGTCTCGTCGGCGCGACGCTCGTCGGCGCCGCCGCGGGCGCCTGGAAGATTCTGCCCGAGCTCGGCCCGGCGCGCGGGGCGCTCGCCGGGGCGCTCGCGTCGAGCGCGGGGCAGATCGGCGACCTCGTCGAGTCGCTCTGGAAGCGCGGCGCCGGCGTGAAGGACTCGGGCGTCTTTCTGCCGGGGCACGGCGGGTTCTACGACCGGATCGACTCGCTCCTCTTCGCCGGACCGGTTCTCGCGATTCTGCTCGCGACCCTCTGAACGGGTCCTTCCCGCCGGCCGGGCCGGGATTCCGGCTCATATAATTGACCGTTCCTCATGAAGAACCTCGCCGTGCTGGGCTCCACCGGCTCGATCGGGTGCTCGGCCCTCGACGTCGTGGCCGCGCTGCCGGACCGGTTCCGGGTCGTCGCGCTCGCGGCCGGCCGGTCCGTGGAGCGGCTCGCGGAACAGGTCGGCCGGCATCGCCCCGAGATCGTCTCGGTGGCGACGGAAGCGGACGCCGCGCGCCTGAAGGCCCTCGTGCCTGCCGGCGCCGGGACGCGGATCACGTCCGGTCGCGAGGGGCTCGAGGAGGTGGCGTCGCACCCGAAGACCGACGTCGTCGTGGGCGGCCTCGTCGGCGCGCTCGGACTGCGCTCGGCGTACGCCGCGGCGGTCGCCGGCAAACGCCTGGCGCTCGCGAACAAGGAGACGCTCGTCGTCGCCGGCGAGCTCATGATGCGGACGGCGCGCGCCAGCGGCGCGGAGATCGTGCCGGTCGACTCGGAGCACTGCGCGATCCACCAGGCCCTGCGATGCGGCGATCACGCGGAGGTCGCGCGGCTCGTCCTGACGGCCTCGGGCGGTCCGTTCCGCGAGCGGCCGCTCTCGACCTTCCCCGACATCACGGTGCCGGACGCGCTCGCGCACCCGACCTGGAAGATGGGGCCGAAGATCACGATCGATTCCGCGACGATGATGAACAAGGGCCTCGAGATCATCGAGGCGCGCTTTCTCTTCGACCTCCCGGTCGATCGGATCGACGTCGTGATCCACCCCCAGTCGGCCGTTCACTCGTTCGTGGAGTACGTGGACGGATCGCTCATCGCCCAGCTCTCGAGGAACGACATGAAGTTCCCGATCCTGTACGCCCTGACCTATCCCGACCGCATCCCGACGCCGTTCGGACGGCTCGACCTCGCGACGCTCTCGCGCCTGGACTTTGCCGAGGTGGATCCCCGGCGGTATCCCGCGGTCGGGCTCGCGCGGGAAGCCCTGCGGGCCGGGGGCGGCATGCCGGCGGTGCTGAACGCCGCCAACGAGGTGGCCGTGGACGCCTTCCTGACGGGGAAGATTTCTTTCCCGGACATCGTTGCCGTGGTCGCGGAGACCGGCGCCGCCGTCGGGTCCGTGCCGTCTCCGGGATCGGTGGACGAGGCCGAGGCGATCGACCGGGACGCGCGGCGCAAGGCCGAGGCTCTGGTGCGCCGGAGCCCGGCGGCGGGAGCCCGGGTCGCCGGCTGAAATTTCTCCGAAGGAGCTCGCTTGACCATCCTGGGCAACACGCTCGCGCTCATCCTCGTCATCTCCGTGCTCGTGGTCGTCCACGAGTTCGGCCACTTCGCCGTCGCCAAGGGCTTCCGGTTTCCGGTCGAGGTCTTCTCGATCGGGTTCGGCAAGCGCCTCTTCGGACGCAAGGTCAACGGGACCGACTACCGCGTCTCCGCGATTCCGCTCGGCGGCTACGTGCGCGTCACCGGGCTCGGGCCCGACGAATCGACGCTCGCCGAAGGCACGTCGAAGGAGACGCCTCCCGTCGGCCGGCGATGGCAGCGCGCGCTCATCCTGCTCGCGGGTCCCGTCATGAACGTGCTGCTCGCCTGGCTGCTGCACTCGGCCGTTTTCGCACTCGGCGCCCAGGTGCCGGCCTACGAGCTGCAGGCGCCGGTCGTGCGCGTCGTGCAGCCCGGGTCGCCCGGAGAAGAGGCGGGCATTCTGCCCGGCGACCGCATCGTCTCGGTCGACGGCGACGCGACCGCGCGCTGGCGGGACGCCGAGTTCCTCTTCGCCATGAACGCGCGGCAGAAGATCGACGTGGTCGTCGAGCGCGGCGGGAAGACTCTGACGCTTCCCGTCACGCCGCGCGCGGTCACGAAGTACGATATCGGCGAGGTCGGCGTGTACCCGGCGGCTCCGAGCGAGCCGCGCATCGTGATGGTCGTCGGATCCGATCCCGCCGAGCGCGCGGGGCTCCGCACGGGCGACGTCATCACGTCGATCGGCGGCACCGAGGTGCGCGGCTCCCAGACCGACATCCTGAGCAAGGTGATGGAGGCGGTCAATCGCTCCGCCCCCGGCCCGTTCGACGTGCGCTATCTCCGCGACGGCGCGCCGGGTGTCGCGTCCGTCACGCCGCGCCGCGATCCGGACGGGACGTGGAAGATCGGCGTGCAGGTGGCGGCGGATCTCAAGGAAGTCACGGAGAAGTTCCCCCTCGGAGCGGCCTTCGTCGAGGGCTGGCGCCGGGTCCGCACGGACTTCCGCACGACGCTCGGCCTGATCGGCCGCCTCTTCCGCGGGCGCGCCAGTGTGAAATCGATGTCCGGTCCGCTCGACATCGCGAAGTTCTCCGGCGAGGCGGCGCGCGCGGGCGCGATCCCTCTCGTGTCCCTCATGGCCGCGATCTCGCTGCAGCTCGGGATCTTCAACCTGCTCCCGATCCCGGTGCTCGACGGCGGCCATCTCTTCCTCATCGCGGTCGAAGGAGCGGCGCGGCGCGACTTCTCGCTGCGCGTCAAGGAGCGAATCCTCCAGGTCGGGTTCCTGATGATCCTCGCGCTCCTCACGGTCGTTCTCTACAACGACGTCGCGAAGAACCTGCCCACGAAATGGTGGCCGTTCTGATCTTTCCCGCCGTGCCATGAAGATCCGTATCGCGGCCGGCGTCCTCGGCCTGGTCCTCCTGTTGATCGCCGGCGTGGCGGCATTGCGGCGGCCACAGGGTGCAGCGGTGGCGGCCGTCGCCGCGGCGCGCGCGGATCTTTCCGTGCCGATCCTTTGCGACGGGACGCTCGAGCCGCCGGCCGGAGGCGAGCTGCGCGCACCGGACCGCGCAACGGTCGCCGGAATCCCCGCGCGCGAGGGGCAGCGTGTCGCCCGCGGGGAAGCGCTCGTGGTGCTCGAGAACCCGAAGCTCTCGACCTCCGCGCGCGACGCGAAGTCGCAGGTGGCCGCGCTCGAGAGCGAGCGCGTCGCGGCCGAGGGAGAACTCGAGACGGCGGCAGCCGACTCGGCCCGCCTCAGGAAGGTCGTCGAGAGCGACCGGCGGCTTCTCGCCGAGGGCGCCATCACGCGCGCGGCCGCCGAGGCCGACGCCGCCGCATCCGCCGCCGCCGACCTGCGGGAGCGGGCCGCACGGGTCAAGCTCGAGTCGCTGGCGGGGTCGCGGATCGAGCTCGCGGGCGCTTCCGCTCGCGAGCTCTCGCAGCGCGCCGAGGCGCTCACCGTCCGCGCACCGGCCGACGGGGTCGTTTACAACCTGCCGCGCAAGGTGGGCGAGAGCGTCGAGGAGGGCCAGCTCGTCGCGAGCGTGGCGGATCCGGAGCGGCTGCGCCTCCGCGTCCGCGTGGATCAGCCGGACTTGCCTCGACTCGCGCCGGGGCAGCGCCTCGTCGTGACGTTCGACGGCCTGCCGGACCGCGAGTGGGCCGGCAGAGTCGTCCAGGTCTCGCCGGGCCTGCGGGACGTGGGCGGCCGGCTGGTCGCCGAGGTGCTGGCCGAGATCGCCGACCCGACGGCCCGGCTCCCGCCCAACGCCTCCGTGAACGTCCGAATCGTGGTCGCCGAGAAGAAGGGCGCGCTCGTCGTGCCGCGCGCGGCGCTCCAGCGCGACGGCGAGCGCCGCTACGTCTGGGCGTTGTCGAACGGCCGCGCCCGCCGCCGCGACGTCACGATCGGACTGCTCGCGCCGGACGCGGTCGAGATCGCGAGCGGCCTGTCGGAAGGCGAGAGGGTTCTGCTGCCGGGCATGACCCCGCTCTCCGACGGCACTCGCGTCGCGGCTCGCTGACCGCCCGGCCATGCTTCGCAGCGAGACCCTCGAGACGGCGCTTCATCGCTTCCGGACGCATCCCGTCCAGATGGGCCTGACGCTCGCGGGACTGATCGTCGGGACGGCGGCGATCATCCTCATCGTGGCGCTCGGCCTGACCGGCCGCGCGTTCGTGATGGCGCAAATCGAGGGCGTGGGATCGCACCTCGTCTGGGGATCGTACGACGGCACGGTGACCTCCGGCGTCCTGCGCGCCCTCGACGACGACATCACGGAGGCCGACGTCGCCGCGATCGCCGCGCGACCGGACCTGTACACGGGCGCGACGCCTCTGCTCGAGCTTCACGGCACCGTTCCGGTCTTTTCCCACGCCGCCACGGTGTCCATTCTGGGGACGACCCCGAACTATCCCCGGATCCGCCGGAACGTCCGCATCCTCGCCGGGCGCTTTCTCGACGAGGACGACATCGCCAGCCGCGCCAAAGTCTGCGTCGTCAGCCGGACGCTCTACGAGGAACTCTTCGGCAGCGAGCCGCCGCAGGGAAAGACGCTCCGCGCCCTCGGCACGAACTTCCTCGTCGTCGGAAAATTCGACAAGCCGGTGGACACGATGGGCCAGGGCGAGGTCACGGAGCGGTCGATCTTCATCCCGATCAACGTCGCCTGGCTCTTCACGCCGACGCGGCGCGTGGATACGCTCTTCGCGGAGGCTCGGGAGTTCTCCGAGATCCCGCGGGCGGCCGCGACGATGGAGCAGACGCTGCGAGACCGCCATCACGCGGGCTCGGTCTTTCACGTCAAGACGATGACGACCGTGATCCGCATGGCGCGCCTGATCTCGTTCGGGCTGATCGTCGCGTTCATCCTCGCGGCGGCGGTGTCCGTCGTCGTCGGCGGCGTTGGAATCATGAACATCCTGCTCGCGTCGGTCGAGCAGCGAACGCGCGAGATCGGCCTGCGCATGTCGGTCGGCGCGCGGCGGCGCGACATCCTCCAGCAGTTCCTTCTCGAGGCGCTGATGCTGGGATTCCTCGGCGCGTCCGCGGGCGTCGCGGTCGGCCTCGGTTTCCCGCTGCTGGCGCGAGTCGTCTTTCACGGCATCCGGATCGAGATCTCGCTTCTTTCGGCGCTTCTCGCCTTTGCGTTTTCCTGCGCGGTGGCGGTGCTCTTCGGCGTCGTTCCCGCCTACCGCGCCGCCAGTCTGAACCCGACGGAGGCCTTGCACCATGAGTGACGTCCTGCTCCTGACCGTCCTTCTCGCCGCTTCGCGCGCGACGGCCCCCGCGGCGGCTCCGCCGCCCTCTCCCGATGGGGCGACGCTGACCGTCCAGCGCGCGGTCGAGCTCGCGCTGGCGCGGGCGCCCGAAATCGCCGCCGCGCGCGCGGCGGCCGACGAAGCCGCCGGCGCCGTGCGCGAGACGGAAAGCCCTCGCAAGCCGCATTTCTCCGTGAACTCGACGCCGGGCTACTCGACGGGCCTCCCGCTCTCGGTCGCCGGCGAGGTGCCGTCGGCGGCGGGCGCGCGGCTCTCGATGACCCTCTACGATCCGTATTCCGCGAGCGACACGCTCGAGGCGCGGGCCGGGGCCGCGGCGGCGCAGGGCGTCGTCGATCAGGCGCGGGCCGACGTGGCGCGGCGCACGGCCGCCGCCTGCGCCCGCCTGTCCTCCGACGAGGCGCGGGCCGCGAGCGCGCGCCGCCGGGTCGAGGCCCGCGAGGCGATCGCGCGGCAGGAGGGGGCGCTGGCGCGCGAGGGGCGGCGCACGGAGCTCGACGTCGAGCGGGCGGGGCTCGAGGAGGCGCGCGCGCGGCAGAAGCTCTACGCCGCCGAGTCCGACCGCGACCTCGACCGCCACGAGCTCGCGCTCCTCATCGGCCGGCCCGCGGGCGCGGCGCTGACGATCTCCGGCGATCCCGCAGAGGCCGTCCCGGCGCCCGACGGCGACGGCACCGCCGATCGGGCGATTGCGCGCGATCCGAAGTGGAAGGCGCTCGGGCGGCAGGCCGACGCGCTCTCGCGGTCGGCGAAGCTTCTCGCGCAGACGTTCAAGCCCTCGGTCAACGCCGAGGCGCGCTACGCGTACGTTCCGCGTGGATTCGGCTACGACAAGTACTACTTGAGCTTCCAGGAGAACGTCGCGAGCGTCGGCGTCTCCGTCGTGCTGCCGCTGCTGACCGGCGGCCGCGAGGCGGCCCAGCAGGCGCGGTCCCGCGCGCGCCTCGAGCAGGTGCTCGCCGAGCGGAGCGAGCGCGAGGCGGACCTGGCGCGCGCGTCGCGCCAGGCCGAGGCCCGGCTCGCTCAGACGAGCCTCGAAACCGGCATCGCCCGCCGGGCGGCGGCGCTCGGGGAGGAGGCGCTTTCGCAGGCGAGGGCCGTCGCTCGCGAAGGCCGCGGCGAGGCGGACGGCGTCGAGCGGGCGCAACTGGCGCTGGCCGACGCCGAGGACGACCTGGCGCGCGCCCGACGGGAGGAGGTCGAGGCGCGGCTCGAGCTGCTCGGCCTTCGAGGGGAGCTGCTGTCGACGCTCGGGGCGCAGGCCAGGGACGCTTCGGGCGTCCCCGAGTCGTCCTCCCGGCCCTAGACCGAATCCCGGCGGCCCGGAAGGGCGTATCTTTGTAAATATTGCATGGAGAAGCGTTCTCCTCTAAGCTACGCGGCTTCATGAAAGACGGTGGCCGCGACCGGGGCGTCCCGGAGATGCCCGCGGAGGGCGTGCGGAACGCGATCGCCGCCGCGCAGCGGTATCTGCTTTCCATTCAACGGCCCGACGGGCACTGGTGCGGGGAGCTCGAAGGCGACACCATCCTCGAGTCCGAGTACATCCTGACCCTTCACTTCCTCGGTCGCACCGGAGAGACCCGCGTTCGGAAGGCCGCCGAGTACCTTCGCCGCAAGCAGCTCCCGGACGGGGGATGGCCGAACTACGAGGGCGGCCCCGCCGACGTGAGCGTCTCCGTCAAGGCCTACTTCGCCCTGAAGCTCGCCGGCGACGACCGCGACGCGCGCCACATGGTCAAAGCCCGCGAGGTCATCCTGCGGCTCGGCGGCATCGAGGCGACCAACTCCTTCACGCGGATCTATCTCGCGGTCTTCGGCCAGTGGGACTGGAACGACTGTCCGGCGGTTCCACCGGAGCTCGTTCTCCTTCCCGACTGGTTTCCGTTCACGCTCTACAAGATCTCGTCCTGGTCGCGCACGATCGTCGTGCCGCTCGCGATCATCTGGGCGTCGAAACCTTACTGCGCCGTCGCGCCGCGGGCGGCGATTCCGGAGCTGCGGACGGGCGTCGTGCCCGAGCGCCGCGCGCCCCACTCGTTGAAGGAAGCCCTCTGGGGCGTCTTCTTCACGGCGGTGGACAAGATGCTGCAGGCCGCGGAGTCGGCGCGCTTCACGCCCTGGAGGCGTCGCGCCCTCGAGGTCTCGGAGAAGTGGATCGCGGAGCGCCTGGACAAAAGCGACGGCCTGGGCGCGATCTTTCCGCCGATCGTCAATACGATCATGGCGTTTCGCTGCCTCGGCTACGCGCTCGACGATCCGCGCCTCCTCGCGCAGACGCGCGAGCTCGAGAAACTCGAGCTCGAGGACGAGGAGACCCTCCGTGTCCAGCCGTGTTTCTCGCCGGTCTGGGACACGGCGATCGCCTCGCCGGCGCTCTTCGCCTCGGGCCTCGCGGCGGACGACGCGGCGCTTCGCCGCGCGGCGCGGTGGCTCATCGACCGGGAGGTCAAACAAGTCGGCGACTGGCAGCGCCGCGCGCCGGACGCGCCCGTCGGCGGCTGGTACTTCGAGTACGCCAACGAGTTCTATCCCGACACCGACGACACCGCGGAGGTCCTGACGTCGCTCTCCCAGGTGCGCTTCCCCGACGCCGAGGAAGAGGGCCGCCGCAACGACGCGATCGAGCGCGGGCGCAAGTGGCTCCTCGGAATGCAGAACGACGACGGCGGGTGGGGAGCGTTCGACCGCGAGTGCGCCAACGAGGTGTGGACCTACATCCCGTTCGCCGACCACAACGCGATGATCGACCCGAGCTGCGAGGACATCACGGGTCGCGTCCTCGAAGCGCTGCACAACCTGGGCGACCGGCCCGACCATCCGGCGATTCGGCGGGCCGTGGAGTTTCTCCGGGAGCGCCAGCAGGCCGACGGCACGTGGTACGGGCGCTGGGGCTGCAACTACATCTACGGGACGTGGCTCGCGCTGCGCGGCCTGATGCACGCCGGGGAGGACCTTTCGGAGCCTCGCTATCAACGCGCGGCCGAGTGGTTCCGGGCGCGACAGAACCCGGACGGCGGATGGGGAGAGTTGCAGCACTCGTACGACGACGAGGCGGCCAAGGCGGTCGGACCCAGCACGCCCTCGCAGACGGCCTGGGCGCTCATGGCGCTCTTCGCGACGGGCGACGACCGCTCCGAGTGCGTGCGCCGCGCGATCGGATATCTCCTGGCCACACAGCAGTACGACGGGTCCTGGCGGGACGAGCTCTGGACCGCGACGGGATTTCCGAAGGTCTTCTACCTCCGGTATCATCTCTATGCGACCTACTTCCCGCTCTGGGCCCTGTCGCTCTACGGGCGGGCAGCGGCGTCGTCGGCGCCGCCGGCGCGCTCCGGCGCTACGGCGCGGATCCCCGCGCGGCCCTCGAAGGAGAGGGAGTAATCAGGATGCGATTCCCGGTTCACATCATGACGGACCAGATCCAGAACTCGGTTCGCAACGCGATCCGCGGCCGGAAGCGGTATCCGTTCGTCCTGATGCTCGAGCCCCTCTATACGTGCAATCTGGCGTGCATCGGCTGCGCCGTCGAGCGGCACACCGGCAAGCTCAAAGACCGGCTGCCGATCGAGAAGTGCCTCGAGGCCGTCGAGGTCTCCGAGGCGCCGGTCGTCTCGATCTGCGGCGGCGAGCCGACGATCTACCCCGAGCTTCCCGAGCTCATGTCGGAGATCATCAAGCGCAAGCGGCACATCTACCTCTGCACCAACGGCCTTCTCCTCGACGAGAAGGTCTTCGGGATCGTTCCGCCCAACAAGCGGCTCATGATCAACGTGCACCTGGACGGCATGCGCGAGACGCACGACAAAGTGTGCGACCGCGAGGGCGTCTTCGATAAGGCGATCGCGATGATCGAGCAGGGCCTCGCGCTCGGCCACCACGTCATGGCCAACACGACGATCTTCAAGGAGACGCAGGTCGAGGAGGTCGAGGAGCTCTGCGACCTGCTCACGCGGATGGGCGTGGACGGAATGCTCGTGTCGCCCGGCTACCACTACGAGTCGGTGGATTCCGACATCTTCCTGACGAAGTCGGAGATCCATCAGAAGTTCCGCCGCGTGCTCGAGATCTCGAAGAAGCACAAGCTGACGTCGACGCCGATGTTTCTCGAGTTCGCCGCGGGCCTGCGCGAGTACAAGTGCTCGCCGTGGAGCACGGTCACCTACACGCCGAACGGCTGGAAGGGCCCCTGCTATCTGATCGGGAAGACCTGGTCGCCGACGTTCGAGGAGTTCTGGAACGGCACGGACTGGGACTATTGGGAGTCGCGCCAGGACCCGATGTGCCGCAATTGCGCGATGCACTCGGGCTTCGAGGCCTCGGTCGTGATGGAGCTGCCGAAGAATCCGGGCGACATCGTCCGGATGATCGCCTGGAACCTGGCGGCATAAGCCGCAGCGAGTCGTTCTCGGGCCTTCCCTCGCGGTGCGGTCGCCGGCGGTCCTTTCGCGGCCGGGCGGCCGGAGTTTTCAAAATGGGGGGCGCACGCCGGCGGAAGTAAGCTGATCGCGTGGACCTCGTTACAGGCGGCACGGGCTTCGTCGGGGCGCACGTGGTCCGCGCCCTGCTCGCCCGAGGCCGGGTGGTCCGGTGCCTCGTGCGGCCCCGGAGCAGGCTCGCCAATCTCGAGGGCCTGAAGGTCGAGATCGCGCAGGGAGACCTGACGGATCCCGCCTCCCTCACGCGCGCGATCGCGGGCGCCTCGACCCTCTACCATTGCGCGGCGGACTACCGGCTCTGGGCGCGCGACCCGGGCGAGCTCCATCGGGCGAACGTCGAGGGCACGGAAAACGTGCTTTCGGCCGCCGCCGCCGCCGGAGTCGCGCGGGTCGTGTACACGAGCTCGGTCGGCGCGCTCGGCCTCACCGCCGACGGATCGGCCGCCGACGAGACCACGCCGGTATCGCGCGCCCAAGTCGTGGGCAACTACAAGAAGAGCAAGTTCGACGCCGAGCGCGTGGCGGAGGCCTGGGCGGCGCGCGGGCTTCCCATCGTCATCGTGAACCCGTCGACGCCGGTCGGCGAGCGGGACGTGAAGCCCACCCCCACGGGACAGATGATCGTGGATTTCCTGAACCGCCGCCTGCCGGCCTACGTCGATACGGGATTGAACCTCGTGGACGTACGCGACGTGGCCGAGGGTCATGTTCTCGCCGCCGAGAAGGGGCGCGTCGGCGAGAGGTACATCCTCGGCAACCGCAATATGACGCTGAAGGAGATCCTCGAGACGCTGGCGCGCCTGACGAATCTTCCGGCGCCGCGCCTTCGACTGCCGCACGCCGTGCCGCTCGCGGCCGCGGCGGCGGCCACCTGGGCGGCGCGGGTGACCGGCCGGCCGCCGCGCGTCTCGCTCGAGAGCGTGCGCATGTCGCTTCACCGCATGTTCTTCGACGCCTCGAAGGCGGTGCGCGAGCTCGGCCTGCCGCAGACGCCCGTCGAGGAGGCGCTCGCGCGCGCCGTCGCCTGGTTTCGCGAGAACGGATATGTCCGGGCGGCCTGAGCGCCGCCCGGTCGCGATCGTGACGGCTCTTCCCGAGGAGCTCGACGCGATCGGCATTCTCGCGCGCGACGGTCTCGCCGTGGCCTCTTCCGGCGACGGCCCGAAAAACGCCGAGCGCGGCGCCGGTGCGCTCTGCGACGCGGTCCGGCCCGCGGCCTTGATCGGCGCCGGGGTCGCGGGCGGGCTCTCCCCGCGGCTCGCCGCGGGCAGTCTGGTGGCCTCGCGGCGGATCGTCGGGGATTCCGGCGAGGCGCCGCGGCCCGATGAGACGCTTCTGGCGCGCGCGATGGCGGCGGGCGCCGCCGGGGCGACGATCGTGACCGTCTCGCGGCCGGTGGTGGCCGCGTCCGCCAAGGCGGAGCTCGCGCGCAGGATCGGGGTGAACATTCGCGGCGACGATCCCGCGGCCGTGGACATGGAGTCGGCGGGCTGGAGCCGCGCGGCCGCGGCCCGCGGCATCCCGTTTCTCACGGTGCGCGCGATCAGCGATCGCTTCGACGAAGACCTGCCGGCCTATCTCGTCGACTGCGTCGGAGAAGACGGCGGCATCCGGCGCGCCGCGGTCGTGCGGAGAGCGCTCGTCCACCCGTCCACGATCCCGGCGCTCTGGCGGATGCGCCGGCGGGTCGGGGCGGCCGTCGCGATCCTCGCGGAGTTCCTGCGGACGCTCCTCGACGCGGACCTGCCCTAGCCGTCCGCCGGGGCGTTCCCGGCGTCGGGTCCCGCGGCCCAGTCGAGCGCGAAGAGCGAGGCGGCGCGCCGCTTCAGCCCGCGGTCGTGCGCGATGAGATCGAGATGGAGCGAGCTCCAGTCGGAGAGCAGAAGCGCCTCGTTTCCCTGGCCGTCGTACGTCTTGAGGTACCCGCCGCACGGTTCGCAGAAGTCGATGCGCAGGCCTGCCTCGCCCTCGACGGTGACGACGGACAGCTTCTGCGAGTCGTTCTCGCAGAACGGGCACTTCGTGCGCGGGAACTGCCAGCGGGTGCGGCAGCCGCCGCACGCGAGCAGCCGCTTGCGTCCAGGGTCCGTGCCGAGCAGCTGCGCCATGGCGGGCGGCGACGCGCAGGTCGGGCAATAGCGCCGCAGCCAGAGCTCGTCGTTGCGCCGCCGGTCGAAGGCCTCGACCACCGGCGCGAGATACCGGGACGTCGCGGTCCACCCGAGGTACCGCAAGAGCCCGGGAGCCGGCGGCGCGAGGTCGTCCTCTCCGAGGAGCCAGTCGACGATCCGCCCCGCGCCGGGGCGCAAACGGCGCAGCGTCTCATCCAGGACCAGCGCGTCCTCGGCGAAAGGCCCGGAAAGCGACTCGGCGAGAGTCGCCGCGAGCGCCGCCGTCGCCTCGCCGGCCGGCGCGCGGTCGATCGCGGCCGCGTCGCTCGCGAGCAGCGGGACGCCGGCGCGGAAGTCGGGGTCGTAATCTTCCCAGGCGGGCGCGGTCGCGCCCGCGATCGGAATCTCGCGCGCCGCGCCCTCCACGGCGGCGCAGAGGCTCGCGACGGGCCGGAGGTAGGCGTGCGCCTCCACCCAGCCCGCGCGGGTCAAGGGCTTCAATGCGCCTCGCGGCCCTCCGGCCTGGCGAGAACCGGCAGGAGCCGCGCGCCGAGCCCGAACAGGAAGACCGTCGCGGCGATGAGCCCGATCGAGATGCCCCATTCGAAGATCGACGGCATGTAGGAGTGCGGCGCGCCCCAGGGCATGCGGCCGCGGAACGTCATCGCCAAGAGCACGACGTTCATCCGGTTGTACACGACGCCGAGAACCGCCAGGAGCGCCGCGAGGAAGAGAGTCCGAGGCTGGTCGCGAAGAGTCTTCCGCGAGAGCAGCAGGAGCGGAACGACGCCGCCGAGCAGGATCTCCGCCGCGAATGCCAGCCCCAGGCGTCCGGAGAAGGCGCTCAGCAGCTGGCCGCGCAGCGCCATGTCGCCCAGACGGAAACCGAGATAGACGGCGAGAGACCAGAACGTGATCTGGCCGACCGACGACAGCGATCGGACGGGCAGCGGCCGGTGCCAGCCCTTCGCGATCCAGTTCTCGACCAGGATGACGAGCGCCGTGCCCGCCACGATCGACGACAGGAAGAACGAGACCGGCATCACCGCCGACCACCACGGCGAGGCGAGCATGTTCGGCATGAGGAGATAGAGCGAGCCGAGGGAACTCTGGTGCATGGTGGACAGCGTGACCGCCGCGATGGCGAGCAGGATCGGTTCGAAGCTCCGTCCGCGGGCCCGGAACACCCAGGCGAGCGTCCCGAAGATCACCGCCGTCAGGATCGCGTAGACGACGTTGCGCGACATCATCCAGATGAAGAGCGTCACGGCGAACGCGACGTAGACGCCCGACCACTTCTGCCAGAGCGTCAGGAGCTTCGGGAAGCGCCAGCGCTCGAGGGCGACCGGCAGGAACTCGAAGGCCAGGATGGTGACGTAGAGCCCGACGCACCAGGAGACCTCGAACATCGCCGAGTGCTCGGGGGACTGCAGGCCGAGCTGGTAGAAGTGCCACGGCAGTCCCAGGTCGGCGACGAGGGTGACGGTCACGAAGGAATAGCTCAGGAGGCCCATCAGAACGGCCGCGCGCCCGAGCCCGTACAGGTCTTTTCGCTGAAAGACGTAGATCGTCCCGGCCATCGCGAACGCGCCCGCGGCGACGGCGATCCAGACGAGATCGAAGACGATCCAGAGCCCCCAGGGATACGTGTCGGACAGGTGCGTGCTGCCGCCGAGACCGCGCGCAAAACGCATCACCATCGAGAAGCCGCAGAACGCCACGAGCAGCAGCATCACCCAGTTGAAGGGCGTCAGCAGTTTCAGCGGCAGGCGCTCGAACTCGACATGGTGGCCGTGGTCATCCGCCGCCGCCGGCGCGCCCGCGACCGCCAGGGTCCGCTTCCGGAAGAAGGCGTAAGCGGCGCCGAGGAGCGCTCCGAGCGCCATCACCGCGGGCGGCACGGCGCCGAGCGCGGCGCTCGTGAACCGCGGGAACGGCTTCTCGCCGAATTTCGGGAAGCCGAGGTTCTCGAAGGGAACGCCGGAGAGGTAGAGCACGCTCGTGCCGCCGAGCTCCTTCTCTCCGTAGATGTGATCGACATACCTCTCGGGCCGGTCGGCCTGGCGCTTCTTCGCGAGCGCGAGCATCTCGTCGCGCGTCCCGTAGCGCAGCGCGTCGGCGGGGCAGGCCTTCACGCAGGCGGGCGTCATGATCGTGTCGACGAATCGCTTCGTCTCGTATTCGGACGCCGCGGCGCCGTTGAACCGGACCGGGACCGGCTGGTCCGCGCGGTCGGCGCAATGAGTGCACTTCTCGATCTTCGGGGCGAGCTTGTCCCATTCCGCCGTCGGGACGTCCCACGGGCACGCCAGCATGCAGTAGCGGCAGCCGATGCACTTGTCGACGTCGTAGGAGACGGGGCCGTCCGGCTGCCGGTAGAGCGCCGTCGTCGGACAGGCCGAGACGCAGCCGGGCTCCAGGCAGTGGAAGCAACGCCGCATGACGTACGACGCGTCGACGCCGCTCGGCTTTTCCGGGTTCTCCATCTCGTGGAACGAGATGAGCGTGTAGGTCTTCGCGGAGAGCGTCGCCGGGTTCTGGAAGCCGAGCTGGCCGTTCAGCTCGGTGTCCTCGCCCTCGCGGTCGTTCCACTGCTTGCACGCGACCTGGCAGGCGCGGCAACCGATGCAGTTGGTGATGTCGATGAGCGTCGTTCGGATCGGAACCGGGGTCGAAGCGCTCGGCGACGTCATGCCCTTCTCCCTTTGGAACCGGCATCCGATGCGGACGCGGGCGCCTTGACCACGTTGACGAGGCAGGCCTTGGTCTCCTGCGTGCCCGCGCCCGGGTCGGTCGCGTCGATCGTCAGGTGGTTGACGCTCGCTCCGGGTGAGAGGCCCTGGAAGCCCCAGTTGTACGGCATCCACACGATCGTGACTTCCTTGCCGTCCGCCTGGAGCGGCTTCATTCTCGGCGTGACGAGCGCCTTGACGGTGAGCTCGCCGCGCGCCGAGGAGATGGTGACCAGATCCCCGCTCTTGACTCCGAGCTTCTTTCCGAGCGACGGCGGAATCTCGACCACCGGCTCGGGGATGAGCTCGTTTAACCACGGGATGTTGCGGGTCGTCGAGCCGCCGCACCAGTGCTCGGCGACGGTCGAGGTCATGAGCACGTAGGGGAACTTGTCCGCCGAGCCGATCGGCCGGAGCGACGCGACGCGCGGATACTTCAGCGTCGGGTTGGTCCGGACCTTCGGATGGAGGATGTTCTCGACCGGGCTCTCGACCGGCTCGTACATCTCGGGCAGGGGGCCGTCCTTGGGCACGTAGCCGACGTCCCGGGGATCCGGGCTGTCGCGCTCCGGGTGATCGACGGTGAAGTCCGGGTCCTTGTAGACGGCGGCGAAGAGGCGGCCGACGCCTTCGGCGTTCATCTGGAATGCGCGCTGGCCGTTCGGCGTGTTGGGACCGTCGGTCAGCTTGGGCACGTCGGGCAGGTCCCAGCCGGTCCACTTCCCGGCCTTCTCGTCCCACCAGACGATGGGCTTCGACCCCGGATACGGCTTGCCGTGCCGGTCACAGGAGGCGCGGTTGTAGAGGACGCGCATGTTGTTGGGCCAGGTCCAGGCGAAGTTCGGGTAGATGCCGAGATTTCCCGGGTCGGTCACGCAGTCGCGGCGCTTCGAGAGGTTCACGCCGCCGGAGAAGACTCCCGCGTACAGCCACGCGCCGGACGATGTCGAACCGTCGGCCTTCAGATCCGCCACCTTGGTGATGAGGTCGCCCGCCTTGAGGTTGGACTCGGGGAGATCCTTCAGGGCGAACCCGTTCATCTCCTTGAGCACGTCCTCCGCGGAGAGGTACGTCCAGGCCGCCTTCCGGACGGGATCGTCCTTCGGATCGCGGGACTCGTGCACGAGGTCCCGGATGCGGCGGAAGATGTAATCGACGACCTCGCCGTCCGGCAGGGCCTTTCCGGGAGCCTGGACCGCCTTGTTGCGCCACTGAATGAGGCCGCCCGAGTTCGTGATGGTTCCGTTCTTCTCCATGAAGAAGGCCGCGGGCAGCAGGAAGACCTCGGTCGGGATGGATTTCGGATCCGCGCCGGGGCGTTTCCAGAACGCCGCCGTCTCGGTCTCCCAGATCTCGTGGATGACGAGCGTTTCGAGCTTGTCCAGCCCCGCGAATGTCATGTTGAGGTTGGGCGTCGTGACGGCGGGGTTCTGTCCGACGATCCAGAGCAGCTTCAGCTTTCCCGCGAGGGCGTCCTCGAAGATCGAGAGCGTGCCGTAGTTCTTGGCGGCGTTCTTCTTCGGAAGCCAGGCGTAACAGAAGTCGTTCTCGGGAGTCGCATTGTCCCCGTAGAACGCCTTGAGCATGTTGATCAGAAATCGGCGGTCGCCGGTCCCGTTCTTCTTCGTGTAGGCGGCGAGCGTGGGCTCCGTCGCCGACGGATAGTCCATGTAGCCGGGCAAATAGTTGTTGAGCACGCCCATGTCGCAGGCGCCCTGCACGTTGGGCTCGCCCCGCAAAGCGTTGACGCCGCTCCCGGGCTTGCCGAGATTGCCGAGGAGGAGCTGCAGGATCGTGAACGCGCGGATCCCCTGGACGCCGGTGGTGTGCTGCGTCATGCCGAGCGCGTAGAGGATGGTCCCCGGCCGGTTCTTGGCCATCGTCTCGGCGATCTCCTGGATCTGGGCGGACGGGATCCCCGTGATGCGCCCGCCGGTGGCGAGGTCGTATCGCGAGACGAAGTTCTTCAGATGCGCGAAGACGCAGTGGGGATCGTCCAGGCTCGCGGCCAGGCGCGGCTTTCCCCGGGCGTCGAGCTGGTACCCCCAGCTCTTGGTGTCGTACGCGTGCTTCTCCTCGTCATACCCGCTGAAGAGGCCGTCGTGAAAAGCGAAGTCGGGCTGGATCAGGAAGAGGGCGTTGGTGTGGGTGGTGACGAAGTCCTCGTCGTACAGCTTGTTCGCGAGGATGTGGTTGACCATCGTGTTCAGGAAGGCGGCGTCGGTCCCCGGCCGGATCCGCGCGTAGACGTCCGCGGTCGCCGACGTCCGCGTGAAGCGCGGGTCGACGTGGATGATCTTCGCCCCGTTCTCCTGGGCCTTCCGGATCCACTTGAAGGCCATCGGATGATTTTCGGCGACGTTGCTGCCTTCCACCAGGATCGTCTTGGCGTGCTGCATGTCGACCCAGTGGTTGGTCATCGCCCCGCGACCGAACGCGGCCCCCAGACCGGGGACCGTGGGGCTGTGTCAAAGTCGGGCCTGGTGCTCGACCCAGGGTATCCCGAGGAGTCGCGTCGCCTTCTGGAAGAGATAGCACTCCTCGTTCGTGTTCTGCGCGCCGCCGAGGAAGGCGATCGCGTCCGTCCGGTTGACGGGGACCTCGTTGCCCATCGCTTCCGGGGGCGGCGCGGTGGCTTCCTTGCCGATCGCGTCCTTGTTGGCGACGTGGCTCTTGAGGAGGAGCTTCTCGCTCGCGATCCAGGTCTCACCGCGGATCTTGTGGATCTTGCGGGCGACTTTTTCCGCCGCGTCCTTCCACTCCATCTCTTCCCAGTGGTCGCTGCCGGGCGCACGGTAGAGCGGCTTCGTCAGCCGCTTCGGCGAGGCGTGCGTCGCGAACATCGAGATGCCTTTGACGCAGAGGGAGCCGCGGCTGACGATGTGATCGTAGTCGCCCTCCATCGAGATCAGTTTCCCGTTGCGGACGGCGGCGATCATGCCGCAGCCGCATGAGCAGAAGTTGCACGACGTGGTGAACTCCGAAATCTCCGAGAGTTTCAGATCCTTCGTCGCCGCCCGCATGGCGGGCACGTCGATCAGGCCGTCGAGCGCGAGCCCGACGCCGGTTCCGAGCCCCAGCTTGAAGAGGTCGCGGCGATTCACGGACGATCCCGACGCGGAAGGTTCCCTCATGGGCAGTCCTCCATCGGATTGGGTTGGAACGTTTCGAGCGCTTCGAGTCCCGGTGAGGTCCCGCGCGATGGAACGGCGCAGGTCGAATCAACCGCCGAAAGCGGTGAACCCCGCCGATCGCCAACGACTCCGCTCATCTGCAGAGCCTCCACCCGTTAATTGCCCGATCGATCGCGAAGCGAAAAAAGTATAGCCCGATGCCCCGATCTCAGAAATTGAAAAGTCCCGACAACGCGGGCTGCTGTCCGGTCGTGGGGAGTCGGATCGTCGAATCCGCCGAACGCGTCGATCGTTCCGTTGACCTTCCAGCCCCCGAGCGCCGACGCATGCTCCGAATTCTAGGGCCCGGCGCGGTCCGTCCGGGATGGGACCTTCGGGCAATGACGCGAGTTCCGTCTATGCTCCACTCCGATGTCGTCACTGGAAGACCTCCTCGAAAAAACGAGCCGCACGTTCGCGCTCTCGATTCCGGTCTTGCCGGAGCCGACCCGGCGCGAGGTGATGATCGCGTACCTTCTTTTCCGCATCGCCGACACCTTCGAGGACGCGTCGCATTGGGACCCCGCCCGGCGGACCGCCGCGCTCGGAGAGTTCCGCATGCTCCTGCGCGACTACTCGCGCCCGAACGCCGAGCGTCTGAGCGCGGAGTGGGTTGCCGCGGGGATCACGCCTCACGCCGGTTACCGCGAGCTGATGTGCGACGTCCCCTACGTGCTCGAGTCCTTCTTCGCTCTGTCTCCGGACGCCGTCGAGCCCGTGCGGGGGCACGTCGAACGCTCCGCGGAAGGCATGGCCGAGTACGTGGGACGAACGGAGGGCGGCAATCTGGTCCTGAAGGACGTCGCCGACCTGAAGAGCTACTGTTACTTCGTCGCCGGCATCGTCGGCGAGATGCTGACCGAGCTCTTCCTGCTCGGCCGGCCGGACCTCGCCGGCATCGCTCCCTTCCTGCGCGAGCGGGCGGCTTCGTTCGGCGAGGCGCTGCAGCTGGTCAACATCCTCAAGGATTCCGCGGGCGACGCCGCCGAGGGCCGGACCTATCTGCCGCCCGCCGTTTCGCGATCGGAGGTCTTCGCGCTGGCCCGGCGGGACCTCGAAACGGCCGGCGAATACATCGGGGCGCTTCAGGCGAACCGGGCCCCCCGAGGGCTGGTCGAGTTCACGGCGCTTCCGGTCCTTCTGGCCCGGGCCTCCCTGGATCGGATCGAGAAGCACGGTCCGGGCTCCAAGGTCAGCCGGCCAGAGGTCTTCCTTTTGACACAGAGACTCAAACGTTCTCTGGATCGAGACGAGCCCGCCGTCTGACAGCGGCCCTCCATCTCACCTCCTCCGGCGCAAGGATTCCCCGGCGCCCGGTTGGGCGACCGGGCCTTGCTGCAAGAAAGAGGCCCGGAGCGCGGAGACCGTCCGGGACGAAGGGCGGATCCCCGAGCCGATGATGCAGATTCATCATTCGTTCATCTCGGCCGCTGCCCTAAAGTCCCACTAGGTGAACCCTCGAACCTGTAGTAGAAAAAGTCAGCCGTTCACGGAGGTGGGACCATGTTGGCGAAGCGGGGGGCTTTGCTCGCGGTCGGTTTCATGGCGCTCGTTCCGTTATCGCCCGCCGACTCCCGAACGGCGCGCGTCGTCGGGCTGCGCGGGGGGCCTGCCGCCGACTCGCCTCAGTCGAAGTACCCGTCGAGCGCGAAAGAATTCTGGCTGACGCAGGACCAGTTCGACTTCATCCGCCCCGGCTTCCACATCACGGTCAACAGCGTCATGATCCCCGCCGACGGACGGGCGGTGGCCGATCTGTCCTTCACCGACGACGGAAACCAGCCGCTCGACCGGCTCGGGCAGGTCACGCCGGGCGCGCTCTCCGTGAGCCTCGTCCTCGCACGGTGGGACCCGACGCTTCGTCAGTACACGGCCTACACGACGCGCGTGCAGACCGGCGGCAACGGCGTCATGGCGACGCAGGCCGCCGCGGACTCCGGCGGCACATGGACGGATCTCTCGATCGGTCACTCGACCTATCGTTTCAAGACCGTCGTCACGTCGGTGAATGGCGTGCCTTACGACCCGACGAAGACGCACACGCTCGCGATCTACGCGACCCGCGACACGAGCGACATCCTCGGCAAGGACTATTACGCGAACGTCGAGCACGACTTCCGGCCGGACGCCGGCACCGTCACCGACACGTGGGACGTCGTCTCGAACGCCGCCTGCAATACCTGCCACAACCCGCTCTCCGCTCACGGCGGCTCGCGCCAGGACGTGAAGCTCTGCGTGACGTGCCACAGCCCGCAGACGACGGATCCCGATACCGGCAACACGGTGGACTTCAAGGTCATGATCCACAAGATCCATCGGGGCGAGGACCTTCCGAGCGTGCAAGCGGGCACGCCCTACGTGATCATCGGAAACAACGCCTCGGTCCACGACTTCTCGACCGTGGCCTTCCCCCAGGACATCCGCAACTGCACGACTTGCCACGGCAAGGCGGGCACGCCCACCGACACGACGCAGGCGTCCAACTGGTTCACCTATCCGACGCGCGCAGCGTGCCAGTCCTGCCACGACGACGTGAATTTCGTGACCGGGGAGAATCATCCGGGTGGACCGGAGGCGGACGACTCGCAGTGCGCGAACTGCCATCGGCCCCAGGGCGACCGGGACTTCGACGCTTCGATCATGGGAGCGCACACGGTGCCCTATCGCGCGGCGCAGCTGAAGGGGCTGAACGCGCAGATCCTCTCCGTGGCGAACACGAGCCGCGGTCAGAAGCCGACGGTCACCTTCAAGCTGACCGAGAATGACGGCGCGATCGTCGATCCCTCGACTCTCGGCTCCAACCTGAACCTTCTCATGGGCGGCCCCACGGTCGATTACTCGATCCAGCCGTTCCGCGAGCGCGCCGACGGAGCGAGCTTCAACGGGTCCGTGGCGTCCTACACGTTCACCAACGCGATTCCGGGCGACGCGACCGGCACCTGGGCGTTCTCGATCGAGGCGCGCCGGACCATCACGCTCGATCCGCCGGCGCCCGACACCTCGAGCTTCAATGAGGCCGCGTTCAACCCGGTCACGTATGCCTCGGTGGACGGCAGCGCGATCGCGCCGCGGCGGCAGGTCGTGGACCTCGCGCTCTGCAACACCTGCCACGACCGGCTGGCCCTCCACGGCGGCCAGCGCCTGAACACGGAAGAGTGCGTCATCTGCCACAACCCGAACGGAGACGACGGGTCGCGGCGTCCGGCCGACCAGCTGCCCGTCGAGTCGATCGACTTCAAGCGGATGATCCACCGGATCCACACGGGCGAGGATCTGACGCACGACTTCACGATCTTCGGGTTTGGAACGCCGCCGAGCGTGAACAACTTCAACGAGGTGCGATTCCCCGGCGACCGGCGCGACTGCGAGAAGTGCCACGTGCCGGACTCGCAGGAAGTCATCGGCACGCCGCCGGCCGGCTGGCTGAAGACCGCGACGCCACGCGACTGGTACACGCCGCAGTTCCACTACGCTGCCGCCTGCCTCGGGTGTCACGACACCCAGGCGGCCGCGGCCCATGCCTTCCTCATGACGGCTCCGTTCGGCGAAGCGTGCGCGGTGTGTCACGGGACCGACGGCGAGGAAGCGGTCGACAAGGTTCACGCGCGGTAAGAGCGGTGGCGACGAGGCCGTACTTTCCGGCCTTTCGAGGGAAGTGAGGGTTTGATGTCGCGGGGACGCACCGCGCTCGGGCTCGCGGGGTTCCTTCTGGCGGTCGGCGTTCTGGCTCCGGCGCAGGAGTCGCCGACGCCCGCTCCGGCGGCGACGCCGACGCCGGCAGCGACTCCGGCCCCGGCCGCGGCGCCGTCTGCCGAGACCACTCCGGCCCCCGAAGCCGCGAAGGCGGCGGAGCCGCTTCCCAAGTGCGCCGACTGCCACACGGATCTCGTCGCTGCCTTCGGCTCGAATCCCCACGCGCGCTGGTCGCACAAGGGCAAGAAGCCGGAGCTCGAGGAATTCTGCTCGACCTGCCACGGCGACGGGACAAAGCACGTCGAAGCCGGCGGCGACGCGACGCTGATCCAGCGATTCCATGGCGCCGAAGGCGCGGAGCTGTGCCTTTCCTGTCACGAGAAGTCGAACGAGCACGCCTCGTTCACGACGGGGTTCCACGCCAACTCGGCGGCCGTCAACTGTCTCTCATGTCACGCGGTCCACGGAGGTCCCAAGACGGAGCCGTTCCTGCTCGCGAAGAAACCGGGCGAGCTCTGCCAGACCTGTCATGCGGGCATCGCGTCTTCCTTCCGCAACAAGCCCTACGCCCACCGTCTCGACCGCGGCGGGATGACGTGCGTCGACTGCCACGACCCGCACGACCGCAAGGGACGGACGGTCAAGCTCACCCGCGACGGCGAGCTCGCCTGCCTGAACTGCCACGCGGAAAAGCGCGGCCCCTTCGTCTTCGATCACGTCACGGGGACGGCCGGCGACTGCCTCTCGTGTCATCAGCCGCACGGCTCGAACAATCCGAAGATGCTTCTCTGGTCGCGCGTCGACCAGATGTGCCTGTCGTGCCACTCGCAGACGGGCGGCCCGGCGACCGCCGGCGGTCAGCCTCCGTCCTTCCACGACCTGACGCTGCCGCGCTATCGCAACTGCACGAGCTGCCACGTGGCGGTGCACGGCTCGAATCTGTCGCCGGTGTTCTTGAAGTAGGCGCATGAGAAAGGCGATCCGCGCGCGTCTGGCTCTGGGGGCCCTGGCCGCCGCGATTCCGGCCGGGGCGGTCTTCGGGCAGACGCAAGCGCCCCTGCCCGAGCTCGAGCTCGGCTACCGCTTCGTCGACGTCTCGGGCAACGACCAGATGTACCGCTCCCAGATCAACGACCGCCCGGGCTTTCTCCTGCGGACGCTCTCGTGGGACTCCGCGGGGCCGCTCGACGGGGTCTTCGACTATGCGCACGTCGATGCCGACGACCTCGGCGCGGGACCGGCGGGCGCGCTGCGCTTCCGGGCCGGCCAGGTCGATACCTTCCGGCTGAACTTCAGCTGGCGACGGACGAATCTCTACAGCGCCCTGCCCGCGTTCGCCAACCCGTTTCTCGACGAGGGCATCGTCCCGGGCCAGCAGACCTACAACCGCTCGCGCGACATCTACGACGCGACGCTCGAGATCTTTCCCGGCAAGAAGCTCACGCCCATCCTCGGCTTCACGCGCAACGTCTACCGCGGCCCGGGCACGACGACGTATCACGTCGGCGAGAACGAGTTCGCGCTCGACGACCGCGTGCAGGCGGTGGACGACGAGTACCGCATCGGGCTCGCCTTCGACGTGGGGCCGGTGCGCGGCGCCGTGATCCAGGGATGGCGGCGCTACCGGTGGACGGACGTCGCGTCGCTCCGCGCCGGCGCGGGCAACGGCAACATCGACTTCCCGATCCTCGGCCAGCCCATTACGGCCGACGGCATCGACCGCACGACCACGAGCCGGGTGAACACGCCGGTCACGAGCGCCTGGGTCTCGGGGACGATCTTCTCGCGCGTCAAGCTCGTCGGCAGCTACATCCGCGCCGACGCCAACGGCGACGCGCAGTCGAGCGAGATCGACACCGGCAGCTTCGTCTCGTTTCAGATCGCGCGTTTCTTCTCGGGGCTCGACGACACGATCAGCGCCAAGGCCAAGACCGACTACTGGCGCGGCTCGGTGCGCGCCGACGTCAATCTCGCGCCGAACGTCGATCTGACGGCCGGCTGGACCGAGAAGAGCCGGACGCTCGACGGGTTGTCGCTCGTGACGAGCCTCTTCGTCGACACCGTGACGTACGGCGGCGTGAGCGTGGGGGATCTCCAGAAGCTCGTCCAGTACGACTCGGCGATCGACCGGACGGATCGAACCTTCGACGCGACGGTCACCGCGAGGCTCTTCGGTCCTTTCGCCTTCAACGCCGGATGGTCGCAGACGCATCAGGACGTCACGTTCTCGACGCAGAGCTCCGAGATCCTCGCCGCGGAGCCCGGCCAGAACTTCACGCGGACCGTCAACACCTACGGCGCGGGCGTGAGCTACGCGAAGGACGGATTCACGGCCTCCGCCGACTACCGGCGGGACGACGGCAACCAGCCGATCTTCCGGACGGACTTCACCGCGCGCGACCGATTCAAGCTGCGGGGCGGCTGGAAGTGGAAGGATCTCGTGCGGATCGGCGGGACGTGGCAGGAGACGCAGGCCCACGGCGACGCGCCCGAGATCGGCTACAACACGCGGGTCCGCGAGCTCAACGCCGATCTCGAGGTCGGTCCGGTCGCGAAGATCCTCACCTTCCACGCGTCGGCGGGGGAGTTCAAGGTCGATCGCGGCATCCTGATCCGCCAGCCTCAGGACTTCGACATCGTGCCCGAGGCGCAGAAGGAGATGGGACACACGTGGGAGGGCGGCCTCCGGGCCCTCTGGAAGAGCCTGACGCTCGACGGCGCGTATCTCTGGATGAAGAACGTCGGGTCGATTCCCTTCACCATCAACCGAGTCCGGGCGCGCGCCGAATACGCCTTCAATGCCCACTACGGCGCCGCGTTCGAGTGGCTCCGAGACCAGTACGGCGAGAAGCCGGCGTTCGACCAGGCCGGGAGCCTGGCCGACTACAACGCGAATCGCTACGGGGTCTTCCTCCATTGGACTCCGTGACGTAGGATTTCCGCATTCTTTGAGGAGGAACTCGATGAAGACCAGGGGCTCCCGTCTCGCGTTGACCGCGGCGCTTCTCTTCTGGGGCGGCTGGGTCGCGTTCTCCGGAACGTCTTCGGCTGACATGAACATTCAGAAACAGGCCAAGGCCGCCGGCGTGACGGTCAAGGACTGCACGACCTGCCACATCGACAAGCTCCCCAAGAAGGACGCGCACGACCTGAATGACGCGGGCAAGTGGCTCGTGGCCGAGAAGGACAAGCGCGGCGCCAAGGCCGTGGACGGGGCCTGGTTGAAGGACTACCCGGGCAAGAAGTAGTGAAGCGCCGCGCCGTCGCGCTCGCGGCTTTCCTCGCGCCGGCGGCGCTCGCGGGCGCTCCGCGCGACTTCGGCGTGCCGGATCCGCGCGGTTGGCTCGGAACGACGAATCAGTGGATTCAGGGCGTCGGACTCGTCTTCGCCGCCCTGAATCTCATTCTGATCGTCGTCCTGTGGCGGATGGTGCGGCGCCGGGGCGTGACGGCGGCTTCGAAGGCGATGCTTCTCGGCGCGATCGTCGTGTTGCCCGTCGTCGTGCTCTTCCTGGCGACGGCGCACGGAATGAGCGAGTCCATGAAGACCGAGGCGTGCGGCGCCTGCCACGTCATGGACGGCCATTTCACCGATCTGCGCAATCCGAAGAGCGAATCGCTCGCGGCCGTGCACTACAAGAACCGGTACATCCAGGAGAACCACTGTTATACCTGCCACAGCGATTACGGGTTCACCGGAACGCTCGGCGCCAAATTCGCGGGCCTCGGCCACACGTATCGGAATCTCACGGGCCAATACGAGCTGCCGTTGAAGGTGCGGGTCCCGTACTCGAACCTCCGCTGCCTTTCATGCCACGGCGGCGCCCAGAATTTCCTCGCGAAGCACGACAAGGAAGAGATTCCGAAGCTGATGGCGGGGCAGGATTCCTGCCTCGACTGCCACGGCCCGGCGCACACGCCCGAGAAGGCCGAGGCCCCGCCCGAAAAGCAGGCCATGAAGTGAGCGAGATCCGGACCGCGTCGGCGAAGGAAGCGAAGGCGCTGCGGGTTGCGGCGATCGCGACGATGGTGATGCTCGCGCTGGCGATCGTCCTGCTCATCAAGGAGACGGCCTACACGTTCGTCGTCTTCATGTTCCTCGGGCCGCCGCTCCTCCTGCTGGCGGCCGGGCTGCTCGGCTGGGTGATCCTGCGCGAGCTCCGCGCGAAGAAGGTCCTCTAACTCGGGCTCAGGCCGCGGCGGCGCTCGAAGGCGTCGCCGATTTCCCGCGCGGCAACACTTTCAGAAGCGCCTTGACCGCCGACGGCACGAGCGTCGGCCGCAGCAGGCGCCGGTCGTAGGGCGCGAAGCGGCGCTCGTTCTCCGAGAGGCACAGCTCCAGGAACGGCCTCAGCGAGAAGTCCGAGAAGCTCGTGTGGCTCGAGAGCGTGAAGCCGTACTGCTCATCGCCGCCGCCGCCGCCGAGCTGCATGGCGCCGCGCACCCGGTCCACCGCCTGCGCGACGACGTTCCAGGCCCGTCGCGCGTCGAAGGCGGGGCGCAGCGGCAGCGGACGCTGCGCGCGCAGATACGCGGCCCAGTTGACGATGAAGAGGATGTGGCGCGCCTCCTCCTGCATGATCGTCTCGAAGACGGCGACGACCTTGTCGGGAAAGAGGCCGGACTTGCTCCCGAGCGAGAAGAGGCCGAACGCGAAGAAGGAATCGAGGCACTCGCCGTAGCCGGTTCGGAGAAAAGTCCAGGTGGGGTTTTTCGGCGCCTCGGGCTCGGGGAAAGGCTTGACGGGAATGCCGTAGAAGGAGGTCAGCCGCCGGATGACGTCGGCATGGCGGCCCTCCTCGTAGCCCTGGAGAGCGATGGCCTCGGCGAGGATCGGATCGGTCTCCGTCCGGCCGAGCGCCTGGACCTTGACCGCCGTCGCCGCCTCGGTGCGCGCGGCCTCGTTCCAGACGGGAAGCGACTTGAGCCGCGCGAGACTCTCCGCGTCGAGGTCCGGCCAGACGATCGCTTCGGGCTTGAACGGATCGTGGGTCTCGACGAACGTCCGGCAGAAGAGTCGCTTGTGCTCCTCGGAACCGATGCGAACGGAATCCATGCGGCTTCCATCTCCTTATTTCGTGAGGCGCGGCCGCGTTCTCGAAACGCCTCCGCGCCGGCGCGAGCGAGGCTCGCGACCGTAAACCCTATCATGAGAACGAGATTCGGCCTGATATACTGCCTTCTTTTACAGCCGAGGAACGGGCCGGCGCCAGCCGCCCGGCGTTTCGAGGGTGGGGTGCAGAAGGCGATGCCATGAAAGTTTTGAACCGCATCGACGGTCCCCGCGACCTGAAGCCGCTCAGCCATAAGCAACTCGAGGTCCTGGCGCAGGAGTGTCGGGACACGATCATCGAGACGATCACGAAGACCGGGGGCCACCTGGCTTCGAATCTTGGCGTCGTCGAGCTGACCCTGGCCCTCCACCGCGCCTTCGACAGCCCGAAGGACCGCCTGGTGTGGGACACGTCGAACCAGTGCTACACCCACAAGCTCGTCACGGGACGCCGCGCGAAGTTCGCCTCGATCCGGACTCCGGGCGGGCTCTCCGGCTTCGCCGAGCCGACCGAGAGCGCGCACGACACGCTCGCGGCGGGCCACGCCGGAACGGGCCTGTCCTACGGGCTCGGCGTCTCGATGGCGCTCCAGAAGGCCGCGGAGGATCCGTACGTCGTCGTGATCGTCGGCGACGGCGCGCTGACCTCCGGTCCGAGCTACGAAGCGCTGAACAACATCGTTCACGTGAAGCCCAAGCGGCTGATCGTGGTCCTGAACGACAACGGCTGGTCGATCTCCGAAAACGTCGGCTGGATGGTGCACTGGCGCAACCGTTTCGAGCTGCATCCGGCCTACGGGAAGTTCATCGAGAAGGGCCACAAGTTCGTCAAACGCCTGCCTCACGGCGACAAGGCCTGGGAGCTGGCGCGGAAGCTCAAGAGCTCCGTGGAAGGGCTCTTCCTTCCGAACCTCGTGTGGGACGAGCTCGGTTTCCACTACGTCGGGCCCGTGGACGGCCACAATTTCGTCGAGCTCGAGGACGCGCTCGCCCGCGCGAAGGACGTCTCCGCCGACGGCACCCCGGTCGTCATCCACGCGCTGACCCACAAGGGGCGCGGGTATCCGATGGCCGAGGAGAACCCGTGCAAGTTCCATCAGCCCGGCACGCCGACCGGCGCCCCGGGCTCGGCGCCGCGCTTTACGTACTCGCAGGTCTTCGCCCGGACGCTCATCGGCCTGATGGAGAAGGACGAGAAGATCGTCGCCATCAGCGCGGCGATGCTCGAGGGGACGGCTCTGATCGAGGTCAAGAAGAAGTTCCCGGACCGCGTGTACGACGTCGGCATCGCCGAAGAGCACGCCGTGATCATGGCGGCCGGCATGGCCAAGGAGGGCTGGAAGCCCGTCGTCGCGATCTATTCGACCTTCCTGCAGCGCTCCTACGACCAGCTCATCCACGACGTCTGCCTGCAGAACCTTCCGGTCACGGTCTGTGTGGATCGCGCGGGGCTCGTCGGCGACGACGGGAAGACGCATCAGGGCATCTACGACATCGCCTACACGCGCGGCATCCCCAACATGACGGTCGCCGCGGGGCGCGACGAGAACGAGCTGCAGCACCTGATCTACACCGCGCTGGAGTCGGGCAAGCCGTTCACGGTCCGGTACCCGCGCGGGGCCGGCCTCGGCGTGCCGCTCGACGAAAAGGTCGCCGCCATTCCGATCGGCAAAGGGGAGATCCGGCGGCCGGGGCGCGACCTCTTCTTCGTCGCCTACGGATCGATGGTGCCGGTGGCCGAGGAGGCCGCGGCGATGCTCGCCGAGCACGGCATCGACGCCGGAGTCGCCAACGCCCGCTTCGCCAAGCCGCTCGACCTCGAGCTCCTTCGCGCGGTGCACGAGTCCGCGCCGCGCGTCCTCACGCTCGAGGAACATCTGGCGCTCGGCGGCTTCGGCAGCGCCGTCCTCGAGGCCTTCCACCGCGCCGGCTGGAACGCCGAGGGGCTGCGCGTGCACGGGATTCCCGATCAGTTCGTCGAGCACAGCCCCGCGCCCATGCAGCGCGCCAACTTC
The DNA here is from genome assembly GCA_036558325.1 of Thermoanaerobaculia bacterium. GTDB lineage: Bacteria > Acidobacteriota > Thermoanaerobaculia > UBA5066 > Gp7-AA6 > DATBFU01. Next base: position 11,409 of record DATBFU010000085.1, on the reverse strand, counting down.
AAGCTCGATCCCGCGGGCGTCGTCGAGACGGCCCTCGCGCTGTACCCGGACCTCGCCGACCGCACGGGCGCGCGCCCGGGCCGCGCGGGAGGGCCGCGTGCGATCGTCGCGGAGACGGTGACCTGGTGAGCGCGTCTTCTCCCGCGCCGCGGATCGAGAAGCTCCTCGTCGCCGGCCTGCGAGGTTTCTGCGCGGGTGTGGTGCGGGCGATCGACGTCGTCGAGAAGGCGCTCGACGTCTGCGAGGGCCCGGTCTACGTCCGCAAGGAGATCATCCACAACCGCTATGTCGTGGACGAGCTCCGCAGCAAGGGCGCCCGCTTCGTCGAGGAAGTGGACGACGTGCCGGACGGCGCCTGGCTGGTCTATTCGGCGCACGGCATCGCGCCGTCGGTGCGCGAGAACGCGCGGCGAAAGAGGCTGCGCACGATCGACGCGACCTGCCCGCTGGTGACCAAGGTCCACCTCGAGGCGATCCAGTACGCCCGCAGCGGTTACACGATCATCCTCATCGGGCACGAGGACCACGACGAAACGATCGGGACGCTCGGCGAGGCGCCGAATTCGATCCGACTCGTCGGCAGCAAGGAAGAGGCCGAGGCCGTCCAGGTGCCGGACCCGGAGCGGGTGGCGTATCTGACGCAGACGACGCTCTCGCTCGACGATACCCGCGACATCGTCGAGGTTCTGAAGCGGCGGTTCCCCAGGCTCGCGCGCCCGGCGAAGGACGACATCTGCTATGCGACCCAGAACCGGCAGGACGCGGTGAAGGCGATGGCGCCGTTCGTCGATCTGCTCCTCGTCCTCGGCGCGCCGAACAGCTCGAATTCCCTCCGTCTCTGTGAGGTCGCCCGCGACCAGGGCGTGGCCTCGCATCTGATCGAGCGCGCGGAGGACATCCGGCCGGAGTGGCTCGATGGCGTGCGCGTCCTGGGACTCACGGCGAGCGCGTCCGCGCCCGAGATCCTCGTCCAGGAGGTCGTGCGCTACGCCCGGGAAAGACTCGGCGTCTCGAAGGTCGAAGAGTTCGAGACCGTCAAGGAGAACGTGAGCTTCTCGCTGCCGCAGGAGCTGAAGGCGCTGTTGAAGCCCGCTCCGCGGGAAGCGGTTTGACCCGAGCGCCCTCCGAGACCCCGCCGCAGAATCGCATGGAACCCGGTGGCCTCCCGAGGCCGGCCCGCCAGCCGGGCCGGAGTGCGCTGCGGCTCGCCCTCGCCGCCGCCGGCGTCGCCCTCCTCGTCTGGCTCTTCCGCACGGTGGGGTGGAGCGCCATCGAGGAGAACCTCCGCAATATCGGCGCGCTCTTCTTCGTGGTCGTCGCTCTTTACGGTCTCGCGCAGGTCGCGTTCTTTCTCGGTTGGTGGGTCGTGATGGACCCGCGGCCGGCCGCGTCGAGGCTGCCCGGACTCTTCGGCGTCTACCTGGCCGGCGACGCCGCGAACTACGTGTCGCCCGGAGGCGTGGCGGGCGAGCCGCTGAAGGTGCGCTTCCTGTCGGACAGCCTCGGCGCCGGTCCGGCGCTCGCGTCGGTCACGCTCCACAAGCAGGTGGACCTCATCGCCCAGGTCGCCTTCGTGCTTGCCGGCGTCGGCGTGGCGCTCGCGCGCTTTCCGATGTCGTCCGCCGCGCGGGCCGGAGCGCTCGCGGGCGTCGGGCTGCTCGGCGCGATGCTCGGCGGGCTCTCGTGGGCGCTTCGGCGGGGGACGTACGGCGGCGCGGTGGCCTGGCTCTCGCGCTTCCGGATCTTCTCCCGGCTCCTGCGGCACCGGGAGCAGGCGCGCGCCGTGGACACGAGCATCCGCCGTTTCCACGACGAGCGCCGCGGAGCGTTCGCCGCGGGCATCGCGCTGTGCTTCCTCGGATGGTGCGGCGGCGCGGTGGAAACCGGAATCGTGCTCCACCGCCTCGCGCCGGGCGGCGGCTGGGCCCGGGCGCTCGGCATCGAAGCGCTGACCAACGTCGCGGTCACGATGCTGCTGTTTCTGCCGGGCCGCATCGGCGGTGCCGAGGGCGCGCGCGCCGGGATCTGCGTGCTCCTCGGCCTTTCGCCGGCGCAGGGCGTGGCCTACGGCCTCGTGCGGCGGGCCCGCGAGATCGCGTGGGCGCTCCCGGGCCTCCTCGTGATCTTCGCGCGGACGCTGCGTCCTCATCGCGCCGACGCGCCCCTCGCGAAGCTCGCCCGCGGGGAGGCGAGGCCGTGACGGCGGCATCCGCTCCGGTGCGCGCCGTGCTCCTCGACTTCGGGGGAACGCTCGACAGCGACGGTGTTGCCTGGAAGGAGCGTTTCCGGCGGCTCTTCGGAGGGGACGCCGTTCCTTCCGAGCGGTTCGACCGCGCCTTCTACGACGCGGACGACGCGCTCGTGGGAACGATCCCCCGCGACCTTTCCTTCGACGAGACGGTCCGGAAGCTCTCCGCCGGCGTCGCCGACCGCCTCGGGCGGGCGGACGCCGCGGCCGGCGTGGCCGCGGATTTCCTCGAGGAGGCCCGCGCCCATCTGTCGCGCAACGCGGCGGTGCTCGAAGACCTCCACGCGCGATTCCGCGTCGCGGTCGTCTCGAACTTCTACGGAAACCTCGAGACGGTCTGCCGCGAAACGGGCCTCGCGCCGCACGTGGACGCGGCCATCGACTCGGCCGTCGTGCGCGCCGAGAAGCCGGACCGGCGAATCTTCGACGCGGCGCTCGCCGCCCTCGGCGTCCCGCCGCGCCGCGCTGTTTTCGTCGGCGACTCTCTGCCGCGAGACATGGCCGGGGCGCGGGCGATCGGCATGCGCCACGTCTGGGTGCGCGCGGAGCCCTCGGAGGCCGGAGCCTGCTGTCCGGGCGATCCGGTCATCGGGCGGCTGACGGAGCTCTCCGGGGTGCTCGCGTGACGTCTTTCGCCGCGGGAGGACTCCTCGCCGCCGGCGAGGGCTCGCGTCTCGCGTCCTTCGGCCGTCCCAAGCCGCTCGTCGAGGTGGCCGGCGTGCCGCTTCTCGCCCGCATCCTGTCGAACTTCGCGGCGGCGGGGATCGAGCGCGTGGCGATTATCTTCAACGAGAACGAGGAGGATTGCGCGGCCTTCGCGCGCGCGCGTTTCCCGGACCTCGTCCGCACGATCGTGCTGCGCTCGACGCCGCATTCTCTCGAGAGCTTCGAGACGATCGTCCGGATCTCGCCGCCCGGACGTCTGCTCGTGGCCACTGTGGACACCGTCTGCACGCCGGAGGATTTCACGGGGTTCGCGCGCGCGGCGGCGTCGGCGCCGGAAGACGAGACGGTCCTCGCGGTGACGCCGCTCGTCGCCGACGAGAAGCCGCTCTGGGTCGAGAGCGACCCTGCGGGACGAATTCGCCGCGTCGGGGGCGCGGCGGGGAACGCCGTGACCGCGGGCATCTACGCCGTGCCGCAGCGGGCGCGGGCGAAGACGCCGCCCCGATCGCTCGCGCGGCTCCGCGAGTATCTCGCCTGGCTCTGCGAGAAAGGAGAGCCGATGCGCGCGGTCTCGATCGGGAAGGCCGTGGACGTGGATCGCCCCGAGGACGTGCGCCTGGCGGAGTCGCTTCTCGCCGGCGCGGCGCCCATCGCGGCGGGAGGCGCGGCGTGAGCGTTCGGCCGCGTTGCTGGGGCGTCTATCGCGAGCTCGCGCACTCGCCGGGCCGCGAGACCGACGACGCGCTCATCCTCCGCGCCACGGCCGCGGCGCTCGAGGACCGCGGATTTGACGTCGCGCTGAGGTCGGCGGAAGAGCTGCCGGAGCGGCCGGACGACGCCGAGGCCGCCTCCGTCCCGCCCTTCCTCTTCGTGATGTGTGAACGGTCCGGGGTCGTGGAGCGTCTGGCCGCGTGGCAGCGTCGGGGCGTCCGTATCGTGAACCGGCCGGATGCGATCCGAAACACCGACCGCGAACGTACGATCGAGCGCTTTGCGCGTCACGGGATCTCCTTCCCGCGGAGCGTTCTCGTCGAGACCGCGCGCGCCGACACACCCGACGTTCCCGCATTCCCGATCTGGATCAAGCGAGGCGACGTCCACGCGACGCAGGCCGGAGACGTCTCGCGCGCGGACGGGCCGGATGAGCTCTCGGCGCGTCTCGGACGCCTGGCGGCGCGCGGCATCTCACGCGCCGTGCTCCAGGAGCACGCGCCCGGAGATCTCATCAAGTTCTATGGTGTGGCGGGGGAGAACGACGTGGAACTTTCCTGGTTCGAGTGGTTCTACCATCGCGACCAGAAGCTCGAGAACCACCGCTTCGACCGCGACGCTCTGCGCGCGCTCGTGGGCCGCGCCGCCGCGGCGCTCGGCCTCGAGGTCTTCGGCGGCGACGCCATCGCCGGACCGGACAACCGGCTCGTGCTCATCGACCTGAACGCCTGGCCGAGCTTCGCGCTCTACCGCGACGTCGCGGCCCCGCGGATCGCCGAGGCGCTCGCCGTGCGATTCCGCAGAGAGGTGAGAGAGGTGGGAGTTTCCCGATGACCGAGGTCGTCAAAGGCAAACGCAACGAAGTCGGCCCGCGTTCGAAGCGCGTCGTGGATCTCGAGGCGCGCCACATGGCGCCCGGCCTTCAGTCCTTCGCCCTCTACTCCGGCCTCGCCATGGCGCGCGGGCAGGGGAGCCGGCTCTACGACGAGGACGGCGGCGAGTACATCGATTTCATCGCCGGCATCGCGGTGGGCGCCGTGGGCCACTGTCATCCGCGGTACGTCGAGGCGTTGAAGACGCAAGCCGAACGGCTGACCTTCGGCAGCTTCACGACCGAGACGCGCGCCCGGTTCCTCGAGCTCCTCGGCTCGGTGACGCCGCCCGGGCTGACGCGGATCCAGCTCTTCTCGAGCGGCGCGGAAGCGGTCGAGGCGGCGTTCCGCCTCGCGAAATCGGCGACGAAGAAGTTCGAGTTCGTCGGGTACTCCGGCGCGTTCCACGGCAAGACCGGTGGCGTGCTGCCGCTCCTCTGGGGAGACTTCAAGGACGGCCTCGGTCCCTTCGCGCCGGGCTGCTATTCGGCGCCGTACGCCTCCTGTTATCGCTGTCCGCTTTCGCTGACGTATCCCGACTGCGGAATCGCGTGCGCGGAGAAGACGCGGGACGTCATCAAGAACCAGACGGGCGGCGCGGTGGCCGCGATCATCGTCGAGCCGATGCAGGGAACCGCCGGCAACGTCATTCCGCCGCCGGGATTCCTCTCGGCGATCCGCGAGATCGCGAAGGAAGCCGGCGCGCTCTTCATTGCCGACGAGATGATCACCGGCTTCGGCCGCACCGGCCGGATGTGGGGGGTCGACCACGACGGCGTCGTGCCCGACGTCCTGACGGTCGGCAAGGGCGTCGGAAGCGGCTTCCCGCTCTCCGGCGTGATCTCGACCGACGCGCTGACGAAAGCGAAGCCGTGGTCGAACCCATCGGGCAGCTCTTCGTCTTACGGCGGGAATCCCCTGGCGGCGGCCGCCGGACTCGCGTCGCTCGAAATCATCACGGGCGAGAACCTCGTGGAGAACTCCGCGCGCGTCGGGGGCGCGATGCTCGCGAGGCTCCAGGCGATGCAGGAGAAGCACCGGATCGTCGGCGACGTACGCGGCAAGGGACTGCTGCTCGGGCTCGATCTCGTGACCGACCGGCGCACGAAGACGCTCGTCTCGAAGGATTTCACGAAGGCCTTGTTCCAGGAGTGCCTTCGCCGCGGCCTCGTCGCGATGTCTTACACGCCGGTCATCCGGATCAACCCGCCGCTCAATATCGACGAGCGGACCGCGCTCGACGGGCTCGAGATCCTCGACGAGGCGATCGGGACCGTCGCGAGGCAGTGGAAGCTCGACTGAGCCCCGCGTCCTCGGCGGCGCCCGCGGCGCTTCGGGGAGCCTTGATCGGCGTGGGCCTCGTCGCGCGCCACGGGCATCTGCCCGGCTGGGGCGGCGTTCCCGAGGTGGCGTTCATCGGCGCGGCGGACGGGAGGCCGGACGGGCGCGCGCCGTTTCTCGAGGCCTGGCCCGAGGCGACCTGGTACGTGTCCGCCGAGGAGCTTCTCGCCCGCGACGACCTCGACTTCGCCGACATCTGCGCGCCGCCGTCCCTGCACGTTCCGCTCGCGAAGGCGGCGCTCGCACGGGGGCTCCACGTGCTGTGCGAAAAGCCGCTGGCCCTCGATCCGTCGGGGGTCGCGGAGCTCGGAACGCTCGCGCGGGAGCGGGGGAAGGCGCTGGTGACGGTGCACAACTGGAAGCACGCGCCGGCCGTCGCCGAGGTGACGCGGCTGCTGCGCGAGGGCGCCGTCGGGCGCGTCCGGCGCTGCCGCTGGGAGACGCTCCGCACGCAGCCGGCCGTCGCGGCGGGAGAGAAGGGCAACTGGAGGATCGACCCCTCGCAGGCCGGCGGCGGCGTGCTCTTCGACCACGGATGGCATGCCGCATACGTGCTGCGCGAGTGGCTGGGAGGGCGCCCGCGATCGCTCTCCGCGGTCCTCGAGACGCGCAGGCACCGCGAGTACCCGCTCGAAGACACCGCCGAGGTAAGGCTCGACTGGAACGGCACGCGGGCGGAGATCTTCCTGACGTGGGCGGCCGACGCGCGCGGCAATTCGGCGGTCATCGAAGGCGAGCGGGGCACGATCGCCCTCGACGGCGGACGCGTGACGCTTTCCGAAGAGGACGCTCCGCCGCGGATCCGCGAGATGCCGTCCATTGCCGAAGGGTCGCATCACGCGGACTGGTTCGGCGGCGTTGCGCGGGAGTTCCTGCGCGAGGTGCGGGATCCGGCGGCGCGCGGCGAGAGCCTCGAGGACGCCGGCCTCTGCGCCGAACTCCTCGCCCTCTCGCAGGAGTCGAGCCGCCGGCGCGGCGAGACGCTGCCGGTGCCGGGGCGATGAGCGCGCCGTCGTCGCTCCTCCTCGTCGCGCCCGACGGGCCGTCGTCGGTGCCTCCGGAAACGGAGCTGCTCGGGCTCCCGATCGTCCGCCGCACGGCGCTGACCGCGAGGCGCGCCGGGTTTTCGCGAGTGGCGGTGGCCGGCGTGACTCCGGGGAGCCCGCTCGCCCGGGCGCTCGATGGAATCGACGTCGAGCGGCTGGCGGCCGGCGCGCCGGCGCCCGAGGGGGCCGTCGTGCTGCCCTGGAACCGCGTGCTGCGCACCTCGGAGGTTCGTCGGATCGCCTCGGGGCACCCGGCGGCGGACCTCGGCGTCCCCGTGGGATCGCCGGCGGATCTGCCGCGGGCGGAGCGATGGCTTCTCCGGAGTCTCATTCGGGACACGGAGGGCTTCATGTCTCGCCGCTTCGAGAGGCCCGTCTCGCTCGCCGTGAGCCGCCGGCTGGCGCACACTTCGGTGACCCCGAATCAAATGACCCTCGTCTCCGTCGCGATCGGATTCTTCGGCGCGCTGTTCTTTCTGTCGGAACGCCCGGCGCTCCAGACGCTCGGCGCGCTGGCGTTCCTCCTGCACTCGATCCTGGACGGCTGCGACGGCGAGCTCGCGCGATTGAAGCTGCTCGAATCCCGGTTCGGAGGAATCCTCGATTTCTGGGGCGACAACGTCGTCCACGCCGCGATCTTCGGCTGCATGGCAATCGGCTGGAGCCGCGCCGCGGGCGCGGCCTGGCCCCTCTGGCTCGGTGCCGCGGCGGTCGCCGGGACCTTCGCCTCGGCGGGCTTCGTCTACTGGAGCACGATGCGGGGAGTGCGCGAGGGTCCGCTCTTCGTCTCCGTCACAAACGAGGTCGATGGCGCCGTGTCGAGGGTCGCCGACTTGCTCGGGCGGCGCGACTTCATCTATCTCGTGATCGCCCTTTCCCTCTTCGGCAAGGCCAACTGGTTTCTGGTGGCCGCAGCGGCCGGCGCTCCGATATTCTTCGTCGTTCTGCTTTCTCTGGAATGGCGTCGATCCCGAAGAAAGGCTTCATGACCGACCGCACCTCGTTCTATCCCGAGCTCGCGCGCGAGATCGCGCCGGCCGACGGACCCCTGGGCGTCCTGATCCCCGGGCTCGGCGCCGTCGCGACCACGCTCGTCGCCGGAGTCCGCCTGATCGAGAAGGGCCTGGCGCGGCCGTTCGGTTCGCTGACGCAGATGCAGAAACTGCGTCTCGGCAAGCGGACCTCGCCGCGCTTCGTCCCGATTCGCGAGCTCGTGCCGCTCGCCGGGCTCTCGGACCTCGTGTTCGGCGGCTGGGACATCTTTCCCGACGACGCGTACGAGACGGCGGTCAAGGCCGGGGTCGTGCCGTCCGAGCTCCTCTCGGCCGTGAAGGGCGACCTCCAGGCGCTCTCGCCCTGGCCGGCGGTCTTCGAGCGCGCCTGGGTGCGCAATCTCGACGGCCGCCACGTCAAGTCGGCGCCGTCCAAGATGCATCTCGCCGACGCGCTCGCGCGCGACATCCAGGATTTCCGGACGAAGACCGGAGCGAAGCGCTGCGTGATGATCTGGTGCGGCTCGACGGAGGTGTACGCGCAGCCGTCGGCGGTCCACGAAACGCGAGCCGCCTTCGAGAGGGGCCTCCGGGAGAGCTCGCCCGAGATCTCGCCCTCGATGGTGTACGCCTACGCCGCCATCGCCGCGGGAATACCGTTCGCCAACGGCGCCCCGAATCTGACCGTGGACATTCCGGCGCTGACCGAGATGGCTCGGGCGAGCGGCGTTCCGATCGCGGGCAAGGATTTCAAGACCGGGCAGACGCTGATGAAGACGATCATCGCGCCCGGCCTGCGCGCCCGGATGCTCGGCCTCCACGGCTGGTTCTCGACGAACATCCTCGGGAACCGGGACGGCGAGGTCCTGGACGATCCCGGGTCGTTCCGGACCAAGGAGGTCAGCAAGGCCTCGGTCCTCGATGCGATCCTCCAGCCGGAGATGTATCCCGAGCTCTATCGCGACTACTTCCACAAAGTGCGAATCGAGTACTACCCGCCGCGCGGCGACGCGAAGGAGGGGTGGGACAACATCGACATCTTCGGGTGGCTCGGGCAGCCGATGCAGATCAAGATCGACTTTCTCTGCCGCGATTCGATTCTCGCCGCTCCGGTCGTTCTCGACCTGATCCTGTTCCTGGATCTCGCGCGCCGCGCCGGCCTTTCGGGAATCCAGGAGTGGCTCTCTTTCTATTTCAAGAGCCCGATGTCGCGGGCCGACCTGCGTCCCGAGCACGACCTCTTCATTCAGCACCTGAAGCTGACGAACACCCTGCGGATCCTGGTGGGCGAAGAAGTCCTCGATCACTCCGGGCTCGACTACTACGAGGGGGGCGTCGAGGAGGGCGCTCCGTAAGGTCGGCGCCCGCGCCGCTCGCGAGAGACCGTTTCGCATGGCGGTGTTGCGGCTGCTCGCGGTCTACTTCGGCGCGGCGGGAGGGACCCTCCTTCTGGCGCGGCGTTTCGTCTCGCCGATCCGTTGGGTCGCCGCCGCGCTTCTTCTCCTCGGTCCCTTCCTCCTCATGGGCCGCGCCCTCTGCACGGCCGGCGTGTACGCGCCCCTCGACATCGCGTACAACGATTACCCGCTCGCCGCGCAGCGCGGCGCGATGGGCATCGGGGCGAACCGGAACCCGACCCTCTCCGACGTCGTGTATCAGGAGATCCCATTCCGGAAGGCGGCCCGGGAGGCGCTCCAGAATGGAAGGCTGCCCCTCTGGAATCGCTTCCTGCTGGCCGGCGAGCCCCTGCTCGCAACACAACAGCCGCAGGTTTTCCATCCAACAACCTGGGCGGGACTGCTGCTGCCGCTCTCGTCGGCCTGGACCTTCGAAATGGCCTATCGAACCTTCCTGGCGCTCCTGTGCGCGTACCTCTTCCTGCGGGAAGTCGGGTGTGGGGAGGGGCCGTCGCTCCTGGGCGCCACCGGGTGGGCCTTCTCCGATTATCTGGTGTTCTACGCCGGCTATCCGCTCTCGACGGCGGCGGCTCCGTTCCCCCTGCTCCTGCTCGGACTGCGCCGGTTGGCGCGGGACGCGGACCGGCGGGCGATGGGGCTGACCGTCGCGGCGCTCCTTGCGAACGTGACCGGCGGGCATCCGGAGACGCTTCTCCATGTAGTCGCCGGAGCGGGCGTGTTCTTTCTCTTCGATCTCGCGCGCGCAGACCGTGCGCGCCGCCTTCGCGCCCTCGGTCTCGCCGCCGGGGCCGGGGTCCTGACACTCGGACTGTCTGCCGTGCTGCTTCTTCCCTTCTGGGAAGCCGCGCAAAAGACCATGGAGTACACCTTTCGAAAGAACTATTTCGCGGTTCACACCGTGCGCTCAGAGCCGCTGGCGAAGGCGATCGAGCGCTCCTCGAAGAATCTCGTGCCCTATGCCTTCGGCGAGTTCGGAAAAGGCAAGTCGAATTCGGAGTACATCGAGCCCGCCGCCTACGCCGGTTCGCTGTTGCTGCCGCTCGTGATTCTCGGACTCGGATCCCGGCGACGGGAGAAGTGGCCACTCGTGGTGACCGGGCTCGTCGGAATCGCTTCCTGGTCAAAGCTGCCTGGCGTCGCCGATGGGCTCGCAAAGCTTCCGTTCTTCGACATCGGTTTGAACGAGAGAATGGTCTTTCTGGGCGCGTTCGCGTTTGCCGCGCTCGCCGCTTTCGGTGTGGACCGCCTCGAGCGGGAGCCGCGGAGCACCGGCCCGCGCCTGGCGTTCGCCGCAGTCGCCACAATCCTGCTGCTCGCCATCCTGAACAGGCGCCTCCTCGGCCGGCCGGAAACCACGGGGATGAACGACGCAGAGCTGCGCAGCCACTTTCTCGTGGCGGCGCTGCCGCTCGCGATCGGCGCGTTCCTGGCGTGGTTCGCGGCACGGAGGCGCAGCGGATCCTTCACCGTGGCGCTTTTGCTGGTCCTCCTCCTCGGCCAGCGGCGGCTCGAGGCGGGCCCCGTCTACGCGACGTTCCGCGCCGACGCCTTCTATCCGCAGGTTCCGCTCTTCGATCGGATCCCTCGAGGCCAGCCGTGGCGCGTGACGGCTGTCGGAAATGCCTTCGTGCCCAACATTTCGGCGATGTACGAGCTGGAGGACGTGCGGGGCTACGAAGCGATGACCTTCCTGCCGCTCTTTGAGACGTTCCCGCTCTGGTGCGTGTCGCAGCCCGTCTGGTTCAACCGCGTGGACGATCCGACGAGTCCGTTTCTCTCTTTCTTGAACGTGCGCTACGTCTATTTCGCTCCGGGTCACGACTCGCCGGCCGGGTGGAAGATCGTGGCGGAGGACGGCAGCGGCCGCATCGCGGAGAACCCGGCGGTCTTGCCGCGCGCATTTGTGCCTCGAAGGTACGTGCGTGAGCCCCAGCCGGGCCGGCAAGTGGAGCGTCTCGCCGCCATCCGTGATTTTGCCGAGAGCGGAGTCGTCGAGGGGCCGACCGCGCCGCGGATCCGAAATGGCGAAGCCCGCGTCGCTGTCGCCGCCTATGCGGCACAGCGCCTGGAACTCGAGATCGTCGCGCGCGAGGGGGCGCTCATCGCCAGCGCGCT